>JBGCFV010000001.1:0-178131 GCA_045107075.1 Gammaproteobacteria bacterium
AGTGTGGAAATTAGCGTGAGCTCTGTACCGAGTGCGAATGGAACGGTGGTCCGCCTCTACGTTACCGATATGACCGATGGTCAACACTATCTCGATGCCGTCGAGTCCAGTCGGGATACTCTTGAAGCACTGGTTGAGGCACGTACGGCCGAGCTGGGTGTGCGTACGGCTGAGTATCAGGATCTGTATGAAAATGCACCTGACATGTATGCGTCGATCAGTCCTCTAAATGCTTCCATTATAAAGTGCAATAATCGACTGGCGCTAAAGACTGGCTATTCCAAAGCTGAATTGGTCGGCATGAAAGTGTTCAACCTGTACCACCCGGACAGTCACGCTGACGCCCAGGAAACGTTCGACGCATTTGTTAAAACAGGCTTTGTTGCGTCTCGACAGCTTACGCTAATGTCAAAAGAGGGTAAGCGCATTCCGGTTTTGCTCAACGTCGATGCGGTGCGTGACAGCGACGGAAACATCACCCAGAGTCGGTCGACATGGGTCGATATTAGTGACGTCGAAATGCTCAAGAAGGAGAACAAAACCTTTGTATTGGCGACGCAAGGATCGGAAATTGGCATTTGGGACTGGGACTTCCTCAGTGGTGAACAAAACTGGTCTGCCAAGTTTCACGAGCTTTTGGGTTACCCGGCTTCAACGCCCGAAAAATTATCGTTTGATAAACCAACGATTGTCCATAGTGATGACCGCGAGGCACTTACTGCACTGTTCAAAGCTCACTTCGCTGACGAACAAGACTTTAATATTGAACTTCGCCTGCAAACCTTCGATAACGACTACCGTTGGTTCCACTTACAGGGTAAAGCCGTTCGTGACATCGCGGGCAAGGTTATTAGAATGGTCGGCTCGGCGCGAGACGTTGACCAAGCGAGACTGGATCAAGATCAGCTTCGATCTCAGGAAACCGAGCTCAAAGAGATTAACGAGCAGTTGGCAAAGAGTAACGACCACCTTGAGCAGTTTGCGTACATTACCTCTCACGACTTGAAAGCACCGCTGCGCGGTATCGCGACACTGGTGACCTTCATGGAAGAAGACCTTGAGGGCATTCTGGACGTAGAAACCTCGCAGGCTCGGGCCATACGTGGCAACCTTGTGCGATTGGCACGTCAGGCTACCCGCATGGAAGGATTAATTAGCGGTGTGCTCGATTACTCGAGAGTGGACTCTGTAGGGGCCACCTTTGAAGATGTCGATGTGAAAGAACTCCTGGCCGATGTCGCGATTGATCAGCAGCTGGAGGTTGGTCGTAAACTCAACTTGCCGGAAGACTTACCCGTTCTGCGTACCGACCCGGTTATGTTCGAGCAAGTGTTCAGTAATTTAATATCTAATGCAGCCAAGTTTCATCTCAAGCCCGATGAACTGAAAATTGATATAGGCTACGAATGCGACGATGAGTTCCACACCTTTTCAGTTAGTGACAACGGCCCCGGAATCCGACCCGAATTCCACTTGCGTATCTTCGATATGTTCCAGACTTTGCACAGCAAAGACACTTACGAAAGTACCGGAATTGGATTGACTCTGGTCAAACGGATAGTCGAAAAGTTCGGTGGCAGAGTGTTCGTGGAGTCTGTCGAGGGCAAAGGAGCCAAGTTTGGCTTTACCTGGCCTGTTGTATCGGAAGACCCGATAGTCTAACTCGTGTTATCGCCACCGGTTCGGGCAGTTAAAAGCTTGAATCGGTGGCTTGGCTATCGCAACTTGTGTTCGGGCCCTCATGTCAATAAGAGTCAGCAAGAGTCAATGAGAGTCGAGTAAGTGATCCGTTGACGAAATGTGATCAAGCTCGTAACCGAGCATTTTGTCTTTGTCGAACAGATAGCGGCCATCAAAAAATTGACCTGCAAACATTTTCGGTAGCCAAATGCGGTCGTCCTCCCACATTTCTTCGTATGGAATCGCGTTTATCGGTGTCCACAATGGAATGGCTTCTTCGGTTTCAATAGCGTTCCCCGAATACTCTGTGGTGCAGTACACGAATACTTCAAGGGCGTAGCCGTCGCTAAACTGAAATTTGTGTCGACCTTGTAACATGGGCTTTATCGCCGTCACACCCAGCTCTTCCTGAGTTTCACGAACAGCGCACTGTTCAATTGTTTCTCCAGCTTCAAGTCTTCCGCCCGGACCGTTAATCTTGCCTGCGCCCAAACCACGCTTTTTCCGAATCAGTAGTACCTCATCGTTGTCTATAACAAACATCAAGGTAGCCTTCTCAGTAGGCTGCCAAGAGTTCCAGTCAATGTCGCGAAATTGTTTAATCACCGGGAGGTACTTCGCCAAGTTCGGTTGCGAGTAATTTTTCGGCGGCCTTATAGTCAATGTGATCAAGGCTGTCGTGGGACCCGATTAGCTGTTCGAGAAGCCGCTCCTGAATGACGCCCCTTTGGAGTGCAGCTGCGTAGGGAACGTGATGAAACATGACCATTGAATAGCGTGGAATAAACGTAGTGGGAAAACGACGCTCGAGTTCGAAAGATAGCGTCTTTTTTAAATGAAAACGCGGATCTCTTACGCTTGAGCGCATGACGATGTAGTTGTCGAGCGCAAGATCAGCGATGGCATTGGCGTTGTGGCGACGGCGAGCTTCGAACAACGCGAAAACCGCACGCCAGTCCGGCGACTCTGCATTTCCCTCGCCGAGGATTTTATCGAAGATGTAACAATCCTCGAACGCACAGTTCATGCCCTGGCCGTGAAACGGCACAATCGCGTGAGCCGCATCACCCAGTAGCAATACTTTGTTCTTGTGGTGCCACGGATTGCATCGAACAGTAACCAGGCGACCGGTCGGGTTTGTAAAGAACTCTTTGCCCAGCTGCGGCATGACGTCCATGACATCTGGAAACACTTCGCTGAAGAACGCGTTTACTGCGCCCTCGGAGTTGAGACTTTCGAAACTGGTTTTCCCTTCTCGCGGCATAAAGAGAGTAACCGTAAAGCTACCGTCCAGGTTGGGCAGAGCAATTAACATGTAGCCACTTCGAGGCCAAACATGCAGCGCGTTTTTTTCAATCAAGAACTCGCCGCTCTTGCCAGCCGGAATGGTGAGTTCTTTGTAACCGTGTTCCAGATACTCTTCGGACGACGAACTGCCAGGCATGAACCCCAATGTGCGCCTGGAAAGAGACCCGGAACCGTCGGTAGCAATAAGAGGGGAAGCGGTGTGTTCGTAGTCGCGTCCAGATTCGCGGTCGGTCAGTTTCATCAAGCCCTGGTCCGCATTGAGCTCCACGAGTGTCTGGTTGAAACGAACGTTCACGCCGTGCTTTTCAGCTTCGTTTAAGAGCAGCGCATTGAGGCCTGGCCGTGACACGGAGTAAATGACTTCGTGTTCATCTTTGCCATAGGGCTGTAGAACGGGCTCCATGCCCGGTTCGTGCAGCATGCGACCCTGCATTGGAATCAATTGATCCCGTACAGCGTCGGCCAGACCAACGGCTTCGAGAGCGCGCAGGCCGCGATTGGCAAGTGCCAGATTTATGGAACGACCGGCGTCGAGTCGCTGTTGGCGCATATCGGGTCGGCGTTCGAAAACCGTCACGGTGTGGCCGCGTTTGGCCAAATAGATGGACAGCAGCGAACCGGCAAGTCCTGCCCCGGCAATAGTGATGTGTTCAGACATGATCGAGAACTCGATGAAGAATGCGTAAAAATCGCACGCCGTCGGTGAAGCTGTTGTAAAGCGGAGCAAACCCAATGCGAATGCAGTCTGGTTCACGCCAGTCGCAAATGACGTCAGCTTCAATTAGAGCCTGCTGTACACGTTTGCCGTGCTTTGCGATTCGCAGTGACAGCTGGCCACCGCGATCGGCAGGGTTCTGTGTTGGGGTGATCAGTTCAATGCTGTCTTGGAAGTGCGCGTGTAGGTAGTCGATGACCATTTGCGTTTGTAGCCGGGCTTTGGCAGTAAGTTTTGGCAGTCCGGCTTTATCGAACACGGCCAGTGACGCCAGTAGCGGCGCCATGGCCAGGATAGGCGGGTTAGAGAGCTGCCAGCCTTCCGACGTTTGAATAGGTGTAAAGTCCGGGCCCATTTTAAAGCGGCTGGCTTTGTCCTGACCCCACCAGCCGGCAAACCGCGGTCGCTTCGTATTGTGATGTCTTTCGTGGACAAAACAACCGCCAATGGCACCCGGGCCTGAGTTCATATATTTGTAATTACACCATACGGCAAAATCGGCGTCCGAGTTGTGCAGTTCAAGCATCACATTACCCACGCTGTGCGCTAAATCCCAGCCGACCGTACACCCCAAGGAGCGAGCCCTGCGGGTAATTGTTGGAACGTCGAGAACCTGCCCGGTGTAGTACTGCACTCCGGGTAGTAGAACTAGAGCGGTTTCGTCTGCGTTACGCTCAATGCACTCCAGAATATCTTCAGTGCGTAACCCGTCCTCGCCCTCTCGCGGGGTGAGTTCGATTAATGCATCGTGATTATGCCCGTGAAAATGCAGCTGTGAGTCGATAGCGTAGCAGTCTGACGGAAAGGCGCCGCGCTCACGAATGATTTTGTAACGTGCATCGGTCGGACGATAGAAACTGACCATCATTAAATGCAGATTGACCGTGAGGGAATTCATACACACGACTTCATCCGGCAGCGCGCCTACTACGCGGGCCATCTGTGCGGTGAGCAGTTCGTGATAGGGCATCCACGGCCGCTCAGCGTGAAAGTGTCCTTCGACTCCGAGGTTTTGCCAGTCGAGAAGCTCCTGCTGAATGTAGTCAGGAACACTTCTGGGCTGAAGTCCGAGTGAGTTGCCGCACAGGTACGTTTGTGCGTGGCCATGCTTCGACTTAGGCAAGTAAAATTGTTCACGATAGCTTGCCAACTCGTCTTGTGCGTCGAGAGTCTCGGCTTGCGTGTGTAGCGATTCGATATTCATGCTGACTCCAGCGCGTAAAGCAAGGGGCGACTCGGTGCTGCATTCAGGCTAAACGCCGGGATTTGCAGATTGAGCAAATAAAGACCGTCGTCAATTTCATCGCGCACATAAATCAATTCTGTGATCGTGGTGTGCGATCGTGATGCATCGGCAAGCGAGGGTACGGGACACTCCTCGTGGGCGGGAAGCCCGAACAGCACGCGGTGCGCAGCCAGCTTTCCCTGATCTGAATACGGATCAATTGAGGGTAAGTCGACCAACAAATGATCGATACCCTGTCGCACCATCCACTCGACGGCTGACGGTTCGATATAAGGACTGTCGGCTGTGGAAGTATAGTGTTTTTCCTGTTTGTCCTGTCCATTCGGAAGCGTGCGAATAGCCAGCGCTGTAGGCGTAGAGCCGGTCAGTTTACGAGCGCGTACAAACTGCTTTTTTACTGCCAGGCCCAATACATCAGGAGTAATCGCCATCGCCTTGGTGCCTTCATAAACAACTGACTGAGTCTCAACCGTTACCAGCGCGCAATACAGTGGTAGCGCCGGACATACGTCGTTAATAGAGACCCGGTCGGTAGTCAGGTGCCCTACACACTCGGTATGCGTTCCGTTGCAGTGCGGGTTAAGGGTGATACGTTCTGCGTTGCAGCTGCCACCTTGTCGCGTGTCGCCCGTAAAGCCGTCGGCTCGCATGGGTTCCGCCTGTGCCGGAAGCGCTCCGAAGTGACTAGGCTGTGGGCCGTCGAACTGTACCGATATAGACAGATCGGCAACGGCTCCGGTCATGTGAAGACTGGAATTGGCTAATCTGAGTAATCCCATGCGATGTGTCCCTCTTTGGCGGCGCTGTCAGCTTGCGGTATTCGCTTCGTGAACATGGCCACATTGGCGGCAGGTAAGCGCTTCGATGTTACCGAAGAAGCGTTCGAATACGGGCGGCAGGTCGTCGACAATATCGCCAATGTGTAAATACTCTTCGTACAGTTTCGTGTCACAGTTATCGCAATACCAAAGAAAACCATCTTCTTCGTGTTGTTTTCGTTTGCGTTCAATTACGAGTCCCACCGAGTCAGCGAACCGTTGAGGGCAGTGCGGAATTTCAGCCGGTAACATGAAAATTTCACCCGCCCGAATCGGATAGTCCACGCGGGCTCCGTTTTGCATCGTCTTCAACAACATCTCGCCTTCCAGTTGATAGAAAAACTCCGGCGCTACGTCGTAGTGGTAGTCGGTGCGTGAGTTGGGTCCACCAACCACCATCACGATAAACTCACCTTCGTCAAAGACTTCACGGTTGCATACCGGTGGTTTGAGTTGATCGCGGTGTTTATCAATCCATGCTTGGAAATTGAAGGGTGGTACCGGCGGCATAGTGATTGTTCCTATAGGTGATGCTGGATAGACTGGTTTAAATTCGAATTACCGATCGTTTGTATTACGACTCACGACCAAGCACGCTTTCTTGTCGTAAACTTTGGCCAACTCTCCGGCTTTAGTTAGTCGTGCACAGGACCTCAGTATACTGTATTTCGTTTGGCGTTAGAGTCGCAGCGGCCAACGTCCCGCCCCAGACGCATCCGCCGTCCAGTCCAAGAACATGATCGTCTTTGTAAATACCGAGCGTGGCCCAGTGGCCGAAGACGATTCGATTTTCGCCGCGCCAGCGAGCCCTGGGGGCGTCAAACCATGGAATGGTTCGGCGTGTCTGGCTTCCTGGGGATCCTTTGTGACCCATTTCCAGTTTGCCACCCGGGTATACGTATCTCATGCGAGTGAAAGCGCCAAGTGCGTAACACCGACGATCCCATTTGTTCAGTTTGTGAGACCACTTTTGAGGTGTAAAGGCGTAGCTTTTGACCAGCAGCTTACGTGCTTGAGGGCCGCGCAGAATGGTCTCCAGTTTTCTGGCCTGTCGTCCAGCCTGACGCAGGTTCCAATGCGCGGGAATGCCGGCATGAACCATCGTAGCCTTTAGGCTTGGATCGTGGTGAATGATCGGCAGGTGTTGCAACCAGTCGACCAACTCATCGGCATCCTCGGCTTCGAGTACCTGACTTAAGGTGTCGCGCTTGCCGCCTTTGTGACGTGCGTTCAAGTGCGAAGCGATCAGGTGTAAGTCGTGATTTCCAAGCACGCAGATAGCGCTGGTACCGAGCTCTTTTACAAAGCGCAGAGTGTGTAACGACTCGGGTCCACGATTGACCAGGTCTCCTGTAAACCACAGAACATCATCGTGTTCGTTGAAAGAAAGTTTATCGAGGAGTTGTCGAAGAGGGGTGTAGCAGCCCTGCACGTCTCCAATCGCGTAGACGGTCATGGAGTTTTGCTAGTGCAACGAGCCAGGTACAGCCAATGTAAACGCTTCAATGGGCGCTTCGAATTTGTTCCCTTCGTCGTCAACCATGTGGTACTTGCCCTGCATGGATCCCACCGCGGTTTTGAGAATCGCGCCAGAGGTGTAGCGGAAACCTTCGCCCGGTTGCATCTTGGGCTGCTCGCCTACGACTCCGTCACCCTGGACTTCTTGCTGGTTTCCGTCGGCATCGGTAATGATCCAGTGTCGCGAGATCAGCTGCGCAGGGCGCTTGCCAAAGTTGGTGATGGTAATGGTGTAACTGAAGACATAGCGATTGCGCGAAGGCTCGGACTGGCCTTCAATATAGTGTGCGCTGACGCTAACATCTATTGGGTGCTCACTGATTTCTGACATCGGCTGGCTCGCGTTTATGGTGAAAAACACTCACGCACAGTGTAACGCACTGTGGCGCTTTTTTTGTAGATTCAAGCTTGAATTTTGTCTCGCCCCCGGTGAAATCGGCGAGATGTCGGAAAAGGTCAGGCGCCGGGTTCGGGCCGAGCCGCCAGATAGTTTGCCAAATGCGCGAACTGGGCTGGCGACAGAACCTCGGGCCGCAGGCTTGAATCAATATCGCACGCGCTGAAATCGGCGTCTGAGCACAGCGTCTGCAAGCTTTTGCGCAGCGTTTTTCGTCGCATGGAAAAGGCTTTTTTTACGACCTCTGCAAATACCTTTGGATTATCCAGTGAGTATTCTGGTTCTGTGGGCACCAGGCGAATAATAGACGAAGTCACTTTGGGTTCTGGATAGAAGGCGTCGGGAGGCACGTCAAATAACACTTCGCTCATGAAATTGACCGACAACATGACGCTCAGACGGCCATAAGCTTTACTGCCGGGCGCGGCGCATATGCGTTCAGCGACTTCTTTTTGCAGCATCACATGCAAGTCAGTGAAGCAGTGTCGGTATTGCATGAAGTGAAACAGCAGCGGCGTTGAAATGTTATACGGCAAGTTTCCCACCAGCCGCAGTGGGGCAGTTGAGACGGTTGAAAAATCGAAGCGAAGCGCATCGTGTTCGTGCAGCGTGAAACGATCCAGTGAACGCTGCCGCCATTCGTGGGCCAGATCACGATCGAGTTCAATAGAGTGTAGCTCGCACCCTGACTCCAGCAAAGGCAGGGTAATGGCTCCGCGCCCTGGTCCAATCTCGACGAGAGTTTCTCCTTCTCGCGGGTCAATGACGTCAATGATGCGACTGATTACGGCGTCGTCTTCCAGGAAATTCTGGCCAAAGCGTTTACGTGGACGCGTACTCATCAAGAGGTGGTCCGTGCAAGGGCGCCTTCAATCGCCAGGTTCATGGCAACGGCCATGCTGCCATCGTCAATCTGCCCGGTACCCGCGAGATCAAGTGCGGTGCCGTGATCGACGCTGGTACGGATAATCGGCAATCCAAGCGTCACGTTAACCGCGCTGCCAAAACCGGCGTATTTCAATGTGGGGAGTCCCTGATCGTGATACATAGCAAGGACCGCATCACATTCTTTCAGGTGTCGGGGTGTGAACAGGGTATCGGCCGGAAGCGGGCCGTTGAGAATCCAGCCCGGTTGCTTGCGAAGCTTCTCGAGCGCGGGTTCAATCACCTCAATTTCTTCACGCCCTAAGTGACCACCTTCACCCGAATGTGGATTTAGGCCACAGACGCTAATGCGCGGTTGCTTGATACCAAACTGTGAGATGAGATCGGCGCGTAACACCTGCAGGGTGTCGATAATTCGTTCTTGTGTGATTGCGGCGCTCACTTCGCTTAACGGCAGGTGAGTTGTGACCAATGCGACTCTCAACGAATCAGCACATAGCAACATAACGGGCAGCGGTGCGTTAGTCAGTTCGGCCAGTAATTCAGTGTGGCCGGAAAAGACGTGACCCGCATCGTTTATAGTGCCTTTATGCACGGGCGCGGTAACCATTGCGTCTGCGTTGCCGTCAACACACCATTGCGTGCACGTTTTTAAAATACGAAGTACGTAGTCTGCGTTGGCTGCGTTGAGCTCACCCAGTTTACAAACAGCGCTGAGCGGCACGTGGATCACTTGTAACGTGCCGGGCTCGTGGAGTGTCACTTCAGTCAAAGACGACTTTTCGACCAGCTGTGCTTCGACACCAAGGACCGCAGCGCGCGAGCGCAGCAGTTCGACGTCGCCGACAATAGCGATGCGTGCACGCCAGTTTTTCGCTGCCAGCAAGATGCACAGATCAGGGCCAATTCCGGCAGGCTCGCCGGAGCTCACCACAATAACAGGCGAATGTTGCACGATGTTGTTACGCGACGCTGCTTTTACAGACGGTAGTCTACGAACGCTTCATCGCGCATTCGAAGTAGCCAGCTTTCAGATTCTTCCTGCGCCTTCCGTACCCGTATCTGACCCGCGGCTTCGTTCAAAATCGCTTCTTCGGTTTTGTCTGACTGGCGTTTATCCATCAGTTCAATAATGTGATAGCCAAACTGGGTTTTAACCGGGCCGCTTAGTTCACCCACCTCAAGTTCTCTTAGCTTGGCCTCAAACGGTGGTACAAACACACCGGGTCCGCTCCAGCCCAAATCGCCACCGCTCGTAGCGCTACCGCGATCGTCGGATTCATTTTTGGCCAGTTCGGTGAAGTCTTCGCCGTTACTCAGGCGCTGATAAAGCGTCTGCGCTTTGGCAAGTGCCGCGGACTCGGTTCGAATTTCGTTGGTCTCGATCAGAATGTGCCGGGGTTGAAACTCGGTCACAATAACGGGCGGTCGTGAGTTACCTCGCTTGTCGTCGAGCCTGACAATGTGAAAACCGCTGTTACTGCGAATAGGGGTAGAAAATTTTCCTGGGGTCAGTGTGGCGACCGCGTCAGCGAACAGCTTCGGCAATTCCGAGTGTTTGCGCCAACCAATCTTGCCGCCGCTAAGCGCGTTTTGACCCGCTGAAAAACTGACAGCCAGACTGCCGAAGTCTTTACCGTCTTCGAGCTGCGCGTGGATATCGTCAATTTTCGCTTGCAGTTCTGCGAGCACTTCAGGATCACCGTCAGAAGGGGCGGGTATGAGAATTTGAGAAATTTCATACTCGTTGTCGTCCGCTGCGTTAGCCGATGCCAGATACTGCTCGGCTTCTTCTTTAGTCACTGAAATTCGGCCCATCAGATCGCGCTGGCGCAATTGGTCAAGCGTCATTTCGCGACGAACGTTGTCGCGGTAGGAAATGTAGTCAACGCCCTGCTGGGCGAGCACTTCTGGAAGGTCGCTGAGGGTGATACCGGCACGCTGGGCGACCCGGGAGATGCCGGCGTTAACCATATCGTCCGTCACGCCAATGCCAAGGCGTCCAGCGCGTTGAATTTGAATTTCTTCAATGACCAGCCGCTCAAGGATTTGCTTCTCCAGCACATCGGCTGGCGGCAGCTCTACATCGTTAACCAGTAGCTGAGTCGAAATGGCTTCAACCTGCCGGTCTAGCTCACTGCGCAGCACGACACCATCGTTTACAACCGCTACGATGCCGTCCAGAAACGCACCAGTGCCCGGGTTGTCCTGCGCCTGAGCACCGAAACTCGTGATCAGAAGCCATGCCGTGATTAAAAATCGTCGGTTATTCAATATCTTGGCCATACCCAAGTATTCCTCGTTCTAAAAATGCATCGACTCGCGCGCCAATGCTCGTGAGTCCTTTGAGTTCGATTTGAGCAAAAAGTGCCGTATCCTGACCGCCGCTGCGGTTGTTTAGAAATCGCCGTGAAACCAGGCGGGCTGACCAGCAGCACCGTGAATATTCCACGCCGGCAAAGCGCTCAAGTGTGCGTTGTTCGTCCAGTGAGTAATTCCACCGACCAACGATGTTCCAATTGTCGCCGATAGGCCAGGCAAATGACAGGTCCGATTGTTCCAGATCGTTACGTTGGAATCGGTATGACAGGTTGAGCACCTTATTGCCGCCCGGGCGGTATTGCAGCCGTACAATCGCTCTGGCTGTTTCCTGATCCTCAGGCTGCCACTGGTACTCGAGATCGGCTCTCCAGCTGCGACTCAGGCCGAGTCCAATTTCAGCGATGAGGTTCGACGAATTGCCCTCAATGCTCTCTCCGGGCAGACGTACCGAGCGCTGGCCAAAGAAGAGCGCCTGGCCGAGCGTTGCTGTGAGTAACTCGCGACCGTTGCGATCGTCAAACAGGCGGGTAGTAAGTCCCACGCTAAGCTGGTCGGTATCTCCGATTCGGTCAACGCTCGTATAGCGGTTGTCGCGAAACAGCTGCACCAGGTTTACGTCCGGGTTGCCGCTGTCAAAAATCGGAATATCATTTTGATCGACAAACGGAATGTGAGTGTAGCGAACACGCGGCTCAAGCGTTTGTCGGCGCTCCCCGTTCGAACCGACCAGGCGTTCGAAAAAAAGCTGACCGTCCAGACTGTATATCGGCACGGTGCGTGTCTGCCGTTCCGCTTGGCCGGCAAAATTAACTTCTTTCAAATCGTATTCGGTATGCACAAGCGAGACACGCGGTTCCAATGAGTACGCGTTACCGTTTATCGGCCATGAGAGGGACGGCTGTAAGTCCGCGCGCCATCCGCGAGCCCCGATTTCCCGTTCGAAATTGGTGATGTCGCCGCGGAGTCGACCACTGAAACGATTCGGTCCGCCGAATTGGCTGCTGAACCAGATTTGAGGCAGGCGTTTATAGGGTTCATTTATGTCAAGTATGGTGTCGTCGAGTGTATTAAAAGCCTGACCCCGAATGCCCATGCTCACATATCGGCCGTCGCGCGCAATTTCCACTACTCGTTCGAGGTGAGTCAGTGAAGCGCCAGCCAGAGAGCCGCTCAAGTCTTCGAAATACTCTCCGTCGCTAACGTCTTCAGCATCGACCTCGAAGCGCACGCCGTTGCCAAATTTGGATGAGTGTACCCAGCGCCCCAGCGCCCGGTCACTGTCAGTCAAGTCATCGTTGGGTAAATACTGGACTTCAAATTCGCCTTCGGTGTTGGCAAACAAATAGCGAGCATCGACGCCTATTTGAGCCCCGCGTTTTGACAGATAGCGCGGCGTAATCATGGCGTCGTAGTTGGGCGCAATGTTCCAGTAGTAGGGCAGAGCGATATCCATGCCGCTGCGGTCATTGGTACCGAAATTTGGCAGCAATAATCCCGATTTGCGTGCGTCACCAACCGGGAACGATATGAAGGGTGTGTAGAGTATCGGGACCCCTTTAAACTCAACCCGCACGTTACGGCCCGTACCAATCTGATTGTCGCGGTCAATCTGAAGTTCGGGAGCAACAAAGCGCCAGTCGTTTTGGCCTTGCGGGCACGCTGTGTATCTGACGTCTCGGAGAATGAGCTTATTGTTCTCTCTGACTTCGATGCGGCCAGCATCTCCTCGTCCGTTTCGATCCAATAGCTCGAAGCTGGCTTGCGAAAACGATCCTTCATCGGTCAATGACGAAAATTCGGCGTCGCTCCCTTGCACTCGGAGGTTCGGCGAATTTAATTTGACGTTGCCATCGACATCGAACTTTTGCGTCAGGGCGTCATATCGAGCCGAGTCAGCCGTGATGACGCGACCTTGATAGCTCACAGTGACATCGCCGGTTAGCGTCGAGACGCCTTCTGGCTGGAGATCTGCGCGGCGCGCACTCAGCAACACCTCTGAGCTTGTGACATCAACGGGTTCCGAGACTACCTCCGGTCTGACGTAGCATTCAGCCGGATCCATCGCCAACGCTACGCTCGACAGGCCTGCACAGGCTGTCAAGGCAGCCACACGGAGCCACAGCGATCGTTGAGTCTGTTTGGGAGGGTGAGAAAAATTCACAGCTTGAGCGCGCTATCCTACAAAGCACTGCAAGGGCACTGAAAATCCCTGACAACGCCGCTACAATGGCGAGATTACCGTCGCTACAATGGCATAGATTATGGCCGCCTTCAATTTAAACGGCATCGATTTCGAAGGGATCTCAACGGACCTGCCGAGACTGACTGAACTGGCCCGCTGGCTGGGAAATATCGTGGCTGAACGACCTGTAAAATTGACGGTCGCATCGGCTGATGCCAGCTTTCGAAGCTACTATCGTGCGCATACAGCAACAAACAGCTACATCGTTATGGATGCGCCGCCGCCTCAGGAAGATACGCGGCCGTTTAACCGTTTGGCTCTGGCGCTAAAAGCACATGATGTAGCCGTGCCAGAAGTACACGGATGGGAGCCAGAGTCTGGTTTCATGTTGCTTGAGGATTTTGGCAGCACCACTTTGTTGTCCAGTCTGGATAGCGGTGACGACCAGCCGTTGAATGCTGTTTCCTTGTCCCATTATAAACGGGCACTTGAACAGTTGGCCGGTATGCAGGCCGAGGCTGACGGCGCAATGTGCCCCGATTACGATGGGGCGTTTCTGCGTCAGGAAATGGAACTGTTCCGGCCGTGGTTACTTCACCGCCATTTGAATCTGAGCTGGTCTCTTCAGGACGAGAAAGAATGGGCGAGGCTTACGTCGCAGCTGGTTGATGACGCGCTGAGCCAGCCACGTGTGTTCGTGCACCGTGATTTTCACAGCCGTAATCTAATGGTGCCCGAATCAAAAGGGGTTAGCGCCAGTTCAGCACCCGAAACCGAGCCTCTTGGTCTGCTTGATTTTCAGGACGCGATGCATGGACCGCTTCTCTACGACGTCGTGTCCTTACTTAAAGATTGCTACATCCGATTGCACCCTGACGACCTGGAGGAGCTGTTCGCATATTATTTGACTCTCGCCAGCGAGTCCGGATTTCAATTAAATGAAGAAGACGCGCGACGACAGTTTCACGCAATGGGTATACAGCGACACTTAAAAGTTGGCGGCATATTCGCTCGTCTGTGGCATCGTGACGGCAAGGACGGGTACTTGAACGATATACCGCGAACGTTGGCGTACGTTGTGAAGGCAACCAAAGGGGTCGAGCGTTACAACTGGCTGGCGCAGTTATTGACGGAGCGTATTTTACCAAGGCTTAATGCGGGTAGCGCTGATTTATGAGGGCGATGATATTGGCAGCCGGACGTGGCTCTCGAATGGGAGCACTCACCGAGAGAACGCCCAAACCTCTGCTGACATTGGCTGGTTTGCCTTTAATTGAATACCACATACGCGCTCTGGCCTCGGCCGGCTTTAATGAGCTTGTTATTAACGTCGCGTGGCTGGGTGATCAGATCATGGAGACGCTTGGTGACGGTCAACGCTTTGGTCTTGATATTGCGTATTCAATTGAAACGGACGGTGCGCTTGAAACCGCTGGAGGCATTGCGAAGGCGCTTCCTCTGTTAGGGACTGAGCCGTTTGCCGTGGTGAACGGCGACATTTGGACTGACTACCCAATGCATTTGTTGCGTACCGCTTTGAATGACAAAAACAAGCAAAGTGAAATGGCTCATCTCGTTATGGTTTCGAATCCAGTGCACAACAAATGGGGCGATTTTTACTATGAGACTGATGCCGGTGGAAGTCGGTTCTATCAGTTGGGTAGCCTGAGGGCCTCTGGAACCCCTAGTCAGTCTGGGCGAATTGGGGGCGACCATGTGGAAGAAAATTCAGACACCGTTACTCGGCGTCTTTCAAAGTTAACCTTCAGCGGCATGGGCGTATATCGACCAGAGCTGTTCGCATCGATAACCGGTCGTCGCTCTCTTGGGCCGTTGTTACACGAGTGGATTGCGCAACAGCTGGTGAGCGCCTGCTCGTTTCAAGGCTACTGGTGGGACGTGGGGACACCTGAGCGACTGCAAGAGGTCAATCGGTTTTTAACCGGTGAGGGTTCTCCGATTAAATTTTCAGGTTAACAGGATGCCAATCCTATGGAGAGTGTATAGCATGTACCGACTATCTATTGGTTATTTGGCGTCGTTTTTTCAGCTTGCTTCTTAAGCTTGAGCCGATGCTCTTCGGTAACTTTGTCGTCAAACAGTTCCCACGTGTAGCGGGTGTCATCAGGCACGCGGACAAAATACAAATCACCAGAGTTACGCCACCCGTCTAAAACAATACCCGTTTCGAACGGCTGGCCTTTGGCGGTGACAACCGCGGAAGAGTGCTCAAGTCGAAAACGTTCGGTCGGATAAGCGACGCCCCAGTAGACATCGAAGGTACGCAGGTTTTTAGCCAGCAACATACGAAGCAGGTCTTCAGCAAAGTGTATGCACAGCCCACGAGGTTTTAAGCCGTAGTTAACCAACACATTGTGAATAACCGGCTGTTTGGTCAGCTTGTATTCTTCCGCTAGTTCCAGCGAGTAGTTGACTGACGACCCGGCAATGTTCGCCGCTTCGAGTCGGTCAACATCGGGACCCAGCCTAAGCAGAGCTTGTTCAAGCTCGGAAATCTTCGCAAGCTGTTCAAGAACCTCAGGATTAGTCGATACGATTTCACCAATGCGTGCTCTTTCAACTTCTTCAACAGGATAGTTAACGGAGACGCAACCACTCAGCACGACAATAGTGAGTGAGATCAGAAGATGTTTGACAGGTTTCATTGAGGATCTTGAATTCATGAACAGAGCATAAAAAAACAGCCGCGCCCTTACAAGGACGCGGCTGCTTTATCGAGCAGTGTCAGAAGTTGTTTAGAACTTCAGACCAAGCGAACGAATGACTTCGATGGTGACGTACTTATCACCTGAAGGCAGACCTTTACGCTTTGCGTAACACTGAGTAGCGTTGAGGGTGCAACGACCCAGTACGCCGTCAACTTTACATTCGTTACGGTTAGGACCGCACTTGCAGCAACCGGTCTTTTGCAGAGCGGCCTGCAAAGAGCTAACGTTTTGCGCAGTCATGTTGATTTCACACAGAACTGGACGCCATTCGATTGACTCTTCGCTAACCTTGTTTGTGCTGGTTACTACGCGTGTCTCCGCAGGAATCGGGATACGACGCTCAGTAGCAGCCGCTACAAGCTTAGTGGTTTCAACGTTGCTGTATACAGCAGGAACAGCTACTTCACGAGTGCTGGCAGGACGATCGATTACGCGCTTGCTGACTGTCTTGTATTCAGCAGGAATCGGAATCTCACGAGTGCTTGCAGGACGATCCATAACGCGCTTGCTTACAGTCTTGTACTGAGCAGGTACAGGAATTTCACGTACGCTTGCTGGAGTATCAATGACCTGAGTAGGAACGTTTGCGTATTCAGCAGGAACAGTCACTTCACGAGTAGTTGCTTCTTTGATCGTTACAGTGGTGTCAACGTTTGCATACTGAGCAGGAACCGGGATTTCACGAGTAGAAGCAGGACGAGTCATTACTTCAGTTGTGACAGTGCGGTACTCAGCAGGAACAACGATTGACTGTGTTGCAGCTGGCTTAACTAGTACTTGCTTCGAAACAGTCTTGTAAGTAGCAGGTACTTCAACCAGACACATCACCTCACCGGTGTCGTCGACACGAGTTTCGATGATTCGCTGATCGGTGTCGCCATAACGCTCAACCTGTGCAGCCGCTCCACCAAAACCTACGCCAGTGCCTGAACCGATGCCGGTGCCACGCTTCCACTCAGTGTGGGCAGGCTTGTCCAGTACACGTTCGGTTACAGTGCGGTACTCAGCAGGTGTGCTAACCAGACGAGTTGTTTCAGGGCGAACCAGAACCTGTTCAGTGCGTGTTTCGAAAACAGCAGGAATGGTTTCCAGACGAACAGAAGCAGGCTGAACAACAACGCGCTCAGAACCAGGGCCGTACTTGGCTGGAATGGTTTCCAGACGAGTAGAAGCAGGCTTGATCAGTACACGTTCCTGAACGGTTTTAAACGTAGCAGGAATGTTTTCCAGACGAACGCTTGCTGGACGAACCAGAACACGCTCTTCTACTGTTTTGAAGGTCGCAGGAATCTGTTCCAGACGTACGGTAGCAGGGCGAACCAAAAGGCGCTCTTCTACAGTTTTGTACGTAGCAGGAATGTTTTCCAGACGTGTTGAAGCTGCTTTAACCAGAACACGCTCGGTGCCTGGTGCGTAGCGAGCAGGAATGACTTCGATGCGCTCTGAAGCTTCTTTAACCGTAATGGTTTCTGAAGTGGTTTCATATTTAGCAGGAAGGATCACACGTGCATAGCACTCACCCGGACGCGGGTTTGGTGGGAACAGGTTGCTGCCAGTGTTTGAACACATGGCTTCAGTAGAACTGGTCTCACACTGCATGTTGCGAGCTTTGTTAAGTTCACCACGCATTGCGGCGATGCTGCGATCACGCTCGGCTAGCTCTTTTTCAAGCATAGCGAGTTTGCGTGACTGCATATTGTCGTCAGAATTGCCGGTAGGAGCTGGAGCGGCTACGCCCTGGCTTGCCTGGCTAGCTGACTGACTAGCTGATTGGCTAGAAGACTGACCAGCAGAAGACTGGCTTGCAGACGACTGGCTAGCTGCAGACTGGCTTGCGCCGCCTGTAGACTGAGCACAACCAGACAGCGCCAATAGCGCAGCTGATGTCAACAGTACGAAAGTATTACGTAAGTTCATCGAAGAGTACCTCCAGGTAACCCTAATCTATTTTCACAAAAATAAGCATCAGCATAAGCTGACACATCCAACCCAAATTTTATTAGAGATAAAGCGTTCGACGATGTTTCAGTCGACGGAAGGATTATAGGTGAAATTCCCCAGTGGTGTAAGGCCGTCAAACAGCCAAAAACCTAATGGTCACCTCAAATAATCCTACAGCCACAAACGGCCGCGTTGCCCCAAACTTCGAGCGAATTATAGCGACGGATTAGCAAAATGCTACCGTCGCCACGACTTTTTACAATGGTTCACCATTGAATAAAGCACATAATCCTTATAAAAGAATGGCTTAGGGTGCTTTTTTATAAGAATTACTATTAAAAATGAAGGTGTTTAGGTCAAATGAAGTGCTTGCTGATCCGCGTGGTAGGAGGAGCGAACCAGTGGCCCGCTGGCCACATGTGTAAACCCCAGGTCATATCCAACGCGCTCAAGCTCCTTGAATTCGTCGGGTGTGACGAAGCGGCTGACGGGCATATGATGTTTGCTGGGCTGCAAATACTGGCCAACCGTTAGCATGTCTACGTTGTGATTCCGCAAATCTTTGAATACGTCGATCACTTCGTCGAGGTCTTCGCCAATGCCGACCATCAGGCCGCTCTTGGTAGCAACGCCCGGATGCTGCTTTTTGAAGTCGGCCAGCAGAGTGAGTGAGTGCTGGTAATCCGAACCGGGTCTGACTTCCCGATAGATGCGGGGCACGGTTTCGATATTATGGTTAAATACATCGGGTGGCGCTTTTTCCATAATATCGAGTGCGCGGTCGTGGCGACCGCGAAAATCGGGAACCAACACTTCGATGCGGCAATCGGGGCTTGAGTCCCGAATAGCCTGGATGCAGTCCACGAAATGCTGGGAGCCGCCGTCACGCAAATCGTCACGATCGACGGACGTGATGACGACGTAATTTAGTTTCATGGCGGCGATGGTTCGCGCCAGGTTCGCGGGTTCTTCGGCGTCCAAACCCTTTGGACGACCGTGGGCTACGTCGCAGAACGTGCAGCGGCGGGTACAGATGTCACCCATAATCATGAACGTGGCGGTGCCGTGGCCAAAACACTCGGTCAAATTGGGGCAGTTAGCCTCTTCGCAGACTGTGTGAAGCCGGTTTTCGCGAAGCACTTCTTTAAGCGCTCTTACCGCTTTGGTGGTGGGCGCTTTGACTCTTAACCACGACGGCTTGCGTACGCGTTCTGTGGTGGGTTCGATCTTGACGGGGATGCGTGCCATTTTTTCGGCGGCCGTCATTTTCTTACCGGGTTCTAGCTTCGCAGGACGCGGGCGTTGAGTGTGTTCAGAAGTGTCCATGGTTCAGGCAGTCTCGGGCAGTGAAGTTACAAGTTTCGTATCATAACGCAGATGTTTCAACAGATGAGGTATATATTGCTTGGTCGCCGATTCCAGTGAAGTCGGGCCGCCCAGTGCGCTGCACTGTGTAATTTCAAGGCCTGCGAATCCGCACGGGTTGATCCGCTGGAACGGCTCAAGGTCCATGTTAACGTTCAAAGACAGGCCGTGATAGCTCCAGTTTCGCTTGATGCGAAGGCCGATGCTGGCGATTTTCTTCTGATCGACATAAACGCCCGGAGCATCTTTACGAGGATAAGCCTCGATGTTGGAATCAGCGAGCAAATCGACCACGCTGAGTTCCAGCGCTGTTACCAAGTCGCGCACGCCCAGCCCGGTCCGGGTCAGGTAGACAAGAGGGTACACAACAAGTTGCCCTGGACCGTGGTACGTCACTTGACCGCCGCGGTCTACCGGCACGACCGGAATATCGTCGGGTGCGAGCAGATGTTCTGGCTTGGCGTTACTACCCAGCGTAAACACCGGGTTGTGCTCTACCACCCAAATCTCGCCATGGGCGTCTTTCGGTCGATCCGCTACAAACGTCTTCATCTCTTCCCAAACCGGGACATAGTCGCGGCGGCCGAGATGACGGATAATCAGATGGCTCACAGCACCATTCTCACGCCGTCAATGGACGTGAACGCCTGATACATGGCATCAAGCTCGGCTTTTGACTGGTAGGTGCAGGTAACGGTGTAGGCCATGTACTTGCCGGTCCGGCTTGGACGGGTCTGAATATCGACTGGTAGTCCGGTTTCGGCCTTTTCAGCAATTGCTCGCTCAATCGCTTCGCGAATATCGGGTCCGCTGTGACCCATTACCTTAATCGGAAAGGTGCACGGAAATTCGATCAGGGTTTCTTCATTGCTCATTATTATGAATCCGCAATAACAGCGGCCTTGTAAGTCTGGTATGCGCTGTCCAGTTGTTTCCAGATCGGGCCAGGTAAACCTGCGCCGACTGGCTTCTGGTCGACAGTGCAAACGGGTAAAATTTCCTTGGTTGCAGCGCTTATCAATATTTCGGTGGCGCCGTGCAACTCGTCTACGCTGAATTTTCTGGTAATGCATTTGACGTTGATCGTTTCGGCAAGTTCAACCGCAAGTCTTCGCGTCGTGCCCGGTAATACTTCGTGATTGTTGGGTGGAACAACAAGTGTGTCGTCGATAATTAACATCACTGTACTCGCTGCCCCTTCGGTAACCCATCCGTCCCGGTGTAAAATCGCTTCTACACAGTCTTTCTCGAGCGCGCTTTGCCGCAGCAGTACGTTAGCGAGCAGGGAGGTCGACTTAATGTCACAACGCGACCAGCGAGTGTCGGGCAGCAGTACGGCATTGATGCCCTTTTGCGACGCCTGATCAGTTCGTGGTGGTAGGCGTTGCGACATGGCAAACACGAGCGGGGTCAAGTCGGCCGGTGTAGCGTGATCCCGAAAATGACTCACGCCTCGAGTGACCTGAAGGTAGATGTACTGATCCATGGCGCCGTTAGCCTGTGCAGTCTGTTGGAACACGACGCGCCAGTCCTGCGCAGTTTGCTTTGCCTCGATGCCAATTTTGTTGAGCCCGCTCATGAGCCGGTCTACGTGGCTTTGTGCTCGAAACAGTTTCCCGGCGTAGACGGGAATCACCTCGTAAATGGCGTCACCAAACAAAAACCCGCGGTCGAGAGCAGGCACACTGGCCTGCTCAATGGGGATGATCTCTCCGTTTAAATACGCAAACGGCAGAACACGTTCGTCGATCACGTGGTTTACTCAAACCACAGCATTACGCTGTCGCTTAGACGTTGAAACCAGCTGCCTTCGGCCACGTCGCGAAGTGCAACCAAAGGAATTTGAGCGACGACTTCGCCTTGCAGTTCAACCGTGACGCTGCCGAGCGGCGTCTCGGCCGTAATCGGAGCGCTCAGGGGCTCTTGCAGATTCATAGTGGCTTGCAACGAATCGTATTGCCCTTTCGGTATGGTCACATACAGCTCGTCCTGAAGACCGACTGGCAGGTTTTTGTCGTCGGCCTTCCAGACTTTGACGGTGGCCAGCGCAGCGCCGGCTTCATACAGGCGGTGAGTTCTATAAAAGTTGTAGGCGTAATTGAGTAACGACTGACTGGCATTGGCGCGGCCTTTCTTTGTAGGGGTGCCGAGGACCACGGCCACCAGCCGCATTTCACCGCGCAGAGCTGATGAAACAAGGCAGTAACCGGCTTCTTCAGTAAAGCCGGTTTTAACACCGTCCACCGTGCTGTCAGTCCACAGCAGTGTATTGCGGTTGGACTGTGGGATGCTGTTGTACGTAAATTTCTTCTGACTGTACCAGCGGTAGTACTCCGGAAATTCATCAATGATGGCGCTGGTTAACGCGGCGATGTCCCAGGCCGTGGAGTAGTGCCCTTCGGTAGGCAGTCCAGTGCTGTTCAAAAACTGACTGTTATCCATGCCCAGCGCGTCGGCGTGATAATTCATTAACGTGGCGAACACTTCTTCGGTACCGCCAATAAATTCAGCAATGGCAATGCTCGCGTCGTTGCCACTTTGGACAATCATGCCTTTAATTAAATCTTCCATGCGCACTTTGCTGTTGATTTCGACAAACATCCGCGAACCTTCGGAGTCGTATGCTCGCTTGCTAATGGGGACCATGCTTTCGAGTGTGATGCTGCCTTCGGCCAGTTTCTTAAACGTGACGTAAGCGGTCATGAGCTTGGTAATGCTGGCGGGTGCCAGTCGCTGGTGCGAATTTTTTTCCGCGATCAGTTTGCCGCTGTTGTGATCTCTAATGAGGTAGCTTTTGGCGTTAATCGACGGTGCAGCCGGAATGGGTGTTTGGCCCAGGGCGGTAACAGATACGGCAAGTGCCAGGCTGACCAGGAACAGGCGAATTGAATGCATAGTGTGGGTCTCGCGGAAAATCGGGGTGAGTAATACGATTATGTGCTGTGTCAGGCCGGTTAGCGGCCAGTTCGAACGTTCTATCGGGTAACGACGCGCGCTCCTCGCAATCCTATGGCGTACAGTTTGTCGAGCAGGCTTTGCTGTTGCGCAGCCGACTCGAGCGGTCCGATACGAACACGATGAAGCAGTTTGTTGTTGATCGACTGAGCCTGAATTATGACATTGTTGAAGCCGGATTGTTTGAGCTGTGTTGACATTCGTTCGGCGTTGGCCTGTTCACCAAATGACGCCACCTGAATGTAACCCTGAGCTGCGAACTCTGTGCCAGCAACCGCGACAGCAGGTGCGACCGGATTACCTGTTTGACTGGCAGCGGGCGGAACGTAAGTTGTCAACGGCTCCGCTACTGGCTCTGGTGGTGTGATGGGCTGAGGGGTTGGCGGTGCCGGCGTGCTGACAATAATGGCCGGCCGATCGATTGTCGCCGTCACCACATCACCCTGATGCGTGTCTTGATAGTTGTTTTGCGGTGACGTGGCTCCGGCGGAAGAGGAGCGGCCAATGATATCTTCCAGAAAAACAACTCGAACTGGAGCTGTGCCGGGGCCAACAACGTCCAACGCTTTGGCGGCCGCAAAGGACAGGTCGATGATGCGATCGTCGACGAAAGGCCCTCTGTCGTTAATACGCAAATCTAATGACCTTTGGTTATCCAGATTTGTTACCCGGACCCAAGTGCCAAGCGGCAGGCTTTTGTGGGCCGCTGAAATGCCGTGCATGTTGTAGGTCTCGCCGTTGGCGGTTTTGCGGCCGTGGAATTTCGGTCCGTACCACGAGGCAAGGCCTTCCTCGTGAAAACCGGAGGCGCTTCCTAATATGTAGTAGCGCTGGCCAAACACCACGTAGGAGCGAACGTAGCCAGACGGCAGCGCGGCCGGAGCGGGTGGCACCTGTGCCGTGCTGCCAGAACTACCGCTCGTAGGCGTCGTGCGTTGAGTAGCTGTCGCGCAGCCGTTCAGACCGAGCAGCATAAGCGCTAAAAGAATGCCGCCTGCGGTGCGGTGTTTTAACAGCGAGGCAAGCGGCGAATGTATGCGTCTAGTCAAGAGCTTCGACACCTTGACGTATGTTCTGTCCCAGCTGGTGTACCGCCATAGCGTACATTTTACTGTGATTGTAGCGGGTAATGACGTAGAAGTTTTCGTAGCCTACCCATGTTTCGATTTCGTCCTTGCCTTCCAGGTTCATCACCAGCGCTAATTCGTCCTCGTGTGCAGTGCTGTCGAATTCAATCCCCTGGCTGTGCAAAAAACCAACGCGATAGACGGCCAAAATTCTCTTCAGTTCGAGCCGCTTGGCCAGACGCAAGTCGGCGGTCGCACGAGATACGATGGGCGCTTCAGACTGCCAGCCGTGGTCAATAAAGTAATTGGCTATGCTGGCAAACACGTCGTCCCAGTTGTTAAACAAGTCGATGGATCCGTCCGCGTCCCCGTCGGAGGCGTAGTTGCGATAGCTGCTCGGCATAAACTGGGGTGCACCCATAGCGCCGGCGTAAGACCCTTTGGCGGCGAGCAGATCGATAGGTTCTTCGTTGGCGAGCAAGAAGAAATTCTCGAGCTCCTTGGTGAAGAATGGGCTGCGACGTGGGTAGTCAAACGCGAGAGTGGCGAGCGCGTCAATGACCCGATAGCTGCCTTTAAGGCGGCCGTAATTGGTTTCGACACCAATAATGGCGACGATAATTTCAGGTGGAACGCCGCGCTCTTTCGAGACTCGCTCTATCGCTTCACGGTGCTCTTGCCAAAACGCTACACCCTGATTGATGCGTCGTTCTTTAAGAAAAATATTGCGGTATTCGTGCCAGGCTTTGCTTTTTTCAGCGGGCCGTCGCATGGCTTCCAGAATGGATTCTTTAATTTCAACCTGCTTGAGTACGTTCGTGACGCTCTCGCGATCAAGATTGTGAGTTTCAACCATATTGTTGATGAACTGTTTGACGTTGTCGCGAGTTACATCGAGTGCGCTTGCGTGGGCCGTAAACAGCAGGGTTGTGATCAGAACTAAAAAGCGCAGGGTAGCTAAAGTTGGGTGCATTATTTCGCCATGAATTTACGGTGAGAGTGAATGGACATAAGGATACCGAAACCCGCCATAATGGTCACCATTGATGTGCCTCCATAGCTAACGAGCGGGAGCGGTACGCCTACAACGGGCAACAGTCCGGTGACCATGCCGGTATTAACGAAAACGTAAACAAAAAACGTGCCGCTGATGCTACCGGCGAGTAGTCGGGAAAAGGTGTCTTGCGCATGATTGGCTATGACCATGCCACGCGCCGCGATTAACAAGTAGAGCAGCAGCAGGGTTAACAGCCCCATGAGTCCAAATTCTTCGCCGAGTACGGCAAAAATAAAATCGGTGGAGCGTTCGGGTAAAAACTCAAGCTGCGACTGGGTGCCGTTAAGCCAGCCTTTGCCAAACAAGCCTCCTGAGCCAATCGCAATTTTGGATTGAATAATGTGGTAGCCAGCGCCCAGAGGGTCGCTCTCGGGATTAAACATGGTGAGAATACGTTGTTTCTGATAGTCCCGAATAAGATCAAAATGCCAAACAGCCGGAGCCGCCGCGGCCGCCAGCATGCCAAGACCCAAAATGAGGCGTTTCGAGAGCCCGGCAAAGAAAATCGCCAAAATGCCCGAACTGGCGATCAGCAGCGCGGTTCCCAGGTCAGGCTGTCTTAGAATCAGGTAGGCAGGTGCGACTATAATGAGCGCACACACACCGAGAGTTTTGAAATTGGGCGGCAATGACTTTTTGTGTAAATACCAGGCTACTGCCATGGGTACGGCCAGTTTCATGATCTCGGAGGGCTGAAAGGTAAAGAGTCCGACATCGAGCCAGCGCTGGGCACCCTTGCCGATGTTGCCGGTGAATTCAACCAGCACGAGTAATATAAGTCCTGCGATAAACAAAAAAGGAGCCCACATGCGAAGCAGGTTGGGCGACATTTGAGCAATCACAATCGCACCGCCAAACGCGACTAACATTCGAATGAGCTGTCGGTTAACGCGCCCGAAGCTCTGGCCGTCGGCGCTGTACAAAACGAACAGGCCGGTTGCGCAAATAAGCATAAGCAAGACCAAAAGCATGCCGTCAATGTGCAGCTTCTGCAGCATACGCCCTACCAGGTTGATGGGGGCGTGCTGTTCTCGTTGGTCCAGACTTATGTCGAGATTCATAATTCAGACCGCTCGCGGTCAAGCAGGTATGCGTCGAGTATTCGTCTGGCGATTGGTGCGGCCGTTGAGCTGCCACCTCCGGTATTTTCCACCAGAACGGCAATCGCAATGCGGGGTTTTTCGACCGGTGCAAAGGCGACAAACCAGGCGTGGTCTTTCATGCGTTCCGTTAATTCGAGTTCGTCGTACTTTTCGTCCTGTCCGACGGTGAAAACTTGAGCCGTGCCCGTTTTGCCTGCAATGCGGTAGCTGCTGTTCAGCCCGCTGGCTCGTGCTGAGCCTCTGGCGCTGTGCATCACGTCGACCATGGAGTCGATAATGTACTGCCAGTTAGCGTCGTTTTTAATACTCACAACGTCGTGAGGTTCAGGTGGTCGCTTAATGATTTCTCCGGTCAACGGATCACGCACGGCCTCAACCAGTCGCGGTTTAAAGCGGCGACCGCGCGTTGCTACCGTAGCGGTGGCGTAAGCCAGCTGCATAGGAGTGGCGAGCATGGCGCCCTGACCGATTCCGGTGATAACGGTTTCGCCCGGGAACCAAACTTGATCGGCGGGTTTTTTGAAGCGTCGTTTTTTCCAGGCGCGCGACGGATTAATACCGCGCCGTTCTCCGCGTATGTCTATGCCTGTGGTTTGGCCAAAACCAAAAGCACTCATGAAGTTGTTCATTCGGTCGATGCCAAGTTCAAGCGCCATTTCGTAAAAGTAGACGTCGCAAGACTGCTCGATAGAAGAAGACAGCGTTACTTCGCCGTGCCCCTCGATTTTCCAGTCGCGATAGCGGTGTTCGTTGCCCGGAATTGAAAAATGGCCCTGACAGTATGTTTTTTCCCACGTGTTCGATACGCCATAGTGCAATCCGGCCAGACCCAGAATCGGTTTAACAGTTGAGCCCGGCGGGTACTGGCCGCTTAACGCACGATTAAGAAAAGGCTTGTCCGGGTCGTCTCTCAGCAGTGCGTAGTCGGCCTGACTCAGGCCCACACCAAACGGATTTGGGTCGTAGCCGGGTGTGCTGACCAGTACCAGAACTTCGCCATTGTTAGGATCAATGGCAACGACCGCGCCGCGCCGGTCGGTCAGGGCTTCCTCGGCCGCGAGCTGCGTGGGCACATCCAGTGTGAGATACAAATCGTTGCCAGGGGTAGGCGGATTGCCGTCGAGAACTTGCAGGGCGCGACCCTGTGCGTTAACCACTACCTGACGGTAGCCGACTTCACCGTGGAGTAAGTCTTCGTAGGCTCGCTCAACGCCGCTTTTTCCAATGTGGGTAGTGCCCGCGTACAAAGAAGACTCAACGTTTGCGAGGTCGTTGACCGACAAGCTGCCAACGTAACCGATTGCGTGGACTCCGGAATGATTTAGCGGGTAGTGGCGAGCGAGTCGTGCGCGAATGTCCACTCCTGGAAATCGCGGACGCTGAACAGCAAAACGGGCCAACTCTTCTTCCGTCAAGCGAAACTTGAGCGGTACCGGAACAAATCGTCTCGACGTCTTCTTTAAAGTGGCCCTGAATCGTTCCTCGTCCTCCTCGGACAGGAGGTCAAGAAGGCGCAGCTTGGCAAGCGTTGAGTCGAGGTCGTCGACCTGCTCGGGAATCAGCTCAAGCTGGTAGGCGGGCAGGTTTTCGGCCAACAGGGTGCCGTTTCGGTCAAATATTAGCCCTCGGGTTGGCGGTACAGGCTCAATTCGTACACGATTTCCCTGAGAAAGCGTTTGATAGTGCTCGTAATTGAAGATTTGCAGCGTCACCAGTCGAAAAATCAGGATTCCGAGCAGGATTAGCGCAAAACCGCCCGCAAACAGCGCGCGTGCAGTGAACACGACCTGTTCGTAATTCGTGTCTTTTATCGGATCGCGACCGCTCATGGCGATTCCAGCTTTGAGTAAGTTTCAGGTTTATCGGGCGCGGCGGGCGAGTGCGTTAAGCAACAAGACCCAAGCCGGCCAGATGGCGATGCTGGCGAACAGTTGTGCCAGGTGACTCCATCCGTAGTTTAACGTTTGATTACCAATTCCGTCAGACCAAAAGAGTAGAAAGTGATAGACACTGAGTAACAGAAGTAGTGCGATTAATTCTTGCCAAATCGTAAACACGCGAATGCGCTGGTGAAACTTTAAAGTAATAAACGAGAGCACGGTGAGTGCAAGAGCGTGTTGTCCCAGCAGACTGCCGTGTAACGTATCCAGCAACATCCCGAATGACCAGGCCACCCCGACTCCAATCCAGTTCGGTACGCTGACTAACCAAAAGAAAAGTGTCAGCGCTACGAAGTCGGGACGATAGGGCGTCAACCATTCTGGCAGTGGTGCAATGGTTAAAGCGAAACTGAGAAAGGTGCTGGCAGCGATTGCTACCAAAGTGCGTCGTCGCATTAGGGTCAAGGCGTTCCGCCGGCCGTCTGCGCGTAGTTACCTTGTTCTTTCTTAATGGCGTTTGCGAGTTCGTCTCTGGCTATTTGTTCGCCTGACCAAACGAGAAGCACTTCACGATTTTGATTCAGCGCTGCAGCCGGTGTTGCGTTAATGACGGCAAATTTTTGATGTGGATCGCGCTCTACTTCGGTAATCTCGGCTACCGGGTAGCCTTTCGGAAATCTTCCGCCTAATCCGGAGCTTACGAGTAAATCGCCCACTTGAATGTCGGCGTTATTGGGAAGAAATGGCAGGCTAAGTTCACCTGGCTTTCCGGTACCCACCGCGATGGTTCTCAAGCCGTTACGATTTATTTCTACGGGTACGGCGTGGTCGGGGTCGCTGATTAGAATCGCTTCGGAATTCAATGGACCGGTGCGCGTTATTTGGCCGACGATACCATGCGCGTCCAATAACGCTTGTCCGGTAAACGCACCGTGCCGCAAACCTTTGTCGAGCGCTACGCGATGACGCAAAGGGTCAAGGTCGATCGACAAGATTTCAGTCACCAGAACTCTGTCCGCAACTTTTGCAGTCGATTCCATTAGCGCCCGCAAACGTGCGTTCTCGGCTTCGAGTGCGGCGAATCGTTGAAGGCGAACGCTGTTAAAGAGTTGGTCGGATTTAAGTTGTTCGTTCTCAAGTTTAAGCGCTTCGCGATCACGACTGGCAAGTTTCATCCACTCACTTGCGGCGAACGGAAAGTCAACGACCTCACGAATGGGTTGTACTGCGGCTGACAAAACTTGTCGTACTGATTGCAAGTGGTCGTCACGATGATCAAGAGCCATTAACGCGATGGACAGAATGGCAAAGAGAGAGAGGCGCATACCGAGAGAAGGACCTCTCAGGAACATTCGTTTGTTCTGTGGTTGTCGAACTACTATCACGTAAAAGTATGCTCTGCGAAATAATAAACGGGTGGTACATTATTCAAAGTACCGGTTGGCTTGACGACGATCAATCGTCAAACGTTCGCTATCCGTGTCAATAGTCTTCCGTAAGTCCTTATTCTGCCGTGATTTGCGTCACACAGCAACGACGAATGTTTAACAATTGGAACGAGTCTAAATTAACTAAATGTATCGTTTGAAACCTTAGTCGAGTCCAAACATGGACGCGCCGTGCTCGTCCATGAGTTCGAGTACCCGACCACCACCACGTGCAACACAGGTCAAAGGATCGTCAGCAACCACGACAGGCAGACCTGTTTCTTCCATTAGCAGCTTGTCTATGTCGCGAAGCAAAGCGCCGCCACCCGTTAAAACGATACCGCGTTCGGCCACGTCGGCTCCCAGTTCAGGCGGCGTTTGCTCGAGCGCTGCCTTAACCGCGCCGACAATCACTTGCAACGGTTCTTGAAGCGCTTCGAGGATCTCGTTGCTGTTCAGCGTAAAGCTTCTGGGAACACCTTCAGACAGATTGCGACCTTTGACTGAAATCTCGCGCACTTCCTGACCGGGATAGGCTGATCCAATCTCGTGTTTGATGCGTTCCGCCGTTGCCTCACCAATTAGAATTCCGTAGTTGCGACGTACATAGTTCGTGATGGCTTCGTCGAACCGGTCTCCACCTACTCTTACGGACGCGGCGTACACGATTCCGTTGAGCGAGATAACCGCCACTTCTGACGTGCCACCACCAATGTCGAGCACCATGGAACCTCGCGCTTCATGAACCGGCATGCCGGCTCCGATGGCAGCGGCCATTGGCTCGTCAATCAGGTAAACCTTACGGGCACCGGCACCCTCGGCCGATTCCTGAATGGCTCGACGCTCGACCTGCGTAGACCCGTGGGGAACGCAAATGAGAACCCGGGGGCTGGGGCGAAAATACCTGTTGTCATGGGCTTTTTTGATGAAATGCTGGAGCATTTTCTCGGTCAGGATGAAGTCGGCTATGACGCCGTCCTTGAGAGGACGATTGGCTGAAATATTGCCTGGAGTCCGGCCCAGCATGTTCTTCGCTTCGGTGCCGACAGCCTGAATGCTTCGGCCACCCTTGCCGGTTTCTTCGCGAACAGCGACGACCGAAGGTTCGTTCAGAACAATACCTCGACCGCGAACGTAAATTAGTGTGTTTGCGGTGCCCAAATCGATCGAAAGATCGGTGGAGAAATAGCCGCGCAGGTTCTTAAACATTGTGGTGTTTTCCTAAGGCCGGCTGGCCCTATAAATACTGCGCGTACTCTAGCAACGGGGGGGACATTGAGCAAGCGCAAGTGTATTATCTCAACGCTTAAATTAACTGTGGGCAAAAAGGAACAGCGATGGCTTTGACGCGAGAACAAATTGAAAAAATTGCGACACTGTCACGAGTCGAGTTGTCGACTGAGACAGCGGGTGAAGTCACTGCTAACGTGTCTCGCATAGTCGATTTTTTTGAAGTGCTCAGCAGTGTTGATACAGACGGGGTATCGCCAATGGCGCACCCGTTGGACATGACCCAGCGCTTGCGTGCGGACACCGTTACCGAAATCGACGAGCGCGATAAATTTCAACAATCGGCCGCTCAGATTGAGGCTGGCTTGTATCTCGTTCCAAAAGTTATCGAGTGACCTAAGCCTATGTTTTTTAATGTTTTTCGTTTTTCTCTCTGGGGCTTTGTATGCACCGTTTAAGCGTCTTGGAGCTGTCTCGCGGGCTCGCCGCGGGAGAGTACTCCAGTGTCGAATTAACCCGCCACTTTCTGGATCGTATTGACTCTAATAACGATCGACTCAATGCGTTTATTAGCGTGACACCAGAGCGTGCAATGGCGCAGGCAGCCAAGGCGGATGAGCGAATCAAAGCTGGAAACGCACACGCATTAACGGGCGTACCGCTGGCGCACAAAGATATTTTTTGTGTCGACGGTGAAGTGACAACGTGTGCATCGAAAATGTTGAAGTCGTTTGTGTCCCCCTATGACGCCACCGTAGTTGAGCGATTGCAAAACGTTGGCACGGTTATGTTGGGCAAAACCAACATGGACGAATTCGCTATGGGCTCGTCAAATGAAAACAGTTGTTTCGGACCTGCGCTAAATCCATGGGACGAGACCAGAGTTCCGGGTGGTTCTTCTGGAGGTTCCGCCGCAGCGGTGGCGGCAGGACTGACGCCTGTGGCGACCGGTACGGACACCGGCGGCTCGGTAAGACAGCCCGCGGCCTTGACCGGAACTACCGGCATCAAACCGACCTATGGCAGGGTGTCCCGCTACGGCATGATTGCGTTTGCTTCCAGTCTGGATCAGGCCGGGATTATTGGCCAAAACGCGGGCGACGCGGCGCTCATGCTGGATGCTATATGTGGGTTTGACCCTAGAGACTCCACCAGTTCGCAGGTTCCCTATGAGCCTCTGCACGACTCTTTAGGCTCAGATTTAAAGGGCCTGCGCATTGGTGTTCCAGAGGTCTTTTTCAGCGAAGGTCTCGATGAAGGAGTGAAAACCCGCGTTGAGGAGGCACTGAATGTCTACCGCGAGCACGGCGCCGAGCTGCTTCCTGTGTCGCTGCCACACCTGCATTTGTCCGTGCCGACTTACTACGTGGTGGCTCCTGCAGAGTGCTCCAGCAATCTGTCGCGATTTGACGGCGTACGCTTTGGTCATCGCTGCGACAATCCTGAAAATTTGGAGGACCTCTACCGTCGCAGCCGCAGCGAAGGGTTTGGTCCCGAAGTTCTGCGACGAATTCTGACCGGAACGTTTGTGCTGTCTGCCGGCTACTATGACGCGTACTACAAGAAAGCTCAGCAGGTGCGGCGACTCATTAACGCCGATTTTCAAGAAGCATTCAAACACGTCGACCTGATCATGGGACCGACCTCGCCAACGACGGCATTCCCAATTGGCGACAAAACGGACGACCCGGTCAATATGTACCTCAACGACATTTACACTATTGCGGTTAGTCTCGCTGGTTTGCCCGCCGCCTCCATACCGTGCGGGCTGTCCGACAGTTTGCCCGTCGGCCTGCACATTATTGGCGATCACTTCTGCGAACAGAAAGTGTTGGCTGCAGCGCATCAGTATCAGCTGCGTACCGACTTCCATACGCAAACTCCGGGGGGAGAGGGCGCATGAGTTGGGAAATCGTCATAGGACTCGAGGTGCACGCTCAGCTGGCCACCAAGAGCAAAATCTTCAGCGGTAGCTCAACCACGTACGGGGCTGAACCCAACACGCAGGCGTCCTTAATTGACCTTGGTTTCCCAGGCGTGCTGCCGGTGCTCAACGAAGAGGCTGTGCGCATGGCCGTGCTGTTTGGTCTTGCCGTCGGGGCTACCATTGACCAGCGTTCGATTTTCGCCCGTAAGAATTACTTCTACCCTGATTTGCCAAAGGGGTACCAGATCTCGCAGTTTGAAGCGCCAATTGTTGCTGGCGGTCAAATCTCAATTGATTTGGAAAACGGTCAGTCCAAGACCATTATGCTGACCCGTGCGCATCTTGAAGAGGACGCGGGCAAGTCGATTCACGACGCGTTTGATCAGCATACCGGTGTAGATTTAAACCGTGCCGGTACGCCGCTGCTGGAAATTGTGAGTGAGCCCGATATGCGCTCTGCCGGTGAGGCCGTCGCGTATCTTAAGAAGGTGCACGCGTTGGTTCAGTACTTGCAAATTTGCGACGGCAACATGCAGGAAGGCTCGTTTCGCTGCGACGCCAACGTGTCGGTCAGACCCGTCGGTCAGGAAGAACTCGGTACTCGAACCGAACTTAAAAATCTGAATTCGTTCCGCTTTATTGAGAAAGCGATCAATCTTGAAGTAGAGCGGCAAGTCGAGTTGATTGAAGACGGCAGCACGGTTGTTCAGGAAACCCGATTGTACGATCCGGACAACAACGTTACGCGCGCCATGCGCTCCAAAGAAGAAGCCAACGACTACCGTTATTTTCCGGATCCCGACCTGTTGCCGGTTGTTATAGAAGATGAACTAATAGAGCAACTGCGTAGCGAGTTGCCAGAACTGCCTGATGCCCGTCGCGCACGCTACCAGCAAGAGCTGGGCCTTAGTGAATACGATGCGGTTGTGTTAACCAACAACAAGGCGCATTCCGATTATTTTGAAGAGCTGTGCGAAGCGCTGCCAGGCCAGGCCAAGCTGAGTGCCAACTGGGTGTTGGGCGAGCTTACCGCTGCGTTGAATAACGAAAATATAAGTGCTGATCAAGCCAAGGTAGAACCCAAGGCGGTGGCCCAGCTGTTGACCCGGGTAATTGATAACACCGTCTCAAGTTCACTGGCCAAAGATGTGTTTGCGGCGATGTGGCAGGGTGAGGGCAGTCCTGATGACATCATTGAAGCGAAAGGGCTAAAACAAATTTCGGACCCTGACGCTATTGCCGACATGATTAAGCAAGTGATGGAAAATCACCCTGATCAATTAGCCCAATACCGCAGTGGTAAAGACAAACTATTCGGTTTCTTCGTTGGCAAGGTCATGCAGTTGGCCCAAGGCAAGGCTAATCCGGCACAAGTTAATCAGCTGCTTAAATCTTTACTTAATGAGACACCTTAATGAGTGATCGTGACAGTGTGCACGCATTTTCGTTTCAGGATTTTCCAGTGCGCGGAAAGCTTGTGCATCTCAATGCAAGCTGGCGTGCTGTGCTTGAGAACAAAGAATACCCAGCCATTATTCAGCCGCTGTTGGGCGAAGCGCTGGCGGCTTCCGTTTTGCTGGCGTCTACATTAAAGTTCGACGGCAAGTTGACTCTGCAGTTACAAAGCGAAGGGGCCATGAGTTTGCTTTTGGCTCAGTGCACAAGCACCTTCAATTTGCGCGGGCTGTCTCACTGGCGTGAGGAGCTTTTGACCGCCTCCAATGATGCCACGGCCATGTCGCTGCTTGAGAAAGGAAGGTTGGCGCTAACGCTTGAACCTTCTGGCGACGGGCAGCGCTATCAGGGCATTGTGCCGCTCGAAAAAGAGACGCTTGCTGGTTGTGTCGAAGACTATTTCGCCGCTTCGGAGCAGCTGCCAACACGACTGTGGTTTGCGGCTAACCAGCGTCAGGTCGTAGGCATGCTGTTGCAGAAAATGCCCCAAGAGGGCGGGCGTAAGTCAAACAAGGTCGACGAAGACGGCTGGCCACGAGTGCAAATGCTGGCCGATACCATTACCGATCACGAGCTGCTGGAGCTGACTGACGTCGATATTTTGAATCGACTGTTTCACGAAGAAAACGTACGGCTGTTTTCGTCGTCTCCTGTGGCGTTTCGATGTACGTGTAGTCAGGAGCGCATTAACCAAATGCTTCGAGGTCTTGGCCAGGAAGAAGTGGCGTCCATTATCGAGGAGCAGGGTTCGATTACGATTGACTGCGAGTTCTGCGGGCGTAACTACATGCTTGATCCAATCGATGCTGAGCATCTGTTTGCCGAAGAGGCAGTCGATTTATCGAAGCAGAAGCACTAGCGTCTGCAGCGCCAAGAGATTGCCGCGCGCTTCGCGCTCGCAATGACCCAGGCTAAAACTCGCGGTACGCTTCTTGCCCGCAATGACCAAGAACACAGTCGCTTGCAACGATTGATATCGCCAGCGTCAGTGATGGGTTTTCCCGAGTCCGTCATTGCGAACCCGCACAGCGGGTGTGGCAATCTCCCGCACGCTGCTCCGAGTTCAATTTTGAAAATGCATAAAGTATCGTTCGCGCTAGTCACGCACTATCCCAATTCCGTCATTGCGAACCCGCACAGCGGGTGCGGCAATCTCCCGCAGGTTGCTCCGAGTTCAATTTAGAAAATTCATAAGCCACTGATTTTAATAATGAACTAAAGCGTTATGCAAAACCCGATCGAGTTGTAACATTTTCGTGGAGATTCAGGTCTTATTCTTCAGTAGGATCGTCCACACCGGGTTAGCGTTTTCACTTTTCGATTACGCTACGTGGTGAATAGTACGAACTAAATAGAGGAGTAAGAAGTGATCAGAAAGCCATCAAGAATTAAGCCGTCGGACATTACACCAGAGTCCGTCTACTTTAATCGCCGCAAGTTTGTTAAGGCTGCCATTGCGAGCGGCACGCTGATGGCGACGGGGTCTGCCTGCTCTAGGAAAATTGCTACGGCTGAAATGGCCGATGTCGACAGTGACGTCATCATGACGCCTGATCTGGCGGATGTCGTTACCAGCCAGTATTCCACTACAGCCGATCCAAATTCCTGGCAGGACATCACCACGTACAACAATTTCTACGAGTTCGGTTTAGGCAAAGACGATCCGCACAAAAACGTCGGCTCGTTTAACCCGGACCCCTGGACGGTCGAAATAAGTGGCGAAGCCGATGTGGTTGGCAAATTCGCATACGAAGATTTCGTAAAGCCGCACACGCTCGAAGAACGCATTTACCGTCTACGCTGCGTGGAGGCTTGGTCTATGGTTGTGCCTTGGGTAGGTATATCACTCGGCGATATTCTCAAGCGCTTCAAGCCGACGTCGAAAGCCCGCTTTGTCGAATTCAAAACACTCTACGACCCAAAGCAAATGCCCGGACAGCGTCGTTCCGTTTTGGACTGGCCATACGTGGAAGGGTTGACTATCGAAGAGGCGATGAACCCACTAACCATATTAGCCGTTGGTTTGTACGGTAAGGAGTTGCCGAAACAAAACGGTGCTCCGCTACGTCTGGTTGTACCCTGGAAATACGGCTTTAAAAGTATCAAGTCTATTGTCAGTATTCGTTTTACCGAAAAAAGACCAAGAAACACCTGGTACGTTTCGGCTCCTCGCGAATACGGCTTTTATGCCAACGTAAATCCGGAAGTCGATCATCCTCGCTGGAGCCAGGCTAGAGAGCGCCCAATAGGCAACGGGTTGTTCTCTAAAAAAATCCCAACGCAAATGTTCAACGGCTACGGTGAAGAAGTTGCATCGTTGTACACCGGGCTTGATCTCAAAAAGAATTTCTAGAGACGCCCAAGCTAATTTCATTATCATCGCAGGAGCGGCTTCCAGCCGCGATTGATTTAAGCTATAGCGTTTAATCGCGGCTGGAAGCTGTTCCTGCGGATGATCTGACCAGTCTGTATATCCATTGCTCGGTCGCCCGGCACGCAGTTGGATTGACTACGTTTAAGGATGCACTTTGCGCAACAGCAGCTGATTAGGTTCTGGCGTTAACTCTGCGGTAAATTACTATGGCAACGAACACAAGATCAGGTAGAAAATTCGGCACTAACGAGCGTATCCGCTTCATTGGCAAACCGCTGGTGTTCTTGCTGGCACTTGTGCCCTTCGCGATTATTGCCCTGCGCGCCTCAGGCCTGTACGGCGAGTTGGGTGCCAACCCGGTTGAAGAGATTTTGGACCACTTTGGTAACTGGGGGCTGCGGCTGTTGCTCATCACTCTATGCATTACCCCACTTAGGCACGTGATTGGTAAGGCCTGGCCGCTACGCTTTCGTCGCATGCTGGGGTTGTTCGCTTTCTTCTATGTGGCTATGCATTTCGCGACGTACTTCTGGCTGGATCAGGGTTTGGATGTGTCAGCGGTGATCGAAGATATTATTAAGCGGCCGTTTATTACCTTGGGCTTAATTAGCGTGGTGATACTGTTGGCGCTGGCGTTAACTTCTCCACACTTTGCGCGTCGAAGACTGGGTAAGAACTGGCAGAAATTGCATTACCTGGTTTACCCGGCTGCAATTTTGAGCGTGTGGCATTACTGGTGGCAGGTAAAGAAAGACATCGCCGAGCCGCTCGTTTACGCGGTCATTCTGGCGGCGCTTCTGGCGTTTCGGGTCGTGCAGAAAAGACGTCGTCGCAAAACGGTTGTGGCCTAAAGCAATTCAACTAGCGTCAGACGCGTTAAAATTACTGTTTGCGGGTCGCAACAAATTTCGCGCGAAGAGTAACCGCCTCAACATCATTGCTGTGAATTCTGGACGTCAACGTAATCCCGGCGCGGTTGCTTTTTTCGTAGCGATTTAGAAACTTCTCGATTTCTGCGTCAGTCGGCATGTCTGTGGTGCCGATTAATGTGGCGACCGCTGGTTTGAGGTATTTCACCTGGCTGCTGGCCACAACAATATCGGCCTCGTGCGGAGACGTTAACAACATATACGTTTGAGCCCATCCTGCAAGCGTTGCGATTGCCGCTAACGATCCGCCAAATCCGGTGCCCATATGATTGCTGTTGGGTTCAAGCGGTGCGGTTAGATACCAGTCCGATGCATCCTTACGTAGTTCTAATTGCATGGCGTTGACGAGTGGAATGTGGTTGGTCCAAATATCGAACAATTCCTGAAACTCTGCGTGCATAAGTTAATTCTCTTCTCGTGTCGCGCCGGTAACGCGATCGTGGCCAGCCGGGTCGCGGCAGGAAGTGATGTTAACGTAACCGTTGTCGGCATAACACTGGCTGACGCGTTTGTGCTGTTGCCAGCCATGTTCCAGAAGAATCCGTCCACCCGGTTTTAGACACGACGCGGCACCTTCAATAATTAATTCAATGTCCTCGAGGCCATCGTTGCCTGAAAACAAGGCTGACTCAGGCTCGTATTGCCTTACGGATGTAGTCACGTGAGGATCTGATAGGTCTATGTACGGAGGATTACTAACAATGAGGTCAAACGGCTCAGTATTGAGACTGTCGTACCAGTTTGACTGTACAAACGAGAGGTTTTCCGTTCGCTGGTGGCTTTTCGAGAGGCGTTCCTGATTGGATCGCGCCACCTCCAGCGCACGGCTGCTGATGTCGGTTGCGACAATGGTGTCGAGCGGTCGCGAGTGGGCAAGCGCAAGCGCGATGGCGCCGCTGCCTGTACCCAGTTCCAAAATCCGTGAGCCTGGTGAATCGGCTAGGTGGTTTAGAGCGGTTTCGACGAGTAGCTCGGTATCGGGTCGGGGAATAAGCACGTTAGGGGTCACAAGAAACGGCAGAGACCAAAACTCCTGCTCACCCAAAACGTAGGCCAGAGGCTCATCGTTTTCGAGACGTTCCAGTTGATGGTTCAGTTTAACGAGTTGCTCAGCGGCCAATACCTCTGTGTCGCGAGTAAAAAGCTGCGCACGAGACAGCCCCAGAACGGCCTCAAGCAAGAGATCGGCTTCGCGGTCGGCGTGCGCTGAGAGCGGTTTTAGCCTTGTACGGGCTGTTTTGCGCCATTTAGCAATGGTAGTGGTGTCATGCATAGGTCGCATTGTCACCCAGAATAGGTAAGTGAGCGAGCTTGGCGTAGAATTACGACCGTTCAGGCACCCATGATTAATCGATTTATGGCGGCTGTGGATTCCTGTTTGCGGACTAAGGCGTACTGTTTTGCAAAAAAGCAGGTGCCTTGACCAACGGGTACGGCTTTGCGACGTTTAAACGCCGCTGATGCTTGTCTGAACGAATTCAAAATACCTTAACCTCGACCCGGCGGGAGTGCGCGTGAAGATTTACAATAATGTATTGGACATGGTCGGTGATACGCCCATGTTAAAGGTAAGTCAGTTCGATACCGGAGTGTGCTCCCTGTATCTGAAACTCGAGCTCATGAATCCGGGCGGCTCCATCAAGGACCGCATTGGCATCGCTATGATTGACGAAGCCGAGAAGCGCGGACAGATTAAACCGGGAGACACACTTATCGAAGCGACGGCCGGTAATACAGGTCTGGGCCTTGCGCTGGTGGCGGCTCAGCGCGGTTATCATCTTCAGCTAGTGCTACCCGACAAGATGAGCCAGGAGAAAATTTTTAACTTACGCGCAATGGGCGCGGAAGTAGTGCTCACACGATCCGACGTAGAACGTGGTCATCCCGAGTACTATCAGGACCTCGCACGTTCGATGGCAGCCGAATCCGGCGCGTATTTTATTAATCAGTTTGGAAATCCGGACAACCCTAAAGCGCACGAGTTAACTACCGGTCCTGAAATGCTTAAGCAGCTTGACGGCAAGCTCGATGCCGTCGTTTTGGGCGTTGGCAGCAGCGGTACGATTAGCGGGCTTACCGCGTACTTTAAGAAGCATGCGCCAAATGTTGAGCTGGTCATTGCCGATCCGAAAGGATCGGTTTTAGCCGACTATCTCGCTACGGGCGAAATCGGTCCGAGTGCGGGCTGGCTGGTCGAAGGTATAGGTGAAGACTTTATTCCTGATATCTGCGATTTGAGCATGGCCAAATCGGCTTACACCATTACCGACGACGAATCGTTTGCAAGTGCGCGCGAGTTGCTAAGAAAGGAAGGCATTCTGGCGGGCTCGTCATCCGGCACGTTGTTGGCGGCGGCGCTCAAGTACTGCAAAGATCAAACCGAACCTAAAAACGTTGTGACGTTCGCTTGCGACACGGGTAACAAGTATTTGTCCAAGCTCTATAACGACTTCTGGATGGAAGATCAGGGTTTCATTCAGCGCGAGCAGTTCGGTGGCGTGCGCGACCTGATCGGTCGCCCTCACGGAGAGCGAGCAACTATTTACGTGAGTCCGCGCGACGTATTGACGACGGCACACAACCGCCTGCGTAACGCGGGCTTTTCCCAGCTACCGGTTATGGACGACGGCAAGCTGGTGGGTGTGTTAACCGAAGAAGACATAATGCGTTTCGTGTTCGGACGCCCACAGCTTATGAACGAGCCGGTTGAAGGGGCCATGACGACCACGTTTTCTGTTGTTGATTGTAATTTTTCAGTGCAAAATCTGGTCGCCTTACTGGGCGGGGCACCTTACACAGCCGTAGTCGAAAACGATGTGTTTTTGGGCCTGATTACACGAGCCGACGTACTTAACTATTTCCGAAAACAATTATAACGGTGTTTTAAATGACTGACAGAAAAACAAAGCTGGCGTTTGCCACGAAAACCATTCACGCGGGCCAGTCGCCGGACCCAAGCACCGGTGCTGTTATGCCGCCTATTTATGCGACGTCAACGTATGCTCAATCGAGTCCGGGTGTACACCAGGGCTACGAATACTCCCGTTCGCAAAATCCAACCCGAATGGCGTATGAGCGCAGCGTTGCCGGACTTGAGTCTGGCACCAACGGATTCGCGTTTGCCTCCGGAATGGCAGCGACCAGTACGATAATGGATCTGCTCGATCAGGGTGATCATGTTGTCGCAATGGACGACCTGTACGGTGGATCGTTTCGGCTTTTTGACAAAGTTCTGAAGCGCACCTCCGGTCTCGATTTTTCGTTTGTCGACATGACCAACCTCGATGCGCTTGAGGCTGCGATTACACCGAAAACCCGCATGATCTGGGTTGAGACGCCCACTAATCCAATGCTCAAGATTGTGGATCTTGCGGCCGTTATTGAAATGGCCAAAAAACACAACGTGATCACGGTAGCGGACAACACGTTTGCATCACCCTTTAATCAGCGTCCAATTGAACTCGGTTTCGATATCGTGATGCATTCTGCGACCAAGTACATAAATGGTCACTCCGATATGGTCGGTGGCATCGTGGTGTGTAAAGACGAAGAGATGGCCGAACGACTCGGATTTTTGCAAAACTCGGCGGGTGGCGTCGCCGGACCGTTTGACAGTTTCTTGGCACTGCGAGGCATCAAGACTCTGGCGCTGCGAATGGAGCGTCACAACAGTAACGGCCAGGCTCTTGCTGAGTGGCTAAGTGAGCACCCGAAAATTGACAAGGTCTTGTACCCGGGCTTGCCGAGTCACCCGCAGTACGACCTGGCGAAACGTCAGATGGACGGTTTCACCGGCATGATTAGTGTTTACGTGGCGGGCGGTGCTGACGGTGCACGCGTGTTTATGGAAAACACCAAGTTGTTTACGCTTGCTGAAAGTCTGGGCGGTGTTGAAAGTCTTGTTAATCATCCCGCTATCATGACGCACGCTTCGGTTCCTCCGGAAACACGAGCCAAGCTTGGCATTGACGATAACCTTGTTCGTTTGTCTGTAGGCATTGAAGACCTTGGCGACCTGCGCGACGACCTGGATGCCGCTTTGAGCGCCTGATTTCGATGAGGGTAACCAGAGCAAAACCAGAAGATGCCGTGGAGCTGTCTGAAATTGCTCATGCGGCTAAAGCGCATTGGGGTTACAGTGACGCCCAGCTGAAAAGCTGGGCGACTGAGCTGACCTATACTGCCGAGTACATAAACTCACACTGGGTCGCGGTGGTTAAAGACGACGACACGCCGTTTGACACACTTGGCGTGTGCTCTTTGGATGTCGTCGGCGATCAGCTTGAAATCGCCGGAATGTGGGTGCGACCTGAGGCAATGGGTCGCGGAGTTGGGCGGGTGTTGCTGAACGCAGCCGTTGCACATTGTAAAGAACAGAGCGTAAGCATATTACGCTTGCTGGCCGATCCTAACGCCGAGGGTTTCTACGCTTCGATGGGTGCGGTGCTAATCGGGCAAGAGCGAGGATCTCCGACCGGACGGTTACTGCCGCTCATGCACATTAATATTGAATAGTGCAGCGCCGACTATGGCGCAGATACGGCTTCCAATTTCCACAAGGCGTTTTACTATCCAGCGGCGTGGCGTATTTCATCGCGGCAGAATGCCGCTTGAACAGGCCAATCTGAAAAGTGTGGGAGCGGCTTCCAGCCGCGATTAAGCGCGTGAGTTGTACCCACGGTTTCAAACGTAAATCAGGCCTGAAACGAGCGCTTTAACAACGTCCAAACCGGCGTCACCTGCGCGCCATTGGCGCGGTTCGCTGCGCCAATCTCAAACGCCAGGCGCCATTGGTGTGCAAGAGTGCGGTAGGCGTAGAACAGCGTATTCGACGGATCGTATATGTTCGACGCTTCAGCTGTTACACCGTTGAGTTCGACAATCTTAAACTGCTCGCCGCGCTGGAAAGCGTCGACGTCGGGTGTACGTATATCGTAGCGTCCAAAAAAGAATCCTTCGTAACCAGTACTAATATGGTCAATTGCGTCAGCAAGCTCCTGCGTGTGTACCCAGCCACCCTCCAGAAAGGCGCAGCCGCGCGAGTGAGAGCCGATGTCCATGAGCGTAATTTTCTCGCCCTTGGCGGGAACGTCGAATAATGCGTGAGCGTTAACATCGAGAAAGGCCGGAGCCTTGCACACCGCCCGGTCGTCGTTGAGGATCAGTTGCTCGAGTGTTGATTCACCGTCACCGGTTACCATGGGCAGGCGTTTTTCCGTAATTGAAAAAACGTAACCATGTTTTTCATTGGGATGGCGTACGTAGAACACGCCGAATTCCTGTCCCGGTGAATGTTCTTGTACCAGAGTGTCGGATTCGTGTTCTTCCAGATAAAGATCGACATCTGCCTGGCTATGACAGATAGTCACGTCTGTGCCGCGGTCGCCTTCGTTTGGCTTGAGCACGATGGGAAACGTCAGTTCGTTGCTTGTCATGAAATCCAGCACCACGGCCGCGCGTTCATCGCTGCTTCGCGCATCGGGTAACAGTTTATGCAGAGGTACGTGTCGCGGATCGCTGTGCCAAAGAGCTGTTAAAATATCGTCTTTGGATTCGCCGATGAAGCCGCCGTCCGGGATGGCCGGGTTAACGGCGGTGAACAGCGTGAGGCAGCGATAGCGCAAGCCCAGCCAAAGTATGTAGCACACGACAGGTGGATAAAATACCCAGCGCGGCCAGAACTCGTAGCGCGTAAGACGTCTCCACCGGCCAAGAAGTATTCGCCGACCGCGATGATTGGTAAGCGGTAGCACCACGCGCAGCAATAAAACTAATACCAGTGCTGTCGTAATGAGTGCAGGTAAGGCGTAGCTTGCGAAGAGATCGAATTTTGTCCAAATCGCATTTCCTGCTGCGGCTGAGAGTGCCACCAGACTGGGGGTCCATATAACGGCTGCCAGTAAAAACCAGCCTGAAAACCGGGCGAATGATGCCCCTAAGGCACCGGCGGCAACGTACGTCGGCAGGCGTGTCCCTGGCACAAATCGACTGGTGACAATTGCAATGGCACCGCGCCGCGCAAACCACGCCTTGGCCGTTTCGATACCCGTATTGCTGATCACCCACTTTAGAGGGGCGCGTTCTATGGCTTGTGTACCGAGTACGCGTCCCAGTAAAAAAAGCAGTGCGTCGCCAACAAATATGCCGATTAGACAGGCGATGGCTGCTGGCCAGAAAGGAAGCTGCCCACTTGCGACGAGCAGTCCGGCACCAATACAGGTCGCGTCTTCGCTAATAAATGTGCTGAACGCCAGCGAGATGAGTGCAATGACCAGCACGGAACCGGTGAGCTCTACGGGTAACGAATTAGCGAGCGCGGAATTTGCGAACGCAACGCATCCGAGGAAAATGGCGCAACGGATTTTCATCTTTTGTGTAGCGCGGAGGTCCGGATACTCACGTCTGATGATGACGCAAAGTGGAAGGTGAAATGCCAAAGCCTGGGCTTAGAGTACATCCGGCCTGATTTAGAATCGCCGCAATTATCGCGTAGTGGTGAATAGTGTGACTACTTAGAAATTGAAACTCGCGACTCAGTGAGGACTCCGACCATTCTCCGCTGTCGTCGTTACTGTCCATGTTGACCAGTAACGGTGTATCGCCAGAGTGGTCGCTCATACTGGATAGCCGGCTCATAATGTCGTTAATTGCTTCTATGGCGACTGACCGGTCCTGCTCCACGAGCTCGCTTCGCTTACGGCAATCATAATCGACTCGGCCGCTTTCAAAACCGGCGAGCAGGCATTCGTAATGATCGAGAATATGTCGCATGTGTGCACCAACACCGTTGCTAAAGACAGGTGGTAGTTTGGTCCCGTACTGCTCGTCATTAATTTGACGTAGCAGCGTTAGGCCTTGCTCGAGAAAGGCAATACTGTGTAAAGCGCCGGAACGGGTCGCCGCACTGGGCTGAGTTTGTGTGTTCATGATTTAGTTGCTAGAAGCCGGTAGGGATCGAATGTGTTGATGTAAGGTTCGTGCAAGTTCTTTGCGACAGTCGCTTTGAACTACGCCGTCCCCGAAGTGTAGCAGAGCGTCTATTCGCCGCACTTGAAACAGGCCCCAGGCATGTTCGAGAAATTCGCTGTCTCCCCACCAGCAAACGGCATCGCCTGCATGGGGCTCGCTGGCTGGCGTTGTGTACGCCAGGCGGGCATACCGAACCGGGTAACGACCGCCTTCGGCCGGGCTAAGCAGAGATGGGTGGAGCGGCAAAACGTCCTCGCCATTTGAGCTTGTTCCCTCGGCGAACAGGATGACTGCGCGCCCGGACTCGAGTGAATTATTAATGAGCGTGTTTACCCTCGATACGTCTTTGCGTTTAGTGCGGTCGACAAAAATGGTGCCTAGAACACGAACCACAGCCCCGAGTAGCGGCCAGTGTGCAACTTCCTGTTTGGATACAAAAGTGGCGTCGAGAACAGCCGCATAGACGACTATGTCGAGATAGCCCAAGTGGTTTGAAACCAGTAAACAAGGCGGCGTGGGCGGGTCGCCAACGACTGACAGATCAACATTGAGTAGCCACAACGCACCGCGTGCCCAGCGGCTAAAGAGTCTCTGACGGCGTGCTTGCCAGGATGTACTTTGCTTGCCGAAAACAAACTGTAGAATAAAAATTAGCGTAGAGACCAGAACGGTCCAAACGACAAATAAAAACACTCTCACTGTAGCGCGTAGAATCGACATTGGTGTTGAGTTAATCGACGAACATACGTCGAATGCGGGGCGAGATGCTGTGCATATCGAACACAGCAAGATAGTCGATCGTTTTAAATTTACGATCGATGACCGGGTCACCGGCAATGCGGGCGCCGTAGTCCATGTACCGACGCATTAAGCGGGGTAAACGCACAGGCTCCAATAGTGGCTCGGGTTCAAACGGTTCTTTAAAACACGCCATGTTGGCGCGGGGAAGCACCTTTAGGCTGTCGTGCAGAAGATCTTTGTTTCGTAAGTACTGCATCACGTGCCAACCCTCGGACGGATCCTGGCTGGTGAGGCTGCAGCAACCGAAAAAATAACGCTGTTGGTTGTGCAGCATGTAAGCGGCTAATCCGCGCCACAAAAGATACAGCACACGACTGTTACGGTGCGCGTGCGCGATACACGCCCGACCGAGTTCAACTGACGAGGTAAGAAACTCTTCCCCGAGTGTGTGAAGCTGAAACTCCGTGTCAGAATAAAACCCCGAGCCTTTCGAGGCCATAGGATGAGTCTGCATTCGATACGTTCCCACGACCTCATTGCTAGCCTGATCAACAACCATAAGATGGTGGCAGTGTTCGTCGTACTCGTCCCAGTCACGACACGTAAGCCACGACTCGCTCAGCCCTTCTTGCAATTCAAGGTTGAAGACTTCGAACCGTAGCCTCGCAATATCGTCAAGGTTCTGTTTGGTTCGAGCAAACAGCAAACGATAGGGGCCTGCGGTATCGGCTACTTCAGGAATGCATTCGGGCATTCGGGGATAGCTTGCTGAAATGTGGTCGATTGGGAAACTCATAGCAAGGAGTGTACCGTTAAATGATGGTGATCGGTGATCACAGTGGACGAAAATTTACGGCGTCAGTATGTAAAATCAGGTCGCTTCCGCGCCGGTGCAGGAGACCAGTTACTTCGGTGGGAATTGCGACGATATCAAGTAGCTGTTTATTAAGGGCGCGACCATCCGGTCCCGCCAGAAGTACGTGGTCGGCACTACCGTCCGCGCTTCGCACGACGAAAATGGCTGGTATTCCACCGCTCAGACAGCGGATGGCACAGGCTTTGTGTGCTTTGAACGCGTCAGGTTTCATCACCCCAAGATAGCATTTGCTGTCGACCACTTCCCCTCGCAGCGTGACCTCTCCAAGCGATTCGTCCGCCGGTATGGCCGTTTGGCCCTCGGTAAAGAGTAAGGTATCGGGGAGCACCTCAATCATGGTCTGCTCGTCTCGATATATGAGCGTGCCGCCCAGCATTACCGTTTGTCCGTGACGGCCAGCAAATAGTGGCGCTACTCCAAATTTTCCCTGGCCCGACAGCAAGTATCGCGAGTAAGGTACGCCTTCGGTGCGTCCGGGTCGTTTGATTAGCAACGTTGGATAAGGAAATTCGCTTACCACGCCTCGAAACAAGTTCTTCTCGCCATATTCGAAACTGGATACGGCGAACGGCCGCTGACTTTGTACAACCAGCGCCGTCACGATAACACTGATCACCAGCATGACCGCTATACAACCTCGAATGAAAAGCGCTTGAGGTTTCGCGGCTTTCGCATGGTAGCCAATGTAGAATGGATGTTCCTTAAACACTTATGGTTTCTCCACTTGTCTTTATTTCAGCGGCCGGGGTGAGCGCTCCGGGAGGGTTAGGCGTTGGGTCTATCAGCACGTTGCCATTATCGATTTTGACGTTAAAGGTTGGGACTTGTTCATTAAACGGTGCGGGCGATGCTCCGGTTTGCGGATCGTATTGATAGCCGTGCCACGGACAGGTAATTAACCCGTCGATGATGCAGCCTTCGCCTAACGGTCCATTTTGGTGTTGACACACAGCCGATACCGCGCTGATTTTGTTACCGTAGCGAAATACCGCGACGCGTTCGCCTGCTAGATGAACAAGTCGCGCACGATTGTCTGTAATGGTCGCTGCTGGTCCGCCGTTGACCCAGTTGATCCCGTCTATGTTTAGCTTTAAAGACGAATCAAGGCCAACCTCCTTAAAGCCGGCGTAGAGATGCAGCCCAAAGATCCAAATGACGCCGACCGCTAGCACTGCGCTAAGTGAGGCGTCCGTTTCATGCTGCAACACGCCGAGAGCGACGTGGGTCACGATGAGCACGTAAGCAACGTAGACGCTCATGTGCAGTGCTTTCCAAACTGGCGCGGTCAAATTGGCCAACCAAAAGTCATGGCTGGTTGACGCCATTAGAAATAAAATGATCAGCGCCACAAAGCCAAAAGGTTGGAACGGGAAGTTGGCAACAGACTGGTAGTCGTGATTACCTGCCAGCATGCTGACTAACGGGTTAAGGTCGCCGAGCGCATGGAATTGAATGAGAGAGAACACGCCGTGTACCGCAGCCAGCAGAAACATGGTGACGCCAAGGTGGCGCCGGTTGTAAAGCAGAGGTAAAAAACGTGAGTTTAATCGGCACAATGGCCCGATGGAAAGAATGACGTGCAGCAGAAAAAAAGCGGCAACGGCGAATCCGCGAATAATAATAGACTCCACCGTGATCTGCGGTCGTAACACCACGTTGAAGCCGATCCAGCTGATGAAAAAAACAACCAGCCCTGCCAGCAGGGTCAAGTCGTATACTCTCTTTTGCCGATTCCAGCCGACGGCTTTATAGCTGTGTGTCATGCTGAGAGACCCTTTTCGTTTATCGAGCGAAGGTCTGCTGATACCCATACGGTTTGCAGGACAACGGTCCGTAACATGACGGGGCGCTTTCGACCTGACGCAAATTCACTCAGTTGGGAATGCTCTTGCATAGTCTAGGGCGCCTCAATTAAACGAATGAGTTCTATGCTTTCAACAACGCGTTGATGGGCGAGGCTGAAAAAGACAAGTTGACCCAAAGGTTGTTCGCTTGTGATTGTACGGGTCTGAGATTGTGCTTTGACGTGTGATTCGTAAGGCAGTTGTACCACGGTATCTCGTTGCGCCAACAGCGGACCAAGCAAATAGGCATCAGCTGCAAGCTCGTTCGTTACTTCTCCTGATTGCCAGTACAGCAACATGTCAGGCCCCGCCGTTTGGCGGTTTTGGATTGCGCTCAATCGCACGTGCCATTGAGTGGCAGTCGTCTCAGGCTTGTAAAGGTCAACCTGAATCTCGGCACTGCTGACGCGCACCTCTTGCCCGCCTGACAACACAACACCTTTTGGCAGCGTGTCGTGGTATCGGACTAGCGTGTTATCTGTTTCGTAAACCGGGCGCACTTGAAGTGCGACCACGAGAATCAGCAGCGTTGCTAACGCGCTGGCCACAATCATGGCGCGATGCCGTCGGCGAAGAGAGTGAATCATGGCGTCTTGTGCGCCGTTGCTGCACGCCGGTGCGCGTTGCACTCCGATGGTGGCTCTGAGACATCGCTCAGCCATCGTTTTAGCAGCAGAGGCCAAAGCGCAATCGCGCCGGGTAAAATTAACAGACGAAAGCCTGGCGTCCCCTCGCGCGCAGAAGGATCGATACGGTTGGCGCCGATAAACACAAAGGCAATGCCAATAAGCACCCCAACAACTACCCACGCCGTCAGCGCGTAGACAATGTACGATGCAAACGTAATGGCTAACGAATTCTCCATCAAACGGGCTCCGTCTTCGTGATGGTTCTACAGGGTGCACGATCGCCGTGCGTTACGGTTATTGACCAGAGCAGCGACGTAAATATTTCAGTACGCCAGGTCTCGCTTTGCATAGGCTCGCAAAGAGCGGGTTTCATTCTAAAGCGGGTGGGCATGCTTACTCCTGTTTGAATCATCCGATTTCCGGTCGAATGTAGCTTTCGTTTTCGCGAGGCGCTTCTGACGCGGGCTGGCAGAGTATAACTAAGGCGAGATATTTTGGCTCCGGCGATAGTGTTGCTGCGCTCTGACGGCGTCTTCCACTGAAATAGCTACGCCGGCTCCCGTAAATACAACTGTTTCTCCAGTGTAGTCCTTATGGATTCGATCGGCTTTGTTAGCCAGTTTTGGCAGCACTCCCGAGAGCTGCCGCGAGGCAAAATTCGCAACCCAGCTGTCCGGAATCCAGCCGCCCATATCGGCGGTTGTTTGTGCGGCCACTAATGTTACGTCGTCGGTAATTGAGAACATTGTCCACGCACCGCGGTTGGCGGGCAGGTAGATGGCTTTTTCATAGTTGGAGGCATCGAGGTTCTTTACTTTGTTGTTCACCAGCAGATTAAACGCAATAGCCTCACCTCGCTCTGTTAGCCGCCAGTTGTGCTCCCAGACCAAGTCGTTTGTATCGCGTGCAATCTGAGTGTCTTTTACGTTGCTAATGACCCAGTGCCGATTGCTGACAGGCCACGGGGTGTCGAGATGCTGGTACCAGATGCTGCTGCCTGACTCGTCAATGTCGACCAAGTATTCGTCTAGTCGCTTGGTGTGCTGAGTGGTCGGATTCAGCGTGGCAAGCCAGACAAGCAAACGAGGACGTTCGACCAGCTGATAGGCGACAACGCGAATCGTATCTTGAGATTGACCGCCCGTAACAATGGAAGTGCGTTGTCGTAAGTTAATCATGTCGCCGAGAATAATGGTCTCAAGCTCCTCGTTCGAGGGGACAGGTAACACGGTGTCAGAGACCTGATTATACTCCAGTAGAGCGCTCGTCAGTTTTTCTATTGTCGGCTCGTCAGCTGCTGCGAGGCCGCTCATGCTCAGCATGGCAGCGAAAGCGAGACTCATTAACCCTGAATTATAAGACAAAAACTGGCCCCTCCCGCTGAGTTTTGTGTGCCGTGGTTGCCAAACATACCGCACCGTATCACTCTTTGCGGTCTCCAAACCTCCTGATTTACTCAAACGCGGGAATTCGAAGGGCGGTGTACTGGATAAAGTGTTGCACGTTCTGGCAACATATAGCCACTGCGTCGCTTAGCGTAACAGAAGACGTGGAGTGCCCGTTTGTTCTAAACTTCGCGCCGCAGAACTCGAAAAACGTAACCGCCATGACATGAAAGGACAGAGCAATGGACTTTATTAAGAAACACGCCGATTGGATTCCAGCCATTATCATCGCAATTATTTTGGGTGGCAGCTTGCCTTTCAAATTCACTGGATCACCCATAACTGATCATATATTCGACGTAGTCGGCCAGTTTCTTGGTCTGGATTTCTTTCGTACGTCGGGTGGGTACATTATTGGCGTAGCCGAATTGATCGCCGTTATTTTGGTATTGATTCCCCGGACGCGTGGTTTTGGTGGCCTTTTAACCTGCGGCATTATGACCGGAGCTATTTTCTTCCACCTTGCGACACCGCTGGGCGTCACGGTTAAGTACGATGACGCGGGTGTACCAATGGAAGACGGCACGCTTTTTTACACCGCTATTTTGGCCTTCGTCTGCGGCTTGATTTTGCTCATTCGAAATAAGAACTCTGTGCTTTCTCTTGTCGGTTTGGGCGGGGTTAAAGGCGCCTAAAGCAAGATGGCCAAGGCCAGTTTCGCGTTTGCACGGTGTTTGTTTAAGATGGTGCACGCGATCCAAAGCTATAAATAAAATGTGCTCCGGGTGCGAAACTGGCCGTTCCAGTCGTGGCCGCTTGATTAAATTAGATGCTTTGCTCCGTGTTTTGATTGCAAAAAAACGCTTTGCAACGGGTTAGTCGATATAGCCGTTTTATCGAACCAGGTTCCCGGAGTCGCGTGAAGGTAGCGAGCACACTGGGCCAGGTACAGTCAGGAAAAACCGGCGAATGGTGTTCAGGTCCAAGAAATTTACGACTCCATCACTATTAAAATCAGCGTCTGGGTTAGTAGTTAGGAAAAGCGGCACGAACGTACTGAGATCAATAAAGTTGGTAACACCGTCATTGTTTAAGTCAGTGTCGCACGCGTTGCCAAAGCCGTCGCCGTCAGAGTCTGTTTGAGACGGGTTACTCTCAAACGTGCAGTTGTCCGCGGCATCCAGTATGCCGTCGGCGTCTGAATCCTCACCCGCGACAAGACCGCAGGCAAAGCCGTATTGAATGTGGTCGATTTCCATGCCACCACCACTACCGCTGACGCTCACGGATGCAATGCCTTCGTCATGGGAAATGCCCATGAAATTGTCATCAAGTGCGCTGCCGTTAGCAACGAAATTGGTTGAGCCATTGACTTCGTCGACTTGTAAGCCGTCGGCGTTAAAAGCCCGGAACGTGAAGTCGTTAAAATTGTTCACCAGGGCAAGACCGACGTGAGTCGGTAGGCGCCCACCCAGCTGCTGGTCATCGAAATTAAGCGCAATTGTCGGCGCACCCGAACTGATACCAAATGACGCATTGTTTTGCAGGTTTATACCGTCAATGACACCGTCGTCTTCGTCTACAGAGTCCTGAAACAAATTGTTCAGCATGAATACGTTGCCCGCTACTGGCGTAATCCCCGGAACATTGAACATCGCGTCCTCAAAGTCTTCGAGGTAGAAGTACGCAAACGTCAGTTGGGAAAACGGGCTTTGTTGTTCGTTAAGACAGCCGCTGATTTGAGTGCTATCAAAACAACGATAATTAGCAGGCCCAAATGTATCGGCTTGAGCGGGTAGGGCGCTAAGAGCCAGTAAGGCAAGCGGTGCGTAGAGCGTATGCGATTTATTTAATAACATGATGTTGGATATCCCTGTGAGCTGTTTTTTTTAAAGCTTACTGTACTAGGCGCAGCTTGCATAAAAAACAGTTCATGTTGTCCATATAAAAAGCGGCTCGAACGCAAAATCATGCCTAAAGGGTGCTACCAGCCTTGTTCCTTGGGGCTAAGTGGAGTGAGTAAGCCAAGGGCACTTCCAGGCTTGTCCCTTCGGGACAAGTAGAGTGCGTACCCCAAGGGCACTTCCAGGCTTGTCCCTCCGGGGCAAGTAGAGTGCGTACCCCAAGGGCACTTCCAGGCTTGTCCCTTCGGGGCAAGTAGAGTGCGTACCCCAAGGACACTTCCAGGCTTGGGCCCTCGGATCAAGTAGAGTGCATGGGAGTGCACCAAAGGCATTTGCCTGTCCGGCCGTTGGCCGGACAGGCTGCACGGCTTATCTTGCCGCGATAGGCGTTTCAATATTCAACGCCGTCGCGTATTTCATCGCGGCTGGAAGCCGCTTCTTTACAGTTTGGGATGGGTTCGATTGCAGTGCGTTTGGTGCGCTTTGCGGGCAGGCGTTAGTGAGTAGCGAGCTCGGCCAGTTCTTCGGCCTGGTGTTCCTGACGCAATGGATCAACGAGGTGATCAAGACCGCCGGCCAGGATTTCGTCGAGTTTGTAGAGGGTCAGGTTGATACGGTGGTCGGTCACGCGCCCCTGCGGATAGTTGTACGTGCGAATGCGTTCGGAACGGTCGCCGCTACCTACTTGTAATTTGCGCTGCTGAGCCTGGGCCGACTGTTGCTTTTGTTGTTCGGCGTCTAACAAACGCGACTGCAACAAGCTCATGGCGCGGGCACGGTTCTTGTGCTGTGAACGTTCGTCCTGGCACTCAACCACGACGCCCGTTGGAAGGTGAGTCAGGCGTACGGCTGAATCGGTTTTGTTAACGTGCTGTCCACCGGCGCCTGATGCGCGGTAGGTGTCAACGCGAAGGTCAGCAGGGTTAATATCGATTTCGTTAATGGCTTCAACTTCAGGCAGCACAGCCACGGTGCAAGCCGACGTGTGAATGCGGCCCTGCGACTCGGTTTCGGGTACTCGTTGAACCCGGTGTGTGCCGGACTCAAACTTGAATCGTGAGAACACGCTTTGACCAACAAGGCGTGCAATGATTTCTTTAAAACCGCCGTGGTCGCCTTCAGACTGACTCACAATTTCAACGCTGAATTTTTGTTGATCGGCGTAGCGTGAGTACATGCGAAACAGGTCGCCGGCAAAAATAGCGGCTTCGTCGCCGCCCGTGCCAGCTCGAATTTCGATAAACGTATTGGCGTCGTCGTTAGGATCAACCGGTATCAGATGCTGCATGAGCGTGCCGCTCAGGTCGTCGATTTGTGTGGCAACCGTCTGCAGTTCTTCTTTGCCCATTGCGGCCATTTCGGCGTCGCTGTCTTTGCTCAGCTCCTCGGCTGAACGCTGGTCCTCGAGGAGAGCTTGATAGCGCATAACGTCCTGCGCAACCGGTTCGAGGCGAGAGTATTCCTTCGACAGATCGCGGAACTGATCTTGATCGCCAATAACGTCCGGATCAGCCAGCAGCGCCTGAACTTCGTCAAAGCGTTCCTGCAGCTGAAAGAGCTTCATCTGAATGGAGGATTTCATGGAGCGTATAGTGCCAGATTGCGCGTTGTGTCGCTGTGCTTTTTCATGCTCCGGTGAAGCGTGAGGCAACATTTTGAGTTTAACTTGGCTTTTCTGATTGGGTCAGTGGTAAACGGACGGAGATTGCCACGCCCGCGGTGCGGGCTCGCTATGACTGGGTTCTGAACAGAAGCAGTATTTCAAGCGTGACCCGATACTGTCATTGCGAGCGCGAAGCGCGCGGCAATCTCCTGCTGCAACTATGGCGTTTTTTATTGAAGTGATAGCACCCGGAGGGGGATTGCCACGCCCGCTGTGCGGGCTCGCAATGATACGGCTCTGTATAGACGTCGTACGTATTCGCAATGACATGGCTCTGCATAAGCGTCGTACGTATTCGTAATGACAGGTTTCTGAATAGGCGTCGTACGTATTAGCAATGACCGAAGTCTGGAAGCGCAGTCAGTGACTAGAGCTTGCGGCCGCGTCTACCGAAAAAGCGGCGGGCGACCTCGAGTACCTGTTCGTCGGCTTCTTCGGCGGCCTTGCGCATTTCGATGCTTGGAACGTGGAGCAGGCGGTTGGCCAGTCGGTCAGCCATCCATTGCACGGTTTCCATCGGGGCCTTGCCGGCGTTCAGGTGTTTTTCGGCTTGCTCGAGAAGCTCGCGTTTAATTTCATTGCTTTGAGCATGCAGGTCGCTAATGAGGGGCGCTGCGTCCAGTCCGTCGGTGTCGCGTGCGTAGCGTTCGCCGTGCTCGGCGATAATGCTTTCGGCCATTTTCGCCGCTTCACGTCGTGCGTCCAGGTTCTCGTCGACGGCCTGATGCAGGTCGTCAATCGTGTACAGAAACACGTCGTCGAACTCGGAGCTTGCCGGGTCGATGTCGCGCGGTACAGCCAAATCGACGATGAACATGGGGCGCCTCTTACGCGCACTCAAAGCCTGCTTGAGTTCCTCGGCCTGCACGACGTAATCGGGGCTTGCCGTGCTCGAGAAAATCAGGTCGGCTTTGGGCAGTAGCTCAGGCAGTTTGTCCAGCGTGTACGAGCTGCAGTTGAGGGTCTTGGCCAGCTTGCGTCCGCGTCCCTCACTGCGGTTGGCAATGGAAAGGGTGCCAACGTTATGGGTTTTGAGGTGGGTGGCCGCAATTTCGATCATTTCGCCTGCGCCGATCATTAACGCGTGTTTATTCGAGAATTCTCCAAATACCTGCTGCGCGAGCCGAATGGAGGCGCTGGCCGCCGAAGTAGAGGCGACACCAATAGCTGTTTCTGTGCGGATTCGCTTGGCCACGGCGAAGGCGTGGGGCAGCAGTCTGTGCAGCTGAGCCGCTACGGTGCCGGAGTCCCGGGCCAAACGAAACGCTGTTTTCAGCTGTCCCAGGATCTGCGGTTCGCCCAAAATAAGCGAATCAAGGCCTACGGCTACGCGGCAAAGGTGCTCTATGACGTCGTCATCACGTTTGACATATAAACATTTCATCACTTCGTCGGAACGATTGCTGTTCTGAAGCATCCAAGTTTTCAGGGAGTCTTCGGTGGCATCGGATCCGTAGCAGTAGATTTCAGTGCGATTACAGGTAGACAGGACCAGAGCTTCCTCCACGCCGTCGAGAGCGCAGATGTTTTTCAGTTTTGCAGAAAGCGTGGTGGCATCAAACGCGACCTGCTCACGCAGTTCGAGCGGCGCGGTGTGGTGGTTGATGCCAATGACGTGTAAACCCATAGAGATGTAGAAGTGCGTAGTTGGCCTTGTGATTATCGGTCCAATTGTCCGGGATGGTCGAGGCAATAACAAGTACTGAAACGGAGTCGGAGCGAACGGCGACGGCTTTTATCGGCAGCGGCCCCTTCGGGTGTTTGCTATAGTAAGTAGAAATAAACGGCCGAGCGGCCAGGCGAGAACGTTATGAAGCTAAAAACCCCACATCTAATTGGCTGGACAGCCCTGTGCTGCTTGTCTCTGAGCGGCTGCGCTTCCGGTACGGCTGAGGCCGATGCGACCAAATCGTCGAGCTCGGCAGCCGATTTGGCCGCGGTGGGTGAGGTAGACGCCTCTCCGGGTTCCGTCGAGTATTACCTTCTTCTGGCCGAGACGGCCCGGCAGAAACAGCTTTTCGATATTGCGGCCGAGAACTACCTGAAAGCGGCACGCATGAGCGATGACCCGGCGGTCGCCAAGCGCTCTACCGAAGTGTCCTTTGAGCTTGGACGAGACGAAGAAGCACTCGCCAGCGCTCTGCGTTGGGAGTCGCTGGACAAAAACGACGAATACCCGCAGGTGCACAGCTACCTGGCGCGGCTCTACACCCGCTTTGGTAAAACCAAAAAGGTTGTAACCAACTTGCGCGCTCTGTTGAAGTCCTCGGACGGCGACCTCGGCGACTCGCTGCTGGCACTGTCTACCGTGCTGTCCGATGAAGAAAATACCGACGTAGCGCTCGACGCCTACAAGAAAGTGGCGACCAAGTACAAGCGCAACCCGCAGGCCCACTACGCCGTCGGCCTTCAGGCTCTGCGAAGTGGTGAGTTCGATCAGGCTATTGTCAGTGCAAAACGCGCCACCGAGCTCGACGACGCTTGGGGCCCTGGCCACCTTTTATACGCTCGGTCGCTCATGGCAAACGGTGAAGTCGACGCGGGCATTGATTACGCAGGCGAACACATTGGCGGCACTAACACACCAGGCGAGCGTCTCGAATACGGCATGTTGCTAGCGGCGGTTGACCGGGATATTGAAGCGAGTGTTGTCCTCGAGCAGGTTCTTATGGACGACCCGAGCAGCGGTCAAGCCGCCAGAGCACTCGGCATTTTGGCCCTCAAAGCCGGCGAGCTCGAACTGGCCGACCGTTATTTCACGCAGCTACTTCAAAGCGGGCAGTCGACCTACGACGCGCTCTACTACCTCGGTGGCATTGCGGAGTCTAACGAGAACGAGCGACGCGCCTACCGCCTGTACAGCGAGGTTCGTGGAGGCGACAACGTAGTAACCGCGCAACTACGCGCGGCGTATATTCTGTTTCGTCAGGAAAAAATTGACGAAGCACTCCAGCACCTGGAGCGCTTTGCCGCACAGGCTCCCCGGTACACCAAAGAAATGGCATTAGGGCAGGGCGAAATACTGGCTCGCGGCGACCGCGCCGACGAAGCGCTCATGTTGTACGACAACATGCTCGAACAGGATCCGGAAGACTCACGCACTCAATACGCCCGCGCATTCCTGCTGGAACAGCTCGACCGGGTGGACGAAGCTATTCACCAAATGCGGCTGATACTGGCGCAAGACCCAACAGATCCTACTGCGTTAAACGCGCTGGGTTACACGCTGGCCGACCGTACCGACCAGCTCGACGAAGCGTACGAGCTGATAAAACTGGCCTTCGAAAAATCTCCTGAAAGCGGTCCCATTGCCGACAGCATGGGCTGGGTTGAGTTTCGACGTGGAAATCTTGAGCACGCCGACGAGCTGCTAACCAAAGCCTTTGACCTGCTGCCCGACGGCGAAGTTGCCGCGCACCTGCTGGAAGTGCTCTATACCCGCGGTGAAACCACTCGTTTGCAAGAGCTTCTCGACACCGTGGCTGAAGATTTCGAGGGCGACGAGCGCATTGAAGAAGTACGTCAGCGACTTGGTCTGTAATTGAGAGCTGTCGCCAGCCAAAAGCAGGGTTGGTGGCTACTGCTGGTCATTCTGGGCGCCGGCCTCGGCGGCTGCCAAACGGTTCCGCAGTCCGGAAGCGAGCTTGGGTGGCCAGACAGAGAAAAGCTTCTGCGCCGCCAGACGTCGTTCGAAACCACGGGAAGGCTCAGCCTGACTGTGCCGTCCACTACCAATCAGGCTAGTTTCGCTCTAAGCGTCGACAAGCGCGATTTAGGTCTGAAGCTGTCCGGTCCTTTCGGCATTGGGGCCATCCGGCTGGAAGTAACCGACGGCAAAGGGCGCTTAATTAGCGCTAAACACGGCAATATTGCGCTGGACAACACCGAAGAGGACCTGTTGGAGCTTCTGGGTTATCCGGTGCCCCTAAATGCCATCCGATATTGGGCGCTGGGGCTGCCTCAGCCCAAGGTGCCGTCGGAGCGGACCTACTCGGACGACTGGCGCTTGCTGAAAACCCTTGATCAGCAGGGCTGGAAGGTCAAATTTGAGAGTTATCGGGCAGTTGCGTTAGACCCGGACAAGCCTGATGTTCAGATAGAACTGCCGCGCAAAGTGCGGTTGGAAGGGCCAGATGTTAGTATTTTGATGGTGTTTCGGCACTGGCGTTTCTAGGAGACGCAACGGAGTCGACAATGTCCATTGACAGGCATTGATTTGCACCGCAAAATACCGCCCTCGCGGATGGCTGAGACTCAGTCATATCCGCCGATTTCAAGACAGTTGGGGTGTAGCCAAGCGGTAAGGCATCGGGTTTTGATCCCGTGTACCGTAGGTTCGAATCCTACCGCCCCAGCCATTTTTTTAAAGTAGAGGACACGCGGTGGACATAGGTCGAGGGTCTATGGTGGTTTTCGCAGGTAATGCGAACCCGCCGCTGGCGCAAAATATTGCGCGGTGTCTGATGCTGCCACTGGGTCGCGCCAACGTGAGCACGTTCAGTGACGGCGAAATTAACGTCGAGATTATGGAAAACGTCCGTGGTCGTGACGTCTTTTTGGTGCAAAGCACCTGTCCGCCGGCTAACGACAACCTCATGGAACTGCTCATTATGGCCGACGCCTGTCGTCGTGCCTCAGCTCACAGCATCACTGCTGTCATTCCTTACTTTGGCTACTCGCGTCAGGACCGACGTCCTCGCGCCAGTCGTGTGCCGATTACGTCGAAGCTCATTGCCGACATGGTAGTCACTGCAGGTATCGACCGGGTGCTGACACTCGATTTACACGCTGACCAAATTCAGGGGTTCTTTTCAATTCCGGTCGACAACGTCTACGCGTCACCGGTGTTGCTGGGCGACGCCTGGCGGCAGAAGTACGAGAACATTGTGGTGGTCTCGCCTGACGTCGGCGGTGTGGTTAGAGCTCGCGCTCTGGCCAAACGTCTTGACGACGCAGATCTTGCCATTATCGACAAACGTCGACCGCGTGCCAACGAATCCAAAGTGATGAACATTATTGGTGAAGTAAAAGGCAAGGTGTGCATTTTGATCGACGACCTGGTCGACACAGCCGGAACCTTGTGCCAGGCCGCCGCGGCGCTCAAAGAAGAGGGCGCTGAAAAAGTAGTGGCCTACATTACTCACCCGGTGTTGTCAGGGCCTGCTGTAGAACGCATTCAGAATTCCGCCATCGACGAACTCGTGGTGACGGACACCATTCCGTTGGACGAGGCCGCTGAAAAGTGTGACCGCATTCGACAACTTAGTACCGCCGAGCTGCTGGCTGAAACCATGCGCCGTATTGTCAACGACGAATCGGTAAGTTCGCTGTACTTAGACTAAAGACCACATTTTGTAGGCAGTGAACCTGGTCGCGGGTTTGCTGCATTTTTGTAAACGAGGAGAAAGGCATGTCAACTGCTAAAGTTACGTTAGAAGCAGAACTACGTGAAGACGAGGGGAAGGGTGCGAGCCGCCGCCTTCGTCATCACAAGAAAGTTCCTGCTGTGTTGTACGGTGGTGAGCGCAAACCGCGTTCCATTACTTTGAACGAAAATGAGCTCATGAATAAAGCTCGTCACGAATCGTTCTTTTCACAAGTCCTGACCATTGAAGTCGGCGACATCAAGCAAAGCGCTATTGTGAAAGACGTGCAGGTTCACCCTGCGAAGTCACGCATTATGCACGTTGACTTTCAGCGTGTCAGTGACGACGTCGTTATTACCATGTCAGTACCGCTTCACTTCACAAACGAAGAGAAAGCACCTGGTATCGCGCTGAAAGGCGGCGTAGCGTCTCACCTTAAGAACGAAGTCGAGATTGCGTGTTTGCCTGGCGATTTGCCTGAGTACATTGAAGTTGATTGCAGCAGCCTTGAACTGGACGTCATGCTTCACATGTCAGACATCGTGTTGCCGGAAGGCGTTTCGATTCCTGAATTGGCTCAGGGCGAAGACTACGATCAACCGATTCTTTCTATATCGGTGCCTAAGAAAGTGGTTGAGCCAGATCCTGATGAAGCCGCAGCAGCTGACGGTGATGCAGCCGCTGGCGGTGAGGAAGAGTCTGCAGATTAATGCGGGTTTGACCTTGTTAGTGCGATAAAGCATTAGCGATATATGAGCCGTTGCGCGTGCGCAGCGGCTCAGTTCGTTCCAGCTTCGCAAAATTAACCGCTGGCAAAACATAACGAGCTTAAAAACTGGCGTGACAACCAATGAGTGACTCACACATACAATTAATCGTTGGTCTGGGTAACCCGGGCGGCAAATACGAAGCGACGCGACACAACGCGGGCTTTTGGTTTGTGGATCAGCTTGTGCGTCGACACGGTGGCACGTTTACTCACGAAAACAAATTTCACGGCGAGCTGTGTCGTTTAGACATAGACGGCGCCGACGTGCGTGTTTTACGACCCGACACCTACATGAACGAAAGCGGTAGAGCCGTTCGGGCTGTGGCGCAGTTTTATAAAATTCCCATGTCTGAAGTTCTGGTTGCCTACGACGAAATTGACCTGCCTCCGGGTAAAGTCAAACTCAAAATGGGCGGCGGGCACGGCGGACATAACGGCATACGCGATATTATCGCGCAAGAAAGCGCCGGGTTTTTACGCCTGCGTCTTGGAGTTGGCCACCCGGGCGACAAGTCGCTGGTGGTGAACTACGTGCTGGGTGCGCCTGGCCGTAAAGAAGCCGACTTAATTGAAGCGACTATTGACGACTCACTCAACGTGATTCCGGTGTTGCTCAAAGACGGTGTGCAAAAAGCCACCATGCAGCTGCACACGTCGAACGCCGCGCCTGCTCAAAAGACAGACGACGTTCCACGTAAAAAGAAAGCGCCGGTTAAACAAGACGGTGCAACGAACGAAGTGCAGCCAAAGAAAGTTAAGCCTAAGAAAACACCGAAACCGTCGCGACGGGAATCGGTTGACGAATCGGCGGCGACAGAGCGAACCAGTCTTAAAGACCAGCTCGTGTCACTGCTTAAACGAAATAATAAATAGTCGTTTAACCACGACTCTGGAGTACCGCGTACATGGCCATTCAATGTGGAATCGTAGGGTTACCTAACGTAGGTAAGTCGACGCTGTTTAACTCGCTTACCGCTGGCGAAATTGCAGCTGAGAACTATCCGTTTTGTACCATCGAGCCGAACACCGGCATTGTGTTGGTGCCGGACCCAAGGTTGCAGTCGCTCGCAGGCATTGTGGACCCACAAAAAATTCTGCCAACCACCATGGAGTTTGTCGACATTGCCGGTTTGGTTGAGGGTGCGGCCTCCGGTGAAGGTCTTGGTAACAAGTTCCTCGCGAACATTCGTGAGACCGACGCCATTGCTCACGTGGTGCGTTGTTTTGAAGACGACGACGTCACACACGTTGCAGGCAAAATTGATCCGCTCAGTGACATTGAGACCATTAACACAGAGCTTGCACTGGCCGACCTTGAGAGCATTGACAAGGCGCTGGTAAAAGCGGTGCGTAATGCAAAAACAAACAACAAAGACGACCTGTACATTAAAAGCGTTCTGGAAAAAGCCAAAGCGCATTTAGACCAGGTACTGCCAATGCGTTCGTTAGAGCTAGACGAAAACGAACTCGAAGTGTTGTATCCGTATCACTTGCTCACAGCCAAGCGCACCATGTACGTAGCCAACGTCGCCGAAGACGGGTTCGAAAACAATCCGCACCTCGACGCGCTCACAAAATACGCTGAAGCCGAAGGCGCTCAGGTGGTTGTCATTTGCGCTTCCATTGAAGCAGAGATTTCGCAGCTTGACGACGAAGACAAGGAAGCGTTTCTGGAAGACATTGGTCAAACAGAACCTGGTCTGAACCGCGTTATTCGTACGGCGTACACGCTCCTGGGTTTGCAAACCTACTTCACGGCCGGGCCAAAAGAAGTGCGCGCCTGGACCACCAAAATTGGCGCTACGGCGCCTCAAGCCGCCGGTGAAATTCACACCGACTTTGAAAAAGGCTTTATTCGCGCCGAAGTCATTGCGTATGATGACTACATTGCAGGCTCAGGCGAGAAGGGTGCCAAAGAAGCTGGCAAGATGAGACTGGAAGGCAAGGAGTACATTGTGAACGAAGGCGATGTCATGCACTTCCGGTTTAACGTTTAAGAACGCTCTGACTCACTTGCACGGCCCGAGAGTCACTGCGTAGTTAAAAAGGCACGTTTAACCCTGGAGCAGAGTTTTGGATCCCCTCATATTAGCCATCAAGAGTATTGTCTACGGCGGTTTTGTACTGGGGGGTGCGTACTTTGTTCACAAGATGCTTACCGCTCGCATTGTCGAACCGGTTGGCCGTAGCTATCGCCTTCAGTTACTCACGCTCGGCGTTTCTCTTGCAACCATTTTGATCTTGCTGGTTGTGCTGCCGTTTAACGACACGCTTCGAGGTCAGCTTCTCAGTCTGACCGGTATTTTGCTCAGTGCCGTGATTGCACTCTCCTCAACGACGTTCGTTGGTAACGTAATGGCCGGTGCCATGTTGCGTTCCATTAAGTGTTGTTCACCCGGAGATTATGTTCATGTGGGTGATTACTTCGGGCGCATTTCCGAAATGGATTTACTGCACGTCGAAGTGCAAACCGAAGACCGTGACCTCGTAACGCTGCCGAACTTGTATACCGTAACGAACCCGATGAAGGTGTTACGTTCTTCGGGCACGATTATCAGCGCTGAGCTGTCGCTGGGTTACGACGTTAGCCATAAGACGGTAGAGACCAACTTGCTCCTGGCCGCCGAAGCAGCTGGCCTGGAGCAGCCGTTCGTGCACATAAAGCAGCTCGGTGACTACTCCATTGTTTACCGCATTAACGGGCTTCTGAAGGACCTGAATGTGTTGCTGTCTACACGGTCTCGTCTTAGAGCTAAAGTCATAGAGCAGCTCCACGGAGCGGGCATTGAGATTGTGTCGCCAACCTTCATGAACCAGCGCCAGTACAAACCAGACGTTACGTTCATTCCGATCAAAGAATTTGGTGATGAGCAGGACCTGGAAGAGCGAGCATCAGACTCGGTCGTGTTCGACAAAGGCGCCAAAGCCGAGTCCCTCAAAGAAGTAAAAGACCGCCACATGAAGATTGTGGAGGAGATTCGAGAGCTTGAGACCCTCAAAAAGGCCACAGAAGACGAAACTCTAAAGCGTGGATTTCAGGAGCGAATAGAGAATTTGGGTGCTCAGGCCCTACGCTGGCAGCAGGTCGTCACCAAGCGCGAGGAAATTCTTCACAATGAGGACTAAAAAAGCCCCTCAGGCGTCTTGACACTAGAGGGTAGAGTCCGCAGAATCCCATCTCTCAAACGGGCCGTTCGGCCCAGGCACCAAGGCTATATAGCTCAGCTGGTTAGAGCGCGGGACTCATAATCTCGAGGTCGGTGGTTCGAGTCCACCTATAGCCACCATTCTATTTCTATCCATGATCACTATGACGGACTGTGCGGCTCATAGCTTCCGCCTCAAACTGGTCTCTGATCACCAGAAATGTTCTCTGACCCCATTACCCCGTTATCAAACCGTGATCAATTCGTTACCACTGCGAAAGCCCGTAGATCCAGCGTTTCCGCTGGTTTAAAAAGATTATTGGAAGCATTCGAATAGTAACGCATACCGCTGCTGTTAATGCCTCCAGAACTTTATAAATCAATTGGAGAACTAAAGTGGACAGGTTAACGGAACGAAAACTATCTGGGATGCATGCTTTTAGCGTATCGCTGCTTATCGCCATGTCATTCTATCTTTGCTCGAGCGCATACGCCGATTCCGGCCACAAAGCCAAGCTCGATTCGGTCGTTACGACCGGGACATTGCAGGTATACGTTGTGGAGGGGCTTGACGGCACTGCGCCGCGTTACGAGTACTTTTTGGATACAGGCGACGAGGAAATTGAGCTGGTTAATTTCGCAGACAGCTCAGCGACAACTGGCGATCAGCTTCGTGTTGTCGGAAGCAATGTGGGTGATGCAATCAGTGTTACCCGGACAGAGTCTATTTCCCAAGCGGCTGGGCGCTCTTTGGGAACGCCTTTGACTGGAGCGAGGAAGGTGGCTGTGGTCATGGTTAATTTTCAAAACCACGCGCTGACTAATCAGCAGGTAACTAACTTGCGCAAGGCCATGTATGAATACATTGACTACCCGTATTCGTGGAATGGTGACTATCAAACATCTACCGAGGCATCGGTCAAAGCGAGTCTCGAACGCTACTCGTTTGGTCAGCTTTCGATTAATTCAGACACCGATGCCGACGGCGAATACGATATTTTCGGGCCTTACGATACGAATGAGATTCGCGACGACTGCTCGTATAACACTTGGGACAATGCCGGATTCGCGGCGGCGACAGCCGACGGCGTTGATATGTCGGTATACGAACATCGCATATACGTTACGCCGTCTCACTTTTGTAATTTCAGGGGGCGAGGATTATTAAATTGCGGTGACAACTGCACGGCGTGGGCTTCGGCGCAAACTATCGACGGTAACGTCCACACAATTACTCATGAGCTCGGGCACAATTTCGGTCTTTACCACACCGGCGCTGATCTTGACGATAATCCGTCCACCTGGACAAACGATGAAGCGATCGCCGACAGATTTACGCTTATGTCCGTTGGTTCTCACCCGGGTGGTGACGACGTGATCGCTCTGCAACGCGATACGTTGGGATGGTTCGACGCAGTTCCAGGAGCAAAGCAGACTATTTCGAGTACGGGCACGTATGTCATTAACGATTTGGGCGAGCTTGCATCTGACCCGATTACCTTGCGACTGGACGCCTTGGTTCCGCCTAGCTCTACTGCGACACGTGAGTTCTACATTTCGTACCGTCGTTCAACCATCGACCAGTACGGCACAAAGCCAGGTTTCTTTGACGCTAACCCAGAGATTGCCGATACCGTACGCGTGCACGAATGTCGGAACAACGCTTGCACCATATCCGAGCTGAGAGCGCAGCTTGGTGCTGGCGAGTCGTACCTTGAGGACCAGTCTCAGTGGAACGCAGTGCCATTGTTTATTCAGGCAAGTGACTTTGCTACCGGAGCACAAACGGCGAGCGTGGACGTTTACGTTGGCGACACTGACCAGGATGGCATCAACGACTACGAAGACAACTGTTACCTAGTCCCCAATGCCAATCAGGCCGATGCGGACTGCGACGGATACGGGAACATGTGCGATGCCGATTTGAATAACGACAACGTGGTGAATGTAATCGACATGGGTATTCTGCTGTCTAATATGTCGAGCAGCGACCCAGTGTCTGACCTGAACAGTGACGGAATTGTCGACAGCGCCGATCAAGCAATTCTCTCATCCATGTTTTTCAAAGCTCCGGGTCCTTCAGGACCAACGGCCCAATGTTCGCCCTAAGCCAGGTTTGAGTAGGTGCAAGCGGTCGATCTAAACTCGACCAAACTCCCGACAATTACGTGAAAAGCTAGAAAGCGAAATGCAAAGAGGCAGGGCTGAATGGCATTAGGCCGTGTACGGAATTACGGCGAGGAACTGCCCTGGGGTGAAGTAAGAGTGTTCACCCCAAGGCAGGTTTTCTTAACAAGTTAGGTAGACAAACAGGTTTAAGTAGCTGACGCTGTTTCTCTTCCGGATTTCCCAAAGGCAAACGTAAGCAGCCCTGACATCAAAAAGAATATGGCAGGTGGTACAGGAATCGTAACGGCTGAGTAGTTTCCGAAAAAGTCCGACGTTCCGTAGAAGTCTCCTCCGTCAACTCCAGGTTCAAAGCTTAAATTTGAGCCTGTTCCGTTAAAGAAATCGAACGAGCCGTTTATGTTGCCACCGCTATTTCCGTTAACGTTTCCAAAGCGCAGTCGCTGAATGCCGTTTTCGGTTGTAATTACCGCAAGCACTTCGTTGAGTAAGTCTTCAGTATCGATCAGTTCGAATGATTCGCCGTTGATAAAGCTCACATCGAAAATAACGTTGGTAAGAGAGTCCAGCGTGTACGAACCGTCGGAAAGATCCTCATCAAAACTGAATACCCCGGAACCTACCGTTTCTCCGAGGGCAATGTCGTCAAACGACAGATTGAATGATAGAGCGTTCGCAGATTGCGATAGCAGCGCTCCGCTTAAAAGCAGTAACGTGGCGGCAAGAAGGGGGTTCTTGATTTTATTTTTCATTGTATTCCTCTGTTTCTTATTAGACGTGATCAATGCACACATTTTGGTCGCCGTTTTCGGTTGGTCTTATTGGACTGTGTCCGGATCTGTTCTGTAAAGCGTACCAATTTTCGCCCGGCATTCTAGGCTTACCAATCAACTAGAGCATGACTGTGTAACACCTTAAACCTAACATTATGACGTCCGGTAACCAGCACTGTTTTTGTGATTATTTTGTTATCCGATGGCTTATAGCATCAGAAGTAGTAGGAGCAATTCCGGGAGAAAGCAATCGAGGATCTCATATCACAAGAGAGTCGGTCTACTGCGGACGGCACTCTGTGCTGTGATCAACGCACGTGTAAAGGGGGGAGTAGAAGTGAAAAATTTGCCTATTTATCTACATAAAACGGAACGTTATGCGCCGCAGCTCCACCTTGGCCGTCGAAAACGGTAACGAACAATCGATAAGCACCAGCACGTCGCGGTGCTCTAAAAGTGACCCGTGGAGTTCCCTGTCCGGACCGAATGGCCTCTGAAAATGAAGGCGGGGCCGCCTCGGCGTCGCCACCCGTTCGGCGGTCGGTGCTTTCGGCTCGAACGTCCCATACGTAGCGTAGTTCGTCATTCTCACGATCAGCGGCGTCCACTGTAGCGCGGGCTTTGGCGCCGGGCTTCACCGTTTTGTGTGCAAATTTGGAGTCCAGTGAGCGTATTCCAGGGGCGCGATTGGCGGGCCATTTTCCCGTCCAGGCGAAAGACATGGCGTCAACGGCTGGTTGCTTTTCGCCGGTTTCTAAAAACATACCGAACCACGTTGCAGTAGCCTCTTGTTTGTTTCCCCAGTAAAAAGCATAGGAGCCCAGCGAGCGTCCAACGTTGTTGTCACGATCCAAAACGTAGATGGAATAAAACGACTCGGCTTTGCTCGCCGGATCAGGCTCTATGGGTGCGCCCCAGGCCGTGTTGGCGACTTCCCAATGTCCGTTCGTGCCGAACTCGGTGAGCATGTACGGACCGTCCCAACCCATTTCAGTCAGCGTCTGACCGGTTCCGGCAGCACCTCCGTACGCGTTAACGCCGAGAATATCGATGCGAGGATAGTACTGCTTGATGCTATCAATGGTTTGCTGCCGGGTGCCAGCTACAACTGTCATCACCGGGTGGTGTGGGTCCAGGTCTTTGATGATGCCAGCCAGATGATTGAGTTCCTGCCAGACGAGCGGGTTGTTCTGCCGCTCACCGAAGGCTTCCATTTCGTTACCGAGCCCCCACATGAGTAGCGCCGGGTGGTCTTTGTATTTTTGCACTGCTTCACGCAGCCGGGCTCGCTGTTGTTCGATGCTTGCCTCGTCTTCGTAATTAAAACCATGACGCTCGTGTTGAACCCAAAAACCAACCGTTACCGAGATGCCCAGTTCGTGAGCGGCATCAAGAAGCGGCTTACCCTCGAACGTTTGTTCGAGATGCTCAATGCCCCAGGTGCGTATCGAGTTACCGCCGGATGCCTTCAGTAGACGTAAATATTTGAAGCCGCCGACCCCCTTTACTGAGTAGGGCTGGTTGTTTCGCATGAGTGTGAACGCGCCAGACTCGTCTTTGATGACCTCTACCTGACCATTTTCTGATAATACGGACGCGTCGTTTTCCGTCGCCTGAGCGTTACTCACAAGTAGAGCTATAGCGAAAAGAAAGCAGACCGGTACAGGCAGCGCTATTCGAAGCATCAGCTGTCTTCAATCCGGTTAATACTGACCGGTCTTGCGAAAGTTAATGATCGCAATTTTCTGACTAGCCGCACTAGCTGGAGACCAGAACCAGCCTTTGGGATCCCATGCTTGAGAATACCCATAGTTGTCAACCACAGCCTGGTAAGCATTCAATGCGTCGTTGCTTCGGCCCAGTTTCATGAACGCTTCGCCCTGAATGAAGTAGCACGTGCCCACGTCGTTCAACGCCCAGTAGTCGTGCACGACATCTTCTTTTGGTTTGGCCGTGAGCGACTGCTGCATTTGCTTTGCGGTGTTTTCATAAAGTGTTCCACAACGTTCCGTGTACTTCACGGCGTTTTCCAATTGGCCATCACCTAGCGCTTCCCATGCCTTGGCCTGGAGTGTCGCGGAGGTTTGGTCGCCGTAGTCGAGCACAGAACTAACCGATGAAGAAGGCCCTGACGCGCAGCCCAGTAGAGTCAGACAAGCTGTAACGAGTAGTAACGCAGGTTTGTTCATCAGAGTTCTCCAAAATGTAGGTCGCGACATCAGTTTCAGGTATGCGGCAGAGCACTGCAGTTCCCTTAAGTCCGAATGCGTTTAAACGCATCTGGAATGCCGAGCGTGTCTTTCTTTAGAAAGGATAAGCGCTTTGTCTAGCGAAGTTCAAGCGCGTATATTCGATTTAAAGCGTCGAGAAACAGTTTGCAGCGTGCCATAGTGGGTGCAAGGACAGCGTGAAACAGGAAGTGACGGTCAAAAGAGTCGAGCCCGGGTCTCGTGTCATCGCAGCCGCGTCTGCTGTGGTATCTTGAGCAACACTCTACTAAAAGCGCTTGATATGAACGATCTTGAACAGTCGGCAATAGTTGGCAGGCTCAACGGGCTAATACTCAAAGCTGCGCCGACGGCAAAAACGGTCAGTAAATACGGCGGCACTCTATACACGTTAAAACCTGATCAGAAAGAAGGCCAGTTCTGCGGAATTTTCGAGTACAAAGGCCACGTTCAACTGGCGTTTAGTCAAGGAACCCAGCTGAGTGATCCGAAACATTTGCTCGAGGGTTCCGGTAAGTATCGAAGACACGTTAATGTGAAAACGGAGCAGGAAATTGACGAGACGAGTTTGGTTCGGCTAGTGAAACAAGCGGCGAAAATATCGATTTAATACGCTTGCCCGTCCCGTAAGCAGCGGTCGAGATATCTGCTGTGCTTACTGGTACGCTCTCTGAGGGTTTGGCAATAGAGGTTGATACGCCTTGTGGGTTTTGCCGTTAGGCCTCTGGCTGTCGGCACTGAGGCGATAAAAGCCCAAAATGAGCCTTTTCTAGTTACATTAAGAGTTGTGTATCTATCTGAATACTATAAGTATTATGAATTAGTTGTCACAAACTCTTCTGTGAGGCGATAACTATAACAGGCACACGCTAGGAGCAAATATGGCTCGTTCGACAAATAACCCGAAAACAAACAGCGCCCCGGGGTTAAACGAAGGGTTTGATTCTTCTTTAATACTCGATACAGACTCGGCCGATAATGACGTCGATCTCTACGAAGACCTGTTTCAATTGTTTGCGCTAAAAGTCGAGCCCTTCATTCATGAGTCGCTCCGTACAAGCTGGTCTGAAACCGAGGCTGAAGGGTGGGTCGAGTTGGCCGACGTCATGGCTCAAGGTTTACTGGAGTCCGACAATATTGCCGAGTCCAGCGAGCTCACATCATCCCAGATAAAACAGGCCAGGCAGACTATGACTGACGTTATCAGTCAGCAGTTGGCCACCGATATTAATCCTGACCCCACCGAGACCCGTGCCTTGTCATATAACCTGTCGCGATTAGTGGTGGCTGAGTGGCTCGATTTTCTGGAGCGTAATCTACGATCCGCGAATGCACCCGACCAAAACGTTCTTGGGCTGAACCGTTCGTTACTCCCTGGTGACATCAAACTTAAGCTATTCGGTCAAGCAATTTCTTCGTATCCTATTGACGAAATTTCCTTGCGCTTGGCGATGCAACATTTTGGGCGTGCTCTTTTGGAAGCAGAGGGTCACTGTGAATTGCCAATGGGCCTTTATGTTTCGACCAGTAATATTGACTCAAGCACAATGCCGTACCTGGCTGGCCTTCAGAGTAATCGGCCTGAGTTATCTGTCGAAAATGCGGCTAGTATTGCGATAAGACACTCGGTACAGGAAAACAGATTTACCGAATTGCGACGCCAGATAGCCGAGCTTCAGGTGGAGCCTGTCGCTGACACGCTGTTTAGTGTTTGGGAGCACTCAATAGCAATGTACTGTTCCCAAAGAAGTGATCGTGAGGAAGACTGGGCGTTGACGTCGGGCGTTTTGCCAAGAATGCCTGAGTTACGTGAGTTTTTTTATTCCGACGCTACGGCTCAATTGAGTGATATACCTAACCTCGATTTATCAGAAGAATTGATTGATGAAATTATGCACAACGTGCATGAAACGCTTCTATCCTCCGAGGAGCCTGTGGCTCTACCTGACTATATTTTTACGCAGGCTTCAGATGGCCTTGCGGTTCAACCTTCCAGTGACCACGACGACTTGGCACCTCACGATCAGGCAAGGGGCGAAAAATTTGTTGTTGGTGCTTTTATAAGTGCGGTCGAAGCGGGTTTAACCAGCTAGACTAAAAGTCTAAATGCATCGATTCGGCAATTCGACCATTTTTACGCAAGAGCAGAAACGGGCCCGAGCCATAGGCGCGGGCAGCGACCAGCCTGTCTAGACGAATCTGATTCGGGTTGCCCGGATTGTAGTAGAAGCGCAGTAACTCGCACTGGTGCGGGTACTGCGAGTTGTACGACTGGTGTAGTGCCTTGTCGGGTTTATGACTGGTGGCAAAGTTGGAAAATTGGTAGGCGTATTGTTTGCTGAGACTGCCAACAACCAGCTGAGCCGGCGAAACCGGCTCGCCCGAAAGCTCTCCCTGTGCCGGAAACAATTCATGCGTGTGACCGCTCATGACAAGATGTGCCAGCTGATTTATGGATAAGCCTTTCGGCGCTTTGCCCAAAATCTTGAATACTTCAGAGTCGTTAATCAAGCGCATTGACAGTCGATAGTCAAAATGACCCGGCTCGTAGATGGGGTGGTGGCTGAGCACGATACGCAAAGAGCGGCCATTTTCCTCGCGGTCTACGGCATCTTCCAACAGCTTCTGGATTTGTTCGCCCGGATGCGGGAAATCTTGTTTCTCCCAGTAACGGTCGTGTTGTATTTCCCCCAGTGCCAGCGTGTTTCTAAATCGATCATGAAGAACGCTGTTGAGTCTGTACACCGCAATGCGCGCCTCTCCACCTGGAAGGTTGATTTCCAGTGGATCTGAAGGCGCGGTGTAGCTGTAAACGTCTTCACGTAGTTCTTTACGATGTGCTGCTATTTCTTCGCGCTTGGCGAAAATAGGTTGCATGGTCGGCCATGCATCGTGATTTCCGTAAACAGACACCGTGCTGTCGCACAGGCCTGACAGCTGGTTAAGGAAATCATGACCTTCAGTGAGCGACGCCTTGTCCCCGAAAGTAGTCAGGTCTCCAGTATCAATCAGACATGTAGGCACACCCTTCCACTTAGCATCGTTAGACGTCACGGCTCTTACGAAATCAGAGAATCTGTCTAACGCAGAAGGTGCGTGACCAAACATGCCATTTTCAAGGCCGCGTACCATTTCTTGCGCACGCTCGATCAAGCGGGGCGCTAACATTTTTGGTAATAGTTTAGACAGCTGCGCACTGCGCTGATCAATCTTGCGTAGCCTTCGCATTAAACTCAGATCTTTTGGCGAAACGGCGTGCTGTTCGTTTTTTACGTGCAAATCGGAAATGTGAATCAGCTGCAGGACAGGTTGTTCAGTCATGGAGTTTTATTCCGCTTTTTCTGGTTCACTGGATGACAGTAGTTGCGTAAGCGACATGTTTAAGTCGCGCTCAATTTCGGCTTTCAATTTTTTTCGGAGCCGACTCATTCGCGTGCGATCTTGCATGGATAGCTGAGAGGCGTCCGAGTCGATCAGATATTTTGTGACCACAGCACGATCGACTTTTGAAAAGCTCGACAGACGCCGGACGCAGGCCGCCAAAAGTAACTGGTAGGCGACTTGGCTCTCTAGTGGTCCAGTAGCGTGCAGTTTTTCAACATCAATCTGCAAATCGGAAAAAAGGGGCTCACGGGAGCGGCGAAGGTGATCGATCATTCGACGTTTTAAAATGGTTACGCCGAGTTTACGAGCCGCAATCGCACTCATGCGCAGGGTTTTATTGGAGTCAAAGCTTGGTGGGTCAGTATTGTCCACAGACGATTCGCGTCTCATTAAATCAATAAGAGCGTCATGAACAATGTCTTCGTGGTGCGCTTTGATGTGGCCAGCATGACGTTGCAGGTATTGATGCAAGTAAGCTCTCAAACTGGACCAGGTAATATCCCTGTCCTTTCCACTCACATCGGCTTCCTCATATTGCAAGCTACTCGGCTGATTGGTCAAAACTGCAGAGGTTTGAACATGCAGTGGACGGGTAGAGTATAGCGCACCTTATTTATGCTCGTTGTCTCATTTGTGGTTGGAGCTATATCCTCGAGGCTGCATGTTAGGCTTTTGCCAGTCTGGACAAAATATGATCAACAGGTCCGGCTGTTCCTTCTATCAGAGTGTTTGTCGGTCGACTAATCATTTAGTTTTACGCTTGCTGTTACGCAGCAATTCGCGATGTCGGTGAACCGTTTTCGAATGGGTCAGGCTGATTTTGAAGAGCGTTATCGAGACGTAACGCCGATCGAAAAAATATGGTATTTTCCTTTTTGAAAGAACCCGCTATGCCTCGGGGGGGAGTGTAAACGCGCTCCGCATAGCGATGAATCCAGACCGATCAGTTCGAGTCGCCGATTCGTAAATACATGAAGATTAACGGCATCTAAAACCTGAGCAGAGTGGTCTCGTTTTCAAAAATAGAAGGCGTGCTTACTGGTATGAGATTACTACATTGTTTGAATCGCACAGAACCGGTAATCAATTCAGTTCGGGGTGCGTTTCGCCTGCACAGCACGCTTGTCGATGTAAATTGACAGTATGAAAATCGTGGCTACTTGCAAGCCGCCTTGAACCTTGACGATACGACTAGCATCGAACTACCTCATGTATTGTTGACCTAATATAAGTTGCACAGGGAATAATTAATGACAGATTTGCCGTCCTATGTAGAAAACAAAAACGACTACGCAAAATTCAGTCCGCTGTTAGTCTCGAATTCCAAAGGCCACCCTCGTATGCGCGTCGGGGTAACGCTCGAGCTGTGGTTGCTGGATGGTTGGACTGACGAAAAACGTAACGCCAGCCTGACTGTGTTGCAAGAGTACTGTGAGCTTTTCGAAGGCCAGGTCGACAGCTACATGATCAATGACGATACGCAGCCAAGAATAATGCACAACCGCTTCATCGATGACTTCAAGAACGCCCTGCAGGACTGCAATACCAAAAAGAACTTTAGTTTTGTGGTTAACAACTCTAAGGAGCGAGTGCCTCTGCATCAGGTGAGCACCGTCTTGGTTGCGAGTGGTCGCCGGAAACGAAAACCCTTGAGTCGTTTTCGTGTTCAATTTGACCCGGCATGGGTTGCGAAAGACCCCGAGGCTTTTGTGTCGTTGGCTACGTCGTGGTGCAGTACCCTGAGACCCGTTCATGGGACCGTCGGTCTGGCCCCGATTATTTGGGGCGGCATGGACGTTGATTTTCCGGAGCTCTACGTGCCATTTTTGAAACGGTTCCCAGGCTTGGACTTTAATAACGCCGCTTTTGGATTGTTGGCAAAAACAAGTCGACACATTAAAGCGGTGAACTGGTTAACCGTCATTGATAATCAATGGGTGATTGAGTTAGGCGGATCAGACTGGCTTGCCAAGTCGTTTTCCGATCAGGTAACGCTTCATGACTTTGGTGCCGGTTTTCTGATTCAGGCCGGCGCCGAGCCACAGGTTGGCGATATGAATAGTCACATTTGGCCTCAGGAATACATTGAGGTGAACAGAATGTTAAAGCCGATTCGTTTTGAGGGCTACGAACAACGTGGTTTGTTTGCGGTTGAAAGCCCAATGGAAGAACTGGACGAGACCATGAGCTGGATTCGACGTTTCGACCGTGAAGATGACAATGCGCCGTTCTTTTAGACGACAATCAAGCGGTGAGGCGTTACTGAACGAGAGCCTGGCTGCGGCTTAGTTCGCGTCTAAGATCTCGACAGGTTTGGCCGAAAAGGTAGCGGCTCTGACGTAGGTCAAACTTTACTGCAGCGAGCGTCCGCTCCTGCGAAATCTGACTGTCCCGATTAATTTCATTTCTTACGATGCTTTTCAAAGAGCTTTGTCGCTGTATTGGATGAAGCACAATTAGATCCATCGTACTGACAGTCAATTCTCACTTAAAACAACACGAATTTCAGAGAATTAGCTTCCGGTTGAAGCCAAACGGTCAGTTTTGGGAGGTTTCCAGACTCAATCTACGCATGTGGTTTCGTCGCCAACCCAACGGCAGCCGCACTGCGTAGATGTGAGTCAGTAAATGACTCAATTCACTGTCGGGTACGACACATACTAAACAGTCTTCAGTCATGGCGCTTGCGACAAGCCGTACGCTGTGATTCATGACGACTAATGTGTGCTAACCGAAATTGAATTCAGTCCAGGGAAACACGAGGACCAAAAAATGAAACAGTCAACATTGTCACACTATTATCTAGCGGCACTCATTTTCACATCAAGCTGCTATCTGACGACGACAAGCGCGGATACGGTTGTGGGCGAAGATGGGCAAGCCTATTACGTACAAGATACTAAACCGAAAGAAGGGCTCGAAAAGATCGCGCCGAGTTTGCGGTTAGCCTCTTCCGATAAGGAAATCGATGTCATTATCTATTTGGCACGGCCAACACAGCAGGCCGGTAAATCAAGTCCAATTGCGCAAGTGAAGGCCGATCATCTCGCCATTCTTGAGCGTCTGGATGAAGAGATACGCAGTATTAAGAGAGACGACCGGCCTACCAGGTCACTGACAGAAGCTGAGGAGCAAGAGTACGTACGCTCAATAGCAGGCACCCCAATGTCAGCGGCAAAACAAAGTCGACTCGATTCACTCAAACGCGAAATAGATGAGGCGAGAACGGCCATGCACAAAGCAGTCAGTGCCGCCATCGACGCAGCCGGACGTAACGAGCGGGCCGCCATGCGCAGCGACATTCAGAGCGCAGGTGGCCAGATCACGTCCGAAATTTCGTTAGTCAATGCGTTGGGTGCCACCATAAGGGCTGACATGCTTCAGTCTCTGGCGTTTGACAACCGTGTCGTCGAGGTACTTCCCAATCTGCCTGCCGACTACGAGTTGGAAGTCAGCCGACAAGCAGTTGGATTTCCGACTTACCACAATAACGGTTTCGATGGGAGCGGCATCTTTGATATCGGTATCATCGATTCAGGTGTGCAGGAAAACCATCCCAACCTGTCTCCGGCGGAGGGCTTTTTTACTAATTCGTCGTCACCTACCGATCCCGATATGGAAGTGGGTCACGGAACTCACGTAACCGGCATTGTGGCCAGTAATCACGGATCGGTCAGGGGTGGTGTTCCAAATGTTGGTGCCATTATTTGGGAGAGATCCGGTAGCCAGGGTACGACCATGAGTCGAATGCACAACCTGGCGTCAGACTTTACACAGTCTCCAGAGGCGGTTAACCACAGCCTTGGTTACGGTACGGCAAACGACGTTGACTACAACGCCAACGACAGCTTTTACGACGCTTACGTCGAAAATTTTGGCATCATGGTGACCAAGTCAACCGGAAACGGGGGCTGGACGACATCTGATCCCGGTGACCCCTCGATCACAATTACCCATCCGGCATCGGCTTATAACTTGCTGGCCGTGGCCAACATGAATGACCGCAACACCGTGACCCGGGACGACGACATTCGCAGTTCCGGATCAAGCGTTGGTCCAACGGTTGGGGGTCGACGAAAGCCCGATATAGCCGCACCCGGTACAGGCATTAATTCAACCAACTTTTTTTGGCCGGGAGCCGGATCGCTTCCATACAACGCGTGTAACGGACCGGCTCGCTTTGGCGCCGACAACATCGATGACTTCTGCATACTGTCAGGCACCAGTATGGCTGCGCCTCACGTTGCGGCCGGTATTCTCCTGATGGAAGATGCGGGCAACACCATTCCACGCTCCCAAAAAGCGGTTATGTTGAATACCGCTGATGCCTGGGATAGCAATGAAACATCTACGTCGTCCGATGACGGTGAGCAGCAAGCGCCGACGTGTTCTGCCAGCGACTGTGACACCCTGTGGGACAAGGCCTACGGCTGGGGGTACATGGATATGACCGAGGCGCATTTCAACAACAACGACTACTTCAACGACAGCGTTGTCGGTCGAAACGATGACGCCATTGAAAACGACTACAAGCTCTACAAAGGTTTCATGTTTGCTAACGAAAAGGCCACACTTACCTGGCAGAAACGTGCCGACAATTATATTGACGGCGGCCCGGCAACCGGACAGCGTGCGATTGGAGATCTGAACATTCGGCTTTACTCCAATTCTAACGGTGACCTGATGGACCTTGATTTGACTGCTACTGATAACGTTCAGCAAGTGGTTGCCCCAACCGGTGCGACGGCGGTAGTTAAAGTCTATGCGTGGAGCTCAGCCTTCGATGGTATTACAGCCATGCCGTATTCTTTGGCGACCGAGGAAAACTTTCAGCGGGTTGATCCGCCGAGCTTTGCTGCGACGCCACTCATTCCGGTTGTGGGACCGTTTCAAACCTTTACAGCGGCGACGCTCATCGCCAATAACGGTACAACGGGTGCGCATTCCACCAACGTAGCCATCGGCAACGTGGGTGGCGTAATCGGTGACGGCACGAGCCAGAACGTTGGTACGATTTTGGACGGGGATTCAGAGCAGGTTTCTTTTACTCTGACTACCAGTGGCCTTAGCGCAGGCACACAGTTTATCCCGGTTACGGTAACGAGCAATAGCTACAATGAAACCTATACGGGTAACTTCCCGAACGGCATCCGCTTTACCGTTGAGACAACGGCTCCAACCAGCGACTGCACTACTAGTGGTACGTATACCAATGACGACGAGATTGCCGTTGACTGGACAGGCTCTGACGGGTTTGGTACCGGCGTAGACTTTGCGCGTCTTTATGTAAGAGCACCTGGCAGCGCAGTCTATCAGAACACCGGATTGCAGCAGAACGGTACATCGGGCACGTTTAACTTCCCGGCCGCAAGCGGCGATGGTACGTATTTCTTTGCCATTAGAGCGCGCGACAACGGAGGTAACTGGGAATCCATACCAACCAGTAACGAATGCTTCGTCGTCCGCGATTCAGTCGATCCCGTTTCCACACTCAGTGCACCAAACTTCGTGCCCGCTGGTGCTATTCCATTAACGTTTTCGGTCTCCGATGCGTCGCCATCTAGTGGTCTTGAATTTGTAGATTTTTGGTACTACGAAGCGCCTAACGGACCTTGGACGTATACCGGACAGTTTTCAACAAACGCAAATGGCTTAATTAACTGGGTGCCACCTGGGCCCGGCGTTTATTACTTTTCTTCAAGAGCTAAAGACAATGCGCAAAACGTTGAGTCCGATGTGTTTGCACCACCACCCGTAGAGACCGTTACCAACTACGGCGGCATTGACTCCGACGGTGACGGTGTTCTTGATTTAGCGGATAACTGCACGTTGCTATCCAATCCAGGTCAGCGAGACACGAATGGCGACGGTTACGGAAACATGTGTGATCCCGACTTAAATAACGACGGCGTCGTTAACTTCGTCGACATTCAGGCCTGGACTTCGTTCTTTAACGTCGCCTGCGGTAACGTGGACGAAGACATCAACGGAGACGGGTTGTGTAACTTCATCGACTATCAGGCCTTTGGGAATTTCTTCCTCCAGCCTCCCGGTCCCAGTGGAGTCGCTCCCTGAGCTACTGGTGTTTTGCAATAAAGAAAAAGCCCCTTGAAAAAGGGGCTTTTTTTATTTGGGACCTCGCAGCTAATGGCCTGAGTGTCGAGCAGCGGATCTTTATCTTCGCTGTTCGCGTTTACAAAAGGCTTGGCCGCGAGTTCACTACTAGCCTGCAGGTCGGTAGTTAACCACTTTCGTGTTGGCAATCAGATCATGCACGCATCGTTTGTCGCTGCGAAAAATGAACAAGGCGTCTACCAGGCTGGCAATTTGACCAACAACAGGAACCTGGCCTACGACCCAGAGTGGTACGTACCTGAGGCCGATCAGTTTGGCCAGAGGCAGGAGGCGACCGTCGTCAAACGACACAATTTGGGTGCGCACTAACAGCTTGCCAATTGTTTGTCCTTTCGTACTGAGCAAATAGCCGTTTAAGGCGAGAAAGATTGCCAGGCCGGCGATGCCCATCAGAGCTGTTTCAAGCAGAGTTTGTGAAGCGGTGCTGGCACGTTCAAAGTACCCAGTCATTAGCACCAGCGGAATCGTTATAACGCCAATAAGCAGCCCGTCAATGAGTGAGCCAAAGAATCGTCGCCACCGGCTGGCAAGTTCGCCTGGTGCTGAGTCAGCTAGCTCGGCGCTAGGTGGGCTGTATGGATTTTCGGTGGACATGAGGCTTTCCTTCTAAATGTTGGTGTTGGTACTAAGAGTTAGGTCACGTCGTGAGTCTACCTGAAAGAGTCTGGTATGGGGCGGCGCGTAAATGGCCCGCTCAACAGAGAATAAGCAATGTGTCGTTAATGCTGAACACGGAGCGCGGGCTCATCAAAGCGCTGGACAGCAGATTAATGAGGCCGGCTCATTTTGTGGCCGTTCCCGAATAAGCTTGTAAGTCGGGTCTTACAAGCTGTTCAAGAAATCCAGCAGGGTGGACTGTTGTTCTGCTGACAATGCTTCGTAGGCAAGTCTTGACGCATCCGCTTCACCGCCATGCCAACGAATGGCCTCATCAATGGTGCGGGCGCGGCCATCATGCAAAAAGCCAATGCGATTAACGTCGTCGGGGCTACCGGCCAACGAGACCAGGTCGTTTGCTTTGGCATCTCCGAGCATCACGCTACGCGAATGACCCAGACCCCAAAGTGGCGTCGTGCGCCACTCAGAGCCGGTGGCTGTGCCGTCGTCAAGATTATCGGCGAGTCCCGGACCCATGTCGTGCAACAACATATCGCTGTAAGGGTAAATAGTTTGGCTGCGCAATTCCGCCATGGGGGAAAAGCTGCTTGTTGTCATCGATTTTCTATGACAGCCGCCACAACCTGCATTGGCAAATAGCTCTTCGCCAGCGCTGTCGTCGTAGTTGCGCCGTGCACCGACGCCAAGCAGGCTTAAGTAGGTAACCAGATCGTCAAGCTGATTATCGGCCAGCTCGGACCCGGACGTGCCACAGCTGGTTTGATTGCTACCGCAGTCCGGATTGGGAAGTACGCTTGTCATCACACCCATGTCGGTGTTGAACGCTTCTGCTGCCTGATGTTTGACGCTCATTGTTGAAGCCTTGTAACCAAAGCGACCAAGTCGAACGTCGTTGGTTTCAGGGTCTGTGACAACAGACGGACGCCCGGAAATGCCGTCACCGTCTGAGTCGCCTGCGTCAGCCCATTCAAGAATTACTGACTCTGGAACGGCTTCAAGCAAGCCAAGACCAACCAGCTGCGGAGCTATTCGCGCTGAGAAGCGTTCGGGCGCGCCGTTGCTGAATACGTAATTTGGAGAGCGCAGTCCATTTGGCAAATCGGTCCACTGACCCAGGCTTACCGTTCCTTCCGATGTGCCAGCGCCGATTTTGTTAGGCTGTAATACACGGCCTATCTGCGCATCCGGGTCACCGTTTGCGTCACCCACTTTGAACACCCATTTGTCGAGGTCGGCACCGACATCCGCCACCAAAGCGCGTCCATTACGAACGTGGCACAGAGCGCAAGACAAGTTAACGTAGTGATTTCCGGCTTTGCCTAGCTGCTCTGTCCACACCGGGTTGTCTGCGCGTTCATCGTGAATGCCGTCGTTAAAGTTTGTGTGATGTACGCGACGTCCCCGAACAAAAGGCTGTGCATTGCCTGGACTCAGGTTGGTAGCCATTTGCATAAAACGACCAGCTGGCTCTTCGCTGTAGTTATAGCCAAGTGTGGTGTCGCCACCAGATAATCCTTCCGGGGGAATGGGCGTGCCGTCGTTAACGCCAAGCGGCCTATTAACTCCACGTTGCCATTCAAAGGGTCTTAAGCCGGGCGTACCTATTGTGTAGACGTAAGAAGTGCCGTAGTAGTTCTTGCGTAAGCCAGCCGGTGGGGCAAGTAGGAATTGACTAATTTCGAATTCCATATTTGTGCCGACGGTAAGCGGACCATTGAACGTAGCCACGTTTTTCCATTGTTCCGTAATGTCGATTCTGTAGGCGAACTGTTGCCCCTGACTGCTGGTTTGAACGAAATCATCGCTAAACGTTCCCTGGGCGACTTGAACCGCGGTCGGGTTGTAGTGAAACTGCCCTGTTGTGGTGAGACCGTGGTACCAGACGCGAAATTCTTTTGCCCCCAGACGACTCTCCGTAATATAAGTCGCCCGTATCAGGCTTACGCCGTTAAGCGTGTGGTCTTCAAGCAGAATTCTTGCCGTGCGGTATTCCCAGTAGTGGGCGAGCCAGTGATCGTAGTGATCTGAATTTTGAATGTTGTTTGGGTCGTATATGCCGATGTCTTTGGCATGGCGATCACGCCCACGGTCACCAAAGCGAGTGACGACCACACCGTCCTCTCTGATAAACGAGGAAATGGGCGCGAGCTGTGATGTGTCGTCAAAGAGCGGTTTGAAGGGGATGGCAGCAGGTCCTGGCGGCTGCAAAAAAAAGTCCGGAATCATGGCATAGTCCAGAAAATTGGCAGCTCCGTCGCCGTTAAAGTCGGCGTCGCCATTGGTTGTGGTGTTGAAGCTGGCTGCCCATATCGACACGTCAACGAAGTTTATGATGCCGTTGTTATCCAAATCGGGATCGCACGCGTTTCCAAATCCGTCCTGATTTGTGTCGCGCTGATTCGCGTTTGATACCAGCGTGCAGTTATCAGTCAAATCGCCAATCCCGTCACCATCTGTATCGAGCGCTCCTGCGCCTGTCATAAGAATAGAGGTGACAAACGTCGCTCCGTAGGACGGCATCATGATGGAGGCCGTCAACGCCGTAATAACAGCGACACCAAGTGAGCAGCGCAGGGTGCGATTAGATAGCCTCATTAGAGTATTCCTCGATAGATTTAGCCAGGCAGCCGTATGGGATAGCTGCGTTCAAGATTAAATCTAAGTGCTGCTGACAACGTTGTCAATCATTTAGGGTCTCGACTCTCTATGCGATAGGGCCGGGACCGTGAAGTTGTGACTCGTGCCGTTAGTTAGAGTCAGGTACTGCCAAATGGGTTGTCACCAGATTACTAAAGTAGTGCCGTTGGTGGTCGCTATATTTCGATAGCCGGTGAAAAAATAGTTGAATAAACACGTATCAGATTGCGTTGATCCGAACAGTCGACTGCGTCACAAACTAGTCAGTAAATTATTAAGCAAATCAGCTCCAAAAGAATCAATCCTCATGCGTAGTCAACGTTAAGAAAAGTGATTTTCAGTGCTTATGTAACGGTCTCTGTGACGCCATAATTTACACGTAAAGTCAGAAAGTGAGGACACCGAAAAAGTGCTCTGCGGATTCACGCCGTCACTACTGGCGAACTAAAGTCTGGCACGTGTTTTGCATTTACACAGATAAGAAACTTTCTAATCTTCTGAAAGTTACAGGACGAAAATATATGTCACATGGAGGCTTAAATTTAATGCACAAGAACATTGTAAAAATGTTTGCCATCGCTGTTGCCGGGTTAGTTGCGTCGGATGCATTGGCGGCATACATAACGTACGAAACTCGCCATACGAACAACGGTGTGAACACGTCGGATTATCTAGCGTCATGGAATCAGCAGACAAGCACGGTTAACACGTCAAGTCTGCCCAACTTCAATTCAAGGCGCGTGGGCTCTCGAAATTCACATTCGCACTTACAGGTTGAGTTCACTACGAATCTGATTCAAGACTTGGTGTTTGAATTTGCACCCGATGCCGGATTGGGCGGGGCGATTTACGTAAACAACGATTTGGTTCAACGTCGAGCTGCAGATTTGTGGTGGGGCTACAACTGGAATCGCACGAATGAAATCCTGTCAAGCAACGGGACAGACTTTTCGATGGGAACCAACGTAATTGACTTGTATTGGGCTGAGCGATGCTGTGACGGTCGTCAGAGCGGTCGTTTCAGTTTAAACGGGGGGCAGGACTGGATGAGCCTCTCCGTAGCTAATCTGGCAAGCATGCCCGTGCCGGAGCCTGGCATATTAGTCCTGATTGCGGGTGGTATGGTCGGTCTTGGTTTGGCGCGGCGTAGAAAAAACGCCTGATAAAAGCGTGAAGTTGACGATTGAGAAACGGGGCGTTATCGCCCCGTTTTGCGTTTCCCCCAGTTCGATTCGAACGGATTGTCGACGCTGACAGCCCGAATAGCTGGGTGTCTCAAGTGGGGCGCTTGCTTAAAGAATGCCTGCACGTTTAATCGCCATATACTGATCCGTGAGTACACCCGGCAGTGAGTCGCAGTCTGTGTCGTGCATGTAAACGCCGCGTCGACTTACGGTTGTCTGAGCTGAGCGTCTTCGTGCAACGTAGTCGTGAGTAGCGGCAAAGTGCAGCGCGTCGTCGAACGTTGTTACGGGGGCTTCCAGTCGATCAGCAATGGCGTTCTCGGTGAGGCTTGCGACAACCAGAAGATGTTTCTGCCGCAATAGTCCAATCGCTTTATGAAGGTCCTGGCTGTCTTCGTCGCGAACGTTCGTGACCAAAATAACCAGAGCTCGGCGACGCTGCCGTTTGGCTAATTCAGTGGCGGCTTGCCAGTAATCAGTTGCCTCGGGCCGGGGCTGCATATCGAATAGTTGCCGACTAAGTGTGTTGATGGTTGAACGCCCCTTTGTTGCAGGCAACCAGCGCGGGTCCGGTTCACAAGTCATATAGCCGACCGCATCGCCCTGCCGGAGAGCTATGTAGCCCAGAAGCATGACCGTATTAAGCACGTGGTCAAAATGGCTAAGATCACCGTCCCGTGCCAGCATGCGACGACCGCTGTCGAGCAGAAAAATGACCTGCTGATCTCGTTCTTCCTGAAACTCTTTGCTGATTAGTTTGTGTGAGCGAGTAGAGGCTTTCCAGTCGATTTGCCTGAATGTATCGCCGACGCGGTATTCACGCAGTTGGTGAAAATCGAGGCCTTCGCCACGGCGTTGGCGCACGTGGCTGGCAGCCATAGCTTGCAGTGAATCGGCTCCGCGCAGTGCGTACTTGCTAATCGCCGTGAAGTTAGGAAACACGCGGGTAGTCTGCGCTTCACCAAGGTTGTGACGAATTGTCCAGAAGCCCCACGGTGAGTAGCGCCTCACTTGTACCAGATCGAATTCATGCTGCCCGCGCTCGGTGGGTTGCACCCGGTAGCGAAGGGATTTCGTGACTTCGGGTTCAAGGCGCAGTTCTGTGAGCCGGGCATCTGATTTGTAGCTGGACGGGTGATGGTCAATCACGTCAATTCTTTCGTGGTTTCGGCCACTATTTGTGAGGTCAATTGAAACATCGTGCCAGGCCCCAAGCGACAGTGTGTCACTAGTAGTTCGCTCAGCTTTAATGACGCGAGATTGTAGCAATGCGGCCATGGCGTCAAAGCAAAATATCAGTAGCACAAAAGCTGAGCACGCGGTCCAGATTCCAAGCGTTTCTTGAAACCACAAGGTAACGAAGCCGAACAGAAAAACGGCCATAACGGTAAGCATAAGCCGTCGCGTCGGATTCACGTGCGCGGAGCTTCTACCGTAGACAACAGTTCGAGCAGCATGCTGTCAGTGTTAACGCCCTCAATTTCCATTTCGGGAGCAAGAATTACGCGATGACGCAGTGCTGGCAACGTGACACGTTTGATGTCGTCAGGTGTGACGAAGTCGCGCTGGTCAATATACGCGTAAGCGCGCGCCGCACGCAGTAAAGAAATGCTTCCGCGTGGGCCGCAGCCGACGCTGAATCCTTGCCAGGTGCGAGTGGCTTGAGCGATTTGAACCGCGTAACTATGCACCTGTGCGTCAATACGCACTTCAGCCGCTTTTTGTTGCACAGCGACCAGTTCTTCAGCTGTGATGACGGGCTTTACACGTTCAAGGTCGAAGTCGTTGCCGACTGAGTTATCGAGCACGCTCTGGGTTAGCCTGGTTTCCTCTTCGAGTGACGGATAGTTAATCAATACTTTGCACAGGAAACGGTCAAGTTGGGCCTCAGGCAGGGGATACGTGCCTTCGCTTTCAATCGGGTTTTGCGTCGCTATGACGATAAAAGGTGGTGGAAGTACAAAAGATTTGCCTTCAATCGTAACCTGTCGCTCCTGCATGGCCTCTAACAGCGACGCCTGAGTCTTGGCCGGCGCGCGATTTATTTCGTCTCCGAGAAGCAGGTTGGTAAAAATGGGGCCTTTACGAATTTTAAATGTACCGCTTTGGCTGTCGTACATGGCGTGGCCTGTGACGTCGCTGGGCATCAGGTCTGGCGTAAACTGAATGCGCCCAAATTTCATGTGCAGTGCTTTAGAAAGAGCGCGCGCTAGCAGGGTTTTACCAAGACCGGGTACGCCCTCGAGGAGCACGTGGCCGCCTGCTACAATGGTTATCAGGACCTCTTCAAGCACTTGATCCTGGCCTATCATGGCGTTTTTTACGGCCGCAATAACCTGTTCAATTTTACTGGTTGGTGATGACGGTTCTACAGTATTGTCCATAGTTTCTGTATCGCTTTTATTTGTTCAAGAAATTGTGGTTTCGAATACGTTTCGGGTTTGCTCATGGCAAACGTCCATAGCGCGTAATCTTGTTCGAGCAATTTTTTCATGTGCATGTCGGCCTGATTACCCTTTAACGCATGTAGTCTCGGGTGGCGTTGCCGTGCGTGGCCGCGTAAGGCTTCCTGAGCGCCGTTCAGGAGCTTATCGCGCTTCTTGTGACTCCATAAAAACCGACCGCTGGCAACGAGGTGTTCGTTAAACTCACGACGCTCGAGACCCGGATTGGGTAGTATGCGTCCTATTCGCTGACCGGACCACCAGAAAAACAGAATGATGGCGAGCCCGAGCCATAAAATAAGATGAGCGGCGTTACGCCAAATGAGTTCGAGCAAACCGGATCGGCTGATGGTCTGCACGTACCAGACTGTTCCGGGGGGTCTGACGTATGACAGCATGGCCAACGACATCAGTGCGTTGTCGTGCTCGTGAAAGTTGTCGTTGTTCCAGTGTGCGTAATCGCTTAGCAAGGACACGGTGCCCAGGCCATACTGAAAGCCCAGAGCGTAAGTACGCTTGTCAACAGGTTCGTCTTCGTCGTCAGGCACTTGGTGGTTTTTACGTTCTAGTCCTATCGTCCACAGTGTTTCCCGATTGCTGTACAGGTCATCATATACTTTGTAATGAAGTGAGAATTCGCCCAGTGGAGCTGAGTTGATTGTCGCGTCGTACAGGAAGCGATCAGGTATTTCCATGGACTCTTCATTGCCGTCGCTTTCGGGTACGGGCTCCCCGCCAAACACCGTTTCGCCGCTGTCTTCCTCGTCTTCCTCGTCCTCGTCGAGATCGGTATGAATATTAAAATATTCGAGCAACGAACCTTCGGTAGCGTAGGGCAAAGGCAGTACCAAATGCCCGCCTGCTGCGACCCAGTCAGCGATGACCACGGTTTCAGTCTCGGTCATGTAAATTGCATCGAATTCCACAATTAACGTATCAGAGTACTCCGGCATTTGTAGGCGCGTGTTTAAAGTAGGTAGCCGTTGAACCTTGATGTCATAACGCTCCAGAAATTTGCTCAATCCGTAAACAGGATTGGCTCGGACCACAGCCGACATTTGACCTCGTTCGTTTACGTCTACACGTTCGTATAACATGAGAAACCACGTTACGCAGCCGCCTATAAAGACGGCGGCAAGTATTAGAACAAGGAGCTTGTCACGCACTGGTCGCTGTCCCAACCGATGCTCTCGACGGAATATCAGCAAGCTGTGTCCAGCGCGCGCACAAGTCGCTTACCATTGAGTCTTCGGGTTTACGTTTACCGTAAGCCAGTAGTCTCCATTGGCGGGTGATATCGGAAAAGTACAAGCTCACCTGTTCACTCGCGTTGGCGCGAACAAGTTGCAGGCAGTCTTCTTCCGTAGCGTGATCACCAATGAGTAACTCGTGACGTGTCACAAGAAAAGACAGTGCGCTGCGATACAGGTAGCTTAGGCTCTCACGCGCTTTGCCTTCTTCCCACAGTTTTCTGACTACCTCTGGAACATCGGCGTCAGGCACAAAAAGTTGCTCTTCTTCAGCTTCAATTACGTCATTTGAAGTGTCGACTTTTTTCGCAGGGCTCTTCAGTTGGAGAAGGCGTTTGCGCTCTTTAATGAACCAGACGACGATAGCAATGACAACAACAGCAATGAGCAGGTATTTGAGCAATTTGGCAAACAGGGCAATGATGGGTCCAATCGATCTAAGCATGTCCGAGTCAGCCTGTGTGGTGTCTTCGTCCGTCTCTTTCAGTCGCCAGACTCGGTCGTTAATTTGCTCGCCAAACTCATCACCTGCGTATATTTCCTTAACCGTTTGCCTCGCTTGTTCGGTCGAAGGTAGTTCGTAAGAGCTGTCTGGTGCTGCCGGAGTCTCTTGCGCCTGAATCTCAGTAGGAGAAATCACGCTTAAAGCGACACACAGAATCGCGGCTGTTATCGTGGCTAATGTTGTTGTGCCTCGACTCAAGCGTTCTGACAAACGACGGAACGACAGCTCGATGTCCCAGGCTTCAAGGTGTGTGCGGCGGTTGAGATACAGTGCAAATCCGGCGCCCACGAAGAACAATTCGAATAACCCCGTAACGAGGTAGTACATCAGCATGTGCAGCCAAAGCAGCGGCCCGGTAAAAAGCTCTTCTGTTTCCAAGAACCGGTCAAAAATATTGGCGTCTTGCAGAATGATAGGCTCCGGATGGAGCCAGTGTGTCAACTGGGCGAGAATGACAGTGAGCAATGTCGAGCTCAGAAAAAAGAATACGACCGTTAGCCAGGCTGACGCGCCGTAGTCTCGATTTACCAGCGTGCGAATGCGTTCACCGCTATTGCCTGAGGCGCCTTCAAGTTGATAGACCGGCAAGGTAAACGTACGCGCAAGACTAAAGCGTAAATAGGTTAATTGCCTCCATGCCGCCGCCGAAAAAGGAAGTCGGAACCACAGATCGAATGGTCCCGGGTCCTGCACTCCCGGGCTAAACAGGCGCTGACTCAGGTAGTCAAGAATGACGCGATCAAAGGCCGGTTTCATCCACCAAAACAGCAGGACGCCTAAGCCAACGCTGCCAAACAGATGCCCAGCAGATAAGAACATTACGTACCAGGGCAAAGTGGCGACTATCCAGCGTCTTGCTAATGCCACGAAGTCGCGTTGGATCATACGCACTCCGAGGTCGATAGCCTCCCAGCCACGTCGGGGTCGAATAACGGCTGTCGAGTGCGAGAGCTTCATGTGTTGTCGTCACCACCACGGCCAACCAGCGTTAAATAGCCGATGACGAAAACCCACAACAAAGTTCCAACAATAAATTTAACGTTGTTTGGGATGGTTGCGCTGGGTGACCAAAATGCTTCAATGGCGGCTGCGATCACGAGCATGGCGACAAAACCATAAATCATGGGTGCGATATCCAGCGCGGCTTGTTTGATGGACTGGCCCCGGGTCAACCGGCCCGGTAGTAACAAAGCGAAGCCGATTTTCATACCGGTGGCGCCGGCCAGCACGATGGCTGTCAGTTCGAAGCTGCCGTGACCGATAACAAATGACCAGAACGTTTCGCCGTAGCCCGACGTCGCAATGAGTCCGCTCACCGCGCCGATGTATACGCCGTTGAACAGTATAATGAAGATTGCGCCCACGCCCAGCAGCAGTCCTGACGCAAATGTTCTGAGCGCAATGCTTACGTTGTTCCAAATGTAGTGGCCGAACATTCTTACATCGTCAACCGCGGTTCGACCGTTTTCCTGATGGTTTTCACTGTACATCGAGGTATACGTGCCGGCGGTTTCCGGATCAATTATCGAATAAACAAACGCTGGGTCGTTAATAACGGCCAGAGTGATTACGATGAGTGGGCCAAAGAACAGCAAAGACGAAACCAGAACGTACCATTTATGCTGGCGCACGCAGCGTGGAAAGTCACGGACAAATACTTTGCTGAGGTCGGTAGCACGATCATTGTTACCGGCGTACAGGTACTGGTGGCCTTTCAAGGCAATTTGATTGAGTCGTTCCTGAAGCCCCGGACTGTAGTTGCGAAGTTTGGCTAAGGACAGATGATGGCAAATTGTTCGGTAACTCGCCGGTAGGTCTTCGAGACTGTCACTGTCACCAATGAGTAAGGCCTTCTCAAAGGTTTCCCAAAGCGGCTCATAGCGCCGGATAAATTCGTTTTGCTTCACGTTTGTTCTCCGCTGAGCCACGCAGCGTGGGAGCGTAAACGATCGCGAATAGCCTCCGGAGAACCGTCGATATGTTCTTTAAGTTGAGATGCCAATTCAACCGCTCTTTCAGCCGTAAGAGAGTCAAGGCGTTCAGCGTATAGCATCACGGCGTGGTGATCGCTGGCTTTGAGTGCTATTGGCAGTTGCATCGCCGGGTTGAAGTCGGGCGTACTGACTGCTCCGGCTGTTTCGTCGTAAGCCACCACGGTGTCGGCAACCAGGTCGCCCAAACGAGAAAACGACTTGGTAAACAAGGTCGACAATATTCCGATGAGATAGGCGAACGGCAGAAAATCGACTACTCGAATCAGGTTCCGTAACAACGACGCTGTGAATTTCACAGGGGCGCCGTTGCTGCGCATTACCCTAATGCCCATGACCTTTTTACCCGGCGTCTGACCGTAGTAGAAAACTTCAAACAGTACGTTGTAAAGCCAGAACAGAACAAACATAACAATTAACAAAAGACCGTCGCCCAGCACGCTGAGTACGTTCACGAAGATAAGATCAGCCGCGATGTAGAGCACGACTTTAATAAGGGTGTCCAGTAGCCAAGCCAAACCGCGCGGCAACAAGCCTGCCGGAGTGAGGGCAAGTTCTATACCTTCGGGAGTTTGCAAATGAATTCGGGTATCTAGCATGAGGCCTGGTGTGACGCGCCGTACTTCGGGCGCTTATTAGAGTGATTGGATGTTAGCAGAACTGAAGTCGAACCGGTGCTATCAGCTGCTGTTATCGATAAAGAGCCGGATAAAGAGATTCGGTCGCCCATTTTTGGCTCGTAGGCCAATTCGGTTTCCCAAGTGACCGTTCTTTATATCCATGACCGGGAGACTACTTTGCCCGGTCGAGTATCAACGTGAACGGTTAGGGCAGAGTGGCGGTCGTATTTCTTTTTCCGGGTTTCCGGGTCGGTCGAGTAGGCTCTGACACCCCAGACATTATGGTTAAATTAGGATGATTCGTCCATTCAGCCACAGGCATTCTGTAGGGGGCTGTCGGTGCTATTTTCGGTTAATAGACTGATTTAGATACTAAAAAAGTAAAAACGTACATTATGGACACAGTCTAATAAATATCGTTGCTGTGGCTAATTAGCCCCATCCCAAAGGCGATTCCAAACAGTACGTTATGCATAAGCGGTGAGAGTGTGTAGCTCAGAGGCCGCGATAAAGCAGTCGTTTATTTCGCTGATTTTTCATAACGCCATAAATAACATGAATATTATTTTAGTGGCATAGATCTTGTAGTGATGACTTCGAGTTCGTTTGAAACTCGCTTTCAATCACAGCCATAGCGGCTCAAGGAGAAATCATGAAGAAGCGACTATTAACTATACCAACCAGTTTGTTGTTGACCGGCGCCGTTTGGCCGGTAGTGACGATGGCAGAAGAAGCCGACTCGGCTCGAAGTCTGGATCGCAATCAGGATGGGTTCATCTCTCTTGCTGAAGCAGACGCCGACGTCTACCTGGCTGATCAATTTGCCATACTCGACGTCAATGGAGACGGGCTGCTCGATCCTAAAGAGCTGGCAGCTCAACACGCCAAAGACGAGTAGTGCAACGACTGTTGTAGGTTTTGCGGGGATGGCGGTAGCTTGGGGCTGCCGCCATGTCGCCTCACGATGGAGAGTGGTAGTTATGACAGGTCGAGCTTATAGTGGTGGAGTCTTAGGTAACGCAGCAACACAGGCGGCTCACAGCCCGTCGGTGTCACTTCTAAAACCCATGAAAGAATTTAACGGTCGGGTATTACTGGTCGACGATGATCCCGGTTTACTCAAACTGCTGAGCTACCGTTTACGCTCTGCAGGTTTTGAAGTTAAGGCCGTTGGCTGTGGGCAGGACGCGCTTGACGCGCTCGATACCTATCATCCGCGACTCGTCATAAGCGACCTTCGCATGGATGGTATGGACGGCATGGCGCTGTTCGACAGCATTCACAGCCAGCGACCAGCGCTACCTGTGATTATTCTTACCGCACACGGCACCATTCCCGACGCTGTTGACGCAACGCGTCGCGGTCTTTTCGGCTTTCTCACCAAGCCATTTGACAGCGATCAGCTGCTGGACTGCGTGCGACGCGCGGTATCTTTAAACTCCAGTTCGACCGATTCAATCGATTCCGACGAATGGCAAAAAGACATCATTACCCGTAGTCCTCAAATGCTGGCGCTGTTGGAGCGTGGCAGACTGGCGGCGCGTACTCCCACTCCGGTGTTTATTCACGGTGACAGCGGCACGGGCAAGGAGCTTTTGGCGAGTGCGATTCACAATGCAAGCGATCGAAAAGACAAACCTTTCGTTCCGATAAACTGCACGGCCATTCCTGAAAACTTGCTCGAGTCGGAGCTGTTTGGTCATGCCAAAGGAGCGTTTACAGGAGCCACAGAGTCGCGTGGAGGTTTGTTCCGGGCGGCGAATGGCGGCACGTTGTTTTTGGATGAAATTGGCGATATGTCGATGGCGTTCCAGGGCAAACTGTTGCGCGCCCTTCAGGAAAAAGAAATTCGACCGGTAGGCAGCAGTAAAACCACGCCCGTTGACGTGCGAATTATTTCCGCAACGCATCGTGACCTCGACGCTGCTGTGGCGGCGGGCGAGTTTCGTGAAGATTTATACTACCGGCTGAAGGTGGTCGATTTGGAATTGCCACCACTCAGTCAGCGCCGGGAAGATATAGCGCTTCTGGCAGCGCACTTTCTTGACAGAGTGCGACAGAGCTACGAAACGCCGGTTACCGGCTTTGCTCCGAAAGCTATGGAAACGCTACTCGAAGCGAGCTGGCCGGGTAACGTGCGTCAGTTGCAAAACGTGATTGAGCAAACCGCTGCGTTGTCGACCACGCCTGTTATTCCGCAAACGCTCGTTCAGGCTGCGTTGAATGAAGACGACATTGGATTTACCACTCTTACTGAAGCGCGGAACCGCTTTGAACGCCAGTATCTTGTCAGGCTGCTACGAGCTACCCGTGGCAACGTGAGTCGCGCTGCCCGACTAGCGGGACGCGATCGCAGTAAGTTTTATCAGCTTCTGCGCAGGCACCACCTGGATCCGGCTCAGTTTCGCGACTAACGGTTGCTAAATCCCTGAATTGTCGTATCTTTGCTGTACGTGGTTGAGAATTCTTAATAGTGCGTGAGAGATAGGGTCCGCGGCTTGCCAGAACTGTGAAGCAGTTCCTGTTGGAGCATCGGGCAGACCCTGACAATCAGGGTACTCGTTAAGGAAAACGGTATCGATTGGGCACCGTGGCCTGAACGGTACGGCAAAGGGATAATAGACGATGAGGCTTTCAGCACGAACTGTGTTTGGCGCTCTTGGTTCAGCAAGTTTGCTGGCCCACGTTAACTCAATGGCGGCTTCTTCTTCGACGGCTACACAATTACCCTCTCTTACTGCCTTTGGCTCTGCAGTTACCGTATGCGTATTGACGCTTGCGGGTGGCGTGATGCTGCGCAGTCGTCTGCCCGTATTGTCGTCCGGCTTTGGTGTGGTCACAACGGCTTTTCTTTGGCTGTTGGTATGGAATCCGAGCGATGTCTCTCATGCTCTTCAGGCCGTTGTTACACTTGCACTGTGCGTTATCGCCATTGAGATCAGCCTGTCTTTGAGCGCCACTCCGTACCGCGGTGTTTTGCTACTGTCATTCAGAACTACTCAGATTATTTCACTGGCGCTTGGTGCGACCATTTTATTGGCCTCACGCCAGTCGTTACTGGCGACCGTGAGTCTTGCGTGTTGCTCGACGGTGTTCATGGTGCTAGCCGCTAATGCCTTTTACATTGGAGTGTTCAAGCAACGTTTTACGCTGTTCTTCGCATTAGCGTGGGTAGCGATGGCTTTCGCCGCGCTCAAAATGATGGCTCTGGGTTACGTTAGTTTGTCTGTTGAGCCAGTAGGGCCTTCTGGCCTTCTCGGTTCGGCTCAACAAGTCCAATACTTGTTGACGTTAACGATCTTCTTGCTGGCGCTCGGACTCATGCAAAAAACCATGCGCTCGCATTCGGCCTGGGCCAAAGAGCTGGCTGCATCCAAACAAACCGATCGCATGCTCAGGCTGGAGCAAACTCAGCGAGAGTTCTCCCGTGAGGTGGATGATTTTCTGGGTACCGTACTACCCAACGATTTCGAAGAGGTCGTGTTAAACAGTTTCCTGACGCACCTCGACCGTGTAATTGACGTGTCAGCGTCGGCTGTTGTGATTGCGCATCGGGGACAGATGCGTGTGGTTAGTCGGTTTCCACAAGGTGACGATTTAAGCTTCAGCTCTGTTTTGGTAACGAGAGAGAATCTGCTCCAAAGTGTGTGTCTCTCTGACAAGGCGGCCGTGTTGCACTCTGACGATAATGGTTTACGAGTCGACAATGAATTGCTCTCAACGCTCTGTGTTGTTCCGGTCGAAGCGCCACGCAATGATTGGGCCGGCGTTGTTCTGGCACGAACGTCGGAGCATGTGTTTAATCTCGACGAGATGTTGCTGGTGAAGAGTTTTGCAGAGCACGTCAGAGCGTCGTTCGTCAGCGCCAACAAATACAACCGTATTCGCAGGCAGGCTGAAACGGATATGTTGACCGGGCTGATGAATCGACGCGCAATCACTGCCCGCGCCGAACGCGCCTTCAAGAAGGCTCGGTCGCTAAGACGTGAGCTTTCGATTCTGTTTATCGATATCGATAATTTCAAAGCGGTTAACGATTTACACGGCCACGAGGCGGGCGATCAGGCTTTATATAGCGTTGCCCAGCTATGCGAGAAATCGCTGAGAGACGAAGACAGGGTTGGTCGATTTGGAGGCGAAGAATTTATCGTGATACTGCCCGGAACTGGCGAAGAGCACGCTCACCTGGTAGCAGAACGCATTCGTGAGTCCGTAGCGCAATCACCTCTTAGTGTCGACGGTGCGCTGCTCGATCTGACCGTTAGTATTGGTATTTCGGAACTGGCGCCACGTTTTAAAACCACACAAGACATGCTCAATGCGGCTGACCGAGCACTTTACGCGGCCAAGCGTGACGGCCGTAATCGTGTGGTTCACCATATGCGTATTGTGAGTAGTAATACCGATCTCTAGCTTTGCAGTTGGATAAGGTAACTGTGACTCGTTGAAGCTCAGCCAAGCTTGTCCGAATGTGCTTTCAGGCTGCACGGCTCATCTTGCCGCGATGAAATACGCGATGCTCTCCTAATGTGAGAACCTGTTCGAGGCAGGATGCCGCTTCTACGAAACCTGTACTCCCGCTCATTTACCGCCGTCCGGAACTCGGTATCCGCTGCCTCAATTGGCCATAGTTAGCCCGCGCTTCGCCATTTGGTATCGGCGTCCTGCCCGAATGCTTTGTTTAACTGTACTCACTGAATTTGAGCCCACAGGAGAACTCAACATGAACCCTAACGAAAAAACGAACGTAACTTTTAAGCAATCTGTTCTAACTTGCGCTGTCGCTTGCGCGCTGGCGTTATCACCGACCGTTAGTGCAACTGACCATGCCCGTACCGGTGCGTCAAAGAGTGAAGTGGCAGGAGTCAGCACCGGGGCCGTGATTGGTGGCGTGCTGGGCGGTCCGGTCGGCGTAATACTGGGCGCGGCCATTGGCGGTCACTACGGCGACACCCGCCACCAGGCAAAAACGAATCAAAAGCTGGCGCGTGAATCGCTGAGTAGTCTGGACAGTACTCGCAATCGACTGAAAGCGGCCCTTGCTGAACAGGAGAGGCTCGACGTCGAACTTCTTGAGGCGAGTGAGGAAGTTTACGCTCTGAACCAGGAGATGGAGCAGCTTTTCGTCGAGCGAGCGCTAGTAGACGGGCTCCAGTTCGATGTTCATTTCGATACCGATGAAGTAGTACTGGGCGACCTTGATCAGACGCGACTTGCGACGCTTTCGGAGCTCTTGAAATCGTTACCGGAAGCTGAAGTTGCGCTTCACGGCTTTGCAGATTCTCGCGGGGGCAGAACATACAACGAGGTGCTTTCGCAGGACCGCGCTTACGCCGTTGCCGATACGCTGAGTGCATTGGGTGTTGCTACAGCTCAGATCAAAACCTACGCTTTTGGTGAGAGTCAGTCCACTTACGCCGGTGACAACGTTGACTCTTATTCACACGATCGAAGAGTGAGTATTCGTCTCAGCCTGCCCGCGCAGTCGGCTGAAGCTTCGACCGAAAACGAGGCGGTACCCGGCGTCGCCAACGTCGGAAGAGGTCAATAAAAAAAGGCCGCCTGATTGTCAGGCGGCCTTTTTGTTTGTGTCCCCATGTGTGCCAGGGACGGCGCGCATTTTAATCACGCCAGCGCGGCGCCGGGAGGTTCCCGGTCGCTCGCAGACAGACTATGGAATAGCGGCAATCATGTCGTTCTCGCCCAGTTCGTAAACTACGGCGTCTGACCAATCGCCTTTTTCACAGAACGCCTCAGCTGTCGCTTGGTCGACAAAGTTAGGCACTTCAATAGCCGCACCGTTCTCACCGTCCATGCTGTTTGGTACAGCCCGAAATTGAACGTAATTGCCCACGGCGTACTGGCCCGACTTAAACTTGTCAGCGGTGGATGAGTTCTCGGTAATTTTTCCGGATAACCAGATGCGACGATCCGCGCTGTTAATGCTGACGCAGCTCATCTCGCCATTGACGTCCATTTTGCCGCCTTCCTGAAACGAGTAGAAACGGAATCGACCGTAGCCTGAGTTGTCAGACAGCACAGAGCCTTCCAGTGTGAAGGTATAAGTTGCACCGCTGTTATCTTGAAAGCTGCCTTTACCGAAAGAGCTTGCAACGGTTTTTTCCAGTCGTTTCTGATCTTCGGCGGTCAGATTGCCAAAGGTATTAGCAGGTGGTTTTGGTTTGGCTACAGCTTCTGCAGGGTTTGGTTTAGCTTCCGCAGGGGCGTCTTTTGCCATGGCGTCGGCCGCCGGTGCAGGGGCCTCTTCTTTGGCGCAGCCCGTCAGGGCAATACACAGGCTTAATAAAAGAGCAGAAAAAGAATGGCGCATCGATCAGTCTCCATTGTCGATTGAAACCGCACCAGCCGCGCGGTAAAGGGCCATTAGTTTAAATAGGCGGTTGCCTGAAAGAAAGGCCTCCAGACGGCAACATGCCTGCTTTTTGACGATTTTTTTGCCTCAAATGCTCGTATTGGTTCAAATGACGCAATTTAGCCACTTTTAAGCAAAGAGCTGGTTGAATATGTTAAGTCGCTTGTTGGGGAAGCAAAGGTTGTGAATTCCGCCAAATGGCGCGATAGGGCGATTCAGTATGGCCAACGGCGTCGTGTGTTTTATTGCGGCTGGAGCCCACTGCACCGCAGCTGGCCCAGCTGTTCGTTTTCTAGCTAGGAGTCAGGCCGTGAGCAGTCAAATCAGGACGAATGGGTGCGTACGGAAGAATGTCGATCACTTCGCCTGCCAGATGCCGCTGTTTGAGATCGTTCCAGTAATCAGCCGTTAATATTTCGCTGTGATGTTCCACAAGTACGTCAAGCAAGCTGTCGTCCAGACCAAGAAAAGTGGGGAATTGTTCGGGAAACACGTCGGCCTCACCGACATAAAACCAGGCCCCGGCCTTCATCTCTTCTTCGTGCGTTAAGGCTTTTGGCATGTCGCGGAAATTACACTCGGTTACCAGGCAAAGTTCATCGTAGTCGTAAAATATAACGCGCCCGTGTCGCGTAACACCAAAGTTCTTTAGCAGCAGATCGCCCGGAAAAATATTGGACGCGGCCAGGTCTCGAAGAGCATGACCGTAGTCGATGACGGCGCGAGCCGCCTGAGCGTGATCGACTTCACGCAGATACTGATTAAGAGGGCGGATTTTTCGCTCAACGTAAAGATGGTCGATGATGACGTCATCGCCGATAACTCGTACGGTGTTTTCGGTCTCGTCGAGCAGTTCTTTAAGCAATGCCGGATCAAACTTGTTTTTGTGAAATTTTAAATGCTGAAATTCCTGTGCATCGATTAAACGACCTGCGCGGTCGCGCTTGAACACAAGTTTATAGGCGTCAATAACGTCTTTACGAACGGTTGTTTTCGGATACGAGAATTTGTCACGAATGACTTTAAACACAACCGGGTAATTGGGCAAAGAAAAAACCACCATAACCATGCCACGGTCGAATGCCGCGTCTTCAAACCTGTCCGTACTCGACCGTAAATGAAGGAACATGTCGCGGTAGCGCTCTGTCTTACCTTGTTTTGCTCGGCCAAGAAGCGTGTAAATTTCGCTAACAGGTTTACGTGGCAGAATTGACTTAATGAACGCGACAGCGTCTCGAACGACGTCGAGGTCAACGTGAATATAGGAGCGCGAGAAACTGAAAATAATGCTGACGTCGTCTTCGTTGGTGATCACGGCGTCAACTACGTTACCCGAGTCCGTGTTTCGTAAAGCGATAACGAGTGGCAACATATAGTCGCTGCCGTGAATCCGGCCAACGAGGTAGGCACGGTTGTCCCGATAAAAAACCTGCTTGATGACGTCTACTGATTGCAGGGAGAAGTTTCCGCCTGTGTTAATGCAGTCAATATTGATTTTCGAGGCGACAAGATTGCTGGCCGCTATCAGGTCCTGAAACTCGCCTAGTTGAGCGTAGTCTCTTAAAACGGTATTTACCAGCTTCCATACTGAGCCGTGGTTTGTGTAAGTCCGGTAGCCACCGTACTGACGGAGTTTCCCGAGCTGGGTTTCCTCGCTTGCCGCGAATTCCACCTCCGGATTGACGCCAACAATGTCGAGTACGCGTCGTGATATGGAGCTGAAAAACGTTCGTGTAAATTCGGCATCGAGGTAAGGGCTTATGACGTCTTCGTAGTGGTCTCTAATGCGGGCCCAGGCATCGAGCGAGGTTGAGTGTTGTTTCAGTTTGTCGTGTAAGTGAGCTACGGCCTGGTCAACGCAGTGGCCGTAAATTTCGATTCTCTGTACCGCGTCTCGCCGTGTGCCGTGACGATCACGTTGCCGAAAACGTGTTCGGGCTCGTTGGGTAATGGCGTGGAAGTAGAGGTTGTAGCGAGAAAATTCTGTGTAAATGTAAGCAGCGCATTCTCGAGTGAGCCTGGACGACGCCTCGTCTGTCGGTGCGGCTTCGCTGGACTTTGCAAGGGTCGACGAGGAGCGGGCAGGCGGTGTCTCAGACATCGCCGTTTTCGAGTTCGCGAATACGCATGGCTACTCTTTCTGGAATGTGACTCTTGCTTCCTTTGTTGTAGTCGTAGCAGACGACTTTGCCGGAACCACACGCGGCCAGAACCGGTTTTTCGGATGCGATAAAAAGTCCATAGTCCATCGTAAAGCGATCGTCCTGGAGCTGGCTGATGCGCGTGCCAACATAAAGCGCCTGCGGATACATGAGCGGCTTCATAAAGTAGCATTCGGTGTGCGCCAAAATGGGCGCGAGACCGTCATTTTGCTTGGGATCCGTAAACTGTATCTTCTCAAAATACGCCATGCGCGCAGCCTCAAACAGCCGAAAAAATACGGTGTTGTTCATGTGGCCGTACGCGTCCATGTCTCCCCATCGAACATGTTCGTCAGCATAGACAGGCAACTGAGCGAGTTGGAGATTAAACAGTGCGGGTCGCTGCGACATGCGGCTGCTATTTACCGGGTGCAGCGCGTTGCACGGAGGTGTAGTTCACGGCTGGTTCGTCTCCAATACGGGAAAATTCGTGACGCGTTGCAATGGTTGCCATGACGCGATCACGTTCCTCAGCCGTAGCGTACCAACGAACGGTTTCCCAATCGGCTCCGACAAGGGCTGCGAAACCATCATGTGGTCTTAACGTGGCCTTGATGCCGTAGAGTTCAGACGGATTGTCAGAGATTCGGTTGGGGTCGAAATTTTCAGAAGACGGCATAGAGTGTGTACCTGCTGGGTTAAAATTGAATATCGCCAATCGGAAAGTAGTCCAAATGCGACATTAGTGACATATCCGATGTGCTTTACCGTAAAGATCGGGGTATTCCCGGAAACAATTACCCTAGTACAGGGCTTGAAAACGAGACATAATCTGTACCTACGCAATGCTATGTGTCCCTCTTGGGGACGGTGCAACGGAAAGGCTACAGTACCTTCTTAATAAAGAATCAATACACCGCTTGTGTGCCGGGTAAGAATAAACGCACAAGCGGTCGGAGTCACCCCCAGTTTGGAGGTTTCTCTCTATAAGGAAATGGCCGGTCAGGAAGTATCCTGAGCGGATATGTACGTGAGTCGTTTGTAGGTAACGCGAATAGCTTATCACTGCGAGTTGCCGAAATTGCGGAGCCAAGCGAACCTTTGTTAAACCTGATCTCAGTCGTATCGGACCCGTTGGTTGTTATCAGCGAAACGGGCGATATTAAGTCGGTTAACGAGCCGATGCTGGAGCTGCTTCGCATGAGTTTCAATACGGCGTCCTCATACAACGTCCGCGACTACGTATCAGATGAAACGTTCGATTCGCTGATTCGAAGCGGAATCCCAATGGCAAGAACTAAAGTGTTTCGCGCTCCGGTCGAACTTATTGATACTCAGCATCAAACTCACCGGACAGAAGCTCGCTTGGTATTTTTAGGAGAGAACAAAGATTTTCCAAATTGTTTTGCGCTACTACTCGACGGGCGCTCGTTTGCGGTTCGCAAAGCCTACGGGTTGAACGCAACAGAAGTGCCTCATCGCATTCGTGTCAGAGATCACGGCGCGGGCCTGATTATTGAATTTAGTGCTGAAGGTGTAATTGACGCAATCAGCGATGACACGGAAATAATGACCGGCTGCGATCAACCAGCGGTTCCAGGTCAGGTCATCTGGGATCTGAATTGCTGGGCTGACAGCCCCGAGTTTGAAAAAGAAATCAAGAGCTGCCTCTACACGCTCACCAAGGCCGAAAAAGCATACATGCCGGCTCGTCTAAATCATGCTACTGGTGAAACCGTTTGGCTTGAACTGTGTATTTCCACGACGCGCGACGGCCGCTATTTAGTTGAAGGCTTTGACGTGACGTCTCGAGTAATTGCTGAAATGGGGCAGCGTCAGTACACGGAGCGACTGGCTCAATTGTCGCACCAGTTAATACGCGCTCAGGAATCCGAGCGACGTCGCATAGCACAGGAACTGCACGACCAGATTGGGCAGCTACTGACGGCTCTGCGGCTTGGTTTGCACAGCGTTCGACGCAACGTAGAGACCGACAATATTCGGTCTCGAGTGGACGTCTCGATGGAAACGGTTGACAAGGTATTGGGACATGTTCGGTCTCTGTCACTTGATTTACGTCCGGCCATGCTCGACGACCTCGGGCTGGCGGCCGCCCTTAACTGGTTCGGAGCCCGGCAGTCAGAGCTGACCGGTCTTCGTGTTGAAGTGTTCACAGACCACCTCGAAACGCGTTTGCCGAATACCATTGAGATCGCTGGCTTTCGCATTGTTCAGGAAGCCGTGTCCAATGCCATGCGACACAGTCAGTCTGAAGAAATACACATTTCAATGCGCTCAATGAATCAAATGCTTGAGCTCGTTGTGGAAGATTTTGGTAGAGGCTTTGATGCCGAAACGGCCATGCGGGGTTCGTCAACGACGGGCAGCGTGGGGCTTGAAAGTATGCAGCAGCGTGTTGCGCTGGTGGGTGGTGAGTTCAACTTAGCGTCGATGGAAGGGCGCGGGAGTCGCGTTCGTGTACGCATTCCGATTAATCAACAGATATAAAAAGGTGGCAAAATGACGATTAGAGTACTGCTTGCAGAAGATCACGCCATGGTTCGATCCGGTCTACGGTCGCTTCTAGACGACGTAGACGGCATTGAAGTTGTGGGTGAAGCCAGTAACGGACGACAGGCATTACAGCTTGTTCGACAAACGCCGGTAGACGTGGTGGTTATGGACATTACCATGCCTGGCCTTAACGGCCTTGAGGCAACCTCACGGTTGAGTAAATCACACCCTGAAGTTAACGTATTAATGTTGTCGATGTTCGCCAACGAAGAGCACATTGTGCAGGCGCTGCGGCAAGGTGCTTCCGGGTATCTTGTAAAAGACGCAGCGGCTTCTGAACTTGAAATTGCCATTCAGACAGTCGCACGTGGAGACCGATACCTCGGTAACTCCATTGACGCCTTGCGAGTGGTCCGCCATCTCGAGGCTCCGGGCGGAGGTAGTAGTTCGCTCGATAGACTCACTCCTCGGCAGCGCGAAATTTTACAGTTGGTCGTTGAGGGCAACAAGACGCGGGAAATAGCAGAAATGCTCGCGGTCAGTGTTAAAACCGTGGAGACTCACCGCGCTCAGCTAATGGACCGATTGGGCATTCGTGACGTGGCGGGTCTGGTTAAATATTCCATTCGCGTCGGTTTGCTGTCGGCTAACAGCTAGTCACCGCACATTTTGCAAAACCCCGGCTGATATACGCTCAACCCGCGCGATCTCAGCTGGGGACTTTTTCCCAGTTACAAAGCACATGCTTAAGCTATTGTTTTTTCAGGGTTAAAGGCTTTACCGGTTGGGAGCCTTTTCCCAACAGAGCACCGCGCTTCTCATTGCGCGCACCACTTGTACTATCAAGCTTATAAGAAGCACTGAACAAAAAGTGCAAAGGGTTGAGAGGTGTTGAAAGGATCAACATCGAATTCACAAGTGGGGGTGACGACAGGTCCGTCGTTAGTCTTGTGTAGTGCTACATGACAACAATAAAATTGATGGTGCTTGACGAAAACGCAGAGTTTCTCGAGTCACTACAACAGTACGCGCAAATTATTCCGGAAGTGCGGGTGCTTGACGTCACGACTAATGTCTCAAAGGTAGTTGAGCTCTATAAGGGTGATGACCCGGACGTGATTTTTTACGCGTCGGGGCTCATTAAAGCGCTGGGGCCGGATACGTTTAACGAGATGAAGGCCAAGTGGCCTGAGGCGTTGTTCTATCGTTTAACCTTGTTCGACGAGTCGTTTTACGATGAATTCGCTTTGAATAAAGGTTTCGAAGGTTCCGTGCCACGCTCTCGCATTGAGCATCATTTCGAGAGAGTGATTGATGCTGTAAAGGCTTCCAGAGACTGACGGCGCATTGGTAGTCGCCTTTGCGTTTTTATAACTAAAGCTGCCGATCGTTTGCGCCTTCACGGTCGCTCCAGTGTAGAATACGCCGGGTGATAAACAGATAGAGACGTTTACCGGTTTGGCGCCACAGGCGTGAATGCAAGGCTGGCGTGTCTAATATTCGTCGCTCTCGCGCTGTAAGATGCTCCGGAATATAGCTGCGTTTGTGTTTGAGTAAATGACGGACGTCTTCCATTGCCAACACGCGAAACAAGCGGCTACGCTTGTGGAAGACGCCAGCTAGCTGAAAGTCAACCAGGCCTGCTGTACCGTCAGGTTGGACCAGCCAGTTGGGCTCTTTGGCGCTGTCGTTGTGTACGACACCGGCCTTGTGCAGCGAGCGTAGCAAGGTGCGGGCACTGCGAAAGTACTCGGGGTCGCGGGGTTTCACCGCCTGCATGGGTTCCCCATCCACAAAAGTGCGCCTTAACGAGCACTTGTCCCAGGACAGCAAAGCAGGTAAAGCTGGCGAGTGAGGTAACGCTGCAAGAGCTCGAGCTTCACGGTTAGCAAGCATTCTGGCCAGCGGTAAGGTCCACCAACGTGCCGAGCGCAAGTCGCGGACGATGACAGGGCGAGCTTCATGCTGTTCGGCGGTGCGTTCCAGGTATATATGACCGAACAAATCGGTTTTCAGTATAGTCTGTCCGGTTTTCAATTGTGGGTCTGCCGAGCTCATTGGATGGTTACCGAAGGAGGTTGATAAAGTCATGTCTGTTGATGCAATCGCTGCAAGTCGTTACCGTTCTGTCTGACTTGCCTTCGCGCCCTCTAGAGACTGCCTTTTTTGGAACAAAGATTATGGTCGAAAATGTTGTTTAATCTCGCGACGAGGAGTCGTGCATGGTAACACTCATGGAGTCAGCACGAGCGCTGCTGGATAGCACGGGTGTGTTCACGACCGCGCGCCTTTTCGAAAGTGTAGCGCCAGACAGTATTGAGCCGTATCTGCAGCAATGCGAAGTGCTGGAAATCGACGCGGGTGAGGTGCTTCTGACTCCTAAAAGTACCAACCTTAATCTCTATATTCTGACCAGTGGCGGACTTGAAGTCAGGCTGGATTCGCTTGACCAAGGACCTTTAACCCGCATATCGCCCGGGGAGTGTGTCGGGGAAATGTCGATGATTGAGGGTTGTTCACCATCCGCGTTTGTGGTCGCCTCAGTGCCTTCACAGGTCTTGGCCATATCGCGCGAGCTGCTGTGGGCGATGGTCGGAGCCAGCCACGCCATTGCCCGGAATTTGCTGGTGATACTAAGCGGGCGGCTGCGAACTGATAACGCCATCATCGCAGACAGCGCCGTTATTATCCGCCACTTTCAAAAAAAATCGTTCACCGACGCGCTCACCGGCCTGAATAATCGTCGCTGGATGGAGGACTATTTCACGCGTGAACTGGCGCGCTGCCAGACAGAGCGGCAGTCGGCCGTAATGGCTCTGGTGGACATAGATCACTTCAGCGTCTTCAATAACCAGTTCGGTCATCTGGTCGGTGATATGGCCCTGGGGGCCGTGGCCGAAGTGCTTACCGCTCGTTTTCGCACTGGCGATATGGTGGCCCGACACGGTGGAGATGAATTCGCTATTTTGCTACCCAACATCGATCTGGACGGAGCCCGCAGCATAGTCGAGCGCGTCCGGGCCGGACTCGTGAAAGCCAGTGACCGGTTGGCGACATCGGTGCCCGATTGCGTCGGTATTACCGTGTCGGTGGGTATTGCGGTGATCAGTAGTGGCGACTCGTTGGAAACCCTGATGAGCAGAGCGGACAAAGCGCTTTACCGGGCCAAGGAAAAGGGGCGGAATAAAATCTCCGATTAGACGGAGTCGCTACGCTTTATTATCCGACAATGGTATTCTCTTACCGCGCTGCAGAAGTGGCGCTAAAATACCTCTAGACTAACAATTCGGAAGCCCTAAATGTTAATAAGAATCAGCATTTTAACAGTGTTGCTCAGTTTCATGAGTCTGTCAGCCCCCGCGGCACATGCCGACGGTGACGCGCAGGCCGGCCGCAAAAAGGCGGAAACCTGTATTGGATGCCACGGCATCGAAGGTTACAAAAATACCTATCCGACTTACAGAGTCCCCAAGTTAAAGGGTCAGCACGGTGCCTACATTGCACTCGCACTGAAAGCTTATCGTACTGGAGAACGCACTCATCCAACCATGCGTTCGCAGGCCGGCACGCTGTCCGATCAGGACATCGCCGATATTGCCGCCTACATCGATTCGCTGAAGTAAGGGAGAATACAGTGACCAAATTTCTGCACAATCTTATTAAAGTGAGCGCTATTGTGGCGCTCGTTACGGGTTCATCAATCGCGATTGCGAGCGACGAAGCGGGTGGCCACGCGGCTGAAAAACCGGCTCGCTCGGGTGAAGAATTATCCAAGACGTGCTCAGCTTGTCACGGTGCCAAGGGCGTCTCGGTTTCAGCTGACTTTCCTAATCTGGCTGGTCAATACCCAAGCTACTTGCTACACGCTCTCAAGGGCTACCGCTCAGGCGAGCGTAATAACGCGATCATGCAAAGCTTCGTCAAAGACATGTCCGACGAGGAGCTTGAGAACCTGTCGACATTTTACGGTTCCGGAGACGGCTTGGGCACGCTTCCTAACGAAGACTGATCGGCTAACGCCTGTATTACCATTTTACTCGGCGACGACTGTTTACGCCGGTACTACAATTTACTCAGCGACGACTGTAAGAGCGGCAGCTTGCCGAGAATGAGGTTTGTATTCGTAGGGGCCGCGTCTAGCCGCAAATGAGCATTTTTAGGAGCGGCATCTTGCCGCGCAGGCGCCATACAGCAAGAGCGGCATTGCGGGTTTGACCGCGGCAGGGCGCCGCTACTACGCATGTGCCCGGCGCGACAGGGTAGCAGCAGAAGTTATCGCCCAGAGGCTGGTGCAATGACGCTTCGAACAAGAAAGTGCTGTTTATCCACGACCCAATTCAGATTGAATTTAGTCACCCCCATACTCTTTGCACGTTAGTTTGTCTGGGTAATAAAGTTGAGTCAGCGTACTGACTAACATGCCGTCAGCAGGCAGGTGTCACACGACGGGAAAACGAAGCGATGACGAGCGCTGATCCACCAATTATTAGACAGCAGGGAAACGAGCTTGCGCTAGGCGGTAACTGGCGTGCCGATCGCCTCACCGAACTGCCCAAAGCGCTTGCGGCGCACCGGGCAGAAACGTCCTCCACCTTAAAAATCGATGCCTCGGCAATCGAATCTCTCGACACAGCCGGTGCATGGTATTTCAGCAAAGCCTTGGCACAGCTGGCCGAAAGTGGCACTCGTGTCGAGGTGCAGGGTCTCCAAACGCATCACGCAGCCATTGTTAAGCTGGTGAATGACAATGTGGTCCCGGAGTCAGAAATTCTGCGTGAGCAGCACCCTGGCTTTTTAGAATATCTCGGACGTGATGCCACCGAAACCTATCGCGGCTATCTGGCGTTCCTGGCGTTTATCGGCAAGCTAACGTTGTCCTCTTTGCGTATCGCATTAACGCCGGCACAGTTGCGCTGGTCTTCTGTCGTTAAACATATAGAAAGCGGTGGTTTCGATGCGCTCCCCATTATTGGTCTGCTGACATTTCTCTTGGGCGTAGTGATCGCTTATCAGGGTGGCAGCGCTCTGGCCGCCTACGGCGCCAGCATTTATACAGCAGACTTTGTTGCGCTCGCTATGGTGCGTGAACTGTCACCATTGATAACCGCGATTATCGTGGCTGGCCGAACAGGCTCTGCGTACACGGCCGAAATTGCCACTATGAAGGTCACCGAAGAAATCGACGCGCTGCGTACTATGGGCATATCGCCTCTGGAAGAGTTGGCGTTGCCGAAGTTTTTCGCGTTATTGGTATCGCTGCCGTTGTTAACGGTGTTTGGCGATATCATGGGGCTGGTAGGTGGAATGGTTATGACGAATAATTTGCTGGATATTAGCTTTAGTCTTTTTGTTGACCGCGTAACGCACACAGTTTCACCAGTCGATATTCTGGTGGGCATTGGCAAGGCGCCGGTATTTGCATTAATGATAGCGGCCGTTGGCTGCTATCAAGGTTTTGAAGTAAAAGCCGGGGCCGAACAGGTCGGGCATCAAACCACGGTGAGCGTTGTTCAGGCAATTTTTCTGGTGCTGGTTACCGATGCCTTGTTTTCTATTGTTTTCAGTAAGATCGGAATTTAAACGTGAGCGAAACAACACACGAAAACATAGTTGAAGTGCGAGACGTCGTAACGCGTTTTGGTTCCAAGGTTGTGCACGACGGCGTGTCCTTTGATATTCGCCGCGGTGAAGTATTTGCCGTGGTAGGTGGCAGCGGCAGCGGAAAATCTACAATCATGCGACACATCGTCATGCTGTCCCAACCGAATTCAGGGTCTATTAAAGTATTCGGCGACGAGGTAACGCAGCTAGGCGAAATCGAGTCGCTCTCTGTGCGCAAACGAATTGGAGTCATGTTCCAGTACGGCGCGTTGTTTTCAGACAAGAACGTGCTTGAAAATGTCGGCGTGCCGTTACGCGAGCACACCGACCTGGACGATGAATTCATCGACGAGCTTGCGGTTATCAAACTCAAGCTGTCGAATCTGGACGCGAGCGTGGCGCCCCTTATGTCGTCGGAGTTAAGTGGCGGTATGAGAAAGCGGGCTGCTCTGGCCCGAGCGATTGCCCTCGATCCGGAACTGCTGGTGCTCGATGAGCCGGGTTCCGGTCTCGACCCGGTCAGTGCACGGGCACTTGACGAATTAATTGTGCAACTCAAAGAGCTGCTGGGGCTGACTATTGTCATGATTACTCACGACATGAACTCGCTTTTAAATGTGGCCGACAGGGCGGTCTTTCTCGGGCGAAAGATTGCGCTCGCGTGCGATTCACCGGAAGAGTTGGCAAATTCGGAGTACGAAGAAGTGGCCGAGTTTTTTGCGCCTGCCAGGCGGGAGCAAACGTGATTCTCCTCAGGTATTCAAAGGCGTTAAGTGGCCGCACTCGCGATGATACCGGTTGCCGTCGCCCCGGTTTTCGCGCACCAGTAACAAGTGCGTATACTTGCCGTAGTTTTTCAATTCAATTTAATCCAAAGGCTGTTCTATGACGCCACGTTCCAGCTATGTTCTCGTCGGTGTTTTTGTGCTCATGCTTGGGGCCGCGCTGATCGCAGGACTGCTTTGGTTAACCACCGGCGGTCCGCCGCGCGATTACGCGGGCTATCTGGTCTACATGACCGAATCGGTGTCTGGACTCAACGTAGACGCCGAGGTTAAGTACCGGGGCGTGAGCGTTGGCAGGGTAAGTGAAGTCAAGCTTGATCCCGAGAACTTCGAGCGTGTGCGCATTGTGTTGCTTGTATTGGAAGACATACCGATCAAGACCGACACTGTTGCCACGCTTGAGCTTCAAGGGATAACCGGCATCGCTATTATTAACCTCACGGGCGGCTCTACGGAGGCCGGACAGGTCAAGCGCGTTGGTGACGAAGAATACCCAATCATTGCCAGTCGACCGTCACTGCTGATGAGGTTGGATGACAGCATCTCCGAACTGTTTACCAGTATTAAGGAAACCAGCGACCGTATGGCCGAAATGCTCAACAAAGAGAATCAAGCCACAATCACAGCAACGCTACACAACGCGGAGAGCATGACTGCCAGTCTCAGCGCTCGTGCGGATGAGCTGACCGAGTTAATGGCTAATACGAATACACTGGTTTCAAAACTGGATACTGCGACGGCAAGGTTGCCTGATTTAGTGGATCAGTTTACCCGGACCGCCGGTGCGCTTGAGGCGATGGCAACGAACATGGCGGATGCCGCCGATACGCTGCTGGAGACAAGCAGTGACTTGAAAGTTACCGTTGCCAGTAGTGGTGCAGACGTACGCGCTTTTACGTCAAGTGCACTGCCTCAGGCCAGTCAACTCGTGCAAGAACTCAAAATTACGGCGGGTAATTTGCGTGCGGTCAGCGAATCACTCCAGGATGATCCGAGTCGTGTGCTGTTTGGTGGTCCTGAACGTGAACCTGGACCCGGAGAAAAATAATGCCTGTGAATTACGTACCTTTTCGGGGAGAAGCTAGACCTTCACTGAGAAATGAACAAAGAAGCGCATTCAGGTTGGCGAGTCTCGCTCTTTGCTGTCTTGCGGTATCGGCTTGCGGCGTGCTGCCTTCTTTCGGTACGAAGAGTGAACGAAGAGAGCAGATATACACATTGGACCCAGCTATTTCTGTTGTTCCGGTTAGCACAGAACAATGCACGAGCCTGGCGCTGGGTGATGCTCTGGCCGCTCCGGGCTACCGAACATCCCGAATGGCTTATAGCACGGCCCCTTTCGAAATAAATTATTTCGCTTACGCGCGGTGGGCCGATTCGGTAGCAAGATTATTGCGCAGACCTTTGCAGCGGGCATTCGAAGCTCACGGTGGTTTTGCTGAAGTGTTGGCGGCACCTGCACTAGCGCCCACCGATTTCAGGGCAGAGCTTGGCGACGTGAGTCTTGTGCAACGGTTCGAGTCGCGACAAAGCGCACAGTCGATCGTTGAGCTGACCGCCAGTATTCGTGTTTTTTCGGTCAATCCGAATCAGGTTTTGGCATCCAAACTGGTACAGCTTAACCTACCGGCTCCGGGTGATCCGGCCAGTGGTGTGAACGTTGCTAATGATCTCGTGAGTCAATTAATTAACGAAGCCGTTTCACTTACATATCTGGCCTGCACTAGTGCGAAGCCGTAGCCGAGTCGCGTCACTTTGCTTTCATTTGGCTTATCTCGTTGCGGCCAAAGGTTGCCAAAGCGGCGGCGGGAGTAGGTAGCGCAATGTCTGAACATGAACCGGTTTCTCCCTCTCGCGGCCAGCATCCTGTAGCGACCCTGTTTGCGCGCATGAAGCGATGGCCATTGGGTGCCTGGTTGTTCTCCCGGGCAGTCAGTTTTAAAGCGCCTTACTTTTCCTCTATCGCCGGGCGTTTCATAGAGCTTGTTCCTGGCCGGGCTGTAGTTCGTGTGCGCAAGCGCAGGTCGGTAACCAACCATATCGGTACCGTTCACGCCATTGCCATGGCTAATGCCTGCGAGTTGGCGGCCGGGACGCTTACTGTGATTACGATACCGCGCAGCATGCGCTGGATACCCAAGGGTATGACCATTCGCTATGAGCGCAAAGCTACGACCAGCGTGACCGCAACCGCTACCATTGACCACGTTTTTGATGAACAGGTCGCCGTCGACCTTGTGGTGCCTGTCAGCGTCACTGACGAAGCCGGCCAAGTCGTTGTTACCGCCGATATCACCATGTATGTGACGCCGAAACCCTGAGTGACAGGGCGGGCTGTTGCGCAGGACTTCTGTGGCGCGTATAAAAACAGATGTAACTCGGTGCGATGGAGCACAGCATGGGATTTGGTGACGCGCTTAAAAATCTGATTTTGTCCAAGGAAATGGCTGACCAGCTCGCCGCTATTCCGCGTGCTCCCGGTGACTTTGACAGTGACCCCTGGGGCATGGATAAAGAGCGAGCCTGGTTGAGTTTTGCGGTCAGCAAACGACTCTACGACGACTATTTTCGGGTCAAAGCAAACGGCCTTGAAAACGTACCTCAAAAGGGTCGGCTGCTGGTTATCGCCAATCACAGCGGGCAGCTTCCTATGGACGGAATGATGATTGGCATGGCGCTCTCGACTAACCCTCACGGTGCTCGGGCACCCCGAGCCATGATCGAGCGATTTTTTCCGACCGTTCCGTTTGTTGGCACAGCTCTTAACCACATGGGTGCCGTTATTGGTGATCCGGTAAACTGTCAGCGCATGCTCGAACACGAGGCGTGCATTGTGGTATTCCCCGAGGGCGTTCGCGGTTCCGGTAAGCCGTACAAGGATCGTTACCAGCTTCAGCGCTTTGGTACCGGCTTCATGCATTTGGCTATGAATCACAATACCGCTATTTTGCCGGTCGGTGTTGTCGGCTGCGAAGAGACGATGCCTAGTGCGGGCAACATTAAACCACTAGCGAAAATGTTGGGCATTCCTTACTTTCCAATGGCACTACCGGTGCCGTTACCGGCCAGAGTTACGTTGAACTTTGGCGAACCGATGACGTTCAATGGTCCTCCTGAAAGTGAAGAAGAGGTAGTTGAAAACGTTGAGTCAGTCAAACATCGAATCAGAGAGTTAATTGACCTTGGGCTTTCCGAACGGACCAGTGTTTACTAATGGCCAAGCAACCCGAATCGCAAATGACCGAGTCCGAAGTGTCTGAATCGAAAGACGTAGGCTCCAAAGGCAAAGTGAAAAAAACCGCTTCATCGACCCGGAAAAAACCGCTCGTAAAGAAGGTAGCGAAGAAGCGCACGGCGACTAAAAAGGCCGTCAAGAAAACGTCGCCTGCTTCGCCAAAGTCGTCCTCCAGGGCATCCAAATCCAGTAAGGATAATAAAAAGAAGGCAACTGTTCTGGTCACCGGAGCGGCGGGATCATTAGCTCGGCAAGTGATTAAAGGGCTGCGCAAGAAATACAATATTGTCGCCGTTGACTTTCGCCGGCAGCCGAAGTTTGATGACAGCATTCCGTCTTACGCTGGCGATATGAACAAGCGTCAGTTTGAGGATATTTTTCGCAAACACGAAATTGACGGAGTCATTCATTTGGGTCGCATGGAGTCCAATGAAACAACCCCGGAGAGACGTTACAACGCCAACGTGCTGGGAACACAGCGCCTTTTAAATTTGTGCGTAGATTATAAAATTCAAAGAGTGGTTGTGCTGTCGACTTTCTTCGTTTACGGCGCCAGCCCCTACAATCCGGCGCTGCTTAACGAAAGTGCACCGCTCAAGGCGGTCGGTCTTACCAAAGACCTTGTGGACTCGGTTGAGCTTGAGAATCTGGCTAACGTGTTTTTGTGGAAGCACCCGGATTTAAACATGACCATATTGAGGCCCTGTCATATTGCTGGTCCTAAAGTTAAAAATTCCATGAGTCTGCTGTTGTCCCGACCTGTGTCGCCGGTGCTGGCTGGCTTTTCACCCATGATGCAGTTTGTTCATTTGAACGATATGGCGCGAGCAATTGAATTGGCGTTCGCCAAAAACGTGCCTGGCATTTACAACATAGCGCCCAAAGAATGGATGGACTACGGAGCTGTACTTGAAGCGGCCGGTTGTAGACCGTTTTATATTCCGTCCATACCGCCGGCCGTTCCAAAACTGATCAGCCGCCTGATGCGATGGAAAGCGTTTCCGGCTTTTCTTATCGACTACTTTAAATATTCGGTTGTGATCGACGGCTCCTTGTTTGAAGACACGTTTGATTATCAGCCGGAATATTCGCTGGAAGATATTCTGGGCCACTACCGCACTGTGAAGCAGCGCCAGAGCACCACCGCTCGCTATTAGTTTGACGGCCAGAGGAAATCGTTATGTCAACTCATAAGGCGACGGTCAAATGGACTCTCGATAGCGATTCATTTGCCTACCAAGACTATTCACGCAACCACAAATGGGACTTTCACAGCGTTGAGTTGCTCGCTTCGGCCGCACCCGAATACCTTGGTGATGCACATTGCGTCGACCCGGAGCAGGCGTTCGTCGCCTCTGTTGCGTCGTGCCATATGCTAACGCTTTTGGCTATTGCCAGCCGCAAGCGTATTCGGGTGGAGTCCTATTCTGACGAAGCGGTGGGTTACATGAATAAAAACGGGCAGGGCCGCTTGGCTATTACGTTGATTGAGCTTCGTCCCAAGATTGTCTTTTCGGGCGAACGACGTGTTAGCGCCGAGCAGCTTCAACAAATGCACGAACTGGCCCACAAAGAATGCTTTATCGCCAACTCTGTGACGACCGAAATCGTCGTCGTATCTGACTGAAAACAAGAAGAAACTGACTAATAAGTAGTCATTCTGTCTGGTCGTGACACAGACGGGAACTCTCGGCGATTGCGCCCCTCAAAAGAACTCGCAGAGTGCGAGTCTCAATCGACTTAAATCAGCCACGCCTCTTCGACTGCGCGGCTGTTGGCCTTAAAAAAACCGGCGCTTAGTCGTGTTTGGGGTTGGCCTGAGCCTGTACCTGCATTACACTGTGCATCTCATTCGAAAAGCGATTAATTATGCAACAAATACAAGAGCTTAAGAGTTACATTTCGCGGTTTATTCTGGGTCAGGAAGAATTGGTAGAACGATTGCTGATCGCCTTGCTGTGCGACGGACACCTGTTGGTTGAAGGGGCGCCGGGGCTCGCCAAGACCCGTGCCATTAAAGTGATGGGGCAGGGCCTTGAAGGTGACTTTCAACGTATTCAGTTCACTCCCGATTTACTTCCATCCGATTTAACGGGCACCGAGATTTATCGACCGAACGAAGGCAAGTTTCAGTTTGAAACCGGACCGTTGTTCCACAATCTTATTTTGGCTGACGAAATTAACCGCGCGCCGGCCAAGGTTCAGTCGGCCTTGTTGGAAGCAATGGAAGAACGTCAAATTACAGTGGGCTCCGAGACCTACCCGTTGCCTCGTCTCTACCTTGTCATGGCTACCCAGAATCCAATTGAGCAAGAGGGAACCTATCCGCTGCCTGAAGCGCAGATGGACCGCTTCCTCATTCACGTCCGAATTGGCTATCCAAGCGGTGACTCTGAAAGAGAAATACTGCGGTTGAATCGCAAAGAAGCCAAAGCGCTGCACGATGGCGACAAGCCGGAAGCGATGATGGTAAATCAGGAAACCATTTTCGCTGCGCGACAAGAGGTTCTGGCTATCCACATGGCGGACGAGCTAGAGGACTACATTCTAAATATTGTGCTTGCTACTCGAGATGCCAGTGCGTACGGCGAAGACATTAGCCGTGCGATTCAGTACGGCGCCAGCCCGCGAGCAACGATCGCTCTCGACCGATGTGCTCGCGCCAGAGCCTGGTTGGACGGTCGCGATTTCGTCTCGCCGGAAGATGTGCAAGCTATGGCGCCCGATGTTCTGCGTCATCGCATCATCTTGAATTTCGAAGCCGAAGCCGAAGGCATTACACCCGACGATATGATTCAGGCGATTTTGCAAAGAGTAGGTGTGCCTTAACGTTCGCTCATGGATACTTCGACCGAATTACACCCAGCCAATCCATACGCACGCGTGCGGGTGAACAGTCACGACTTGATTGCGCTGCGCCTTTACGCGGCCGCGATTGATATGTCGTCAGGACTTGTCCGCAGTAAGCAAACAGGAAACCGTTTGTCGACCTTTAAAGGGCGCGGCATGGACTACGAAGAGTCGCGCCGTTACCAGTACGGTGATGATCGCCGTAACCTCGACTGGCGGGTAATGGCGCGCACGGGTATTCCACACACAAAGCTGTTCCGCGAGGAACGTGAGCGCCCTGTCTATTTATGTCTCGACGTACGTCCTTCCATGCAATTTGCCACACAGGGCAGTTTTAAATCTGTGATCGCCGCAAGAGCCTTGGCGCTGGTCGGCTGGGCCGCATTTGGACACGGTGACCGTGTGGGTGGCGTTGTGTTTGGTGGCGCGCAGCGACTTGAACGACGACCGGCACGGGGCAAGCGAGCCATACTTAACTGGATTCACGACGTGAGCCGTGACGAAAACTGGCTTGTCGATCGCTCGGGTGAAAGCCGACCAGCGTTGACAGTCGACGACAAGTCGCAGAGTGTCGCCGCCGGTGAGCATCTACAGGACAAACTTCAGCGTATTTTTCGGGTAAGTCGTCCGGGTAGTTTGCTGGTCATTGCGACCGACTGGCGCGACTTTGACGACGCCACGGAAAACCAGTTAATGAAGCTTGCGCAGCACAATACACTGCTTCTGTTCTTTGTCTACGATCCGCTTGAAAAGTCGCTTCCACCGCCGGGTGTCTACGCCGTCACCTCAGGTAAGAGCGTGCTTGCGATGGACAGCCGTAACGCGAATCGACGTAACGACTACGCGAAAGAGTTCGAACAGCGGCGTGCGCGCGTCCATCGCGCGGCGACAAAGATACGCGCGACCTGCATCGATATCAGTACAGACGACGACGTCAAGTCCGTCGTGCTACGAGCCCTTCGGTAAACGCTATGCCTACTTCACTTGACGAGTTGCGCGACATTCATCTACCCGAAGAGATTAAATGGTGGCCGCTCGCTTACGGCTACTGGTTGTTGCTTGCCTTGCTTCTGGTTGCGGCCGCGCTCTGGTTCCGGCGTTACCGTCAGCTTGCCATTCGGCGTGCGTCAACCGTAGAGCTACGAAAACTGGTGGCGATCTACAAACAGCACAATGACGCCCACGAATTAGCACGAGGTGTGAACGTTTTGTTACGCCGCACGGCGTTATCTTTGAAGCCCAGAGAGCAAACCGCATCGCTTACCGGTGATGCCTGGATGGACTACGTGCAAGAGTGCGTAGCGGGTTCAGGTTTCGAGTTTAGTGAAGAAACCCGACAGCTGCTGACCCACGGAGTCTATCAACAGCACGTCGACGTGAATGCTTCGCGTCTGCTCGAAGAGTGTCGCTCGTGGGTACGAGCCGTACCACCCGTGGTGAACTCATGAGTTTGCAGTTCGAATGGCTGTGGGCTTTTGCACTGTTACCGCTGCCGCTGCTCGTGCGTTTTTTATCACCCGCAGGTAACCAGTTGACCGAGTCCGCGTTGCGAACGTCGTTTGCGGAAGACCTGCACGGTGAGGGAGAGTCGTGGTCTCCGGCTCGCAATCTTCTATTACTTACCCTTGCGTTACTTATTTGGCTGCTTCTGGTTTTGGCCGCATCACGCCCGCAGCTTCTGGGCGATCCCCGTCCGCTCCCGGTTGCAGGTCGAGACTTGATGATGGCCGTGGACGTTTCGGGCAGCATGCGACTTCGCGATTTTCGCGTGAATGGACGGCAGGTAACGCGACTGACCGCAACGAAAGTGGTGGCCGGTGATTTCATAAAAAGAAGAACCGGCGATCGCATGGGACTAATATTGTTTGGTCGCCAGGCTTACTTGCAAACACCGTTGACGTTTGACCGGCGTACCGTCGTGCAGTTGCTCAACGAATCGTTCGTGGGCATGGCCGGTAGCGAGACCGCCATTGGTGACGCGATTGGACTCGCGATTAAACGTCTCCGCGAAAACAATGTGGAAAAGAAGACCTTGATACTGTTGACGGACGGTGCGAATACCGCGGGCGCTGTAGATCCTCTCAAGGCGGCCCAACTCGCTTCGGTTGAAGGTTTGACTATATACACAGTAGGCATCGGAGCTGATCCTCAGTCGTTTGCGGGGATCTTTGGTGGTCAAGTGCGTTCCTCAAGCCTTGATGAAACGACGCTCGAGTCCATTGCCACGATGACCGGTGGGCGTTATTTCCGTGCGCGTGACGCACAGGAGCTGGCCAATATTTATGCGTTGCTTGACGAGCTCGAGCCGGTGGAGCACGACACCGCGGGGTTCCGACCTTCACGATCGCTGTTTCACTACCCTTTGGGCCTCGCACTCATTCTTGCCGCAATCCTGTTAAGCGTGCGCCTGTCGCTGTGGAGCAATTTGCGTAACGTTTTTTCAGGTGGGAGCCGTGTCAATGACTGACTGGATTCCAACGCTTGATGCGCTCAGCAACTTTCGGTTCATACGACCGTTAGTGTTATTGGGTCTGGCGCTTCTGCCCGTAGCGTTTTTCGTTCTTCATCGTGCGAACGTACAGCGCGGTGCGTGGGCGCAGCTCATTGATCCAGCGCTACAGCGATTCGTTTTGACAACTTCGCTGCAGCGAAAAGGTAAAAGCAGATCGTGGTTGGCCTATCTGCTCGCTGCGCTTTTGATTATCGCGCTGGCGGGTCCAACCTGGGAGCAGCTACCGCAGCCGGTTTATACCCAGCAGCAGCCGGTTGTGATAGCGCTTGATCTGTCGCAGTCAATGAACGCTCAAGATTTAATTCCGACGCGACTGCAAGTAGCGAAAATCAAACTCAGAGATATGTTGCGCAAGCGCCGCGACGGTCAGACGGCGCTGATCACGTTTGCGGGCGATGCGTTTTTGGTCACGCCTCTAACAGACGACACTCAAACCATTGTGTCGATGTTGCCCAGCCTTACACCCCGCATCATGCCTTCTCAGGGGTCTCGCATAGAGCCGGCCCTTGTTATGGCTGGGAACCTGTTGAATCAGGCCGGATCCGAGCCGGGCGAAGTTATTCTGATTACGGATGGTGCGAGCGACGGTGCGTCCGCTGAAGACATGGCTTCCCAGCTGGCGCGAGACGGGCATCGCGTGTCTGTTGTTGCGGTAGGAACTTCTCAGGGCGGCTTGATTAAAAATAACCGGGGAGAGTTCCTGCGGGACCGTCGAGGTGAAATGGTGATGGCACCACTGCAGCTTGATCCTCTTCGGAATATAGCGGCCTCTGGCGGCGGCGTATTGTTTAACTCTTCGGTGACTGATGAACAGTTGGATAAAATGCTCACGCGGGATGTAAGCGGCTTTGCCGACGCAACCAGCAGCGATCAGGAGTTTACAACGGACCTTTGGCGCGAGCAGGGACCATTACTGGTACTACTGTGTTTGCCCTTTATCGCATTGGCGTTCAGGCGCGGCGTGCTTCTGTGCGTAGTGGCGTTTGTTATTATGCCGCCGCCTGCGGAAGCCGGTATCTGGAGTGACGCGTGGAAACGGCGAGACCAGCAAGGGCAGGCCGCGTTTGAAAAGGGCGAGTACGAACTCGCGTCAGAGCTCTATCAAGAGCAACAGTGGAAGGCCGCGGCGTTATACAGGGCGGGCAAATTCGCCGACAGTGCAGCTATGCTTGAGGGAATCGACTCCCCCGAGGCGAACTACAATCGCGGTAATGCTCTGGCAAAAGCGGAAGAAATTGACGGTGCTATCAAGGCGTATGAACGTACTTTGGTTCAACAGCCCGAGCACGAAGACGCTGAGTTTAATCTTGCGCTGTTAAAGCAAAAGCAGCAAGAGCAGCAGTCCGAGGAACAGCAAAATCAGGAAGAAGGTGACCAGGAGCAGTCCGACCAAGAGCAACCTGGCGAAGACGGCGACAGTCAGGAAAAGAGCGACAGCGACGAGCAATCCGAGCAGTCAGAGCAAGACGAGTCCGAAGAATCTGAAGAACAGGAGTCCGAGGAACAAGAGAGTCAAAGCGAAGATGAGCGCGAAGCCGAGCAACAAAGAATGCAGGCGGAGTTAGCCGAGCAGATGACTGAAGAAGAGCAGCAGCAAGCCGTAGAGCAGTGGCTGCAGCGAGTTCCTGACGATCCCGGCGGATTACTACGACGTAAATTCAAACGACAATATCGTGAGCGCGGACCAGCGCGTCGAAATTCAGGTGAAGAATGGTAGCGACACTTAAAACAATTTTGGCTGTTCTGCTTTTTGGGCTCCTTGCCGGGTTCGCTGCGAACGCTAGTGCCAGTAACGCAACGCTGCAGGTTGATCAAACCTCCGTCGAAAAAGACCAGACGGTCACTGCGGTATTCACGTACAAAGGCAAGCTTAACAGCGAGCCGGACTTTAGTGCGCTTGAAACAGACTTTTCTGTAATCAGCCAAGGCGTGAGTAAAAGCGTGGAAATCATTAACGGTAACTACCGGGAGCAGCAAACGTGGAATACGATTCTGCTTTCCAAGCGAGAGGGTCAAGTCGAGATTCCGGCGATTAAGTTCGGTAATGAATTCTCGAACGCCGTGACTCTGACAGTGTCACCCGCAAAGCCGGGCAACGATACCGATCTGGGTGACTTGTTTTTGGAAACGGAACTCACTCCTGAAAGCGGCGGCTACGTACAGCAGCAGCACATGTTCACCGTGCGCATCTATTTTCGCGGCTGGTTAATCGACGGGCAGCTGTCAGATCCCGAGATTAATAATCAGGATGTGGTTGTTCAGTCGCTTGGGGAACCGAGGCGGTACTCTGTTACCCGCAATGGAGAGCGCTATCAGGTATACGAACGCCGTCACGCGTTGTTTCCACAGGCCAGCGGTGAGCTTGTCGTGGGTGAAACCACGTTCTCCGGGCGGCTAAGGCTACCTGTCGGCGGCAATCGTTTAAAGAGCGTGTCGACACCCGCATTAACCCGAACGGTTAAACCTGTGCCCGCGGCGTTCACGGGCGACGTGTGGCTACCGGCCGAATCGTTGACCATCACCGAAGTTTGGCCAGCTGACAAACTTGTATTTGAACAGGGTGTACCGATAACCCGGACTATTAGTATAGGTGCAGTGGGATTAACTTCGGCACAGCTGCCAGCGCTTCAGCTGGAAGGCAATGAATCAGTTCGGGTGTATCCGGATCAGCCCAGCGCCGGTGATCAAATCGGCGAAAAAGGGGTTGTGGGTACCCGTGCTGTTGCGGTGGCCATGGTGCCGCAAAAATCAGGTGAAGTCAGGCTGCCACCGCTTGAAATCAAGTGGTGGGATACAACAGCTGACCGAGAGCGCGTGGCCAGACTCGATGCCAAGACACTGTCGGTCATAGCTACCGCGGGATCGGTTCAGACGGATTCAGAATCAAACGTTGTGCAGGAATCGGCTCCATCTTCGGTCTATCGTAATCCGTGGTTTTTCGCTACGTTGATTTGCGCGCTTGGCTGGTTGTTAACGTGGTTTATGCGACCTCGCAAACAGGAGTTCGCTCATGAAGAAGCACCGGTGACCAACCAGAGTGCGAACGTTCAACAGCGACTCCGGGGGGCATGCAACAAAAACGATGCGAAATCCAGCGCCCATTTTCTCAGTGAATTTCTTCGTCTTGAGGCAAACGCTGGCCGACAAGATTGGCTGAACAGACCACAAAGCGCCGAGCTGAAACGACAGTGGCATGAGCTTAACCGCTGCCTCTACGGTCCTGCGAGTGAGCGAGACAGCTGGCAGGCCGGCAGTGATTTGTGGCGAGCGTTTGATCAAGCAACAGGCGGGCGGCCGAAAGTAGAGAAAGCAACAGGTCGTTTGGCTGAGCTTGCGCCGTCGGCCTGACCCGAATGCACTGAGGCGCTAGCTGCTAATCGCAAGCGGTTTAGAAAGTTTGGCCAAGACGGAAATACGTGGCCGAGCGGCCGTTCTCGGCCAGACCGTGTGCCAGGTAAAGGGGACCGATAAACGTATCCAAACCAATAAACAAACTGCCGGCAAAACGTAAGCTATCAAAATTAATATCGTCCGAGTCGTTCCAGACATTGCCCGCTTCAATCGATGCACCCATGTACAGCGGAGTTTTAAATGTGGACGAGCCAAGACCTATGCGTCGGTAGTAGGCAAGGCCAGCGAGTGCCGAGTGCTGGCCCCTGAGTTCGTCAAGCTGGTAGCCCGACAGGCGAAACAATCCGCCCAGTCCAAACAGGTCTTCAACATCACCATCACCGTTAAGGTTAGTGCCTGCACTAAAGAGAGCAAGGTATGTGTTGTCACCGCGACTGGTTGCGTTGAGCCAGTCGAACGATATGCGATCGTTGTCGGACGTGTCTCCCAAGCCTTCGCGAAACCCTTCCCAACTCAGCTGGCTGGATATACCTTGTCGTGTGAAACGAACGTTGTCTCTCGAATCGTAACTCCAGCCAAGTGAAAATGATCCGCCTTCGAAGCGAGCGCGGTCAAATGCACCGGCCGTTCCCACGCGTGGAGAGAGTCGGCCTCTTGAACGCCCCATGCCCAGCCGTACTTCCGCGTTCTGTCCAAACGTGCGTCCAAAGTCGAGTTGAAACTGAGCGAAAAACAAACTCAGTTCGGCCTGAACCGCGCCTTCCGGCGTGAAGGCGGAAATGGGTCGTTGCTCAAAGCGAATTCGGGGCGCGACAAAGTAGCGAGAGGCGTAGTTCAACGGCTGATAAAACTCTGACTCAAGCAACGGCGTGTCACCTACCTGAAAGTCGGTGCGCCATTCCGCGCCCAGTGGGTTTACCTGAGTCTTGGTGTAGCGCACAGCAAGGTTATAACCACTTGAGCCGTCGAGGTCGTCTTCAAGATTAATGCCGAAGTTTAAAAAATTTGGCCCCCAGCTTTTCTTGGTTGTGTTGACCGTAACGTCAACCAGTTCGTCGTTAACGTGTTCAATTTGATAGTCCACAAGTTGGAACGTATCGAGGCCGTAGAGTCGCGACATATCCGCCTGCAGTGTCTCGAGATTGATTTCTTCACCCGGGAACAGCCGAAGATTGCCGTTCAGTACGCGGTCAGACCATTCGGAGTCGTCCTTAATTGTGATGTTACGTACTTTGCGGGTGCGAAAGTCGCGGCGCTGTAGTTTGCCGGCCTGGTAGCGTTGGTAGTCGGCGGCCTTGGCGCTCAGCGCTTTCAAAGAATCGTACTGGCTTCGCGCAGCTTGCTCGCCAAGCGGTACGGCGTCGGCCGAGCGATTAAAATCGGCGGAGCCAATGTCACCAAGGTCGGGAAGGATAGCAATGTCTCTGGTCGTGAGTGAGTTGAGCTGCTGTTCAGCCTTGCGCCTGATGAGAATAGTCAGCATTTGGTTGGTTAACGCGATGGCGGAGTCCAGTTCATCTCGTTCCAGCAATGGAAAACCGATGTCCACCGCAATGAGAACGTCAGCCCCCATGGCTCTTACGACGTCGACGGGTAAGTTGTTGGCAATGCCGCCGTCAACCAGAATACGGTTGTCGATTTCAACCGGGGCAAAAACGCCGGGCGCTGACATGCTGGCTTTCATGGCGCTGACGAGATCGCCTTTACCGAGCACAATCATGGCGCCATTCTCGACGTCGGTCGCTACGGCCCGAAACGGAATAGGTAGTTTGTCAAACGTGGAGATGCCCTCAACCGGAGCGATCAGCTCTCGCAGCAGCAGGTTGAGTTTTTGGCCTTGTACCAGACCTCTCGGCAAGCGGATTTTGCCGTCCCGAAATCCGACATCAAAGTCGATCAGAAAGTTAACGTCGTCCTGTTTACGTCGGAATGATCGATTACGACGAGACGGTGAGTCCTGAAGTGCATCAACCCAATCGAGCCCGTACAACACGTCTTCGAGCTGGTCTGCGGTAAGACCGGATGCATAGAGACCGCCCACAATCGCGCCCATGCTGGTACCGGCTATGCAGTCAACGGGAATATTCAATTCTTCGAGCACGTTAATGACGCCAACGTGCGCCGCGCCACGCGCGCCGCCACCGCTCAAGACCAGTCCTACGCTCGGGCGATTAAGATTCGTGCCGCAAGAGCCACGGGCGTGAACTGCGGATTGCATCAGCGCCGCGAACAGTAAAAGAACGAAAAAGTATAAGAAGCGCACGCAAATCCCCATGTCTCCGTGTGTCGCTGATGTTAGCAGGTAGCGGGGCGTTAATTAACCATGGCGGTTATTGACCATAGCCTTACCGGGAACCGGCCCGGTAGTCAGGATGGCCCGACTGAGGTAAAGACGGTTAAAACTGTGGCGCTATTAGGTGGTTGTGGGGCACGCGGCTGGATTGGTAGCGTCGCGGTGATGCTGAACAGTGGGGCGGCCAGTGGGTGACAGCGTAATAATTCGGGCATGTTTTTCGCCTGACGGTCCGCATAGCAGGGCCGTTCCGGAGATTGAATCGCCATTTGTGTCTTCAGTCACACCGCGTGAGTTAAACGTCACGTAGTCTGGAATGTCGTTCGATGAAACAGTCATGTCTTCCTTAAGCCATGACGATGCGCGCACGAGAACGTCGCCTGAATCATATGACGCGTCATTGGAATCGTTCACGAAAACCAGCAGGTCGAATCCATCTGCGTCGCATGTAGGGTTTTCGCCTGAGCGGTCACCACGGCACATGGTTACCCGGCTACGGGTCTTTACGGCCTCGGCGCGCGCGGCGTGCACAGCACCAACCAGCGAGTTGGCGGAGCTTGCCATGTCACTGTTGCGGATGCTGCCCAAAAAGCTTGGCACGGCGGCACTGACGAGTACGCCTGCTACGCTGAGGGCAAAAATGAGTTCGATAAATGAGATGCCGCGTTGATTTTTCATGAACTGAGTGTACCGGCAGGCGGGGTGTCAGTGCTGCGAGCCACATCACAGTTAGTCTGTTCTTAATGAATGTTTTGTCATTGTGGCGACTTGTTTTGATGTTATGTAACGCTGCTATGGCAATTATTGGCTCGGACTCATCGCGTATTTCATCGCGGCAGGATGCCGCTCATACGGTTTTGTTCTGTGCAGGTTTGAGGTATCGAAGGGTCCGGCGAGTAGGAGTGGCTTCCAGCCGCGATAGGCCCAAGTGTATGTGAAGCATCGCGACAAAACGTCAAGTCTGGGGGTGCTTCTCGCATAAATCCAAGGCATAAAAAAAGCCCCGCGTGAGCGGGGCTTTTCTTGTTCTAACGTTGTGTGTCAGATAAGGGTATTAGTTACCCAGACCTGGAACACATGCATTAGCACTTGGCCCTGGAGCGGTACCGAACGCGCCGGTAAACGCGATGTAGTCCAGGAAGTTGATTGAACCGCTGCTGTTGATGTCAAAGTTCTCATCGTATGCAGCGTCACCAACGGCTGTGCCAAACTTCGGCGGGAACTGACCAATGTCCTGGAAGTTCACGATGCAGTCGTTGTTGATGTCAGCATCACAAGCGTTACCAATGCCGTCACCGTTTGTGTCTTCCTGACCTGCGTTAGGAATGTCGGTGCAGTTATCGGTGCTGTCGAAGACGCCGTCGGCGTCAGAGTCAACAGGTGCTACGTCACAAATCTCACCGCGCAGAGCTGCGTTGTCAACTTGAGCGAACCAGGCAAATGTGCCGAGGTAGCGGAAGCAAACGTAACCTTCTGCAGCGCCTTCAAGAGCAGAACCTTCCAGGTTAGCACTCAGTTCTTGAGCACCGGTCAGGACAAGGTTGCCGTCTTCGTGATCGTTAATGCCACCCAGGCGGGTGTAGTTACCGATCGTCAGAGCGTTAGGCGCTTGAGTGCCGATTAGCACTTCCAAAAGATCTTCGTCGAAGTCGTCGGTGAAGTCGTCTGGAGTACCGTTGTCGTTAAACTCGTTACCCGCAGAGGAGTAGTACGCGTTGAAGCTGAACGATGGTCCGGTGATTAATGACAGATCCAGTGCATCTGTACACAGGAAGGTGTCCATCTCGAGAGGAGTACCACCACCGTCGTTGTCAACTTGACCCGTTGCGTCACTGTCAGCACACGCGGCGCCACCAGAACCAGAGGTCAGGTTTTCAGTGCCAGTCTGACCAACCAGGCCAGCCGCATTCTGTGCAAGACAGGTGCCGTCACCGGTTGTGCCCCAGCCGTCAGCGGGATCTGGACCCAGGTTGATAACAGTCCAGCCGGCAGGGATGCCAGCGTCAAACGTTTCAATGGTTCCACACAGATCGTCCTGTTCGAAACAAGCTGATGGTGTTGCTGTTGCAACTGCAGGAGTTGGCAGAGGAATGCTCAGGTTATCAACGAAGAAGTTGGTGTTCTGAGTGTTTACGGCTTCTGTCACGCCACGAACAACGATAGTATGCTCACCGTCGTCTGCAAACGCAGAGATGTCGACAGTTTGACGAGTGTAGAGTGAAACGTCTGCTACGCAGTCGTAAACCCAAACCTGAGTGCCATCAATAGTAACTTCGAGGAAGTCACTGGTGCTGTCACAAGGACCAGGATCGGCCGGTGACGCTACGAAGAAGTCGAATGTCAACTCGTTAGCACCTGTTGGAATGACTGTTGTCTGGCTGATAGAGGTATCGCTAGGATCCGCTGAAGCACCAAACAGGCCGTAGAAAATGCCGTCGCTTGAAATGTTTGAGCTAATGAATGAGCAGAATACTTCAGAGCAAATTGGCAGCAGACCGTTGTCGGAATCGATGATTTCATCCCAGTCGTTGGTTTGACGACCGCGACGATCTTCAAGGCTACCTTCGCGAAGTGCATCACCAGCATCACCGTTCAATACGTTGAATGAATCAACGGTTGGGTCAGAGCAAACGAAACCTTCTTCAACAGCAGTACAGTCCGCAGCACAACCGTCGCCGGCTACTGCGTTGCCGTCGTCACAGGCTTCTACGTCACTCAAGATGCCGTCGCCACATACCGCTTGGAAACAAGCACTGGCTACAGGAGGAATGACTGGATCAGCAGGAACGTTGATTGACACGTCGTCAAGCATGACGTTGGTCAGGTCGGTGCCTGCGCCGGTTGCCGATGCCGTAAATTCAAATGCAACCGTGGTGCCCTGGTAAGGACCACCCGGAGCAGTTGCCAAGTCGATGATGACTCGCTGGTACGGGTTTTGGTTTGTGCAGGTAACCGGGCCGTCAAGGTTAGACCAGACCTGAGTGCCGCCAATAGACAGTGCAAGACCGTCGCCTGGTCCGGCACACGGGTCGCCGGCTGGGCCACTTGCAAGTGTCGCCCACTGGAATTCCAGTGTGGTGGCTTCAGCCGGGATAGAAACCGCTTCGTGTGTCGCGTTACCCGTGCTTGAACTGTCAAATGATCCACCGGCAATCAGTACGTAGTTTCCGCTGATAGTGGAGCCGTCTGGACCCGCTGCGAATGGAGCACCAAAGCAGGTGTCGGTACAAATCAGATTTGGGCCGAATAGTGAGTGGCCGATGTCGGTCCATTCTCCGCCGTTGTTGTTGTCTTCGAAGCTACCGTCTTCCAGAATGTTAACGTTCGACATACCAGCGATTGAAGCCGTGCAGTCAAAGCCAACTTCTACAAGGCAGGTAGAGTCGCAGCCGTCACCGTTTGCAAGGTTGCCGTCGTCGCACTGCTCGCCGTCATCGGGCTCAGAGTCGCCACAGACTGCAGCTTTGCTTGAACCACCAGCGCCGCCTCGGGTCAGACCGAGAGCGTCAAACACTTCTTTTGACTGCTGGTTGTAGTACGTGCTGTCCCCAACTTTGTTTGCAGTCGTGTCGTTGTTTAAGGCGCGTCTGAGTTCAGACTGTTCCAGTGCCTGCACATTAAATGCGCAAAGCCCCGAAATCACCACGGACCCAATGGTCGCAAGTAATTTTGAGTTTGAATAAGCGTGAAATTTCACGTGAATCCCCCTAGTTATGGATGTGATGAGAATTGTTGGGTGTTGCGACGCAGCACAACTCCCTGAGTGTTAAAGTATTTTTTCTCGTCACCGAGAATATAAGTCTCATCGGCAATTGCAAGGTTGATTTAACATGTTGCACAAACCGGTAAACTTCCAAAGTATTTCCGATTATTAGGCCGTCTGAACGACGCAAGCGTGATTACGTCTAATAAACATAAAAAACAATTAGCTAGGGGGTTTTACTAAATACAATATAAAAAAGATGGGCTAACTTTTTTGAAAACTGAATTAAGTTGTCCGGGGACCTTATGGCCGAATGTGCGCGATATTCCGAGACATTTAGTTAAACTAAATCTCGACGAGATCTTATCCATCTTAAACAGCCCAAACATCAACGTACTAATTGTTTCAAACCGGGTTCTATTGAAACAAACATGTGTTTCAATCACTTATATAGAACTGTTCTAAGTAAAGCAGGCAAGCCGGTTTCTGGCTTGTGCCGATTGACCGCTATCTTGCGTCGTTACCCTTTTGGCTAAACCATTTTGGATGCCGGACCAGCACGAACAGTTTGTGCTTGACGCTTTTGGCGCTCACTACGTCTCTCAGCATGGATTCCCACTCATGAAAGGCAATGCGTAGCGGGTTGTAAGAGTTGAGGTTGTTGGTCAGGCCGTAAACGACGGGCTCTTTTTCTGGTTCGAATGTTCCGAACACGCGATCCCAGATAATCAGTATGCCGCCGTAATTACGGTCAATGTACTGGGGGTTGCTGCCGTGATGCACACGGTGGTGCGAAGGTGTGTTTAGCACAAGCTCAAGCGGGCCCAGCCGGTTTATGGTTTGAGTGTGGATCCAAAACTGGTAGAGCAAACTTACGGCTTGCTGGGTAACAATCATGAGGGGGTGGAAACCGACAAGCGCTAGCGGTATCCAAAACACACAACCGGTGAATCCGGTTGTCCAGCTTTGTCGCAGCGCCACGGCCAGATTGTAGCGTGTGCTCGAGTGATGAGTTACGTGTCCGGCCCAGCCTATGCGAATTTCATGATGGGCTCTGTGAAACCAGTAGTAACAAAAATCTTCGGCGACAAATAACCAAAACCAGGTTGAGAGGGCGAAGGGTTCGAGTTCTAATATTCGGTATTCGTAGCACAGAAAATACAGTGCCAAAATGGCCGCACCAATGAGAGCGTGGATAACCACATTTCCTGTTCCCATTGCGAGGCACGCAGCGGTATCTTTGAGATCAAAAAGAGGTTCGTCGCGTGTTTTCCCTGCGAACCATTCCAGCGCAATAAGCGCTATAAAAACCGGAATGGCGTACATTATCAGTAGTTCCATCTAGGTATCTTACCTGCTTCGGAAATTTCTAAGTAATTGAAAAAGCGGTTAAGTTAAACATTGATGCCAAGCAATCTAAATATCTGTGATCCAGTTCCGTGTCGTAATCCGTTATGTCGCTTAGATTGATCGTCCGGTTTCACAGAATATGGAGTTCATCATGGCAGCATCAAAACCACTGATTGGAAAAGCACCTCGCGGCATTCCAGCGAAAAGCGGTGCGGTAAATTTTTTCTTTCAGCAGGACTCCGGTCACCTGAAACGTCAATGGCAAAAACGTAGCGACGACTTTTGGAGCGCGACGCGCCCGAGTTTAAGTAACCGCGCACCCGCTTGGCAGGAGTTCGAGTCCTGGCAGTCAGGTAAGAAAGCGAAGTAGATATTCAGTTTCCCGGCTGCGTCATGACCGTCGGGTAGTTCAGGAACGCGCCGAGTCTAGGCGAGTTCTGATTAAAAACTCTCCTTTGCGAGAGTTTTTTTTTGCCTGTTGTTTCGAATCTACTTTCGGACTTCGCCATAGCGTACTGGCTTTCAGCCATCGTCATTGCGAACCCGCGCAGCGGGTGTGGCAATCTCCATCAGGTTACCTCTAGCTTGAACAACTAAAGACAGGTAGCCGAGGCGTCACGAGATTGCCGCGCGCTATGCACTCGCAATGACGGTATTTCTGTCACGAGATTGCAGCGCGCTTTTGCACTCGCAATGACGGTATTCCTGTCACGAAATTCCCGCTCGCTCGTCGCTTGCAAGGATGGACGTTTTTTACCTCAATAACCCAGTATGAATGCTCTGGCCCGCTCGGTCTTTAAACCGGGCTGTAAGATACGTGTACTTCAATAGCGGTCTTTGGTAACTTCGCTTTTTAATCAGAGTGATCCTTTCGTGACTCCAAAAGACAAAAACATCATCGTAACGGGCGGCGCGCATGGCATCGGTCAGGGATTGTGCCGACGTTTTGCCGCTGAAGGTGCGGCACGCATTGCCGTAGTAGACGTGGATCAGAATGCCGCTGAGGCGGTGGCTTCCGATATCGGCGCCCAGGCTTACTCGGTCGACATCAGCGACGCGACCGCGTTTGCCGAGACACTTGAAGTTATCCGCAGCGACATGGGGCACGTTGACCTGTTTTGCTCAAACGCAGGTGTCGGGTATCCGGACGGCGATCATGTCGCTTCCGCGAGCGATGAGCTTTGGGAAAAATCGTGGCGTATAAACGTGCACGCCCACGTTGTGGCGACCCGTGTACTGCTTCCTCAAATGCTGGAGCGCGAAGCCGGTCATTTTATGATTACCGCGTCGGCCGCAGGACTGTTGAGCCAAATTGGTTCAGCCTCTTATTCCGTGACCAAACACGCTGCGGTTGGATACGCTGAGTCACTCGCAATTATGCACGGTGATAAGGGTATTAACGTCTCGTTGTTGTGTCCTCAGGGTGTCGATACCCGTATGATGGCAGCGGTCGCAGGTGGTGGGCCGCAGGGCGCGGACGGTGTGATTTCGATTGAAGCTCTGTGCGATTCGGTTATGGACGGTTTGGCATCAGGTGAGTTTTTAATCTTGCCTCATCCTCAAGTTGCCGACTACATGCAGTTCAAAAGCGCAAATTACGACAAGTGGCTTGCTGGCATGCGCAAGCTTCGAGATCAGTTCGCCGGTTAGTGTTGCGATAGCTGGATCGACACATTTAGCAATTCAATTACCTCACCCCAAATATTTAACGTTTTCTCAACAGGTACCTAACTATGAGTACGGACCGATTTTCTCTCGAAGGCAAAGTGGCGCTGGTCAGTGGCGGCAGTCGTGGCATTGGCGAGGCCATCGCACACGGGTTGGCAGAGCAAGGCGCACGCGTCATTGTATCCAGTCGCGATGTGGCCGCGTGTCAGGTGGTTGCGGATGCGATTAATGCTAAAGGCGGCGAAGCCGTTGCCATGACCTGCCACGCTGGCGTGCAGTCGGACATTGATGCTGTGTTCAAAGCGATTGACGAACAGTTCGGTCGTATAGACATACTGATTAATAACGGCGCTACCAATCCGTATTACGGTCCAATGGCACAAACGCCCGAAGAAGCGTTCGACAAAACAATGACTGTGAACGTAAAAGGTCCCTTCATGATGACGTCGGCGGCTGTCGAACGAATGGTTAAACAGGGCGGAGGTTCCATTGTAACGGTGGCATCCATTACCGCGTTTAACCCAAGTACGTACATGGGCATTTACGCGATGAGTAAAGCAGCGCTAGTGAGTATGACCCGAACCTTTGCTAACGAGTACTCGAAACACAATGTTCGGGTCAACGCACTTGCGCCTGGCCTTACCGACACCAAGTTTACGGAAGCGTTGCAGTCAGATGAGAAAATGACACAACAAATACTGAAATCGATCCCCGCGCGACGCATGGCGCTGCCAGAGGATATGGTAGGGGGCGTGCTGTATCTTGTTTCCGATGCGGCGGCCTACACAACCGGAACTACCTTGGTCATCGATGGTGGAATGATCAGCTAACCTGCGAGAGAACACTATGAATCTGGAAATTAGCCCACAATCAGCCGACCTGTTAAAACGCGCGACCGACTTTATCGATGAGCAAGTGCTTCCGGTTGAAGACGAGTATCTGAGAGAAGTCGACGTAGGCAATCGCTGGACGCTGACTGATCGGCAAACCGAGATTATTGAAACGCTTAAATCTGACGCACGCGCACAAGGGTTGTGGAACTTCTTCCTGCCGGAGGAAGGCCCGGGCATCAGCGCTGTAGACTACGCCTACATTGCCGAGCAAACCGGTCGCACCGTTCTGGCAGCCGAAGCGTTTAACTGTAGCGCTCCGGACACCGGCAACATGGAGGTGCTTCACCGTTATGGCTCCGAGGCGCAAAAGGAAGAATGGTTGAAGCCGTTATTGGCGGGGACCATTCGGTCTGCATTTGCCATGACCGAGCCCGGTGTTGCTTCAAGCGACGCCACCAATATTGCTATGTCGGCCGTTGAAGACGGCGACGACTGGGTGATTAACGGAGAGAAGTTTTATATCTCGGGTGCGGGCGACCCTCGCTGTAAAATTCTTATCTGTATGGTGCGCACCGACCCTGAAGCGGGTCGTCACCAACAGCATTCCCAGATACTGGTTCCAAAAGACACTCCCGGATTGACCATTGTCCGTCCGATGCATGTTTTTTCAATGGACGACGCGCCTCACGGCCACATGCATTTGCGTTTTGAGAACGTGCGAGTGCCTCGTGAAAACATGATTCTGGGTCGCGGCCGGGGTTTTGAAATTTCGCAAGGTCGTCTTGGTCCTGGCCGTATTCATCATTGCATGCGAGCCATCGGTGCTTCTGAAAAAGCACTGAGACTCATGTGCGAGCGCTCGATGTCTCGTAGTGCGTTTGGCAAGCCGTTAGCGCAGCTCGGCGGAAATTTCGACATCATAGCGAACGCCCGCATGGACATTGACATGGTGCGATTGCTTACGCTGCAAACGGCTTACGTTATCGACCAGCACGGTGTCAAAGCAGCGCGCACCATGATTTCCAAAATTAAAGTTGTTGCGCCAAACGTTGCTCTGCGCGTCATTGATGAGGCGATTCAAATGCATGGTGCGACAGGTGTGTCTCAGGACACTCCGCTCGCGCACATGTACATGCAAATGCGTACGCTTCGACTCGCGGACGGGCCCGACGCCGTGCATCGTCGCCTTGTCGCTCGAGAGGAACTAGGGCGCTACGCGCCGCGTTAGACCGGGGTACTTTTTCGGTGGATGAGCGCAGTGATTCTCATTCGCCGCGACTACAATCAACACGTGGAACGTAGAGAAATCGCATGAGCAAAATTACGATTGAAGATTTGCAGGCTCGCATTGGTGAGGAACTCGGCGTGTCTGACTGGATTGATGTGGGGCAAGAGCGCATTAACCAGTTTGCAGAGGTAACTGAAGACCGTCAGTTTATTCATCTTGACGTAGAGGCGGCGTCCAAGACTTCGTTCGGTGGCACGATTGCACACGGCTTCCTCACGTTGTCGCTGCTGTCTAAACTTCTGGGCGATATTGAATTTGCACCCCACAATACGCTCATGGCGATTAACTATGGAGCGGACAAGCTACGGTTTCTCGCGCCTGTTCCCAGTGGCAGCCGCATCAGAGCGCGCATGGTGTTGATGGAAATCGTCAACAAGCGCCCTAATCACTATATGATTCGTGGCGGCATTACAGTTGAAATTGAAGGGTCAGACAAACCGGCGCTAAGCGTTGAGTCACTGTCACTCTTTGTCCTTGGATAACGGTTGACGACGGAGAAACGACATGCGTGCGTTGTTGTGTAAAGAACATGGTCCGGCCAGTAAGCTGGTTGTTGAAGAAGTTGACGATCCCACTCCTGGAAAGGGTGAGTTGCTCATACAAGTAGCCGCCGCCGGGTTAAATTTTCCAGACACTCTGATTATTCAAGGCAAGTACCAAATGCAGCCGCCCATGCCGTTTTCGCCAGGTGGTGAAGCGGCCGGAACCGTGATCGCAGTGGGTGAAGGCGTTAAGCGCATTCAGGTTGGGCAAAGAGTTATTGCACTTTGCATGGTGGGGGCGTTTGCTGAAAAGCTTGTCGCGCCTGAGCTAGCCGTTGTGCCAATGCCCGACGAAATGGACTTTGAAACGGCTGCCGGCTTTACCTTGACCTATGCGACCTCTTACTACGCGCTTAAACAGCGCGCCAAGTTACAGGCGGGCGAGTCTTTGCTGGTATTAGGAGCCGCCGGTGGAGTAGGGCTAGCCGCCGTCGAATTAGGACGAGTCATGGGTGCCGAGGTCATTGCGGCGGCCAGTACCGACGAGAAATTGGCGGCGACAAAAGAAGCCGGTGCGACTCATTTACTGAATTATTCGAAAGACGACGTGAAGAAAACCGTCAAAGAGCTGACTGAGGGTCGCGGGGTCAACGTCGTTTACGATCCGGTTGGTGGCGAACTGTCGGAGCAGTCTTTGCGTGCCACGGCCTGGGACGGGCGTTTTCTTGTAATTGGTTTTGCCAGTGGAGATATTCCTAAAATTCCGCTGAACCTGCCGCTGTTAAAAGGTCTTCATATTGTGGGCGTGTTTTGGGGCTCCTGGTTAACGCAGTTTCCAAAAGAGTCTATGGGCAACATGATGGAGCTCTTCACGTTTTACAAAGAAGGCAAGATCAAACCGAAAGTCACTCAGACCTATACTCTCGACCAGTACGAAGAAGCCTTTGGTGTGCTGACTGGACGGCGGGCTATTGGTAAAGTTGTGTTTAAAGTTTCCTAGGCGATTCACGCAAACGACTACACGCTTGCAAGCTTGATTTCCGCAACATAGAAAAGCCGCCAGTCCCTTTGGGCTGGCGGCTTTTTAGTTTTTTACTATCGGGTTTTGTACGGTCTAACGTCGGAAATTCGCTGTTAGCGTTTTAGCGTCGCCGTTTTGAAATGCCGAGTAAACCCAGTGCGCTGATCATTAGCCAAACGGCACCGGGTAGCGGCACCGCGCTGAACTGGAAGTTAGCACCAAAGTAGATGTCGTCGGATTCAGTCAGCGGCACGCCGAGGCTACCTATTCGCGAGCGCCCGCCAAAAATGGTGATGGCCGGGTCGAGCTGGTACTCCGACGAGGAACTGGCGACGGCCATTTGATCGAGGTTGCCGCCGAAGTAGTAAACGCCAATGACGTACTTGGTATCAGCGGCCAGATCCAACGGTTCGATATCGATATAGCGAAAACCGTTGGACAGCGAGCCGCCGCCGATTGGCACGATAAGCTGGAACACAAATTCGCCCTGTGAGTCCCAGATGCCGACTGTGTGCGGGCTGGATAAGCCGTCGCTACCATCGTCAAGAATGCCAATGGACGTCACTTCCAGCATAGTTGAGGCGACGAATTCGTAGCCGTAGATCGACACTTCTTCAGGTTGTTGCAGGAGGCTGTCGACATCGGGAATGGAAACGGCGGTGTTAGCGTTAGTCAGCAATGCGAAGAATAAGAACGGTACGGCCAATAGAGCGCGAACAATTAACTTAGGGGTGAATATAAACATCATCTTCTACCTTTTGGATGATTTAGCCTTGTTCAGACTACCGCATGGAAAGGGGTAACTTCTACATAATCAGGTTTGAGCCGGCTCCGACTTGACATAACTGTTCAGTGGCGGCCCTATGGTGATTCCGGTTCGAAGACTTGCTGGGTAAAGTCTGCATGAGGCGCTTTATGCTTCACTGATAGTAAATTGGAAGGTCAGGCGTACGCACCGAATTACCACCGTGCATATGTCCGGCGGGCGGATTATGATGCAGGTCGCCAGCACTGGGCTGGATTTAATTAATTGCGCAAAAATCAAACACGGGAGATGGGTGTGGACAAGCTGACTCAGCTAAGAGAGATTACCGACGTAGTGGCCGATACCGGCGACATTGAAGCCATTGCAAAGTATCAGCCGGTTGATGCAACGACCAATCCCTCGCTGCTTCTAAAGGCGGCACAAATGCCGCAGTACGAGTCTTTGATCGATGCCGAGGCGCAAGCTGTTTTGTCGAAAAACCTGTCCAAGACTGATGCGGTTACCGCTCTGGGTGATCGGTTTGCGGTAGCCATTGGTCGAGAAATAACCAAGATTATCCCGGGTCGTATTTCTACTGAAGTGGATGCACGACTGTCGTTCGACCGCGAGGCAGCATTGTCGACAGCGCGACGCATTATCGATTTGTACTCCGACGCCGGTATTGGACGCGAGCGCGTGCTTATTAAACTCGCCTCAACCTGGGAGGGTATTGAGGCAGCCAGAGTGCTGGAGAAAGACGGTATTAACTGCAACCTGACGCTGTTGTTTTGCGACATTCAAGCCGTTGCGGCCGCTGAGGCCGGAGCCTTTTTGATTTCACCGTTCGTCGGAAGAATTCTCGACTGGTACAAGAAAGACACCGGTCGCGATGGCTATCCGGCGGAGGAAGATCCGGGCGTACTGTCGGTGCGCAATATTTACCATCTATATAAAGACCGGGGTTACGAGACAGTCGTGATGGGCGCAAGCTTTCGCAACGCCGGAGAAATTGAAGCGCTGGCAGGCTGCGACAGGCTGACCATTGGCCCCAACTATCTGGAAGAGCTATCGAACGATAACGGCACGCTCGAGCGTAAGCTTAGCCCCGACGATCCCAAGCCTTACACTGACTACACGTTCGACGGCGAGGCCGATTTCCGTTTCCAAATGAACGAAAGCGCGATGGCCACTGAGAAGTTGGCGCAAGGCATCCGTTCGTTTGTAGCCGATCAAATCAAACTCGAGACGCTCCTTGCTGCAAAGCTAGGTCACGGTTAGGTAGGCGGGTGCTTCGTTATTAGGTCAGGCGATGTGCAGGATCTGAAAGCGATTAGGTCAACTCACGTGTCTGATTGAGGCATATGAATCTTTTAGCTTAAAAAAGGCTGTCATCAATCCGCTACCAGCGATACAATGCACGACGAATTTACATCACCCGGTAACGGGATAATATTCAGATCAAAAAGCGCCCGTAGCTCAGCTGGATAGAGTAACTGGCTTCGAACCAGTTGGTCGGGAGTTCGAATCTCTCCGGGCGCGCCAAACTGATAAGGGTCCCCAAAGGGGGCCCTTTTTAGTTTGGGGGGTTCGGATGATGGTTCGAACTCCAAGTTCGATTGATTGCAAAGCAATCAACGACGAGCCGCAGCGCGGCGAAGCCCGCAGGGTGGCAATCGCCCTAAGGCGATTGTCGTCAATCTCTCCGGGCGCGCCAAACTGATAAGGGTCCCCAAAGGGGGCCCTTTTTAGTTTGGGGGGTTCGGATGATGGTTCGAACTCCAAGTTCGATTGATTGCGCAGCAATCAACGACGAGCCGCAGCGTGATAACAAGAAAAACTTGTTCGGCACGGTTCTTTTTTAGCGCTGCCAAACACCGTGCATAATTCCACCCTGTGAGTAGATCCCAAAAATGCCTTCTCCCGGTAGCTCAAACGCAGGATGGACAATCTCGCCACCTTTCGCGACGGCGGCATCCAGGGCCGCTTGTGCATCGTCTACCAGCATATAGCTTCGCACGGCTGGTGTTTCCTCTGAGTGCATGGGTGCTCTGACTCCAATGCGACCGCCGTTAGTTAACTGCGCTGTCCGTGCGTTTCCGAGCGCTTCTACCGGGCCGCTAAAGTCGGCGTTGGTCAGGCTTGTGTACGTGTCACACACATCGTCAACCTGTGTTGTGACGATTTCCAGATAGTGGATGTCCATGGTGTCTCCAGTAAAGGTCAAGGTTTTCGCGTTTGGAGCGCTTTGGAGAACAATCATCAGATTGGATTCCATCGCCGCCGCTCCTGAGGTTTCCGGTTATTGTATACCTTGTCGACACTCGTGCGGGCTAGAGTGGTTCCAATGGATGGGGGGAGATCTATGCCGATGCTGTCGACATGTTTAATAACGAGAGTGTACCGAGACGACTGCGTTGTTAATGTAAGCCTTTATCGTGGCAGGGGGTCGCTCCTGCAGCAATCATTGTCTCTACTTCAACAATAACTGCTCCTGCATTATAGATAGCGTAGCTTATTGAGCCTTAGAAGCATTGCTTACGCCAGAATGTTGTTCAGCTCGGCAACTTGTTCAGAATGAAAAAGACTCGGGTGTCCATCTGTTTTCTGTAGCAATTCGTTAAGGGTTTGAAGGAGTTTTCTTGTCGAGATGTGCTTCGGCAAACAACTGGAGGCACCGCACAAGCGAGCGTCTTCCTTAACGGTTCGACTGTCACCGTCTGCCAGTAAGATAATCGGAGCTGATTGCAGGACGCCGAGTCTCAGTTCTTTTATCAACTCAGAACCAAACATATCGGGCAGTTTCCCGCTGACCAGTACGAGTTCAAACGACTGTCGATTAACGACCTCGAGTGCTTCTTGGCCGTTAGCTGCTTGTGTGACGTAAAACTCACGATCGTTGTTGCTACGTAAGACGCGAGCACATTGAGTGCGAAACACTCGGTCGCTATCCACAATGAGAGTTCGGAATTTCATGTTGCTACCCTTGAGAGCCGGGTTGACGGCGGGGTTTGTGAGTGCGGCAAGAGTTTCACTAATGGCTTCTCCATGAGGATCTTAAGGCGGCTTCGTGTTGCTTTTGCGAAATACCCGAGCTTTTGGTGGCGAGCCAAGCCTTGTTTATAAAGATTATGCCGTGATACCAGCTAGCCTCGGGTATTCCATGCTAAAAATATTATCGGCCTAACGGCCAAAACCTTTAGCGGCACGGCAAATCGGGTCGCCGGTGTTTCAATACGACACGGGAATGCCCTTGTGCAGCTAGCTAGCTATGAGAGTCTTTTAGTTGTCTCGACTGAGATGTCGTTAGGTAGGCTTGAGCGCTGAGTTAGCGCTGTGAAGCAAGAAGGCGTGGTGCGAGGTTGACAGGGTAGGAGTCTAAATATGTTTAGTTGGGTCGTTGGCGGCTTCCAGCGCGTCATCCAGAGTGCTGTCGATAACGTTCTCTATTCGCAGGGCCAACTCGTTTGAATCAAACGACCCTTTGACCAAGTAGTCTTTGACGAAATCGTATCGAAGCATGTGGTCCATGTCTTCTTTGCGTTCAGATGAGCTGAACATAATGATGACGCAAGAGCGGTCAAACGCGCGGCTGCGAACCTTTGAAAACTCGCTGAGAAATTCGGGGCCTCTCATGATGGGCATGTTGATGTCGAGGAACATTATTAGAGGGGGTGATTTCGACGTGTCTCGAAGCTTGTTTTCCTCGTGACCCTTTAAAAACCGTAATGCGGAGGTACCGTCATCGGCTTCAAAGATATCGAAGGCAAATTGCGTCTTCTTCAGCAGCCGCTTCAGCAGGTAACGATCAACTTCATCGTCATCAATGATCAGTACAGACGCATTCGTCATGGCTTTTCCTAGTGGTCGATCTGGGCGGACAACGTTTTATAAATAAAACGGCCGCAGTAGTTCCGCGTCGGTCGGAACCATTCTATTCCGCAGCTGAAAAAGCGTGTGGCGTAACTTAACGTTCACGTAAGACTTAGCAACCCGTTGCTACGAAACTCTCGGCTAGTTGGTAGTGAGAGTAATAAGGTTTTTTCCTCACCGAATGTTACCAAATGGCCGGGCCTTTAGGGTGTTTTACGGTATAAGTTTATAGTATACCGAAATACCCTTGCTATCATTAGTTCCGCTATACGACCACTTCCGCCCGGAATGGTATTCCGTGTTGCCGTTAGGTATTGATTTTAATAGGAATAATGTTGAGCTTTGCGGTCCTCAATGACGAGATACGTTGAAACCGTTCCTTAACAAGATCACTGGTGAAGGCTGGTGTGTCAGGGATTGGAGCGTATCCGCGAGACCGCGCCTGTTTTCCCATAACAATTCCTAAGCAAATTGAGCAGTTGCGGTTTCCGTCGCGGTTATACCATCCAACTTGTATAGGCCAGCCAAGGGCGTTTTTGACCCACACATTCAGTGCGAAATGGAGTACCTGAGAACGAAAAATCAAAGCATGACCGATGGGTGCCCAGGGAGTGGACATAACGCTGTTTTTTGACATTTTAGTCGCCTGATTATGTTGTGATTAATCCGCCAAAAGTGGATCGCAAACAGTCATGAATTTTCACTACTATTGTTCAAGAGTGGGGGCTACTGGACGCTATACTGGGTATGGAACTCGCCCTCAAGCCTAAAGCACCCACCAGAGCTGCTCGACCACTCGCGGACGTCGACGTGCTGCGGATTCTAATGATTGACGACGACCCCGGCTACCGCACGCTCTGTGAGCGATATCTTCACAAAAGCCGTCGCGCCAAATTTCACGTCACCATGGCTTCGTCAGTTGCCGAAGGTCTTGAGGCGCTCAAAAATGCTGAGTTCGATTGCCTGCTGGTGGACTACGTCCTTCCGGATTTTGCGGGCACCCAGGTTATTCGCTCTATTCGCGATTCTGAAATTATGGACGCAAATCCGCCGACCGTCATTATGTCTGCGCAGGGCGGAGAGGACGCTGCGGCGGACGCGGTTAGAGCTGGCGCTATGGATTTCTTGCCAAAGAGAATTGTGTCTTCCACTTCTTTGGTAAGCGCTATTACTAACGCGGTGCAGAAGAACAGCTTACGTAAATCCGTCGTTGCTTCGAGTAGCAAACTGCAGTGCGCGATTGAAGAGCTCAAAACCAAAAACGAAGAGATCAGTCGTTTTTATCAGCTAGTGTCACACGAAGTGAAGACGCCGCTCTCGGCTGCTCGCGAGTTTATTGCGATCACGCTGGACGGAATTGCCGGGCCCGTAACAGACTACCAAAAAGAAATGTTAACTCACGCTTTGGACAGCTGTGACCAGATTGGCGCGCACTTCAACGATTTAATTGAAGTAACCAGGCTTGAAAATCAGAAGATCGAATTGAACCGGGAGCTCGCGTCAATTGATGAAGTGGTCACGCGATGTTTTGCGTCTATGAACAAAACCATTGTAGAGAAAAAGATTTTCGTAAAGAAACGAATCATCAATGCGCTCCCGCCATTTTGGTTTGACGTGAACAGAATTATTCAGGTGCTTTCCAATTTATTGGGGAACGCGATTAAATATACGCCGGAAGGCGGTACAGTAACGCTCGCCTTGAGATACAGCAAAGAACAGCGCTGTATTGATATTGCTGTCTCGGATGAGGGCTGCGGAATAACGGAGAAAGATCAGGCTCGTGTATTTGATCGCTTGTATCAGGTTGGCAACAGCGACGCATCCATGGGTTCGGGTCTTGGCTTGGGCCTGAGTATTGCCAAGGAAATAGTTGAGCTTCACAACGGTCAGCTTTCGGTGGAAAGTGAAATTGGAAAAGGCAGCACGTTTAACGTCCAGCTTCCAAGTGGAATAAGGGACAGCGAGTAAAAAGGGTTATAAAATATGAAAACAATATTGTTAGTCGAAGACGATCGAAAGCTCACGTTGGCCGTAGGTGTTCGTCTTAAGTCGATGGGTTACGAAGTGGTAACAGCGCTTGATGCGGTGTCGGCTGTGGCGCAAGCACGAAAGAATAGTCCGGATATTGTGCTACTCGATATCAATCTTCCGGGTGGCGATGGGTTCGTCGTGGCTAACCGGCTACAATCATTGATGCAAACGTCGGCAACCCCTATTATATTTATCACTGCAAGCAAGCAGTACGGATTAAAAGAACGAGCGATGGAGATGGGCGCTTCGGCGTTTCTTGAAAAACCGTTTGACGCTACCCAGTTAGCTGATGCCATAGAAAGTGCGCTGCATTCGGCTATGCCTTTTGGGTCAGAAAACGTCTCCGCTCCCGACCTTGTTTAACCACTAGGAGTCATCATGACAGCAGAATCACTCTCGCCCGACACTATTCAGAAAATCAAGCACGATTTGCGCGGACCTGCCGTAAATGTTCGTGGCTACGTCGGAGAGATTGGGTGTGCTATTGACGAGCTGGTTGCGCTGGTAGAGCACCACAAGGAGAACTTGCCGGAAGAGTTTAAGCGAGACGTGGCTGAAATTGTGGCTGAAGATTTGACCCCCTGCCTCAAGTATCTAAATCAGGCGTCGAAGCAGTTTCACAAACGCATCGACGACGCGGCCACCTTAATGTCTGGCCAGTACCCGAAGCTTATTATAGCCGATTCGTAAATCGTTACGGGCAAACTCACGCTCAGGACGTCACCTTACGTTTGCGGCGTTTGCGTTTCTTTTTGGCGGCCTGAGGGCGATCAGTGTTGTCGAAGTCGCCACCCCATTGGTCGCGATGTGCGGTCGCGGCAGCGCTTTGAACACCGGAGTGGCGTCGCGACAAATAGAGGTCGTCGGGCGAGCACACTTGCGCTTTTATAACCCCTAAATCGACGGCGGCATCGAACAGGCTGGGGTACCAGCTTTCCCAGCCGGGTAACAGTTTCTCCACTTGTTCGCGCAAGGTCATGCCGACATTGTACTCAGTATTAGTTTGCAACACAGGGTTGAAGTCACATTTTTTCGCCGGATTCGGCGCTTGCTTTTGGGCAGGTTTTTGCGAACCGTCATATTATCCGTAAGGCGCGATCGCCGTGATACTGCACCGTCGTCTTAGATGTTTAGCGTGAGGCTTTCCTTTACGGCATCCATTGCAACGATCGATGTCGATTCTTGAACGCCTTCAATGCTCAGTAAAGATTCCTCAAGCAAATTGCGATAGGAAGACATGTCGCGGACTCTTGCTTTGATCAAATAGTCGAAATTTCCCGTCGTCAGATAACATTCCTGCACCTGTGGCAGCAGGCTGGCTGAGCGTCTGAATTGGTCGAAATTGCTTTTGGAGCTGCGGTCCATTCGAATCATCACGAACACCACCAGGCCAGCGCCAAGTTTGTCCGCATTGAGACGGGCGGCGTAGTGTTCTATATAGCCCAAACGCTCAAGTTTGCGCACGCGCTCAATACACGGCGACGTCGACAGCCCAACCTGTTTGGCCAGGTCCGAATAGGTAATCCGACCGTCTGATTGGAGAATTCGTAAAATCGAGCGGTCAATAGAGGAAAGATCCATAGAATTTACCGTTAATGTGTTTATATCCAAGAAAATACACTAAAAAACTTCTTAAATACACAACTATATTGGGTCATTTGTGCGTACGCTGCGATGATTAACGCAAAGCGTCATCACACACATTCAGGAGTGTCAGTCATGTTGATCGGTGTACCCAAGGAAATAAAAAATCACGAATATCGCGCCGGGCTGACGCCCGAAAGTGTCCGTGAATTTGTGGCATACGGCCACAAGGTCATCATCGAAACCCAGCTGGGTGCCGGTATTGGAGCCACCGACGACATATATCGTCAGGCGGGTGCTGAAGTCGTTGACACCGCTGAAGAAGTATTCAGTCGGGGAGAAATGATCGTTAAGGTCAAAGAACCTCAGCCCGACGAGTGTCGCATGCTCAGTGAGGGTCAGCTTCTGTTTACGTATTTGCACCTCGCTCCGGACCTGGCTCAAACCGAGCTGCTGGTTGCATCCGGTGTTACTGCAATTGCCTATGAAACCGTCACCGACCGCAAAGGTACCTTGCCGTTACTGTCGCCAATGAGCGAAGTTGCAGGACGACTCGCGGTGCAGGCGGGCGCACATTGTTTGGAAAAGGCCAACAAAGGGCGCGGTGTGTTACTCGGCGGTGTAACGGGCGTTGCGCCCGCGCGCGTCGTCATTGTCGGCGGTGGCGTTGTCGGTACGAACTCGGCGCTGATAGCCGCTGGCATGGGAGCCAACGTGACCATTCTGGATCGATCTATCGACCGGCTTCGTGAACTGGAAGCTCAGTTCGGTGGCCGGGTTACGTGTCTTTACTCGAATGCCGCCGTGATCGAAGAACACGTCACTCATGCCGATTTGGTTGTGGGCGCTGTGTTGCTGGCCGGCGCGGCCGCGCCCAAGCTTGTGACCGCCGGAATGATTAAAAACATGAGGCCGGGGTCTGTGGTCGCCGACGTGGCAATTGATCAAGGTGGCTGTTTTGAGACGTCCAAAGCGACGACGCACTCAGACCCAACCTACATTGTTGACGACGTTGTGCACTACTGCGTAGCCAATATGCCCGGGGCTGTTCCTCACACTTCTTCCTATGCTTTGAACAACGCGACGCTACCGTATGCGCTGAGACTGGCTAACCTGGGGTGGCAAACGGCATTGAAGAAGGATCCCGGATTCTTACCCGGTCTTAACGTTCACGAGGGCAAGATTACCTGTGAAGCCGTTTCAGTGGCTCATGGCATGGACTACACGGCCCCTGAATCAGTTATCTAACTGGCATCATGGTCTGACTGGAAAGCCCGTAAGGAATTAATCTTACGGGCTTTTTTTATATTTTCATGGGGGTAAATCGCAGTCTTCGAGCTTTCCGGGCCGTTGCCCAAGAGTGCTATCAGGCCAAAGCCTGCTAAACTCGAAATACGGGATAGAAACAGGGAGAGTACGTGTGCGAACCGCTTGGATCATCACAGTAATGCTGGCTGCCGCTGCGGCTGCGGCGTTGAGTTCAAACAGCTTTGTAACAGACTGGATGAATTCCAGGCCGATTAGCCTTGCACCTCTGCATCAGAGCACGCTCAAGCCCAAGCTCGCCCCGGACGAGTGGCTCTCACTGCGCCGACTGCACAACGGCGCACCGACCGACGCGCAAATGAGACGGGCCCAACTTCAACGTGACTTGCTTGCCCGAGAAGCGGTTGGGCGCGAGCTTAATCGTGGTGCCGGGAGTACCTGGACCGAGCTTGGGCCTGACAACATTGGCGGACGCATACTCGACGTTGCCTGGGACACTCTGGACGCCAACACATTTTATGCAGCCACGGCCAGCGGTGGGCTATGGAAAACCAGCGACGACGGGCAGAGCTTCCAATCTGTTTGGCCATCACATTACGCCCAGGCCATTGGCGCGGTTGCGGTGGATCCAACGGGCCGCGTTTACGCGGGTGTCGGTGAAGGAGCGCCAAGCGGTAACAATCCGACTCAAGGTCTTAAGGGCGTTTACGCGTCTGACGACGGCGGTCAAACGTGGCAGTCACTCGGTCTTTCCAATAGTTTTCGTATTGGTCGAATTAGAATCGACCCCACCAATTCTCAGCGGGTATTTGTTGCCGCTACCGGTCCGGTCTGGGAGAGCGGTCAGGAACGCGGTATCTATCGCTCTACCAACGGTGGGGTAACGTGGGAACTGGTGCTGGCCGGACTTAACGACACCACCGGCGGTGCCGACATTTTCATTGACCCAACAAATCCTGATCGACTTTATTCAGTCATGTGGGATCACATTCGCGCGGCTTCCTTTCGTCGTCTCGGCGGTGAGGGTTCCGGCATTTTTCGTTCGCTCGACGGCGGCGACTCGTGGACACGACTCGCGGGTGGCTTACCGCCTCAAAATCCGGACGTCGGTCGTATTGGCTTAGGCATGTCGCCGCAAAACCCTGACCGTTTGTACGCAACGTACATTGATGCAACCGGTTTTTTCACCGGGTTCTACCGTAGTAACGACGGTGGTGATTCCTGGGCGCAACAACCGTTTAACAACAGCCTTTCCAATTCACAGTCATCATTTGGATGGTGGTTTGGACGTACGTTTGTCGACCCGGTTGACCAGAATCGCGTTTACGTAGCGGGTGTGTCGTTGATGCGTTCGACAAACGGTGGCAGCAGCGGCTGGTCGTCTGCGGCAAACGGCGTTCACGTTGACCATCACGCCATGGCGTGGCATCCGGCCATTCCCGGTAAAGTGGTACTGGGTAACGATGGCGGTTTGTACTCTTCGGTTTCAAACGGTAATTCGTGGAGCAAATATCAAGGCCAGCCGTTTACTCAATTTTACACGGTGGCTGTGAGTCAGCAGGCCGACAATCGTGTCCTGGGTGGCACGCAAGACAACAACTGTGTGCGTAACTATCCTCAAACCAACGCGCTGCAATGGAACGCGATTGGCTGCGGTGACGGACTCGAAGTGCTGATTAATCCACTCAACGACAACGACGTGTTTGCGTGTAGCCAGCGTGGATTCTGTGCCCGCTATGCTCAGGGCGGAGACTCGTTTTCTTACTCGATTGGACCGCTGGGTTCTCGCCGCGCGTGGAAAACACCCTTGGTGTTTGACCCATCCAATCCGCAAATCATCTACTACGGGGCCGAACGCGTTTACCGATCGACCAACTCGGGTGCTTCGTTTACCGCTATTAGTCCAGACCTGACAAACGGCGATCCGATTCCGTCCGATAACTTTACCTTTGGTACGTTATCTACCATTGCACCGGCCGCGAGTGACGATCTGGTTATTTACGCCGGGGCTGACGACTCGAGTCTCTGGAGAACGATTGACGGTGGCGCTAACTGGGAGTCTATTCAGGGACCAGAGCTGCCGGATCGTTGGGTGACCAAGCTTCTAGTGGATCCTCTAGATGCGAACCACGTATTCGCAACGTTCAACGGCTATCAGGCGGCTGACTACACCCCTTACGTATTCGAGACGACTAACGGAGGCGCCAGTTGGTCAGATATAACGTTTAATCTACCGCAGGCTCCGGTTAATTCGATTCTGCTTGACGATACAGGTCGAGTCTTCATTGCTTCTGATCTTGGCGTGTACTTTACCTACGTAGGTGCGACGCAGTGGGCGTTGCTCGGGTCCAACTTGCCGACGGCTCCGTCGATGGAGCTGGCACTGCGCGAGAGCGACGACACGCTGCACGTGGCGACCTTTGGACGCGGCATGTGGTCAATTGAGCTGCAGGTTAACGACGTCGACGGCGACGGTGTGCCGGACGAACTGGATAACTGCACGCTTGTTGCGAACCCTGAACAGCTTGATACCGACGGCGATTTATACGGGAATATTTGTGATCCTGATTTCAATCAGGACTGCATCATGGCGTTCATTGACACAGCCAGTTTTGCTTCGTCTTATCTAAGCTCCGACCCTGATCGAGATATGAACGGCGACGGCATCGTGAACTTTGTCGATTACGCGGTGTTTGTGGGCTATTTTCTGCAGCCTCCCGGACCCAGCGGCCTGGCACCGGTCTGTATGCCCGGACAACTCTCGAGATAAGCTTCCTTACAAACCTGATACGATTCGATCTTCTGTACTAGTCAAAGCAATTAGGCGTTACTCTCGTTTTGTTCCGCGCGGCGCTTTGCGTGGTGATGGAACACGCGGGTCAAGACGTGAAACATACTTCAGTAGCGTTCTATCACTGACCGCAATCGATTAAACTCCAAATGTCATAACCCGGTTATACAAAGGAAGCCCCAGTGCTAAGTAAATTCGAACGCTATCCGCTGACCTTCGGTCCGAGTCCTATTGAACCTTTGCCGAGGCTTTCGGAAGCCGTGGGCGGTGACATTGAAATTTGGGCGAAGCGCGAGGACTGCAACTCGGGGCTGGCACTGGGTGGCAACAAGCTGCGCAAACTGGAATACATTGTGCCCGACGCTATTGCTTCGGGCGCCGATACCCTTGTGTCAATCGGCGGCGTGCAGTCGAACCATACGCGTCAGGTGGCGGCCGTAGCGGCGAAGCTTGGTATGAAGTGTCGGCTTGTGCAAGAGAGCTGGGTGCCCCACGAGGACGCGGTTTACGATCGGGTTGGCAACATTATGATGACGCGACTTATGGGTGCGGACAGTAGGCTGGTCGACGACGGCTTTGATATCGGTATTCGCAAAAGTTGGGAAGAGGCCATGCAGGACGTGCGCGACAGTGGTGGCGTACCGTACGGCATTCCTGCGGGTGCTTCTGTGCACAAATTTGGCGGTCTCGGTTTTGTCGGTTTTGCTGAAGAAGTTCGAGCGCAGGAAGCAGAGCTCGGATTTCGTTTCGACTACATTATTGTGTGTGTTGTAACGGGATCCACGCAGGCCGGTATGATTGTCGGATTCAAAGCCGACGGCAGAGCCGATAAAGTAATCGGCATTGACGCATCCGGTACGCTTGAGCAAACGCGTGCGCAGGTTATGCAAATTGCCAGGGACACCGCTGAACTTATTGAGCTGGGCCAGGACATCACCGAGGAAGACGTTGTGATTAATCCGGACTACGCCTATCCGGCCTACGGTGTACCCAGTCACGAGACAAATGAAGCGATTCGTCTTGCGGCGCGCACTGAAGCGATGATTACCGATCCGGTTTACGAAGGTAAGTCGATGCAAGGGTTGATCGATTTAGCGGCAAAAGGCTTTTTTCCAAAGGGTTCAAAAGTGCTCTACGCTCACCTTGGCGGTGCGCCGGCGTTGAACGGCTATGCTTACACATACCGGAATGGTTAATGTGTTTGACCGGCGTAAGAATCGCCTAAGAATTAAACGTCGAAAGTAGTAATGTTTATTAGTCGTAGGAGCGGCATCTTGCCGCGATGTAGTACTGGACATTGTGCTTAAGATCAGCCGCCTTTCGCGGCAGGATGCCGCTCTTGCGTTCGCACCTTGTCTGATCTCGAGGGCTTTATTTGAATATGACCTTGAAGTACGGAATGTTTTACAGGTAAGAAAGGATTAGCAGCAGCATGTCGGATAATAAAAACAACAGCACCGGTATCCCCGAGGAAGAGCGTAGAGAGTGGCTAGAGTCATTGGACTCGCTGATCTCCGAGTGGGGCGCCGAGAACGCAACGGCGTTGCTTGACGATTTGGACAAACATGCAGAGCGACGGTCGTTAAAGCGGACTGCGCTGCCTTATACCGCTTACCGTAATTCAGTCGCGCTCGATCAACAGCTGCCGTATCCGGGTGATCTGCGCGTTGAGGAACGCATAACCGCAATGCTGCGATGGAACGCACTAGCCATGGTCATGCGCGCTAACAAGGCGTACGGAGACTTGGGCGGTCACGTTGCAAGCTATGCTTCGGCCGCCGAGATTTTTGAAACCGGCTTTAATCATTTCTTCAAAGGCGGAGAGCAACCCGACCTGGTTTACTATCAACCGCATTCCGCTCCGGGGCTTTACGCTCGTGCCTTTTTGGAAGGTCGCCTCGACGCCGATACGCTTTCACGCTATCGCCAGGAAGTGGGCGGTAATGGACTTTGCTCGTATCCACACCCGTGGCTCATGCCAGATTTCTGGCAGTTCCCGACGGGGTCAATGGGCATTGGACCTATTAACGCAATTTATAACGCACGATTTATGCGCTACCTTCAGGCGCGTGGCATTGCGAATACCGAAGACCGTCACGTTTACGGCATATTCGGGGACGGAGAAATGGACGAGCCTGAATCGATTGGTGCCTTGTCAATTGCAGCGCGCGAAAAGCTGGATAATCTTACGTTCATTGTTAATTGTAATTTGCAGCGCCTCGACGGGCCTGTGCGCGGTAACGGTCAGGTGATTCAGGAATTCGAAGGCCTTTTTCGCGGAGCGGGCTGGAATGTCGTAAAGGTACTTTGGGGCAGTGACTGGGACGAGCTGTTTGCCCGTGACACTAACCACGCGCTGCTGCGCCGATTTGCGGTTACGGTCGACGGTAAATACCAAACGCTAGGCGCTAAAGACGGCGCGTACAATCTAAAACATTTCTTTAATGAAGACCCGGAAACGGCGGCGCTTGTTCAGCACATGAGCGACGACGATATCAATCGCCTGCATCGCGGCGGTCACGATTTTCGTAAATTATATGCCGCTTTTGCAGCGGCCAAAGCGACAACGGGTAAGCCCACCGTAATATTGGCTAAAACCAAAAAAGGCTTTGGCATGGGGCAGGCGGGTGAATCGCGCATGACGTCGCATCAGGCGAAAAAACTGGACGTGGATGCACTAAAAGAATACCGCGACCGGTTTGCTCTGCCGCTCAGTGATGAACAAGTAGAGCAGCTTGAGTTCTTGAAGCCCGATGCGTCCAGTGAAGAAATGCGTTATTTGCAGTCGAGGCGAAAGGCCCTGGGCGGATTCATTCCCATGCGCAACCCCGGTACGCGGTCAGTGACCATTCCTTCTGTTGAGAGCTGGGCAAAATTTGCACTCGAAGCTGACGGCAAGGTCATGTCGTCAACGGTTTCATTTGTGCGCATGCTCGGTGCGCTGTTAAAAACCGAAGACCTTGGCAAACGCATTGTGCCGATTGTGGCGGACGAGGCCCGCACGTTTGGCATGGCCAATCTGTTTCGACAAATCGGAATCTATGCGCCGGGAGGACAGCTGTACGAGCCCGAGGATGCGTCCAGCTTGTTGCATTACAAAGAGACGGCAGATGGGCAACTCCTGGAGGAAGGGATTACCGAAGCTGGTGCGATGGCGTCCTGGACAGCCGCCGCAACGTCTTACAGCGTGCACGGCGAACCGATGCTGCCAGTCTATATTTACTATTCAATGTTTGGTTTTCAGCGCGTTGGCGACTTGATTTGGGCTGCCGCCGATCAACGCTCGCGGGGTTTTCTCATTGGTGCGACAGCGGGCAAAACGACGCTAGGTGGTGAAGGCTTGCAACACCAGGACGGATCCAGTCACCTCGTCGCATCAACGGTGCCCAACTGCCGCGCATACGATCCGTGCTACGCCTATGAGGTGGCAACGTTAATTGAATACGGCGCACGACGTATGCTTGAAGAGCAGCGCGACGAGTTTTTCTACCTGACCGTAATGAATGAGAACTATGCTCATCCTGATTTGCCAGCGTCTCAGTGCGACGGAATCATTAAGGGGCTCTATTTGAGGCAGCAGTACGGTACGGGTGATGCGTCGGCAGTCCGTTTGCTTGGTAGCGGTGCGATTCTTGTTGAAGTCGAAGCGGCCGCCAAACTACTGGCCGATGACTGGGGTATTGCTTCCAGTGTTTACAGTGCGACCAGTTACAGTGAGCTTGAGCGCGAGGCGCGTGCCGTTGAACGCCGCAATCGTTTGTCCGGCGGCAAAGAGGCTGAGCTGTCATACGTTGCGACTGTATTGCCGGGAGATGCTCCGGTGATCGCGGCAACAGACTACGTGCGTGGCGTAGCCCAGCTCATAGCTCCTTACATCGAAACGCGAATGACAGTGTTAGGCACCGACGGTTTCGGGCGTTCTGATACACGCGAAAAATTAAGGGGTTTTTTCGAAGTAGACCGCTATCATATTGTTGTGGCGACACTTGACCGGCTTCAACGTGACGGCAGCTGTCCCCGGAACTTGCTCATCGAAGCGATTGCTCGCTATGATATCGCTGACGCTGAAGACGCGCCCTGGTCTGTGTAACCTGATTTACTGCTCCTTGACGCAGGTGCGCTATTGCTCGCCCTCGGGTAAACGTGTTGAGAATTCGGCGTTCCGAGCGGGGCTTTCAAATTCTGTTGTTACATACAGTCGGCGCCGTTTGCGCGTCCCTCTTTTACTATCCTTTCTGGAGAATAACCCCATGCGCAAGCCAGTCTACTTAGCTCTGTTAGTCGTATTAAGCCTGATCATGTCAGCGTGCAGTCGTGAAGACGGCGATCAGGTTGAAACGGCCGAACCAGCTAAGCGCACAGCGAGTGAAGTGCCTCGCTATAGTGCCGAGACTTTTTTTGATACCACGAGTTACAGTCTCGTCGGTTCAAGTGGCCACGCCTTTTCGCCAGACAGCAAAGCGCTTCTAATGTCATCGGATAAAACAGGTGTGTTCAACGCGTTCCGGTTGCCACTTGACGGGAGCCCTGCACAAGCGCTGACGTCTTCGGTGGATAACGCGGTATTCGCTTTGAGTTGGTTTCCAACCGATACGCGTATTCTCTACACGTACGACGGAGGCGGCGACGAGCTGAATCACGTGCACGTGCGTGAAGTCGATGGCAGCAATCGCGACTTAACTCCTGGCGACAAGTTGAAGGCGGGCTTTCTGAAGTGGAGTGACGACGGTGAGAACTTCTATATCTTGTCAACAGAGCGTAATCAAAAGAGCTTTGATGTCTATCGTTATTCGGCGAATGACTACAGCCGTGAAATGATTTACGAAAATCCCGGTTTTCAAATTAGTGATATCAGTGGCGACGGTCGGTGGCTGACACTGGATAAGCCCCGCACAAGTGCTGATTCGGATATTTACGTAGTCGACCTCAATAGCCGTGACAGCACTCCTGTTCTAATTACCGAGCACACGGGTAACGTCGCTTACTCAACGTATGGAATAACACCGGATAACGCAGCCGTCGTTTACGCCACTGACGAGTTCGGAGAATACTCCCAAGCGTGGAAATATCACTTGAAAACAGGTGAGTCCAATTTGCTGGTAGAAGCGCCTTGGGACGTAAGCTATGTGTCTCACTCGAAATCAGGCCGTTATCGGGTAGTGGGTGTAAACGCTGATGCCCGAACGGAAGTGGAAATCACCGACACAAAACGAAATAGTAAAGTGAATCTGCCGAAACTTCCGGCCGGCGATTTGCGCAACGTCCGTTTTTCGGCCGGCGAGAATCAAGTCGCTTTAATTATTAATGCAGACGATTCTCCTTCTAATATCCACTTGATCGACCTGACCGAAAACACCTCGCGCCAGTTAACCGACGCGTTGAATCCGGCGATTGACTCCGCTCACCTTGTGAGTAGCACAATTGTCCGATACAAGAGTTTTGATGGACTCGAAATACCGTCGGTGTTGTACAAACCTCTGAACGCGTCAGCAGACAAGCCAGTACCGGCGCTCGTGTTGGTACACGGAGGCCCCGGCGGACAAACGCGAACGGGTTATCGACCTTTGGTTCAACACTTGGTCAATCACGGTTACGCAGTGCTGGGGGCAAACAATCGTGGCTCATCCGGCTACGGCAAGACCTTCTATCATCTTGATGACAAGCGACACGGTAAAGAAGATTTGCAGGACATTATTTACGGTCGAACCTATCTTGAATCACTGGACTGGGTGGACGGAGATCGAGTCGGTATCATCGGCGGTTCATATGGTGGTTACATGGTGGCCGCTGCACTTGCCTTTGAACCCGAAGCTTTTGACGTGGGTATCGATATCTTTGGTGTGACCAACTGGGTGCGAACCCTTCAGTCTATTCCACCCTGGTGGGAATCGTTTAAAGAATCGCTTTACGATGAAATGGGCGATCCGGCCACTGACGGCGAGCGACACCGCGAAATTTCGCCGCTTTTTCACACACAAAATGTGGTCAAGCCCATTTTGGTTGTGCAAGGAGCGAACGATCCTCGGGTGTTGCAAGTAGAAAGCGATGAGCTTGTCGAAGCTATTCGCGCCAATGACGTACCTGTTGAGTATCTGGTCTTTCCAGATGAGGGTCACGGCTTTCTAAAAAAGACCAATCGCATCGCGGCGTCTGAGGCCTACATTAATTTTCTGGATACGCATCTGAAGAATTCGAGTCCCTAGAAAACAGTAATGGAGATGGAGTTTAAACAGGATGTTTCTTTTAGTTTAAAATATAAGGCTCAGGCAGGCCTGTTAACGCTAAATTTGTATTTCCGGGAGCTAGAGTGGCGAAAACAACAAAGATAATGGACGCGGAGCTGCAGAGGCTATTCACTCGTTTTGACGTGAATAAAGACGGTCACATTGACGAGATAGAGTTTGGATTACTTCTTCAAGCGTTGGATCATGAGATATCTTCAGCCAGTATTTCGCTGCAGTTTGCGGTTATCGATGCAAATGAAGACGGTGTGGTCGATTATCAGGAGTTCGTTGACTGGTGGCTGGATCACACAAGCCTGTAAGGCGGTCAAAGAGTTTTGTGTTGTGTGACAGTAGACAAGGCTCACCGACGTAGCTCTACTGGCAAGGTGTTGCCGGGAGATTTCTCTTGAGAGAGCGCTTAGCTGTTCTCGTCTTCAATATCGACGTCCGTTGGAATCGATTCCGGAACGTCTGGTGAGACCTTTTCCGGAGTGCCGTTCGGCGGCGCTTCGGGAGACGTGACCACTTCCTTTTGTTTGCTCGGGACGCCGATTCGAAAGGTGGCAAAACCGGGCAAGACGACCTGATTAAGTGCCATGCCGAGAACTCGCCCTTTTAAAGGAGATATAAGTTCGGTACGAACATTGGTGATGGGGTCGGTAACCGTACCCAGTACCTGGCCCTTGCCGACACGTTGGCCCAGTTCGACGCTTGTGAACAACAGTCCACCGTCGTCGGCCCGAACCCAAACAGACTTGTAATAAACGGGCTGCGGGTCACCCCACACTCTAATGCTTCGCGTCATCTTGAGTTTGGTGAGTAACGTTTGTATGCCCTTTGTGCCGTGTTCGATTTCATCTTCTTGCAAGCGGCTGGGTTCGCCCGTTTCAAGAGTGACGGCTGGAATGCCTGCAAGCACAGCTGCTCGACGCAGTGTGCCGCCGGTTGACGAGCTGTGTAACACGGCTGTCGCGCCAAAACCCTCCGTTAATTCTGCAACCTCGGGAACCGACATGTCAGCACGAAGCTGTGGGAGGTTGGTGCGTAAGAACGATCCTGTATGAATGTCCACAAGCGCATCGCAATGACGAATCACCTGAGTAAAAAACGAATTTGCCATACGTGATGCTGAACTGCCGCTACTGTTTCCGGGGAAAAACCGGTTTAGATCACGTCGATCAGGAAGGTAGCGAGAGTTACGGCGAAAACCCTGTAAATTAACGATGGGTACGCCAATCACGGCGCCGCTTAATTCTTTCGGATTGAGATCGTAGACAACCCGACGAACAATTTCGATGCCGTTGAGTTCGTCGCCGTGCACAGCTGCTGTCAGACAAACGGTCATGCCAGGCTGAGTGCCATTAACGACAAGCACGGGTGTGGGTACGCTGATACCGTCAAAATGTTGGTCCGGAGACCAGGATAGGCGCGCCGATGTGCCGGGCGCGACTTCCTCACCAAGCAGTACCATCGGTGACTTTGCCTTCACTTCGTCAGGGGACGGCATAACCTCGATCGATTCGCCTGAAGAGGGTCCGACAGGCGGCTCCGATTCATTCGATACAATGACCGGCTCACTTAAATCTACGTCTTCGGCAACAGGCAGCGGCTTGCTCTTCGGCATATTTTCCGGCGTGGCATTTGATTCGTCTTTGTCGACGACGGCTGCGATATCGTCAGTAGGTGTTTCGGTTACGCTGACGCTTGTAGTGGCGGTGCGAACAACAGCCGTTTCGGCGGTCTCGGCTGGCGATGCAAAGTCGGTTTCAGCTTCGACGGGTTCCTCCGGTTCTGTTGTCGTAACAGCACGCTCTGCGATGACTTCTTTGACCTCATCGATAGCCGTAGATGCAGAGGGCGATGGGTCTACAGGCGAGTCCGTTTTGGATGTTTTGATCGATACCTCGTTCGAGACAGCTTCGTGCAGAACGCTCGCTGACTCGGGTTCGGATGTAATTACACGAGCAGCTGCGGGTGTGACAGCGTTGTATTTTGAGGTCGGCGCGCTTCGGTCGCGAACGCGGTTTGCGGCCGTGTCAGGCATCTTTGTGGGTGCTGTTGTCTGTGTTGGCGAATTGTTATGAGCCTTTTTAGAGCTGACAATTCCCCGGGTTATCCGTGTGTTGTCAACGTCCGACGACAAGTCGTCGGGTGTGGCCGCATTAAGACTATGTCCCGCGATTAGGACCAAGGCCAAGAGGCCTGCCGTAGCTGATTTTCTAGGCTCCCGTGAAACCAGGAGGGGCGTGTTTTTATTGTTTTTCATGACTGCAACCGTGTTCAGGTCATCTTGGCTTAACGGTTTATATACACTTATTCGACTCGTATTGCAGTGACGTAGGGCACCGTTTGCACAGGTTATTGGTTTTTTGTGCTCCCGTTGTAACTGTGGGCTTATTTGATTAACGCTCGCCTGAGCATGTGCGAGGCGTATCTGAGCGAGGCAGGCCGCATTAATCTGTACTCATTCTGAAAATTTTGAGCCATGTTGACAGGTGTCAGCGCGGGCTATAACCTTCGTTCCAAGGCTGCGCTGCTGTCAGGTACGTTTGCAGTGTGGTGCTTTTTACGGTGGCCACAAAAACCTGCGATATTACACTGTCGTAAAGGCTAATTTCGCGCACTGCCGTCCGGCAATAAGCGTCACACAATGGAGAGAATGATGAACTCAATACAATCGCGCTTCAAACTTGGCCTGCTCGGTATGGCTGTTATGTTTTTCAGCGGCTGTGCTTTTACACCACAGCAAGCCGAAATCACCCCGCAACTTGAGCTGGTGCAAAGTGACGAAGGTCGCGGCACGACCGTGTACTTACGCGTGATTGACGAGCGCAGCAACCAGATTATTGGACGCCGCGGAACGGGCGCTATGAAAGGTGCTGAAATCACCACGACTGAAGAGCTGGATGTTGTGTTTCACAATGCCATTGCCGACGGTTTGAGGCAGAAAGGGTTTGAAGTGGTTACTGACTCAGGGCGCTCACATACGCTGAAAGTTGAAATTCGATCATTTGAATACGACGTATCAATGGGTTTTTGGACCGGCGGTGTACACACCAATGCCGCCTTGAAGGCCATCGCAAAACGAGGCGGACAAGAATACGAGAACGTATATCGATTTGACGGTGAGCAGCGCGTCATGTTTGTGCCTGGCAAAGACAAAAACCAGCAGATGATCAACGCTATGGCGGACGGAATTTTAGCCGAGATGTTTCGTGATAACGCCCTGATTGGTTTTTTGGCGCAATAATCTCAGGCGACTTATCCCACGCAAAGGAGCATTCGGCTCTGACGTGACGAGTTTGCAAAATAGAAAAACGCCGCAGGTCAACTGCGGCGTTTTTTTTCGAACTAAGGAAACGTATTTCTTCGAAGCGTGACCCCTAAATTGATTCAAACCCGACCTTTTTAACTGTTTTCTTTCGCCCTTCTTTTACCGTGCAGGTCACGCTGTGACGTCCTGTGCGGGGCGCTTTGATCCAGGCCGACGCACCCACTCCAACCTGCTTGCGACCGAGACGCCACACAATGTGCTCATCCGTAATCGGCGTGTGAGAATTGGATGTGACACTAGCCCACAGTTTCAGCTGACCGCCTGCTGTTACGCGTTGTTCCGGATTTGGGTAAATGATGTCTACTGTTGGCGGGGCTATGGGAATCGTTATTGCGCCCAGCACACGGTGGCTGTAAAAGCCGTCCTGCAGAAGTAACTCGAGATAGACTTTTCCAGCTGGCAAGTGCAGAACATCTATACTCGCACTGGAGCCGTTGAGTGAGGCGGCCAGCAAGCGCCAGTCGCGGCGATTTGTGGACCAACGCACGTATACCGTACCGCTGTGTTTCGCATCGACCTTGGCGCTCCAACTCAGCTTGAGCGTTCCTCGGGAGCTTACCGTGGACTTGAGCAAGCGTAGACGCGGTTTGGTTTTTGGTGCTTTACGTTCCCACAGTATTTTTTCACCTCTGCGAGCCCGAAGTAAAACACCTCCGGCTTTGTCGTTCAACATGGCCAGACCTGTGCCCTGTGACTCGCCAGAGTGTTTGTGTTCGTCAGAAGCGTCGCCGTCACCACCGTGGCCTGTACAGCACGAACAGCCAACAGGGTCAGACGTGTAAAGCGCCGCCGATGACAGGACGCGTTTGCTTTTGCCTATGAGTTCGACCATAACGTCGGACCGGTGGCCCTGTGTAATACGTCTTGTGTTGACGCGCGATACGTGGCCAACTTCCAGTTTTCCGCCTTCGGGAATCAGCGCTGTGATCACAATGCACGCTTCTGTTGGGTTTGGTTCAGCGGTGCCTGACACGTCTCCGCCACTCTGGGGTATCGCTGATTTCGCCGTTATATGTCGGCGATGTGCGAGACCACCACCTGATCCAGCCGGAACAGGAAGCGTGGTTATGCCGTTTCCAGAAGGGAAGATAAGCTTCTTATAGTTGTGCAACGACATCCATCGATCGGACGCATACGCCATCAGATCAGGTGTCGAGGGATGGTGCACCTCTTGTCTTACGGTGTCGACGCCGTACTCGCCGATGCTGCCGTTCGGTACGTTGTCGTCGTCGTACGGTTCGTACGCAGGATACTCGCTGTCGAAGAAGCCAACGTCGCCGCGCGGTGCGTGTGGGCGTCCCAGGACGTGTGCAATTTCATGGGCAATGGTACGTCGTCGGTTAATGGACGCCCCAGTGACCCCAAAGGTGGCGCACCCGGTCGGGTTTTTTGGTAAGTCGGCGGACAGGAATCCGAGGTAGATAGCGGTCGGATCGCTGCCGTCAAATAGTTTAACGGGTAAAAGGTCAAAGGCCAGAAACCGGTACCAGGCCTGCGAGCACCCGCCGTCTCCAGTGCGCTCACCGTCCAGAGGGTAGTCGATGGTTATTGTTGAAAGTCTGCGAATGGTCGGGGTTTCGTTTACGGGCAGAATCTTCAGCGAGTAGCTAAGACTGTTAACAACAGCGGTCTGATTCGGAGCGGCAACGGTGACTACACTGTTGGACTCCGGGTCTTCAAAAGGTGGGCCTTCATATCGAACTGGGACGGCGACAATATTCAGCGTTTGGTCTATATCTACATCAACCTCAATGGTTTTTTCAGCGGTGCCGCCACCGCAAGGAACCGAATTAAGGTCGGTAACGTCGGCGTGGGCTGTGAGTTGCAGTCGGCCGTGCATCTCGGACGCCGGAATCAGGAAGTTGAGGCTTTTTTCAAGATCGCCGCGTTCTTCATCGTAAGAGTCGAAGCCCCACTGAGCGTCAATGGTCGCAGGGTTGTTAAGCGGCGTTAACTGAGCCACAAACTCTGGAATGCCATTGACGATTCGGCTAACCGTTAATTGACCGGCTACATCGCGCAGTACGCCGTCATCAAATTGGTCGTCCTCAAGTCCGCTACGCAAATACACGCGCACGAAGCCAGTCTTGCCAGCCACAAGTTGAATTGAATTGTCTGCTCCTTGATCTAAGGGGTCGGTTAAGTGTTCGTCCGAACGATAGTGTTGTATGCACTGTGTCACTTCGATGCCGTGTACGCTGAGTGCGGGTAAATGATGAATAAAGACACTGATCTCGCGAACGGTTTGTAACGGCGGACACGAGCCGTTAACGGTCACTCTGGCGATAAGCTCAGTGGTGTGGTTGCACTGGAGTAATTCTTGTTCCCACACGCCGCTGCTCTGAGGGTCAGCCAGTTCGTAGAGCGTGCTACCGTCTCCGGCCAGAACAATTTCAACTTTGATATTGTCGGCTGCACAGGTGCGCCAGGAAAGCGTTAACACGTCACCGGGCAAGACGGTAATGGTATCCGGCGTGTGGTTCACGGCGAAATTGAGTATCTGAGCCGCACCACCTTCAAACACGGGGCCATTGGTTTCAGACGGCCATAGGTCCGAATAACGACCACAAATACTATGTGTTGAAGGTGGGCGTGCAAGACGCAAGCCACATCCGGCGTTGGCCGGAACCCGAGCGGTAATATGGTCGTTGCTCCAACTTTCAGGAGCGACTTCAATCCACGTATTTTGGTCTCCCCAGGCTCTAAAGCGCACTAGCTGAGGAAGGTTGTCGAATCCGTAACCCGTGAGTGTGACAAGTTCGTTTTCGCAAGCGCGCGATGGTTCAATCGAGTAAATTGCATAGAGCAGTACCTGATGCTGGCTTACCGCAAGAAGATCGGCTAGACAGTTTTGATCGATTACCTCGTGAATCGGAAAATGTTCGTCGCCTGGAATGTGCCCAACCGGACCGTCATCCGGGCCGCACAGAGTGCCAAACATGTCCAGCATGTTTTCAAGATGACGTACCTGACCCGAATCACCCGCAAGCGCATTTAGCGCGGCGCCATGCAAACTCTGGAGATGACGTGCGGCAAAGAACTGTCGGAAAATCATGCCGACAAAACGAGCGAAGGTGTTGCGTCCGCCGCTAGCCTGGCTAGCCGGGATGAGCAGAGGCATTAGAATGTCCGGCCCGAAAGCGGGTGCTTGTGCATAGGCATTAGCGCCACGGTGACCTTCACGCAGCGTGGCAATACCCTCCGGTGACACCATACGGTCCCACATTTTTTGGGTATCAGCGATGACTTGGTGGTTTGCCCTTGAATCAAGCACATCTAACGTTTGAATCGTGTCGCGAAACTGCTCAAGCAAACCCGGATCTCCGTTGCTTGTGAGCACTTCCCATCCTAAATCGATTAACGCATCAAAGTTTCCGACATATGGGTCGGGACACAGCACGTGACTCAACAGCTGGTTGTAGCGACCGCTACCTGTCGGAGCAATGCGGCTAACGGCCTGACGGACTTCCGAATGTTGTTGACGGGTAAATAGTCGGCTGCCTGTGTCGCGCCACGTCGTGGGACGAGACAAGTGGTTGCTGGCCACAGCGTCCGGCAGGCGTATGTTTATGGCGCGAGTATTGTTGGGGCTAAGCGTGGCACGTCGTGTGGCGATCGGGTTTCCATCCCGATCTGAAACGTGAATTTGCAGAGTCTGCTTCCTGTTAGCAGCAGGCCAGCTTATTTCGAATTTGCCGTTCGCTCGAGTGAGGGTTGTTACAACCGGCCTTCCGCGGTTTTTGTGTTCTTGTGCAGTAACTTGCACGCCATGAATCCCTTGCTTCTTGCTGGCGAGAGAGACTTTTCCGTGGACTCTGGTATAGGTTTTCATTAGGGTTTCCGTCTGATGATAGAGCTGTCTTATATAAACATACCGAATAAGGTGGATTATCGGCTCAGTGCGTGACGCCAATCGATGTAAGACAGAGTGTCCGATGCAGCCCGTGTATTTAGTTTGAGATTTTCCAAACCAACGTTCGGATTCAAACTGAGTGTTCAAATAGAGATTCTCTGGTGCGTTCAGGTCATAAACTGTAACCTGTTTACTGTCGACGACCGGAACCAGCTGTTGCCACCTGACTAAGAGCGTAGCGGCATCCAACTGCGCAAACGTGTTTGAATTATCGAAAATGCTGCGTATGTCATTGCGGCAAGATGCCGCTCCTACGAATGATGTGCGATGCAAGTTGGTGTGTCAGGCTCTGACTGAATCGATGGACATTTAGAATCTTGGCGTATCATTGCCTGAAACTACTTAGGAAAAATATAGTGCTCACATCGGCTAGACACGGTTGCCAATTCAATATGATCCGTAACCGACATGTTAAAATTCGTAGTGCAGCTAGCTTCGGGCGGATGAACTAAATGGCTTTGGGTGCGACTATTTGTAAAGCGCATATCAGCATTGCCGACGTTGATCGACATTTTTACGAAGATGTAACACTCACCATTGCGCGTCATCCCTCGGAAAAAGATGAGCGCATGATGCAACGTGTTTTGTGCTACGTACTCAGCGCCCACGAGGACCTGATGTTCACTAAAGGACTTTCGACTGACGACGAACCGGATCTATGGCAGAAAAATCTGGTCGGAGATATTGAGCACTGGATTGAATTGGGTCAGCCCGATGTGCGTCGTATCGGCAAAGCCTGCGGACGAGCACGTGAAGTCACAGTACAGTGTTACAGCGGTCACAGCGCCGAGCTCTGGTTTCGAAAACTCGAACCGGAACTGAACCGCTTTAAAAACCTGAAAGTAAAAAACGTGTTGCCGGAAGAAAGTGTGGCGCTTGCGCAGCTCGCTGGGCGTAACATGGAGTTGAACGCTTACGTTTCCGAGCAGCAAGTGCTATTTAGCAATAAAGACACAAGCGTGCAGGTGAACCCGCAGCAGTGGTATCCGTCCGAAAGCTGAGCGTTGTCATTCTTGAGTCTCAGCTGTGCATGATTTGGTGTCTTTAAAATTCAGCTTTTGCCCCTGCGAGTTCGATTCAGTTCGATCTTAAGCGAGTCTCCCGAACGTAAAATTTCCGCGAGTGACAGCAGCAACGAAACAACCACAGCGACCAGGCTACCAATAAACAATACTTCACCGCCTTGCTGCTGCTCCCACATCAGACAAAGCATTGAAAATACCGACAGCAGAAAAGCCAAGACACCGAACGCTTGCATGTACTTAATAAGGGTTATCCGCAGGTGCAAAGACTCTATTTGCGCCATCAGGTTTGATGAATCTCGTTCATCGGTATTCTTATTCAGGGCTCGAATGATTCCGGCAATGGCGAGATACCGATTTGTATAAGCCAAAAACAGCAGGGAAATTGCCGGGAACAAAAAAGATGGATCGGTGATGCTGAGCGTCATAATGAAATATCTTCCGAAGGTGGTTTGGAGTTCTTATTGCTGATTTTTCCATAAGATAATGTGCGTCTCGCCAGAAGAACAGATATTTCGACCGACAATTTGATCAAGCCGACCGAGTGTCATCCGGGCAAACCATGAAATCGCGCCAGATACGTCCGATGTGCGGGTTAACCGTGTAAAATTGGCGTTCTATCTCATTTGCCTGCAACCCTTTCCCCGGTCGGGGTATCTTTAATTGTGAGACCCGCAAGTCGTAGGACCTTGCCAAGGCGCGCAATAGAACACGCCGTCGCCCAGCGCTTTTACCCGGAGCGCGTCGTCTCAGTCTGTATCGAGGATTTAAAATGGGTCTGACAGAGTTTAATTTCAAGCATTGGCCAGCCTTGGCGGTAGTCGTCGCGCTCCTTGTGGTGTTTGGTATTCTGAGCGCGCTCAAATTGCCCATTCAGCTGTTGCCCAATATTGAAGAGCCGCAAATATCGATCGGCAACTTTTGGCGCGCGGCAGCGCCTGAGGAAATGGAGTCTGTCATTATCGAGCCGCAGGAAGACGTGCTGCGAAATCTGCCTGGGCTGACTGATATAAATTCGTGGATTAATCGCGGTTCCGGCTGGGTAAATCTTACCTTTGCGGCGGGAACCGATATTCAGGAAGCCAAGCTGAATGTAATTAATGCGCTTAACCAGACGCCGCCGCGGCCACCTGACGCCCAAGAGCCTCGGGTTAACGCCGGTGGCGGTGGTCGTACGCCAGGAGCAGCGTCACTTTTGATTCGAGTGCTGCCTGGAAATCCGAATCGTGATTTGGCTACTTATCAGGATTTGATTGAGGCCGAAGTAGAGCCGAGACTGGCGCGTGTAAAAGGCGTTTCTGCCGTACAGCTTCAGGGCGAGCAACCTCGCGAACTGCACATCACACTCGACACGTATCGGGCCGCTGCGCTGGGCATCAGCATTAATGACGTCGCTTCGGTTATTTCGCGTTCCACCGATGTGTCGGGCGGAACAGCCGACGTCGGCCGCCGGCGCTATACCGTTCGCTTTGTTGGAAAGTTTTCGCCTGATTCACTTAACGAACTGATTGTTGGTTGGAGTGGCGAGCGGCCGGTTTACCTGCGCGAAGTAGCGGAAGTGCAAATTGTGCCGCGCGACCGCGATGGTTTTACACTACGTAACGGCTATCCGTCGTATTACATTACGGTTCAACGAGAGTTTGGATCGAACACCGTGACGCTACTGGACGGTGTTAACGCGGCGATAGTTGACCTGAACAATGGTCCTTTGAAAGAAGCTGGTCTTGCGATCGACTTGAGTTTTGATTCCTCTGTTCATATTCGCCGTGCTATCAGCCTAATCCGCGACAACCTGGGACTGGGCATGCTGTTGGCGACGGCGGTGCTGTATTTTCTTATGCGCAGTCGCAGGGGTGTCGCTCTGGTAGCGGCTACGGTGCCGCTGTCGATCATGGTGGCTTTCATTGTGCTGTCGATGACAGGCCGCTCACTCAACGTGATTTCACTGGCCGGACTAGCGTTTGCCGTTGGCCTCGTAATGGATGCGGCGATTATTGCGTTGGAGAATATTGTCAGGCTGCGGCAGGAGGGGATGGAACCCAGAGACGCAGTAGAGCAGGGCTGTGCGCAGATACGCGGAGCGCTGTTCGCCTCGACGGCTACGAGTGTCGCCATCTTCCTTCCCGTGTTGTTTATTTCCGGCGTCGAAGGCCAAATGTTTCGTGACCTTGCTTTGACGCTTGCGGTAGCGGTGACGGCGTCGTTTGTCATTGCCATTACCGTTCTTCCGGTTGCAGCCCGCGGTTGGCTCGGCAAAATTCGTGACGACGACCCGTGTTCGCATTGGTGGACCAACATAGCCCGATTTGTAAACACGCTGACTCGAACAAAAGTGCGAGCTGCCGCGTGGACCGTTGGCCTGTTGGCTGCGTCTATTGCGTGCATTGTGTTTCTGATGCCGAAGTCCAATTTCTTACCTCAGGCGCCGGCCGATTCGATCAACGCCGGTTTTATTCTTCCGCCGGGTGGAACCGTGGAAATGCTTGAGACCGAAATTGCGTCGAAAATTGTTGAGCGCCTCGAACCTTACATGGAGCACGAAAAAGAACCCTACATACGCGGTTACAATCTGTCGGCGTTTGGTTCGTTCAACGCGCTGTTCCTGTATCCCGAAGATCCTCAGAAAATCGAAACGATGATAGAGATTCTGAAAAAGGAAATTCTGATTGAACTGCCAGACACCACGGCGTTCGTCCAACGTTCAACGCTGTTAAATTTTGGTTACGATGGAGGTCGGTCGATAAACATCGATTTGCAAGGCTCCGATATTGAAACCATCACTGAATCGGCCAGCATTGCCATGGGGATTGTGTCCGAAGCCATTCCTGCCGCGCGAACACGTCCGGTTCCGGGTTTGGCTATTTCAGAGCCTGAGCTACAGCTTATACCGAACGATCGACGTATAACGTCGGCCGGTCTTGATCGTGCTTCTGTGGCCACCGCGATTCGCACGGTGACCAGCGGGTCTTTCGTCGGTGAGTACTTTGACGGCAACACTCGAATGGATATGATTCTTCGTGGTCCGGAATGGAATTCGCCTGACGAACTAGCCGCTATTCCTGTGGCCACACCGCTCGCCGGGATTCAGTCGCTGGGTGAGCTTGCTCAAATTAATCGTACCGTCGGGCCTTCTCAGTTGCTGCGCGTGAACGGCGGCCGAACCGTTACGCTTTCGGTGCTCCCTCCCGATGACATGACTGTTGAGGAAGCGCTGGATATTCTGCGTGACGAAGTCGGTCCCAAACTGAGAGCGGCGCTACCTTCCGACGTCACCATTAACTACCGTGGTACCGCTGACAGACTGGACGCAGCTTTTAGTACCATGGCACAAAATCTTGCGCTCGCATTGTTGATTCTGTTTCTGATTATGGCCGCCATGTTCCGGTCGCTCTGGGACAGCTTCCTCGTGTTTCTGGCAATTCCGTTGGCGTTGGCCGGTGGTGTACTCGGGCTGCGCGGCATTAATTTAATCACTATGCAGTCACTCGATTTATTAACCATGATTGGCTTTATTATTTTGCTTGGACTCGTGGTTAACAATGCGATCTTGCTGGTGCTGCAAACCCGTACTGGTCAAGCCGAAGGCATGGAACCCGGCGACGCAATTATCGACGCCGTGAAACTGCGTGCGCGGCCAATTTACATGAGCACACTCACCAGTCTGTTTGGAATGCTGCCGCTTGCGTTTATTCCGGGCGTAGGTTCTGAAATTTACCGAGGTTTGGCGGTCGTTATTATTGGCGGCATGTTCGTCAACGCGCTGTTCACGCTAGTCTTCATACCGTCGCTACTGCGGCTAGAGCCGGCCTGGGCTCGTGGCAAAGCCAGTCCTGTGACTGATTCGACCTCAATACCGAAATCGAAACCGTTGGAAGTTTAATGATGGATACACCTGAGCACTTTGATTTTGCTGGTACTCCAGCCGGTTTGCCCGAAACGTTCAACGAACGGAAATCAACACGGCCGATGCGGCGTCCGCTATTTGCAGTGAGACGAATGTTACTGGCGGCGGCTGTTGTTTTTGCCGCAACAGCCGTTAACGCGCAGCAGCCCGAACGCCCTGTTCAGGTAGTTCGCGTTGACAGTGTGCAAGTTGCAGAAATTGCGCCGACGGTGTCTGTTCCCGGAACCGTTTACAGTCGCGACGAAGTTCAGGTAACGGCCAGCCTGGGCGGGCTGCTTGAAAATGTGCTTGAGCCGGGAACCCGCGTTCAGACGGGCGAGGTGGTGGCTTCAATTGATCCGACAACGTTACGGTTGCAGCGTGCTGAACAGGTTGCGCTGCGCAACCGTGCCAACATTCAGGTACGCCAGCTTGAAAGTGAAAGTCGTCGTCAATCCGAGCTTGGTGCAACGCAGGCAATTTCCGAATTTGTGCTGGAACAAACGGTGGCTAATCGTGATTTGGCAAAAGCCGATGCCGACATTATTTCTGTACGTATCAAGCAAATTGACGATCAGATTCGGCGTGCATCAACTCGCGCTCCGTTCAACGGCATGGTCGTAGAGCGCATTCGTCGAGGTGGTGAAGAAGTGGCAAGAGGCACAACGCTCGCTCGATTAACCTCTACTGAAAACCTAGAGGTTCGTGCGTTCGTGCCGCTTAAATACTTATCTCGTGTGAGCGTAGGTGACGAGCTGGGTGTGTTCAATGCGCAGCTGCGTTTGCGCGGCACAATTCGCGCCCTGATACCCACCGGCGATATCCGATCGCAAACATTCGAAGCACGCATAGACGTACCGGCAGAGATGATTGGTGACGTGGCTGTGGGCGAGTTGGTGAGTGTCGCCATTCCGATACGCGCAGAACAACAGTCGCTTGCTGTGCCAAGAGATGCAGTCGTGTTACGCAACGACAACCACTATGTTGTCCGAATTGGCGAAGACAACGTGGCGGAGCGCGTTGTGGTTGAACTGGGTGATAGCAAGGACGATCTCATTGCCGTGACAGGCGATCTTCGTGAAGGTGATCGTGTGGCGATTCGCGGTGGTGAGACCGTGGCCGATGGCGCTTCGGTTCAGGTTAACGAGAGTTAGCGAATAGCGTTATTGGAGTAACTTAAGCCGACGTATTCTGAAGGAGATTGCCACACCCGCGATGCGGGTTCGCAATGACGAGAATCGGCGGCGTCATTGGGAACGCAAAAAAAACCTGTCATTGCGAGCGCAAAGCGCGTGGCAATCTCTTGCCGAATAAAACTGTCCTCGGGATTTAAGCCGACGTACTCTGACGGAGATTGCTACACCCGCGATGAGGGTTCGCAATGACGGGGCGCTGACCGTTCACCGGAGCACCGAGAAACAACTCAGTGATTGCGCTCAACCGACAGTCTGGCCAGAGAGGCGAGCGCTTCTTTGAACGGTGTGTCAGGCAAGTCCACTAGCATTTCCAGTGCCGCCGCCGATTCGGCTTTGGCCAGGTTTTCGGTATACGTCAGCGCGCCAGTTGACTGAATGGCGGCGGCAACCTGTTCAATCTGATCGAGACCACCGTTGGTGATGGCGTCTTTGATTAACGTGCTTTGCTCGGCCGTGCCTTCTCTCATCGCGTAGATGAGGGGCAGGGTGGGTTTGCCTTCAGCCAAGTCGTCGCCGACGTTTTTTCCCAGGTCGTCACTGCTGCCGCTGTAGTCGAGAACGTCATCAATCAACTGGAAAGCGGTACCAAGATGTGTACCGAAACTCGCAAGTCGCGTTTCCACCTCTTTGTTCTGATTGGTCAATACAGCGGCAATGCGCAGGCCGGCTTCGAACAGTTTGGCGGTCTTGCGGTGAATAACCGTCAGGTAGGCTTCTTCAGTCGTGTCGGGGTCGTTGGTGTTGATGAGTTGAAGTACCTCACCCTCGGCAATGGTGTTGGTGGCCTCAGCCAGAATGTCCATCACCTGCATGTGCCCGACTTCAACCATCATTTGAAAAGCGCGCGAGTACAAAAAGTCGCCAACCAGTACGCTGGCCTGATTGCCCCACACGTCGTTGGCCGTGCGCCGACCGCGGCGTAGCGCAGATTCGTCCACCACGTCATCGTGGAGCAGCGTAGCGGTGTGGATAAATTCGATGATGGCAGCGGCCTTTATCGGCGTATCGTCCGTGCAACCCAGCGCGCGGGCACCCACAACAACCAACATTGGACGTAAGCGTTTACCACCGCTGTTAATTATGTAATGCGAGACCTGGTCAATCAGGGGTACGTCGGAGTGGAGCTGGTGACGAATTTCATCGTCGACCGCCTTGAGATCCGCGCTCATCAGAGATTTGATGTCAGAAAGCTGCATAATTAGGGTCTTGGGCTCTAGTATCGCGGCGATGCTAGCACCATTCGTCTCCGGTGTCTTGACTGAAAGGGCCCCGGAAATACGGGGCAATTGAGGCTATTTGCGCGTACGATATCGAGATTAACGTGATGGTTTTGTGCAGAGCCACAAAAAACTTCAATTTCTGGTCGAATTTAGCTGTTTTTGTTTGACCCGACCCCTTGATCCCTTTAGAATTCTCGCTCTTTGCCAATGGGCAGCCTGCCCATACGCCGTACGCGGCCGTAACAGGCACGAATTGTTTTAGGAGTTACTACGATGTATGCCGTCATTAAAACCGGTGGAAAGCAGTACCGGGTCAAAGAAGGCTCGAGCCTTAAAGTTGAAAAGCTCGAAGGTGAAGCAGGCAGCACGATCGAATTTGATCAGGTGTTGTTAATTGGTGAGGGCTCAAGTGTGAAGCTTGGAACCCCCATGATTGACGGCGGCAAAGTGACGGCTACTGTAGAAGATCAGGGTCGTCGCAAGAAAGTTGAAATCGTCAAGTTCAAACGTCGCCAGGGTTACAAGCGTAACAAGGGCCACCGTCAGGCGTTTACCCAAGTTAAGATTACCGGCATTAGCGGTTAGGAGAGGAAGACATGGCACATAAAAAAGCAGGTGGTAGTACTAGAAACGGTCGTGATTCCCAGTCCAAACGCCTTGGCGTCAAGCGCTACGGTGGTGAGGAAGTTTTGGCCGGCAACATTTTGATTCGTCAACGTGGTACTAAAACCCACGCTGGCGAGAACGTAGGTGTTGGTCGTGACCACACGTTGTTTGCGAAAGCTAGCGGACGTGTTCAGTTCTCGACACGAGGCCCTAAAAGCCGTCAGTACGTGAGTATTGTGACGGACTAAAGTACCTCCGGCAGGTTGGGTTTTCCCCAGTCTGTTGTTTGATAGTCAGATTTCGAACCCGGCGATTGCCGGGTTTTTTTTATCCCGAACGGCGCGCCGGTGTCTGCTTCAGGATCGCTGATTAAGCCGTGTTAGTTGGAAGGGTGCAAGTCGTTATGATCGGCCGTGGGGCAGATCGTTTCGTTCGGTTATGGATAACAGGTTTCGCACCCGGTTTCGAGGTTAGGATGCGCTGACTTCTGTCGGTCATCACAGTGAGGCCCACATAAGGTAAAATACTCTCATGAAATTTGTAGATGAATCTACCATCCGGGTGAGCGGTGGTCGTGGCGGCGACGGCAGTGCCAGTTTCCGACGCGAAAAATACGTAGAAAAGGGTGGTCCTGACGGCGGCGACGGTGGTCGCGGCGGCAGCGTTTATCTGGTCGGCGACTCGGGTATCAATACGCTCGCCGATTTCCGCGTTGCGCGCCGCTATCGTGCTGAAGATGGCCGACCCGGCGCACGTCGTGAAATGACAGGTCGCAGCGGCGAGGACTCGGAAGTGTCCGTGCCTGTCGGCACGACCATCTCGGACGTCGACTCAGGCGAAATTATCGGTGACATAACACGCGACGGTCAGCGTCTCCTGGTGGCCTCGGGCGGCGACTACGGTATTGGTAACGTACACTTCAAGAGTAGCGTCAATCGCGCTCCCAGGCAGTTCACTCCGGGTAAGCCGGGCGAGTCGCGCAAGCTCATGCTCGAGCTGAAGCTGCTGGCGGATGTCGGTTTGTTGGGTATGCCAAACGCCGGCAAGTCGACGCTTATTCGCGCCATGTCTGGCGCCAGACCGAAAGTGGCTTCGTATCCGTTTACCACGCTTCATCCGAGCCTCGGGGTAGTAGAGGTCGAAAATTACCGCAGCTTTGTAATGGCCGATATTCCGGGCTTGATTGAGGGCGCGGCAGAAGGCGCGGGCCTTGGTATCCGTTTCTTGAAACACTTGCAGCGCACCCGCTTGCTGTTACATCTTGTCGACGTTTGGCCTATGGATGAGGCGATTGATCCAGTCGCCGAAGTGAACGCCCTGGCCGGAGAGTTGGAGCGCTTTAGTGAAGAGCTGGCCAGCCGACCTCGGTGGCTCGTTTTGAACAAAATGGATTTAGGTCCTGAAGAAGAGCAGGACAAGCGCTGTGAAGATATTGTCGAGCGGCTTGGCTGGACAGGCCCAGTGTTTCGAATCAGCGCCATTAGCGGCAAAGGTACCAAGCAGCTCGCCCAAACTATTATGGTGGAACTGGAAGAGATTGACCGGCTTGCCAAAGAGGCTGTAGAAGCAGGTGAGGCTCCGCCTGATTTCGATCTTTTCTGATTTCAGCTCGAGCGCTTCGGCTTAAGCAGGGTGCGTGCCCCAAGGGCGCTTTCAGGCTTGTTCCTTTGGACAGATTGGAATGCACACCGCAAGGGCATTCGCTTGTCCGGCCGGTGGCCGGTCAGGCTGCACGGCTCATCTTGCCGCGAACAGGCTTTCCAATACTGAACGGCGTTGCGTATTTCATCGCGGCTGGAAGCCGCTCCTAACAAAATTCGAGCGTACTCCAAGGGCGTTTGCATGCTCGATCCTGCGCGCCGGTATGGCGATCGCATTTAAATTACGCCAGTATCGGAACCATCTCCTCGAGAATCGAACCGGCTATGATCGGGACCCCGAGTTGTGTTTTGTGGATTCTGTACGAAAGTGACAGGCACGAAAAAGCCGACCCGAAGGCCGGCTTTTTCTACCTGCGTGAAGTCAAGAAGAGCGTCAAAGCCGAAACGCGATCGTCTGCAGAGCAGCGACGGCGATCGGTCTGAATGACTAGCTCAACTCAGGGCTTTAACTTTCGCGAACAGGCGGCGTTTATGACGCGCGGCTTTGTTCTTCGAAAATATGCCCTTGTTAACCATTGAATCAATTACCGGCTCAGCGACTTTCATCGCGGCGGCTGCTGCGGCTTTATCACCCGCTTCAATGGCGGCTATTACCTTCTTCACGTAGGTACGAACTTTTGAACGCATCGCCATGTTGTGGGCGCGGCGTTTGACGTTTTGACGGGCGCGTTTGATCGCCTGTTTTGAGTTGGCCAAGGTGTTGTCCTCTTTATCTGGCTACGTTCTAATCGCAAATGTGCGCCGAATGAGCTTGCGCACAAACGGTGCCGTAGTCTGCGGAATGACGCCACGGATGTCAATCGCGAGGCCCGTTATTCAGCCAAGATTTTATCGAAATTGGCTATTTCTGTCCCAATTTTTCGCTTGCCACAATTGATCTTAAAAAAATCGCCGAAAAACGGGGGTTTGGCGTAGTCGCACGCAGACTTGCTGGGTATCATTCGCCGCCTATGAGTGAGACTACTTTTACCCCGGATTCAGCACCAGCCTATTTTGCGCGCTCTTTGGTGCGCCAGAAGTTCGCGCGACCCCTGTTAATCTGGCGCGGTTCCGCCTCAAGTTCTGATCTGATCGGTTTAAATAAGTTTGTCTCCAAGGTGTGGGGCTGGAAAGATTTCGGTAGAGTGCTGCGTTGTGTAGTCAAAAATGGTCGTAGGAACGGCATCCTGCCGCGAAAAAGCGTTTCGAGCACCTTGCGCGTAACAGTCTTTAACCGTCTGACGTATTTCATCGCGACAAAACACCCTGCGTGCGCACCCACTCGACCCGCAGGGGCGAGCATGGAAGTGCCCTTGGGGTACGCACCCACTCGACCCGTAGTGACGAGCATGGAAGTCCACTTGGGGTACGCATCCGTTCGTCCCGGGGGATCTGAACTGGAAGCGAGAGCTTTAATGAAGCAGGCTTTCCATGAGTAACCCACTTAAATCCACGGGCCTCGTTGGTATCTGGACGTTTCTGTCGCGTATTTTGGGGTTAGTCCGGGATGTCGTCTTCGCGCGCTTCTTCGGCGCGGGTGCCGGCATGGATGTGTTTGTAGTCGCTTTCCAGATCCCCAATTTCATGCGCCGTCTGTTTGCGGAAGGAGCCTTTTCTCAGGCTTTTGTTCCTGTGTTGGGAGAGGTTCACAGCAAAGGCGATGAAAGGCAGACGCACCAACTGATCAATCGAGTCGCCGGTACGCTGGGCGCTATCCTGATTGTTGTGACGCTGGTGTTCGCCTTTGCGGCTCCACTGTTGGTCTGGCTATTCGCGTCCGGCTTTTCAGATGAACCGGCCAAGTTTGCATTAGCCACCGACTTGCTGCGCATAACGGTTTGGTACTTGCTGTTTATTTCGCTTACGGCGTTGGCTGGTGGCGTGCTCAATACCTACGGCCGGTTCGGCGCGCCCGCGTTTACACCGGTACTGTTAAACGTATGTTTGATTGGCGCCGTCATGTTTTTTACGTCGCGTTTTGAGCGCCCGATGGTAGGTCTTGCCTGGGGTGTGTTTTTAGCCGGTGCAACGCAGCTGGCGTTTCAGCTGCCTTTTCTCAAGGCCGCAGGCTATAGTCCGCGACCCGTCTGGGCGTGGCATGACAGCGGCGTTCAGAAAATCGTTCACCTTATGTTGCCTGCGCTATTTGGTGCGTCGGTGGCCCAGGTTAATTTGATTATCGACAGAGCCATTGCCAGCTATCTGCAGGACGGCTCGATTTCCTGGCTGTACTACTCGGATCGTCTGCTCGAATTTCCCTTGGGGGTTTTCACCATTGCGTTGGCCACGGTTGTGCTGCCGTTTTTGTCAAAGCAACATGCGTCAAACAACACTCGCAGTTTCAGCAGCACGCTTGACTGGGCACAGCGACTGGTTGTTCTTATTACAGTGCCTGCGGCTGCCGGCCTGCTGCTGCTGTCCGGACCCCTCATTGCCACTGTTTTTCAATACGACGCCTTTGACGCGCGCGATACGTATCAGGCGGTTTTCAGCCTGTCGGCCTATTCTATCGGGCTGGTTGGCTTCTCTTTCGTTAAGGTTCTGGTGCCGGGCTATTTCTCACGGCAGGACGCAAAAACGCCGGTTAAAATTGGTGTTATTACACTGATTTTCAACATTTTCGCCAACGTTGCGTTTGTCGTGCCAATGCTAAAAACCGGTTTCGTGGCGCCGCATATGGGCCTTGCTTTGGCCACATCCATAGCGGCCTGGCTCAACGCGGGACTGTTGTGGCGAGGACTGCGAAGAGCGGGTGTAATGGAGGCGCAACCCGGATGGCCGAAGCTGATTATGCAGGTGGCCGTTGCGACGCTCACGATGGGCGTGCTGCTCGTTTTCCTAAAAGGCGACACGGCAGAGTGGGTTAGCTGGTCTTTGCGCGAACGCGTATTTAAGCTGGCGGTGTTAATTCCGGCGGCTATCGTCGTCTACTTTGCTATGCTTGCGCTTCTGGGAGTGCGGACCGGTCATTTTCGACATCCAGGCTCAGATTCGGATTCGGCCTCTGGTCCAGGTCGAGAGTCAAACCAGGATCCCGTCGCTAACCGTGCGGAGGACGACTCATCTCAATCAAAATAAATAAGGTGCTACCGAATTGGAACTGATTCGTCGCTTCGCCTCGTGTACCGCGCTTACCGGCGGTTCCGTGGTCACCATCGGAAACTACGACGGGGTTCATCTAGGACATCGCGCGCTGCTGGACAATGTCACAGCGCAAAGCAAGCAGCTCAATTTGCCTTCGTGTGTGATGAGTTTTGAGCCCATGCCCAGCGAGTTTTTCGGTGCGGCCAAATCTCCGGGGCGTTTGAGTACCTGGCGAGAGCGCTACCTGCAGCTCAAAGCCGCGGGTATTGACGTGCTGTTTCTAACCCCGTTTTCTCAAGCCATTGCGAACTTAACGCCCGAGCAGTTCGTGCGTGACGTGTTGGTCAATAAGCTCCACGTGAAACTGCTGTACGTAGGGGACGATTTCCGTTTTGGCAAAGGCCGCGCGGGCGGTGTTGATGAATTGCGCGACATGGGTGAGCGCTACGACTTCAGTTTGGCGCAGCTTCCTTCTCAGTGCGTTGGGGGAGAGCGGGTAAGCAGCTCGCTGATTCGTGAAGCGTTGCTTGACGGGCGTCTGGAACGGGCAGCGAAGCTTCTGGGGCGGCCTTATTCGATGAGTGGCCGGGTAATCCGGGGTCAACAGCTGGGCCGCACTCTTGGCTTTCCGACAGCTAATATTCATCCCAGACGTAACAGCTTGCCGATGTCAGGTATTTTCGCCATTCGGGTGACTGGAGCAGGCTTGAGGGACGCGCCGGCCGTGGCCAACCTGGGCTTTAGACCCACGGTAGGCGGTGGTGACGCCTTATTGGAAGCGCATGTTTTCGATTTCGACGGCGACTTGTATGGCCATCGTTTGCAAGTCGACTTTGTGGCCAAGCTGCGTGACGAAGAACACTTTGAGAGCCTCGATGAAATGGTGGTTCAGATGGACGTGGATGCAGCCGAGGCGCGGACGATTCTGGACGCCCGCAAGAGCTGATTTTTTTCCGTCAATAAGTGGTAAAGTCTGGGACTTTAGCGCGTTTGAGCGTGACTAGTCCGAATAGTCAGCTCCGAACCGCACAAGTTCGTTATTTTATCCGACAGGAGCCCGTAGCAGTCGTGGCCAGTAATAATTACAAAACAACCCTGAATCTCCCCAAAACCAGTTTCGCAATGAAGGCTAACCTGTCTCAGCGCGAACCTCAGATGCTTAAAACGTGGTACGAGAAAGACTTGTACGGCCAAATTCGCAAGGCGAGTGAAGGGCGTCCCAAGTTTGTGCTGCTGGACGGTCCTCCGTACGCGAACGGCGCTATACACACAGGGCACGCGGTTAACAAAGCGCTGAAAGATATGATTGTCCGCTGTCGTACTCTCGCGGGTTATGACGCGCCGTACGTCCCGGGTTGGGACTGCCACGGCCTGCCGATTGAACTGCAGGTTGAGAAGAAATATGGCCGGGTGGGTAAGAAGCTGGACGGCACCGCGTTTAGAAAAGCCTGCCGTGCATACGCTCACAAACAGATTAAAGATCAGGCCGACGGTTTCAAGCGGCTTGGCGTCCTGGCCGACTACGATCATCCCTATTTAACGTTAACTCCAGACTACGAAGCCAACCAGATTCGAGCGTTCGCCAAAATGGTTGAAAGAGGGCATTTGTACAAAGGCTACAAGCCTGTGCACTGGTGTCTGGATTGTCGCAGCGCTCTGGCTGAAGCCGAAGTGGAATATCAGGATAAAACGTCGCCTTCAATCGATGTACGCTTTGCGGTAGTCGATGAGTCGGATCTTGAAAAGCGCTTGTCCGGTTTGCCCGGCACTGGTCCCGTGTCGGTTGTCATTTGGACGACCACGCCGTGGACGTTGCCGGCTAACCGTGCCGTAGCTATTCACGCTGAACTCGACTACGCGCTTGTGCAACGAGACCGTGAACGGGTCATTGTGGCAACAGAACTTGTAGACAACGTCATGGGTCGTTCTGACGGTGGCGACTTCAGTATTTTGGCTACTGCGTCAGGCGACAAACTCAAAGGGCTAATGGTTGCACACCCGTTCCTTGAAGGTCGCGAGGTGCCTGTGATTACAGGTGATCATGTCACGTTGGAAGCCGGTACCGGCGTCGTGCACACGGCTCCGGCACACGGTGTCGAAGATTTTCAGGTGGGTGTCGAATTTGATCTGCCCATGGACAACCCGGTCGGCGACGACGGCTGCTACATTCAGTCATTGCCTATTTTTGGCGGTCAGCATGTGTTCAGAGCCAATGACGCCATTGTTGAGTTACTGCAAGAGCGCGGTCAGCTTTTCCACGTCGAATCTTATCAACACAGCTATCCTCACTGCTGGCGACACAAGTCCCCGATCATTTTTCGGGCGACACCTCAATGGTTCATTAGCATGGAGCAAGCGGACCTTCGCAAAGATGCGATGGCCGCAATCGATACGGTTCAGTGGGTTCCTGACTGGGGGCAGCAGCGTATTCGCGGAATGCTGGACGGTCGCCCTGACTGGTGTATTTCACGACAGCGCACATGGGGTGTGCCTATTGCGTTATTTATTCATCGTGACACAGACGAACTGCATCCACGCACCACCGAGTTACTTGAACAGGTAGCGTCACTTGTTGACCAGGACGGCATTGACGCGTGGTTTGACCTGGATCCCAAAGAACTTCTGGGCGACGAAGCCGACAGCTATCGCAAAGTCACCGACATTATGGACGTCTGGTTCGATTCAGGTGTTGCCCATTTTTGCGTGGGTAGTGCGCGAGAGCAGCTGGGCTGGCCTGCCGATTTGTATCTTGAAGGCTCCGATCAGCATCGCGGCTGGTTCCAAAGTTCACTACTGACTTCTGTCGCTATGTATGGCAAGCCGCCTTACAAAGCGGTACTAACTCACGGTTTTACCGTCGATGAGAACGGTCGCAAAATGTCGAAGTCCGAGGGCAATGTGATTGCACCTCAAACCATTTTTTCGAATTTGGGTGCTGACATTCTGCGGCTCTGGGTGGCGGCAGCCGACTATCGCAATGAGATGAGCGTGTCCGACGTGATTCTCAAACGAATTGCGGACTCGTATCGCCGAATGCGGAATACGGCCAGGTTTCTGCTGGGCAACATGGACGGCTTTAATCCTGAAACGGACGCAATTGCGCCGAAGGAAATGCTGTCGCTCGATCGTTGGGCGGTAGCAAGAGCGGCGGCGCTCCAAATTGAAATTGACGCGGACTACAAAGACTATCGTTTTCATCGGGTTTACCAGAAAGTGCATAACTTCTGCATTGTCGAAATGAGCGGGTTCTATCTCGATATTCTGAAAGACCGTCTGTACACCACCCCGACATCGAGTCACGCTCGACGGTCGGCGCAGACGGCTCTGTGGCACATTGTCGAATCACTGGTTCGCTGGCTTGCCCCGATTCTGTGTTTTACCAGTGAAGAAATTTGGCAGGCTCTGCCCGGCGAACGAGACTTTTCGGTCATGACCTCAACCTGGTACGACTTCCCGGAAGGGTTGAGTACATCCGAAATCGATTGGGAGTTGGTTGTAGCCGTGCGCGATCAGGTGAAACCTGTGTTGGAGGCGCAGAGAGTCAAAGGCAACATTGGATCGCCTCTTGATGCTTCGGTAACGCTTTACTGTGACGACGAGTTACAAGCGAGTTTGGCTCCTCTGGCAGACGAGCTTCGTTTCGTGCTTATCACCTCCGGCGCCACGATCGACAGCGCGGCCAACAAGAACGACGCGGTTGAAGCGTCTGAAGAGCTGGCTGGTCGACTGTGGGTTGCAGCGACTCCCGTGTCATTCGAAAAGTGCGAACGCTGCTGGCATCGCTGTGAAGACGTTGGACAGCACTCTGAACATCCCACGTTGTGTGGTCGCTGTGTCCAGAACGTTGACGGGTCTGGCGAACAAAGAGCGTTTGCGTAATGGAGGCTAAACCGTTTCCACGACTTCTATGGGAAAAGCTTCCGTGGCTGGTGGTGTTTGCGGTCGGATTTGGGTACGACCAGTGGACCAAGCGCTGGATTATTGCCAACTTTCAAGAGCGCCAGATTCAACCTGTGACTGACTGGTTTAATCTGACTCGCTTACACAACGAAGGGGCCGCGTTTAGTTTTCTCGCCAATGCAGGTGGTTGGCAAAAGCACTTTTTTATTACGCTCGCACTAGTGGTCAGTGCAGTGGTGGCTATTTGGTTATGGCGATTGCCGACCCGAAATCATAAGCTTCTAAGTGGCGGTTTGGCTCTCATTTTAAGCGGTGCGCTTGGCAATGCTATTGACCGCTTGCTCTACGGTCACGTGGTTGACTTTCTGGATGTGTATTACCAAACGTATCACTGGCCAGCTTTCAATGTCGCAGACAGCTGTATTTTTGTTGGAGCATTTTTGGTTATTCTTGACGTATTCGTCAATGGCGATCGTGACGCCGACAGTCAGTAGCTAGCCTAGTCGTCTCTGAGCGCCTAATCGCGGCAAGATGCCGCTCCTTCCAATAGTCAGCTGTCGAGCAATCCGCCCAGTCTCAGTTACTGACCTGTGCCGGCGCCCGGGACAACGATATAAAAACCTTGCTGATTAACGTTAACCGCGTTTTTTCCGGATGTGCCGCGAGCGGTAATAATGTAGTGGTCGGCTGAGTACTCGGAAATGGAGTAGCCTTCTGCGAAGGTGTTAGCTCGATACGTAACGTCGGTCGTTGCTTCAATGCCGTTGTTAAACGTAAAGTTTCCGGTTCGAGGGTCCGTAGGAGTTGCGGGCCCTGCGATAAATTCAGCTTCGATAGCAGACTCCGACGCCTGAAACGCATTCTCTGTAAACTGGGTGTTACCGGCCAGTACTAACTCGAGTGTCGCAGTCGACATTCCGCTGACAGCAAAAACGGTTAATATTAGTAGAAGAATCAGACCTACAACAAGCGCTGCGCCTTGTTGTTTCTGTGGGCCGATGTTGCGTTGAGTCTTGAGTTTCATAGTCAGAGTGCCTTGTTAAAGAGAAGTTACAGAGCGGCGATTGCGCATCTCAATTGTTTTCGTTACGAGTAGTCGACGATATCTCGGTTCGTCGCTGTCTCCGGAGTCAGTCGAGTTATAGGAGCGGTCGGCGTACGTATAGGTGACGTCTTCCGTGTATCCGACTTCAGTGCGTTCGGCGCGTACTCGCAACCACACGCGAGCAACCAATATGGTGTCAGGGTCAGCTACGTCGTCGTAGTCTACGTACATGTTGACGGACTGATCGTCGGTTGTGTCCACGCCATACTGGATTTGTAAATCTTCAACACCCGAGATGACTTCTTCGCTGACGACAATTGGGTCGTTTCCGTTTGTCGACAGATAGGACCGCCGTAACGACGGGATCGAGGCGTCATGGTCAGACGCATTTGATACCCAGTAGACCGCGGTACTCAATTTACTGTTGATACCGTCGGCTGCAATGCCTGTTGGCTGGTTCGGGCCTTCGAACAAAATGCCGTTGTTGTTCGACGAGCGAATATAGAGAACGCCGTTCTCTAAATCGATCTCATCGATTGGATTCGATTCGGCGTGTCGTACAACCAAAACGTCGGAGTTGGCAACAAAACGAGTAGATGGAATACACGTGTTTGGATACGGGTTGCTGTTGTTAGCGCCCTCAATCGCAACGTTAATATTGATAGACCAGTTGTCTTCGCAGTCGCCCGTGTTTGCCGTCAGAGGGTCAACCGGGAGAGTTGCATCTGCAGAGCCTGTGATTTGTAAGGACTCGTTGGTCAGGCCCCACAGGTCGGCGGCTCGCACATCGCGTTCGATAAACTGAAGTGCATAGCGGGCATTCTCTTGAAGACGGGCAGATTGTTCGCTAACGACCAGTGCGGCCTGGCTCTGCGTGTAAACGCGTAGTGCTCCAGCGACGAGAAAAATGCCGATGACCATAGCGACCATCAATTCAATCAGGTTAAAACCTTTTTGGCGTTTATGTGTAGTCATAGTTGATGAGCCTATAGAGCAAATGACAATTCGTAGGACTGGTCGTCTGCTTTTTCTGACCACTGAACTTCGATTGTAATAGTTGTTGGGTTCGTTGCTGCGTTTCGTGTAATTGTTCCGCGGGCGTTGGCAAGGCCCGCTTTGCGAAAGTCCCCATTCGATGTGTTGCCTAACGCTGTTTTCCATTGCCAAATGTCGTAAGCCGCCATTTGGTCTGCTGTGCAGTCGACAGCATCAACACCAACGCTGGCGCCGCACCAGCTTGCGGGAGCGGCAAGGGTGTCGGTCGCGTTGGTGACGTAAGAGAGTTCACCAGCGCGATTTACCCGAATGCGATCTGCCATGTCCGCGGCAAGATTAATCGCTTTGGTTCTGGCAAGAGCGGACTGCCCGGACTTAAGGCTTTCTACATAGAGTGCTGCGATGCCAAGCATGCCCGTAGACAAAATGACAATCGTGACGAGCACTTCAATAAGTGAAAAGCCGTGCTGTTGTTTAGTGCTTGAGTGAATCACTGCTTTATCCGTTGTTAATCGAGAATTGACCAACATATTACTCGTCTCTAATCTTCTGTCATTGGGAACACGACAGACGGGAATAAATTTAGGATGAGCGGATTGTTTTTGGGTTTTATGTCTTACACCGTTTGCAAATTTGCGCACGCTGTAACAAGCCTGGTGAACGCGTTAGTGCAAAGTGTAAAACGCAAAAAATGTGAACGCGGTCACATTTTCGTTTGGAAAGATGTTGAAGGCTACCGTCGTAGCTAATGCAGAAGCACTGCTGTGCTTACTGGCAGGCTCTATTTCCAGCAGTAGTCCGTGTTGTCAGTCGTAGTGCTGTCGGTTGCGGTGCGACTGCCATTGGCGTCAATGCTGAACGACCGACACGCGTCATCATCTGCCTGCGACTCGCCCGATTTAGCCGTCGCGGTAGCGGTATAGGTTACTACCAAATTAGTGTTTGCAAATGAAATTGTGTATAGGCCTTCGTCGGTTCCGTCAATATTCAAGTCTGCAATGTCGTCGGTATACGTATTATTGGCGATGTAGAATTTTTCTTGTTCGGCTGCAAGGCGTAGAAGTGCAGCCGTTGCATCGGAACGCTTGGTTCGTTTGACGTGCTCACGATAGCTTGGAATCGCAATAGACGTAACAATCGCAATGATTACAATAGTAATCATGAGTTCGATAAGGGAAAAACCGGCTGATTTTTTCATATTGCTGTCTCTGCGTTGTTCGTTTGTACGTAAACATTCAGCGATCCGATCGAGAGTCATTGAATCGCTTCCAAAACGAGTATAGGGGTGAACAGTGAGAGCTAACCGTGAGTGGAGTCACAGTTCTGTCGCTAGAAAGCAACGAATTGTATACTAATCCCTTTCGCGAGCACATAACCCTTATTCGCAGAGCGGGTGTCAGGTTGTAGACCGCAATGTGCTTCGGGATTGACTAATTCCGGTTCTAAAGATAATTCGAATCTACAACCCAGACCAGTATTTGTGACTGTAGATTCGAACTGTATTGCGGTTTAAATCACACGGAGTCAGATTATGTCAGACGCTACCAGCATCCATTGGTGGAGTTGGTGTCGGCATCGGAGGATCGTTTGGCGCCCGTGTGGTCAATCGTGAATTGTGCGCACTTAACGTCTCCAACCTGAGACTGATCATCGGGAACATTTGGAATAGCCTTGGCGAGGAACATGCCAGCGCCCGGTAAGGTAACGGACAGTGCGTATTTGTTCGCATCAGTTTCCGGCACGCCTAGAACATCTAAATCGTCGGTATAGGCGTTGTTCTTCAAAAACTCCTTTTCCTGAGCTGCTGCGATTGCGAGCAATGCGCTGGTAGCATCAGTACGACCGGCCTTGTGGGCCTGACGCAAGTAGCTTGGGTAGGCTATGGCTGAAATGATAGAGATGATGACCACAACGATCATTAATTCAATCAGCGTTACACCACGCACTCGTATCAACTGTAGATTACGTTGCTTCATATCTAATCCTTAATACTCAATCCAGTAGGTGCGAGTCGGACGTGAAGCGAGTCCAACGTTAAATGCTTGCGTGCCCACGAGCGCGACGATGTCGGCCGTGTTTGGAATAACCAGTAAGCCATCGTCAGAGGCATCTTGTGCACAGCCATCGCAATCAGGTGCGACGAACACCAGCTTCGGCTGCGGCGGTATTCCAGTCGGTCCAAGCAGGACGCTTGCAATCGGATCAGCGGTGAGTGCGTCGTCAAACAAAGCGGGTAACCCGGTTAAAAGGTCGATGCCGTAAAACCGGCCAAGTCCCGTTGCGGCTGTCGGGTTACACGAAAGCTCGGGTTCGACAGGCGAATAAGTTGTAAAGAAAATACGTCCTTCGGCGGTGACAGCTGACGACAGCGATTTCTCACCGGCTGCGTCGAGGCTAAGGAACCAGCCCTGCCCAAAGAGACCAGGTTCGATTGTGGTTGAGCCGTCTTCGATACCTGACAAGGTCAACGGATTAAGTTCTGGTTCGGTAATGAGCAGAAGAGGGTTGGTGTCACCGTATTCTGGGACGCCGTTCTCGCCCGGGCTCAACGCCGGTGCATACACGTTGTTGTCGCGCAGCACATAGAAGTTGTCATCGATTTGTTGATCGAGAGGGTCAGCTCTGAAACCTGAACCCAGACTAATAGCCAAAAATCCGAGGCCGTTTTCAACGTAGCGAGAGACGCTCGGTGCGGAGTAAAAACGACGTTCATTTGCCGTACCCTCACCGCCGAGGTCGGCAATGCGGCCACCGGTGATAGCCGGTTGACCTGATGGAGCATTGGAGTTGATATCGAAGCGCCATACTTGCGCACCCATATCACCGACGTACATGCGATTGATGAAACCGTCGCCGTTGGTGTCAATAATGCGCACGTCCGATGGAATGCTGTGCGTCATGGCGTCAAGCTTCAGGTCGTCGGACGGGTCACTGCCGTCACCTGCGCGCCAAATTAGAGAACCGTCCGTTGCGTCGGCAATGTAAATCGAGTTACCCATCGAGTCAGGTGAATTACTCGTGTCCTGGTTCGGATCGTAGCCGCCACCGAAAATAATGACGTCTTTCTCGCCGCCTTCTGATTCCGGCAGCTTGATCTTGGCATACGTAGCCGAGGACCATGTTTGTCCAAGGTTGCTGTAGCCAGCGGTATTGTGGTCGATGACAAAATCAAGTACCGGTGAGTCTCGGTCACTCAGGTCAAGCGCGTAGTAACTGCGTCCGCCGCGGCGCATGCCCGCGTACACCCTCAGAATGTCGCCTGACTCTACAATCAGCTCATCACTTGTGTCGTCACCGCCCTGAATCCAGGCGGTAATCGGGCCGTCCATGCCATAGGTTTTATTGTCTATCGGATCGGTTGAACGAAGATTCGCTTTCAGTTTGGGTTGCTTTGGAAGCAGTTCTTTCGGGATGAATGCGAAAAGCTCCAGGTCATCGGTTGAGCCGTCGGCTTGTGTCGGGTCGATAGCGTGCAAATAGCCGTCGTTAGTACCGAATACCAGCATCAAATCGTCAGGCCCGCCATCGAAATTGATTAACAGTGGCTGGCTGTGCAGAGGGTCTCCCAAAATTTTACGAGCTCCTCCCTCGGTATCCAGCCCGCCAATGAAGTCGATCAGTTCTGTAAGCTCTGTTCCTTGCGGTAAGCCCGGAACAGCTCCGATAAGGTCGGTGTTGTCACGGCTGATACGGTTGTTTTCGTTGGACAGGTTGGCGTTACCCGTTATGTTCGAATAAATGTTTCGCTGAGCAGACAGACGTGATGCGACGCCGCCAGCCGATACTTCAGGTCCATCGGGTTCCGAGCTCCACAAACTCACCGCACGGTTCAAGAAGAGTCCCGTGTCTTCGTCGACAGCCGGGTTGCCATTGGCATCCAGTATTTCCAGATCGGACGTGGAGGAAGTTCGACCAATTTTGTAGGCTTTAAGGTTACCGTCCCAGTGAGGTTCGCCCGCAGGTGACGGCTCGTACAGCGTGAAATACAAAGTGTCCCGGTTGGTTAGACGGTTAAGGCTGTTTACCGAAACAGAAGGTGAGGTAAACGTTGCCAGATTAGCTTGAAGACCCCGGCTGCCAAA
>JBGCFV010000010.1:0-3717 GCA_045107075.1 Gammaproteobacteria bacterium
GCCCGCGACAATGCCGGGCTCGCCCTCTTTGGCGGAATCGGCGCATTTACGAGTTAGCCAAACCTCTTCGTCAACTTGCTGTTCTTTTTGCACCTAGGTGTGATGGCAGTTAATCGCCTGGTTCTCGATTGTGAAATCGCCAAGATGACGATGAAGTACATCCAGAACCAGTTTCATCATCGTGTCACGATTGGCACGGGCATAGTTTTGTGCCCAGTCCAAAGCGGTTACATAGTCGTCAAAGTTTATGGTGCCTTCGCTTAAGTAGGAAAGGTCTTTGTCGGGTAGATTGACTTCATGTATGCGCATGTCTTCTTTTGCGACTTCAATGAAATAGCGTCCGATCATATTGCCAACGCCGCGAGATCCTGAGTGCAGCATGACCCAAACACGGTTCTCCGTATCAAGACACAGTTCGATGAAGTGGTTACCGCCGCCTAACGTACCGCATTGGTTTCCAGCTTTTTTGACTAGCGACTTGTTACCGCGAGACGTTAGGGCCGGGTGCTTCTCTATCAGCTGATCGAGACCGGTTAACGTTGATGCGTCTACGTGACGTGCCAAGCCCCTATGCGCTCCTCGACCGACCGGTACATCGCGTTCGATGTTGCTACGTATCGCTTTTAGCGAGTCGGGTAAATCTGAAGCTGACAATGACGTACGCGCAGCAACCATGCCGCAACCGATATCAACCCCTACAGCGGCAGGGATTATAGCGTTCTTGGTCGGAATAACAGAGCCTACAGTAGCCCCCATGCCCCAGTGCACGTCCGGCATTACCGCGACATGACTGTGAATGAAGGGCAGTGAGGCCACTCGTTTGACCTGGTCTCTGGCGTTCGAATCAAAAGATACGCCATCGGTCCAGGATTTGATTAAGGCGTTTTCACCTTTCATGATTTCCATCATCGGCCTCCTTTTGGTCAGTTGATGGTTGGGTTTTGAAGTAAGCTCGCGAGTCGAGCTGCTTGCTTTCTTCGGTATATCCGCAATGAGCTCTATCCAGGATCAAGAGGGTCATGTCGGAAGTATAGGTGGTCACCTCGGAAGGACTCGAACCCACAAAGCCGAGCTTCGAAGGCTCGGTGCCATCCAGTTGGCGCAAGGTGAATTAATAGGGCAGAAGTTACTGCCAAATTTGATTGGCTTGGACCACCGGATTCGAACCGGCATCTGTCAGAATCACGGCCTGAGGCTTTACCATTAAGCTAGGTCCAAAACTGAAACTTATGGGACAGGCTTGACCTAGAGCTCAAGTCTTGCCGTATCCCATTTTTTTGATTGCCGTTGGAAACCGCTCTTACGTGAGTGTGATGGTACTACATCGACACACATTCAAGTTGTCTTTCCACGTAGGTCAAACTTTGTAAAATAAGGTGCAACGAATGGGAGTCGAACCCACATCAACCACACCGACTGTGTGGTGCTCTACCGTTAAGCTACCGTTGCAAATAACGGCTGGACCTCGCCGTTAACAATCATCCTGTGCGCTTATGGTCGAAGACGTATTCGCGCAGGTCCCCGGTGAATCGCACTCTTTCAGAATCCTATTTACCGACGATGATGTCCGCTGTTGTTCACCCGCCGGTTACTAAACAGACTGGCAGGACAGTGACTGCACGTCACTACCCAACCCGTCTGCACAATCAGATTTGCCTGCAGGGCTTATCTGTTTGTGCTTCCCGTTGCCCGTCGTAGCTCACACTGTTGGTATCGCAGGTTGCACCACCATGCGTTCTTTCGTCGGGATCCAAAAGGCCACTGGCTTTGCTGGAGTCCGCTACTTCTGCGCAGCGCTTTACTACTATCGCCATTACTGACGACGTGCGGGTCGGGTTTGCCTGGATTGACTGAGTCATCCTGATTCAGCGAGTGTTTCGGCAACACTCCTTGTGTTTTCACAGCAAGCAGCGCCAGGCCGCTAGACATCGAGTCAACCCTAAGTTGACCTGACGAATGGGGTATCACTCGTATCGCGGCCTGTCTGCTTTTACTTTCAGGTTGTGTAAATGCATCGCGCGCGAGAGTGTTGTATTGGCTGGCACGGCGGGACTCGAACCTGCAACCATCCGCTTAACAGGCGGAGGCTCTGCCATTGAGCTACATGCCATCGTTTGATGTTTGTTTTTACCAGTGCTTGCGACTTACCTTGGCGGCTGTCGATTGACCGGTATGGTGTGGAGAATAGGCTGACAGTTAGCAACCGCTTAAAGATTGCTGTCTCTCAGACGGGCTCTAGTATTAGATAAAGCCTCTCCGGAATAAGTACGCTGACAGCTTGTTGTCGCAATCTACTCGGCTTTAAAGCCGCGAACATTGGACGAGGGTTGTCAGCAAACATGTAGGGGCGGGCGCACTAGCGCACAGAGTTGGCTCCGCAGTTTTGCGCCCATCGCAAAACACCGCCCCGACTTTTCACACAATTCAAGTTGTTAAAGAGCACAGTCAGGGCATTAAAAAAGCCCTGTCAGCAGGACCTGACAGGGCTTTTAAGCGTTTCTGAAAGGTCCGTTAGGCCTTCCAGAAACGGTGTCTGGGAAGGCTACGTTATGGCATCACCATTTCTGGTAGCACTGAAGCATTCGACAAAGTACAAACCGCTATGCGCGGGTATTGCGCATAGCCGTATGCCGCGCTCGCGTGATATCAGGTTCCCCTGGGTTCCGCGCGCTGCGTGTGTCGGTTTATGTTGTTTGTTTGAGTTCATAGCGGCGCAGTATACGCATCGATTTGATCTTGTCAACAGGAAAAGTGAACAAGGGTTCAATAAAACGGAACAAGAGTTCTTGTTTCCTGAATTTAGTGACGCTTTGGTTTGGTTAGGCGAACAGACTTCAACCACTTTTTTAAGGCATTTTCCTGTGCTTTTGTGAGTTCAAGTGCAGCAGACATAAGCTCTATTGTGTCCAGCACTCGCATTCGTACAGCGCGCCCCAATTGGTTCTCGGGCACCGATGGCCCTTCGCCAAACAGTATCCAGGCAGGTGACACGTCCGTTATTTTTGCAATTGTCTGAATTAATTTCAGATTTGGGTTCTTCGGTTCAGCTGTTTCTATGCGGTGCAAACCGGTTTTAGACAGATCAATACCTCGTTTTCGCAGCTCTTTGCGTAACTCGGCGGGCTCCATTTGTGCCAGCTCTCGCGCTTGTTTTAATCGTTCAGCGATTGACGTGGTTTGACGGGGCATCAGACAGTGTCCTTGTTTGCGACGTCTAGAGTGTGCCAGTGTTTGCTGTGTTCGTCTTTAAAAAAATGCCGGCGAAGCGCCGGCATTCTCAAGAATTAACGCATCGATTCACGCTCATTCGTTAGATCTGAGCCGTTCATTGCGTGGGTCGAATGGGCTTTCACCAATTATTTCAGCTGTATGACGTTTACCCAAGATGTCTATATTCAGGCGTGTGCCGACGTCAGCACTTGCGGCATCGACCAAGCCGAGTGCCAGCGATTTGTTTACCCGAAAGCCAAAGCCTCCTCCGGTTGCGCGACCCACGAGCTTGTCATTAATCGTTAATGCGTTGCTGCCGAGCGCGTCGGCGTCGACAACGTCAAACACTTCAATGGTAACGAAACGACGTGTGTTATCTTGAGCGTGCCATGCGAGGAGTGCGTCGCGCCCAAGGAAGTCACCTTTGTCAGCTTTAATAAATCGATCAAGTCCGGATTCGTAGGCCGAGTATTCAATAGACATTTCAGTACCTACCATTCGATACGA
>JBGCFV010000011.1:0-153699 GCA_045107075.1 Gammaproteobacteria bacterium
GCGAAGCGCGTGGCAATCTCTGTCAGGCTACTTCGAATTTATTTAGCACTACGGTGCTTGGGTCAAATCTGCCAATTCCCAGTTCCCATTCCTCGAAGTGATGTTTGGCCTTCCGGGGTTTCCGGTCTGGCACCAACTAGTGCTTTTTCGGAATAGCTCCCTTCGGTCCGCTTTATTTCCGAAAAAGGACTAGTTGGCTGCCAGACCTGCTTAATCGTGTTGTTTGGACAACTCTCTTGTGTGTGGGTGGTTGTTTTTGGCGTTTCTTTCTGTTCAGTCTCTATTTTTTGTTTTATCGGCTGCGCCTAGTACTGTTTTTCGGCTGCGTACTGTTCGACTTGTTTCCAGACTCTTAACAGGTTGCCGCCGAGGATTTTTTCGATGTCTTGTTCGGAGTAACCTCGTTTGAGAAGACCGGTAACCAGGTTCGGGTAGGTTGAGACGTCCTTGAGTCCAGTTGGCAGTGAGTCGCCTACGCCGTCGTAGTCTGATCCGATGCCTACGTAGTCGATGCCGACGAGGTCTCTAACGTGGTCAATGTGATCCAGTACGTGGCTAACGTCAGCGTACAGAAACGGCGTCGTTTTGCGGTAGTTATCGGAGAACTGTGTCCGGGCGTCTTCGTCGTCTTTTAAACCCAGCGGTTCAAGGTAAGCGTCTCGGGCGTCGGACAGTGCGGTTGAGTTGTCGCGAGACGGTTGGTGAACGAAGGTTGACCCAAAGTTAATCATGATCAGGCCGCCGTTGGCGGCGAGCGTTTGGATCATTTTGTCGTCCATGTTTCGTTCGAATCCGGGCGTGAAGTGACGCGCTGATGAATGCGACGCGATGGCCGGCGCCTTGACGATTTTCATGACGTCATAGAAAGCGTCGTCTGATACGTGTGAAATATCGACCATTACGCCAATGTCGTTCATGGCTTCGACTAACTCTTCTCCAAACGGACTGAGTCCGTTCCACTGGCGCTCAGGGTCGTACGACGAGTCGCAGATGTGATTGCTTTTGGAGTGGGTCAGAGTGATGTAGCGAATGCCGCGCATGTAAAAGTGTTCGAGGTTTTCAAGCTTACCGTCAATTGGCGCACCGTTTTCCATACCCATCGGTAACGAAATGAGTCCCTGACGCTGGTGTTTAATCAGGTCCTGCGTGCTGGTCGCTATCGCAAATTTGTCGGGTGATTTGGCGGCAATCGCCTCAACTCCGTCAATCAGTTGGTCGGCCAGTGCTTTCGCAGTGCCTTCGGCTTCTTTTTCGGCGGGAATATAGATCGACATGAACGGTGCGTTGAGACCGCCTGCTTTGGCACGCGGGTAGTCGAAGTCGCCGCTCTCTGTCGCCTGAGATACATCGTCAGGTTTGCTTTCGAGGCGGTACGGCACGTCGATGTGTGTATCGACGATTAACAGGGTCTTTGCCAGTTCGCGCCCGCGTTCTTCGAGGCTGACGTTATTGCTTGTTACCACCGTGCTCGAGACGCAGGCGCCGAGCAGGGATAGCGAAGCCGATAGGCTAAGAAGTTGAACAACACGTTTCATGGCAAAGTCCTTGTACGATCAAGATGGGTTTCGTGCAGGCGTGTTTCGAGAGCACGATTGGTCATGTCTTCTGGTGCGGATGTCGACCGCTTTGGCGCAGTGACGAGTCTTCGCCGTCGGGCCTAGTCCAGCTTATCGCTATTGTACAGTTTTAGAGTGGCGTCGGGTGGCAGTGAATGACCCATTATTCTTGAAAAGAATTGCAGCGACGTATTCATAAGCGTGATAATGCTGTCTTCGCGCCGGAAGCCGTGACCCTCTCCGTCGAATAAAACGTAACCTACGGGCACCTCGTTTTCGCGCAGTGCCTGAACCATTGTTTCAGCCTGATTAGGCGGCACCATTTTATCGTCGGTGCCCTGAAAAAACAGCACCGGGACGCGAATTTGATCCGCCGCAAACAGGGGTGAGCGGGCTTTGTACAGAGCTTCGTCGTAGGGCGCGACCAACGTGTCGGTGTAGCGCGCTTCAAATTTATGCGTGTCCTGCATGAGGAGAGCGAGGTCACCAATGCCGTAAAGGCTTATTCCACCGGCGAAGAAATCGGTAAAGGTCAGAGCACCCAGCACGGTGTAGCCACCGGCGCTGCCGCCCATAATATAAATCTGGTCCGGGTGTACTTTTCCTTCGTCAATTAGATGTTGGGCGCCGTTGACGCAGTCCTCAACGTCGAATACCCCCCACTGGCCATTCAGGCTATGACGAAAATCGCGCCCAAAGCCGGTGCTGCCACGATAGTTAACATCGAGAACTGCGAAGCCACGTGTGGTCCAGAATTGAATGCGCGGATTCAGGCCGTTGCCGGTTGCCGCTGTCGGACCGCCGTGAACCAGAACGATTAGCGGAGGCTTGTCCTCACCGGGTAGTTCGTGCTGGCTGTTTTGCGGGGCGTAGTGAAAGCCATAGGCGGTTGTTTCAGCCTCTCCGAACGTCACGGGCGTTGCACTCGAAATCATGTCGTCTGGCAGAGAGAAGTCGCTGGCTTTACGCACCACGCGGGACTTTCCCTCTGACAAGTCCACGCGAATAATGCTGTCAATAAGTGTTGGGCTAGCCGCATGGCAGACCACGCCGTCCTTGTTTACCGCCAGATGCTCAATAGCGGTGTATTCCCATGGCTCTATGTTACTTGTCGTCCCTGAATGGATATCTACGCTGATAAGTTGCCACAGTCCATGACGTGTACAGGCCGCCACAATGGTGTTGTCATCACTGAATCCGAATGTAGACATGCCAAAAATCCAGTGCGGCATTCCCAGTTCACCCTCGATTTGGGTGAGTGGTTTGACGACGCCGGTTTCGCCGCGGACATATAGATTCCACCAGTTTTTCCGATCGTTGACAAAATAAAGCTGATCATCCGGTCCAAATTTTGGCAGAAACGCAGCGCTGCCTTCGCTCACAATCGAGAGCGCGTGCAGCTTGTGCTGGTCGTCTATATCGGCCGTATGCAGGGTCGTTTCGTTCCACGGCATATGCGGATGCATCCAGCTTAGAAATGCAATTCTTGAACAGTCCGAATTGAATGTTGGTGAGCTGTAAAAATCCGCTCCGCTGTGAAGAGTAGTGAGAGCACCTGACTGTAAGTTGATACTCACCAGCAGGTTTTCGGGTTCTTCTTTTATCTCGTGATGTTCCGCTACGGCCACAAGGCGTTGTCGCACCGGGTCGAGTGCCAAGTTGGCGAATCGAAGCTGGTCGTGCTGGAATACCTTGTTTATGGTGTCGCCGTCTATGCGGTAAATTCCCTGGTCCTTTGCATTCACAAAGAACACGTGTCCGTGACTGACCAGATAGGCGCTGCCACCGTACTCGTGAACACGACTGCGCACGTCCCAAGGCGCTGGCGTTAGGTCGCGTTGATTGCCCTCTTTGTCGCAGACTACCAGCACGCTTCTTCCTCGCTCGGTGGGGCGCCCTTCGAGCCAGTAGGTGTTAGTTCCCTCAATGCACGGCTGAGCCAGGCGAATGCCGGCGCTCGCCAGTGATTCGGCGGTTAACGGTGAGTTCCAGGTACCAGCGGCGGCCTGCTTTTTAGTCATGTGACTGTCCAATAAAGTGGTTTAAATAAGTGAGTCGAACGAATTGAAGATGCGATGGCCGTCTCTCACGTTTATTCAGGAGGCGCGATACGGATTTGACTGCTGCCGGTTATATCACCTTGATTATCGTAGCGCCGCTCGGTCATCACAATGCCGGATCTGGGTTGTCCCAGAATGCGTAACGTACTGCGAGTGCCGTACGCATCGCCGACAATAAAAGACGAAGACAGAAAGCGCTCAAGGTCCTGATCTACACCTGTGTCGGGAAGGTCTTCCACAGGGGCTACTTCACGGTTGTTGGTCACTTCCCAAAATTGATCCGGGTGCCTGTGACGCAGCGCGCGACGCATTGCCCGCTCGGCCGCAAGAGTTTTCGGCCAGTCGTCACCAAGGCCTGCATTGGATAACGCATAAACGCCTGACTTAATCGGATGGCTAGCCAATTGAAAGCGGCCAGTTTGACCATCCCCATTTCGGCCTCGATTGGTAAGGTAACGCAGTTCATGACTTGATCCGAACAGGTCGCCAAACAAAATGTTGAATCCGGCCGTCTCGCGGCCCATTTCGCCAAGCTGCTCTTCTATTGCGTCAAGTGGATCGGCTGAATTGAGCGCGTGTGTTACCAGCAATCCTCGGGACAGGCTGGCGGTCTGCTCAACGTGTCCTTCGCGAACATTGGTGACCGCCGCAATGCGACCGTTTTTGTTGATACCAAGCCATGTACCGCCAGCCTGCAAGTCGCGACCGGCTGCGATGTCGGCGTCAGCCCACCAACCGAGGCCCTCGGTCGGACGGGCATGAAATTCGTCGCGGTTCGCAACCAACGCAAAAGGAAATTCGGCTGAAGCCTGCCAGGCAAAGGCGATCAAACACATGTTGAGTCCAGGCTAAGGTCGCGTAATGTCGGCTAGCGGGACGTCGCTGTCCAGATTAAACCAGTGTTCGACCAACCGGTAGGCAATAGACAGCGGCGGCGGAACGAGTTTTGTTCCGTTTGTTTCACGATCGATAATATCTTGTCGCGTGAACCAACGAACTTCTTCCAGTTCCTCGTCGGGCTCGCACACGGGTTCGGCACTGACCGTGGCGCTAAATCCCAGCATCAGCGAGGCTGGAAACGGCCAGGGTTGTGACGAGAAGTAGCGTACTTGCGTGGCGACGTGCCCGGTTTCTTCTGTGACTTCTCGACGAACGGTAGCCTCAAGACTCTCTCCGGGTTCAACGAAGCCTGCAATAGTCGAATACCGTCCGGGTGGCCAGGAAGCCTGTCGGCCCAATAGCACTTTGTCGTCTCGCGCGGCCAGCACAATAACAGCCGGGTCGCTGCGCGGAAACGAACGGTGTTTGCACGACGTGCATTGCAGTACGTGTCCGGCGTCTTGCGCCGCAGTAGAGCTGCCACACGACCCGCAGAACTGGTGTCGCCTGTGCCAGAACACCATGGCTTGGGCGTAGGCCGCCAGTGCGGCACTGCTCTCGTCCAGCGTCATGCCAATGCCTCGCAGCCCTTGATAGTCGTAGTGCGCTACGGGTTCGGGGGGTGATTCTGCGTCGCCGAAGTCGAGCGCAAAGCAGGCGGCACCGTCGACGTTGCCCAGCAGAATGGCTTTGTCGAGGTCGAATTGGCTGAGCTGTGCCGCGTCAAAATAATGCAGTTGTTGATCTGCCAGCGCACAGCGATGCTTCCATATACCAACGAAGCGTGTGTTGCTGTCGGCGAGGCGTCGTTCAACCCACTCCGGATTGGTACGTTTTTCAGCCCAGCGGTCGAAGTCGTTGTCGACAAATACGTTGTTGCTTGAGTAATCGATAGACATTATTGAGAAACTTAAATAGAGAGTTGAGAGGGTGATGTGACGATGCCGTCCTCATCGCAGTAAGCGTAGTGGCCAGGTTCAAAGGTAACGCCGCCAAACGTAACCGGCTCGTCCCGGACGCCAGCGCCGCGTTTCACGCTTTTAGCAGGATGGGTGCCTAAAGCACGAACGCCAATAGGCATGGTGTTAATGTCCCGGCTGTCCCGGATGCAGCCGTAAACAATGATGCCGGACCAGTGGTTGTCGATGGCCATCTGCGCCAGCATGTCACCTACCAATGCACAGCGCATTGAGCCACCACCGTCCACTACCAGCACGTTACCGTTAGCGGGTTCGCCTAGCATTTGCTTAACCAGCACGTTGTCCTCATGAACCTTAACAGTGGCTATGGGGCCGGCGAAAGCGGGTCGGGCGCCGGAGCTTAAGAAACCCGGAGAGACGATATTCAGTTGGTCTGAGTAAGCGTCAAACAAGTCTGCGGTCTTGACACTCAATGTCGGACCCTTGTCGCCGGTATCAGCCAATTACCGCGAATCAATTACAGATCCGAGGTGCAGAAACCGCAGCGCGTGGCCGCGAGAGGTACGTCGTTCAGGCAGCGTGGGCAGGCTTTGGTGGTGGGTTCAGCGGCTACTTCTTCTTTCTTGCTGCTGTTAATCGCTTTGACTACCATGAATATCGCAAACGCTATGATCAGGAAGTCGATGATCGTCTGGCCGAAATTACCGTACTTCAGCGCTGCAGCACCCGCCTCTTCAGCAGCAGCCAACGTCTCGTACTGCTGCCCGGACATGCTGACGAACATTTTGGTGAAATCTACGCCGCCGGTAATTTTGCTTAACACGGGCATTAGCATGTCGCCTACGAAAGACGAGACGATTTTTCCAAAAGCGCCACCAAGGACAATACCGATAGCCATATCCATCACGTTTCCACGCATGGCAAATTCTTTGAATTCCTGGAGCATTGTTAAATCCTCATTTTATTGAGTGCATGGGTTGCGCACTCGTGTTTATATACTTGGCAATGTGTAAACGGGTTGATGTTAAATCATTCTATTTCAGCGACCAACGGATATTGTGCACGAGCTGCCGCCGAGACGCCTCGAGGCCAACAGATTATTCTCTCCTTGCCTCCGAATAGCAATGTGTGAACAGCTTGTGAAAACTGTTATGGCGCAGTGCTCATGCTATGATTCGGCTCGATTTCGTCCATGCGCGAGTCGCCGCCAGACGGCTCTCGATCACAGGCAGGCAATCTCGGGCCCCTGACTGCAAAACCGAACCTAATAACAAGTTGTTGAATATGAATGCACTTTCTATAGCTGGACTTAAAAAAACCTATGGCAGCTCAATTCAGGCGCTTAACGGTATCGATTTGACCGTTGAGCAAGGCGATTTTTTCGCTGTCCTTGGGCCCAATGGAGCAGGCAAAACGACCGCCATCGGCATCGTCAGTTCGCTGGTCACAGCTACTGAGGGTGAGGTTAAGGTATTCGATTACGATCTGCGTACACAAAAAGAGAGTGCCAAGTCCTGCATTGGTCTTGTGCCTCAGGAAGTAAATTTTAACCAATTCGATTCGGTCCTCAATATCGTTGTCAACCAGGCGGGCTACTACGGCATCTCTCGCGATGAGGCGATGAGGCGAGCCGAGAAATATCTTGGTGAGCTGCAGCTTTGGGATCGGCGTGACCAAATTTCGCGCGGCCTGTCGGGTGGCATGAAGCGACGACTCATGATTGCCCGCGCGCTGATGCACGAGCCAAAACTTCTGATACTGGACGAGCCCACGGCAGGTGTGGATATCGAGATTCGTCGCAGCATGTGGCGTTTTCTGCGCGCACTCAACGAGCAGGGCACAACCATTATTCTCACAACACACTATCTTGAGGAAGCTGAGAACCTGTGTCGCAACGTAGCCATTATCGACAAGGGTCGCATCATCGAAAATGACCGCATGTCTAACGTGCTGCGAAAACTTCAGCTTCAGACGTTTGTTCTCACCACCGAGCAACCTTTGGCAGAGGATGTCGGCGTAAACGGTTTCGTAAGTCGACGCATTGACGAATTGACGCTAGAAGTTGACCTGAGCTCGTCCCAGAACCTGAATCAGCTGTTCGCCGAATTGACACCGGCGCAGATTCAAATTGAGAGTATGCGCACCAAGAGCAATCGCCTTGAAGAATTATTTATGCGATTGGTCGACGTCAAAGAAGACCAGGAGAGTTAACGTGAGTAATGCATTGGCCGTGAACTGGGTTGGCTATAAAACCCTTGTGCGTAAAGAAATCAGCCGAATCTTGCGTATCTGGATCCAGACTCTGGTGCCGCCCGTCATCACCATGACGTTGTACTTTGTGATTTTTGGTAACCTGATTGGATCGCGCATTGGCGAAATGGGCGGGTACAGCTACATGCAGTACATTGCGCCCGGTCTGATTATGATGTCTGTGATTAACAGTTCTTACGGTAACGTTGTGTCTTCTTTTTTTGGTTCCAAATTTGGAAACTACATTGAGGAAGTTATTGTCGCACCTCTGTCCAATATTACGGTGCTCTTGGGCTTTATAACTGGAGGGCTCGTTCGTGGCCTGTGCGTAGGGTTAATTGTTACCTGCGTTGCGTTGTTCTTTACCGATATCGAAGTCCAGCACCCCTGGGTCACTTTGTCAGTTGTGGTGCTAACGTCAGTCGTTTTCTCTATGGCCGGTTTCATTAACGCCATTTACGCCAAGAACTTCGAAGGCATATCGGTCATTCCGACGTTTGTATTGACACCATTGACCTACCTGGGCGGGGTGTTTTATTCGATCAGCATGCTGCCTGAATTTTGGCAGAACGTGTCAAAGGCGAATCCCATCATGTATATGGTTAACGGGTTCCGCTACGGCTTTTTAGGTGAGTCCGACGTCGGTATTGGCACAGCGTATGCGATTATTTTCGCGTTTGTTATCGTGCTTGGCGTGTTCTGCGTGCATCTGCTAAACAAAGGCACAGGGATTCGTAGCTAGGCTACGCTAGGCGCTAGGGGTCAAGGCGCTAGGGGTCAAGTCTTCCCATATCCCATTTTTTAGCCAGATCAAATCCAGGGGTTAAGCAGGCTTAAAAATGGGATATGGGAAGACTTGACCCCTAGCCGAATGCCTTGGCGATAGCGTGCTCAAGATCTTCGATCAGGTCTTCCGGATCTTCCAATCCAACCGATAGGCGCAGCAAGTTCGGTGGACTCACCGAAGTTTCGCCTTCAACTGAATAGCGATGCTCAATTAACGACTCAACGCCTCCAAGGCTGGTGGCTTGTTTGATCACGCGCGTATGGCTTGCGACCTGAATAGCCTGGTCTGCGGTACCGTCGATAAGTAACGACAACAAAGCCCCGCCGCGCTCCATTTGCGTTTTGTTTAGCGCGTAGCCCGGATGCGATTCAAGCCCCACGTAAAGAACTCTCTGCACACCTGGGAAGTCACTAAAGTGACGCGCCAGCGTGTCAGCTGATTTGGTTTGCTGGCGCACGCGCACGGAAAGCGTGGCAATTGAGCGAAGAAGTAACCAGCAGTCAAAAGGACTGGGGACCGCTCCGCCAATTTGCTGAGCTTCCCGAACTCGAGCAAACATCTCGTCGTTGCTCCTGGCAATAATTACCCCGCCCAGCACATCGCTGTGACCACCCAGAAACTTGGTAGAGCTGTGCATGGAGAAGTCGGCGCCCAGCTCAAGGGGCTGTTGCCAAAGGCATGTTGCCAGTGTGTTGTCGCAGCCAACTTTGGCGCCACGGGCGTGCGCTAACTCGGCTATGCTGCGGATATCGCTAACGTTCATTTGCGGGTTGCTCGGAGTTTCGATCCAAACGAGGGCCGTGTTGTCCTGCCAGGCGTTTTCAACATTCGATACGTTTGATGTATCCACGGCTGACACACTGTGGCCCATTCGGGTAACCAGTTTGTTTAGCTGTAACAGAGTGCCGTAGTAGGCGTCGCCTGTAACAATAACGTGACTGCCGGCAGGCAGCGACTGGAATACCGCCATGGAAGCGGCCGAGCCGGACGCAAACGCGGCGGCGGCCGCACCGTTTTCCAGGCTACAGATACGTTCTTCCAGTTCGTCCCGGTTGGGGTTGTTGGTGCGACTGTAAATATATTCATCGGTACTGCGAGGATCGCTGCGTTCAAAGGTTGTGCTGAGCTCAATGCCGGGTACAACGCCTTTCCCTACCAAAGATGCGCCGTGTGTTCCGCTGCCGTGGACCAGGCGGGTGTCGAATTTGTTTTTCATGGACCTACTGTCTTACGACCGATCAAATGATGCAACCTGAATTCTGATGGCGACTGCTAGTGGTTGGGTCGCTGGCATCCTGAAAGAGATTGCCACGCCCGCTACGCGGGCTCGCAATGACGGGAAGCGGCGGTCGATCGGCTGTCATTGCGAGCGCAAAGCGCGCGGCAATCTCCTGACGAAGCCATGGGCCTGCCGTTCTCTACTCGATACCCTTTACGCGAACAGTCTGCAGCGAATTGGCATCAATGTTAAGACGCGCGAACTGACCTCCAACGCGAAGAGCTACGTTCAGTGGCGCTTTCGTTGTGTTAAGAATTTGTACGCTGAGCAGCCCGTCATCGCTAACGCTTGCGCTCGCATGGAGCGCATCCGCTTCAAGTGAATCCAAATGTGTGTGTGCTTTGACCGCCACGTCACCCGGTCTGATTGTGCGGCTCAGCTGAGCCAGAACGTGATATACCGGCGTGTAGTAAATGTCACTTGTTGCGGTGTCGATCATGATCGGAGCGCCGCAAAAGTTACCCACGTGGTTAGGGCCACCGTTGCTGTCTAACACAATGTTCCAGTCAACCCAGCCTTCGAGCCAGTGATTGAAACCGACAATAATGTCGCGGGCATAGCGATGCACCGGGGTATATACGGGGTGTTTGATGTTTTCAGGGGCCCACGTTGCGGTATAGGCCCAGTCAGTAGCGTTAGCGTTCCACCAAAAGTCGTCGTTCTGAAACCAGTTCGATTCCTGAAACAGAACCGGGTCGATAATACCGTTGGGCGCCGGCTTGCCGAGGTCGTCTATCGTGCCTTCCGTGTGAATAATCGAAAACTGTGGGAAAGACTCATGTACTCGCTCAAACACGTCTTCGTACACTTCGTTGGTACTCGAGTACCAGTGCACCGCTGCGCCGTAGAGATACGGACGAGTTTCTTCATCGTTGAAGACAACGTCTATCCACTCCTCGAGACCGTCGCGGTTTTGGTCATAGGTCAGTAAATTAACGGCGCTGTGCCCAGATTCCTGTAAGCGGGGCCCGAGGTGGTTTTTAATAAATTCATTCTGGGTGCGCGGGCTAAAATGCATGCTTTCCCACTGGCCCGAATTGCCGTGAGGCTCGTTGACCGGAGTGAGTCCCCATATTGCGATACCTTCGTCGCGATAGGCGTCCAGGTATCTCACTAAATAGTCGGCGTAGGTCGAGACATATTCAGGTTTGAGATCTCCACCGGTGCCTTGCCACTTGTTGCTTTCGACCGGTTTGATATACCAGGTCTCGATGTCTTTCATCCAGGGTGGAGCAGTCCAGGCCGACGCAATAATGCGAAGATCACTGTCATCTTGCGCCGCTTTGATCGCAAGCGCCTCTTTAATCATGGGTAAAACGTCATAGGTTTCGTTTACGATTTCAGGGTAAACGCTGCGGCTGAAGCCTTCCTGGTCAGGTGCAATGCTAAAGGCGGTCAGCGCCGCATCGTTAGCTACCGGTGCATAGGAATATTTCCCTTCTACTGAAAAATCGGTTGAGCCAATTGGCGTACGTGTGATGGAAAAATTAGCGCCTTGTTCGCCGAAAATATTCTGCATTACCTGACGTCGCTGGCGATCACTGAGGTGTGCAAGAACAAATGCAGACGACTCAGTGAAGGACGTGCCAACGCCCTTGAGAGTTTGCCTTCTGTCAGAGAGGTCAACGTCAATAATGACACCTGTTGGCGTGCCTTCCATAAACGCTATGTTGGCACGCTTGGCCATCTTTTCACCGGCTTCACTCGTAACGATGATTTCGCTTGTCGACGTGAGCTTGTGGCCGTGAGCAGAACCTTCGTGCGGTACATGTGTGGAGGAGGCTAATTCTGAACACCCGCTCAGTGAAAGCGACACCGCTACAGCCAAGAGTGATGAGTTCGTGAGTCGTGTCATGCTTCACCTCTACAGGTCAGTCGTGGAAAAGCCGGGCGCTATGAAGACAGCGCCCGGCTAACGTTTGAATCTTACTGAGCCATGCTGGCTTCGCGCGCGGCCCTGAACTCATTGCCCGGATACCATTGCGGAAATGTGTCCTCGTCGGCCAGTTTCTGCCCGATTCTCAGAAATAGCTGGAGGTCTTCAGCTGCTCCGGTGAGATTCCAGCTGTCGTTAATTTCGTCGGACGGTTTATGGTAGTCATTAGTAATGTAGTTTTTCTGCAGCTTCTGTCCAGCCGCGACACCGCCGTCGATTAAATCAATGCCGCCTTTGGCGTACAGCATTGGCACACCTTTTTTGGACAGATTGAAGTGGTCGGAACGGTAGAAGTAGCCTTTCTCCGGTGTCGGCTCGGGGCCGATGGTGCGGCCTTGCTGACTGGCGGCTTTTGCCAGGTATTTCTCAAGTTCAGAGGAGCCGTAACCGACCACCGATATGTTCCGCGTGGGTCCGTAAACGTTGAGAGCATCCATGTTGATACCGGCAACCGTTTTGTTAAGTGGAACAGGTGGGTTATTGGCGTAGTGTTTCGAACCCAGCAGGCCGGATTCTTCGGCCGTAACCGCGACAAAAATGATCGAACGCTTGGGTTTGATATCCATTTGCATATAAGCGCGTGCCAGCATTAGCAAGCCAGCTGTGCCGGTTGCGTTGTCTACCGCGCCGTTGTAAATCTTGTCGCCCTCTAACGACTCGTCCGTGCCAAGGTGGTCCCAGTGGCCCATGTACAGAACGTACTCATCAGGTCGTTCAATGCCCCGAATTTGACCGATGACGTTTTTGGAATCAGCTACGCTTATTTCGTTGGTCAACCCGGCGCTCGCGCGCAGTCCCATGGTGCGCGAAGGCGTACCTCGGTCGAGTGCTTCCTTCTTGGCCTGTGCGTAGCTGCTGCCGTTCGCTTTAAATAATTCGTCGGCTTTGGCATCGGTTATCCAGCCTTCAATGGCGGCGCGCCCCATGTTCTTGTCGGCCGTAACAAGGCCGTGCTGTGGACCCGTCCAGCTGCCTTCAACCACGGCCCAGCCGTATGCGGCCGGTGCGGTTTCGTGAATAACCAGTGCGCCGGCGGCTCCCTGTCTGGCGGCTTCTTCGAACTTGTACGTCCAGCGTCCGTAATAGGTCATGGCGTTACCGTTAAACAGGTCTGCATCCTGCGTGGCATAGCCCGGATCGTTGACCAGAATGACGACCGTTTTGCCCTTTACGTCGATACCTTCGTAATCGTTCCAGTTGTATTCTGGAGCGACAATGCCGTAGCCGACAAACACCAGTTCAGAATTTTCGATCTTGCTGCTGTCTACTACGCGCGTTGTCCAAAGCACCATATCGTCGCCAAACGCCAGTTCAATGTTCTGGCCGTTGTCGGAGGTGACGGTCATGGTTTCTTCAGGCGTGGCGGTCATGGTGACCAGAGGTACATCTTGAAAGTAACTTTTATTGTTGCCAGGTCCTACGCCCATATTGCGGAACTGGTCACGCAAATAGTTAACGGTTTTGGTCTCGCCTTCTGAAGCCGGAGCGCGCCCACCGAAGTCGTCAGAGCTGAGAACCTCGATGTGCTTCATGTAAACCGCCAGATCGATATCGGGATGGTTCTCATCGGTTGCGGGTCTGTTTGATGTGGTGGATACAGCCTGTTTGACCATGGTCTCAGGCTCGGCCTGTTTGTCGCCGCACGCAACGATCAGTGTGGCTGTGGTGACTACGACAAGTAGGCGTGAGAATAAGGACATTTCGGTGCTCCACAATCAGAAAGTTTCGATTTCTACAGGATACCCGTATTTCGTCTGGTGGGCGAGGTAAGCCCGGTTCTAACCTTCCAGGGTCCGTTTAATGTGGCGCTTGACACCGGCTTGGGTTACTCCCCGATTACTGTTCTAGTCACTTATCTGGCGTTTACGTTTTTGCAGGCCCACAACCAGACAGTCGGGACCAGCGTGTGCTCCCAGCGCAGAGCCGAGGCGAGCGAAAAAGTGACGTTCGATAGACGCGCCGCTGGCTTCTATGTGGTTGGTTAACGAATCAAATAATTCGTCAGCGTGAGAACGCTGGCGGCCGTAGGCGATGCCAACGCGATAGTGTTCGCCGGGTTCGATACGACCGCCAATATAACGACCTAGCCGGGTGGGGAGATTACGTTGTCCGAACAAAGCGCTTTTCGGTACCAGCTTGCCGTTCTCATTGAGCATGAAGACGGGAGCCAGGTTAAGGAAGTCGGTGACTTTCTTGACGAACGGTTTGACGCGGCCGCCTCGTACTGTGTAAGTCAGTTCCGGAAACATGCCGTACACCGCGGTGTTGGCGCGCACGTGTTCCATTTCGGTGTACAGCTCGTCAATGTTCATGCCAGCTTGAGCGCATTCGGCAGCGTGGATAGCCTGTAGCGCCTGACCGATCGACGCGGACTTGGAGTCGAAGACCCGAATGGTGTCGTGGCGCGAGCGGTCGGCGGCGCTGACTGCGGCTTGATACGTACCGCTTCCCCAGCTTGTGACGTTAATCGAAAGCACATGGGCGTAGTGCGAAGCCAAAAAATCGAAGTTGCGCCGAAACTCTCCGGGTGAAGGTTGCGATGTCTTGGGGTGGACCGGGTGCGTATCCAGTTTGTTGAAAAATTCGTCGGCGGTGATGGTTACTTTGTCCAAATAGCTTTCGTCGCCAAAATGCAGCCGCACGGGAATCATGTGGATGTTAAGGCGTTCAAGTTCTTCGTCCGGCAGGTCGGCAGCGGAATCGATGGTGACGGCCACCGTTTGTGTTTGGTGGTGCGTCATCTCTTGCTGCTGATGCATGTCATCGGCTTTGGTGCCGCTGACTTCGCCGTAGTTGGCCGCAAGCTTAAAGACGTTCTTGGGCTCGTTTACATGAATGTGGATTTTGGCTTTGCGGTTGGTCCCGGCGAGTACCAGGCTTCCGCCAAGCTGTGAGAGTTCTTCACGCAAGTGTCGGCGATCTATGTCGGCGCCCGTTACGATGCACTCCGTGCAAAAGCGGTAGTCGAGATCGTGCACGTCACCGGCCATTAATTCTTCGGAGTGTTCCAGTTCAAACTCATTCGGTTCCGGAATTTTCTGATCTACTTTACCGTGGAGCGTGTAGTGAAGAATACCGTCCAGGAAGTGTACGAAACCGGCCGCGCCGGCATCCACTACTCCCGCCTTGCGCAATACGTCCAACTGAGTTGGCGTATTGGCAAGTGATGTCTGGGCGTGCGTGAGACCTTCTTTAAAGAGACTAACGAAGTCCAGTTTGGGTTTGGTTGTTGTCAAATGCACCAGGTGGTCAGCAAAATCACGCATCACCGTAATAACAGTGCCTTCGCGGGGCTTTGACAGCGCTTCGCGAGCGTACTGCTCGCCGCTCTTCACCGCTTTGGCGAACTGTTCGGTGGTAATCGTATGCAGCCCGGCTGTCGCGTCGCTGACCCCTTGAAAAAACTGCGCCAGAATAGCTCCGGAGTTGCCGCGTGCTCCGTCGAGCGCGGCGTCTGCTATGTCGGTCAACATGGTGTCAGCCTCACGCGACTTCGAACGGCGCAAGGTGGCGAGTACTGAATTCATGGTGAGCGCCAGGTTGGTGCCTGTGTCGCCATCGGCTACCGGGAACACGTTAATCTTATTGAGGTGCTCCTGACCCTCAATTACCTTGCGAATGCCGGCCACCATGGCGCGACGTATGCGTCGCCCGTCTACGTAGGCAATTCCGGGTGCGACCGTTGAGGCGCTCACCGCTTCCTCCCGCCAGCTATCATGAACGGTGCTCGAGAGTTTGAGTGACTCGAGGAGAGTGTGTTAGTCCGGTTGCAAAACAAATCGGTAACCTTTGTGATTAATAACAGCGCCCTGAGGCTCGATGGATTCAACAGTGGTGTCTTTGTCGATAGAGTCGCCTTCGCCGTATTTATCGAGATTGATAAACACAAACCGTTTTTTTGGCTCAGCGCTGTATACGTGGATATCGAGATGTAACTGTGGAATAGGAACCTCGCCAGAGGTCAGCGACTCACGATATTGGGGTAGCGTCTCTTCCCGCACTCGCGAGTTCGCAGCTGCTGCAGGCCCGGCTGTGCTGGTGGGTGTGGTATTGGATGTAGGGGTTGGCGCTGACGTCGGCATGCTTCCGTCCGGTTCCAAAATGGTCACGGTACCTGGCTTGATCGTCCGCGATCCTCCGGAAAGAGTGGCACTCAGGCCGTTGGAAGCGACGCCCGGTCGTACAGTGCTTGGGTCTGCTTGGGAAGCGGTTGAAGCTGAAGTGCTTGGTGCATCGCCGCGTCTGGCTTCCTGATCCAGAGCACGGGCGCCGGTGTCCCTCCGTATATTGGGTCGCTCTGCGGGCAGGGGTCTGCTGCTGGCTGCTTGAGTTTGGTTTACAGGTTCGACTGCGACGCGTTGGACTGGACTTGTAGCAGCGACGCGCGCCGGTGCGTTCGGTGTAGTGTCGCGCATGAACCACCACACAGCGCTGGCAATAACTGCACCCATCAAAATGAGAACGACCGCCGAGTTGCGCTCAGCCGGTGGCGCTTCCGGTAACGCTTCATCGAGCACGCGTGGCCCTTGAGGCACGGTCATATTATGCCGGTCCCGGTTTTTGTCTTCAGCTTTGCGTAAGGCGTCGAGAATAAAAGACACAGTCGTTCCAGTTAGTAGGAGTTGGCCAGAGGCTGTTCGTAAGGTCTGAGCAAAGGGGTGCCGGAAACACGTAGTGCGGTGTTTAGTGCAATAAGTGTTTGTACCCCTGCAATACCGTCAGCTTCGAGCTGGTGCGCACGCTGAAATTCTGTAACACGCTGCATGAGATTCTGGTCAAAGTAAAAAGAATTCGGTGTGGGTACCGGTTCGTCGTTGAGTCTCGCAAGCATAGCCCGCAGCCACGCTACGCCATTACTGCGCGTGTTTGGAAGCAGAAGCTCGGCGACGCCATCCCGCGGCTGCCAAAGCACAAGAAACTCGCCGTACCAGTAGCGGGAAAGGTCCGTGTTGCTAATGCGGTATTCGCTATCGGCGATGCGCAGAACCACCGAGGTATCGTCAAGCTGAACAGCCACCGCGTTGTGAACCTGTCCGCTGTCGTCTACTAACGAAAGAATGGCGGGTCGGTTGATGGCGCTAATGAGTCGTTTAGAGCCCACCAGAAACTCGCAGCGCAGTTGATGCTGTAACGCCCAGACGCACGGCGCGTTCGAACCGAAGCCCGTGGGGCGCTGCCACAGTCCAAACAAGTCCCTGAACGACTGGTCGGTGCTCGTATTGATCGCCGGGTTGTTCAACAAATTAGCCAACGGAACAAATTCGTCCTCAGAAAAGGCGGTTGCGTCGCCGGAGCCGTCTGCGCCCAGGCGGCGATCAAGTTTTAAGTTGGTGTTCGGGGATAGCTGAGATTCATAAGCCGTTCCACTCTGTGTGTCCCGACTGGCACTGCTTGATAAGTTAGTCGACAGGCGCGGGTTGTTGTTCCGAAGCGCGCCGGTTTCTTCACTGTTTTGCTCTGTAACAGGAAACTGCGCTTGCGGACTGTCTATGTCGCGATTGGCCAGGGTCCAGCCTATCCAGCCGGCAAGTCCCAAGCCTGCCAACGCGGCGGCGGCGGAACGCCACGGAACCGTACTGAGGACTGTATCGGCGGTAGTGCGACGGCCGGATTCCCGACGCGGCGGTACTGGTCGTGCGCCGTGGATTTCCTCAAACGCTTTGCGTAACAGCTCGCGAGAGACTGTTTTGGATTCGCTCGAATAGGCACCTAGCAGCGCGCGGTCGCACAGAACGTTGGTCAGTCGTGGACTGCCGCCAGTAAGCGAATGAATTTCCCACAGTGCCGCGGGTTCAAACACGTCGTCTGTATTACCTGCGATTTCCATGCGGTGTTTAACGTAGGCAATGGTTTCTTCAGCGTTCAGGTTTTCCAGGTGGTACCGGCCGGTAATGCGTTGAGCAAGCTGGCGCAAGTCGTTGCGTGCCAGCGTGTCACGAAGCTCTGGCTGTCCTACCAAAATAATCTGTAGTAGCTTTTCTTTACTGGTTTCCAGATTGGTCAAAAGTCGCAGCTGTTCGAGTACGTCGCTGTCAAGGTTCTGCGCCTCGTCAACAAGCAGCACGGTGCGGCGGCCGTTGACGTGAGATTCGAGCAAGTATTTGTTCAGAGCATCGACCAGTTCTTTCGTCGTCGCCTCGCGACCGGGCGACGTGATGCCTAGTTCGCTGAATATAGCGGCTAAGAATTCGGGCACGCTGAGTCGCGGGTTTAGCACCACGGCCAGGTCTACGGTGTCCGGTAGCCGGTCCAGCAGGCAGCGCGTCAGCGTTGTTTTTCCCGTGCCAACTTCGCCAGTCAATTGAATGAACCCACCGCTTTCCGTTACGCCATAGACCAAATGCGCCAGTGCTTCTGCGTGGCGTTCTGACAGGAACAAAAAGCTTGGGTCGGGCGTGATCGAAAACGGTTTTTCGGTCAGCCCAAAATATTGGGTGTACACGGATAGCTCAACTTGCCTTGCTCAGCGTAATGCTGACTCGCAATGGTACCTTCTAGTGTAGCTTGTTACCACGCTTTAGCATGTCTGAGCCAAACTTTTCGCGAATACTATCAAGCACTTGATCTACCGCAACAGGGTCATCGGGGGAGTCAAACAGCCCCATTTGACGCTCTTCCTGCAATCCTGAAATGCCCACCCCCAACAATCGCACTGCGGCATCGGGATAGTCCGCGCGCCAGTCTCGTAGCAACTCCCGGGCGCGGCTGCCAATGGCGTCGCTCGCGCTGCTGGCTGGCTGCAACGGCATTTGTCGTGTCAGGGTAGTGAAATCCGGCATGCGAATTTTGATCATAACTACCGATCCCAACAGGTTTTTTTGCCGCGCGCGTTCGGCCGTGCGGTCGGCGAGTCCGATGAGTTCTTTCTCCATTTCTTTTAGCGTTTTGAGGTTTTCAGCGAAGGTGTTTTCAGCGCTAATGGACTTGTCTCCTCGCGATGGCACGACTTCGCGGTGGTCGATGCCTCCGGCGCGCTGCTTGATACGCATGGCATAGCGTCCGAAAACGGCCGACAGCGCGGCGTCGGGAGCCGTGCGCAGGTCGCGGATCGTGGCTACTTTAATGTTTTGCAGCTTTTCTACCGTTTTCTTGCCAATTCCGGGAATCGTGCCCGCGGGCATTGGATCCAAAGTGTTGCGAATAGCGTCACCAAAGAGCATGCAGAGCCCGTTGGGTTTGTTTAGGTCAGAGGCGATTTTGGCCACCAGTTTATTTGGACCAACGCCTACCGACGCCGTTAGTGCAGTGCGCTCAAAAATTCGTCGTTTTATGAGCAGCGCGCGCTCTTTGACCCCGTCATGGATATCGGGTTCGTCACTGAAATCGAGGAAAGCCTCATCCAGCGAGAGCCCTTCGTAAATGGGGGTGAGTTCTTTGAAAATGGCGAAAATATCGCGCGACACTTCGCGGTAATGGTCAAGCCGTGGTTTTACAAAGATGGCGTCGGGGCAGCGTCGCTGGGCTTCGCGACCCGGCATGGCGGAGCGCACGCCAAACTGTCGGGACTCGTAGCTGGCGGCGGCGACAACACCTCTTGGACCACCTCCACCTACGACGACAGGCTTGCCTTTGAGTTCGGGGTTGTCGCGCTGTTCAATAGAGGCGTAAAACGCGTCCATATCTACGTGCATGATAATGCGGCTGGGAGTAGCCGGTTTCATAGCCCGTGCAGTGCCGCGGTGGCTACGGTGAAAAAAGCCAGAATCATGGGTACATAAATAAACAGGGTCAATACAAGCGTCAGCCATTTAACCAGTGTGAAGATGAAGCCTTGCTCGTAAACCACTCGCATAGATTTGAAAAAGTAGTAAATGACGTAGAGCGTACCGACTGAGGACAACAGCCCGCTAATGTCGCCGCCAATAAGATTAACCAGCTTACCTACGGCGGCCAGCACAACAGTGAACAGAAACAGGAACGAGTAGTTGTGTACGTAGTAGAGCAGGTGTTCGACGTAGTAGCGTCCTGCAAACAAGAACAATAATTTGTTCGTTAGCGCCATTAAAGGCAAGAGAACCAATAGTGTTCTGGGCAGGCCTTCAATCAGTTCTTCGATAAAGGTGATGAGTCCGCCCCAGGTAGACATTGACTCGCATGTTTTCACCGCGGGTTTTCGCAGGAATTCGAGTCCGGGACTGTATTCCATGTCCCGTATTCCGTCGCAGTCAGTGACTATTTGAATTTCATCGTCATCCACGCCGTCGTCCGTGGATGCTCCATCGGTGCTGTCTGTCGAATTGTCGCCCGAATTTTCTTGATCAGTATCGCTGTTGATATCCGCCTGACTTGCCGATGTTTCACCGGAGCTCGTTATGACGTTGGTCGCGTCTTCTCCAATTGAAACGTCGAGATCGAATACTTCACGATCATCAAGATTCGTAGAGGTTGCGTCGGTTTCCCGGTTGTCTTCGGTATCCTCCTCGTCATCGCCGGTTGTTATTGGCAGATCGTCGTTGGAAAAGTTGAGGTCGGGGTTCAGTTGTTGAAGTATGGCTATAACGGCTCTGGACGACTCTTTATTAATCTCGGTATCGAGGCCGTATTCAAGGGCGGATTCGGTATCCCCTTTTTTGAGATCGATGGCCGAAGACACTTGATCGATGTAACCGCGCGGTGACATGGAGACCAGCAGAAAGAAAATAATGCTGCTAATCAGGTAAAGGCGAATAGGTGGAACGTGTCGCTCCCGTTTGCCCTCCATGTATGACTTGGTCAGAAATCCGGGTTTAAAAAACAACGGCCAAAGTGTGCGCCACACGCGTGAGTCCCAGTTGAAAATGTCACCTACAAACTCACCGGCGAGGCTGAAGGCTGAGGCGACACGTCGCTGTTTACGTTGTCCGCAGTAGTGGCAAAACTTGCCACCGAGCGTCGAGCCGCAGTCCATGCACTCAGGACCTTTCGGCGCTGAGCTTTCTTTTTTTGGCGGAGCCTCTGGGTGTAAAGGGGGAATCGACATGGGTTATGTTGCGGAGTTTCACGATTTACTTAAGTTATGTCAGGAGTTTACCACCATTTCCCGATATTTCGTCACATCGCCTGCACAGACAAAATTGATTGTGTTAGCGTGGTTGAAATCATTCCAACTGGTGATACATGAATAATAATAAACCACCACAACCGTTGATTGATCAAACACAGGATTCCTCGGACTACTACCGGGATTTGTGTGCCAAGCTCAGTCTTCAACTTAAAGAAAGTAATCAGCGTCAGCGTCAGTCTTTGCTCGACGTGCGTCGTGCCAAACTAACCAATACGCTGACTCGTCATTTGTTTCGGCTGAAAGCCGCCCGCTATTCGGCCGAACAGGTCGCCGAGCGCGTGCTGTCGTCCCTTGCCCGGTACATGGGTGTCGACTGCGGCGCCTTGTACACGAAAGCGTCGCACGAAGCCGGTTTCGAGACGCTTGCTCACGTGGGCTTTGCTGTCGAAGAGGCCTGCGACTTATCGCGTAAAGCGGCCATGCCTGAGTTCGTCTGCTCTGACGTAACGCAAGATGCGCCCGGCGTAGTCCAGCTTGTTAAAGGACTCACCCACACCGATAAGTCCGTTTGGTGTTTTCATCAGGCCAGCGGTCTGGCCGTACTGCTTGGCAGTAATGTGAGTGACAAAGCGGACGCCTGGGAGTTGTCGACAGATGACCGCGACATGCTGCATTCGCTGCTTGAGCTGATTGCCAATATCGTCAATGACGCAGGCACGCGGGCTGAAGTAAGTCATGAACTGCTTGATCCGTTAACTGGATTGCCGAACCGCCATATGCTGGTTGATCATCTCGAGCGCGATTCTCGTCAAAGTCGACGGAGTGCTACGGCATCCACTGCTGTTTTATATCTGGATATCGACCGCTTCGCGCTTATTAATGAGCAGTTTGGTCATACCGTTGGCGACAAGGTTATTGTCGCGGTAGCGCATCGTCTCAAGGAACTCCTTCGACCGGGCGACATGATGGCGCGAATGGGTGTGGACGAGTTTGCCATCATGGCACCCGGACAGCGCATTGGCACCGACGCCGAATTAATCGCGACGCGTATTCTTGAGTATTTTCTGAAACCGCTACGTGTGGCTGGCCATTCGTTTTATATTTCAATCAGCATTGGTGTGGCTGAGACCACGCCGGAACGAGCAGCGGTTGAGACGCTTAAAGACGCGAACCTCGCCATGTTCGATGCGAAAACGAAAGGAGGCGCGACTCAGGTGACGTTTGGCTATGACATGCGACATCCACGTCCGTCCGATATTCGACTTGAAGACGAGTTACGCGCTGCACTAGCGAAGCAGGAGCTGTGTCTTTATTACCAGCCGATTTTTTCGCTGCAATCGAATGCTGTTGTGGCGGTCGAAGCTCTGGTTCGTTGGCATCACCCTACGCGCGGTATTTTGTTACCCCGTGATTTTATGGCGCTTGCCCAGCAGTCGCAGCTTGCTCTTGATATTGGCGATTGGGTTATCGACAAAGTTATTCGCGATATGAATATCTGGTCGAGCGAAAATGAACGACACAAGTCTATCAGTGTGTGTATCAACATTGACGAATCGCAGTTTGTACAAAGCGATTTTGTCAGCAATCTGGGGACCATGTTAAAGCGTGGCAACATTGATCCTCAGCGTATCCGTCTGGAACTGAGTGAGCGCACTTTGCAGGCCTGTCGCATGGTTGAAAAAACCGTGCTTGGGAACCTGAGCAATATGGGTGTGAAGTTGATGCTGGATGATTTCGGTACCGGTAGTTCTTCGCTAGAACGATTACAGTCGTTACCAATCGATACGATTAAAATTGACGGTGATTTTGTTCGCCGAATGCACTACAGCCGGCGGAATACGAAGCTGCTTCAGGCTATGGTTAGTCTGGCTCAGAATCTGAACAAGCAAATTGTCGCTGAAGGTGTTGAGGATTCTGCGCAGGTGGCACAGCTGAAAGAAATGGGATGCGATTTTATTCAGGGATATGTTCTGGGTAAGCCCATTGCGGCGTCACGCGTCGGACATTTTTTGAATGAACAGTTTTCGGCTAGTGGTTTTTCTGACGGTTAGGGTTTTTCGTTTGTTGGGGGCCAAGCCCCCAACACCCCCTTAGGACTCAAGTCTTCTCGCGTTCCGGGTGATAAACGAGAGGGTCCGTCATTGCGAACGTGGCATCAGAGCCCGTAAGTGTGACCGCGGAGCGCGTCGTATTAGAACTCGTCATTGCGAGTGCGGAGCGCGCGGCAATCTCTGTCCGGATGCGTCGAGTTTAATACGTTAGACAGTCCGGAGGTTGCGGTCAAGTCTGCCTTTGTCCGGTTTTCGTCTTTGGGCTCTTCCGGGGTTTCCGGTCTGGCCCCACCTAGTCAATTTGCGGAATGACTCCCTTCGGTCCGTTTTATTTCCGCAAATTGATTAGGTGGGGCCAGACCTGCGTACTCGAGATTGCTCGGACAGCTTTTGCCGTTGGATCAATTGGCTATTTTAGGTTTCTTTTTCTCGGGCTCTTTTTCAGGAACCGTTGACTCAACAATAACGTCCGACATTGCGAGCGCGGAGCGCGTGGTATTAAAGCTAGTCATTGCGAGCGCGGAGCGCGCGGCAATCTCTGTCAGGATGCTTCTCGTTTAATCAGTGAGACAGTCCGGGGGTCGCGGCGAAGTCTGCCTTGCCTTGTTAACTTGCCATTGGAGTGGGGTTATCGAAATCGTTGTTCTGGTTTTTGGGTTGCAATACTAATCCGGGCTTTTTCAGGTGCCGCCTGCAGCGTTGATGAAGGTGCCCGTGCAGTAGGAGGCTTCCTCTGAGAGCAGCCAGGCTATAGACAGGGCTATTTCTTCTGGAGTGCCGCCTCGTTTCATTGGGATATTTTCTTTTAGCCGGTTGATCCGGTTTGGTTCACCGCCGTCGGCGTGTATGCCGGTTTGAATGAAACCCGGTCGTACGGAATTAACGCGAATACCTTCGGCTGCGACCTCTTTCGACAGTCCACGTGTGAGTGCGTCGAGAGCGCCCTTGGATGCAGCGTAGTCTACGTACTCGCAGGGCGCTCCAGTTTGGGCTGCAACCGACGATACGTTAACAATGGATCCACCTTTACCTCCGCGCGCTTTTGACATTCGTTTTACGGCCTCCCGCGCGCACAGAAATGCGCTGGTGACGTTATTGGTAAACATCCAGTTAATGCGCTCGGCGGTGAGTTGTTCGACTCGCGTCTGTGTGGAGAGCACGCCCGCGTTGTTAACAAGCGCTGTCAACGCACCAAATTCAATGTCGATTGTCTCGAACAATTTCATGATGTCGCGTTCGTTCGAGACGTCAGCCTGTACGGCTACCGGGTCGAATTCGGCAAGCTCTTCTGTAAGCGCTTTGGCGGCGTGTACGTCATGTCTGAAATTGATGCACACACGATAGCCACGGCGTGCGAGTAGTCGAGTGGTCGCGGCGCCGATACCACGGCTACCTCCGGTTACGAGGACGGTAGGTTTGGTGCTCATGAAGCTGGCCTGCTGGGCTTAAACGAGAGGGCTAGCTTAACGTAAAATTGGATGGAGGCAGTAAGGCAGACTATTAGAATACGTACCTCTTTGATGCAATTCGTCGCAACGAAAAAAGGCGATGCATTTCTGCATCGCCTTAAGACTGTATCAAGCCGTGCTGTGGAACTGGCTGTCAGGCGGCGGTGTCTCTTCGGACGTCTTGTCTGTCTGCACCTGTGCCTGCCATGAGTTCTTCTGTTGAGAAGTCGTCAACCGCCGACAGGTGCTGAATTTCAGCATCGAAGGCCAGATAGGCTTCGGCTTCGGCTGCAGTAAAGACGTTGGCCGCAAGTGCGGCGTCGACAATAGCGGGCGGTGCGCCGCCTGGAATTACGTCCTCTTTGACCGCGGTGCGCAGCTTCTTCTCAAGCGTCTCGTACTGTTCTACCTCGCGCATTAGCTGGTCAATGCGACCCGGAATGTTGTTTTCATGAGGCGTGAGGAACGTGCCAGCGACAAGTTTGTCGCGAGTCTGTGAGTCGCGAATCATCAGTTCGGATACTTCGCGATCCAGCGCGTCGGATGGCGCGGAGTACATGCGACCTCGCGGAAAAACCATGATGCGAAGAGCCAGAGCAAGCGCCCGGTTTGGCAGGTTTCGAATGACTCCGTGTAACTGCTCTTGGGCCGTGTACATGAAGTGCCTGATGGCCCAGTCGACTACCGGTAAGTCTTCACTGCGACGTCCTTCGTCTTCGAATTTTTTGAGTACACAGGACGCAAAGTAGAGGCAGCTTAATATGTCGCCTAGTCGACCTGACAGCATTTCCCGTTTTTTCAGGCTACCTTGCAGACTCATCATGGCTACGTCGGCCGCTAGAGCGTAAGCCGAGCTATAGCGATTGATTTGTTGGTAGTAGTGCTTCGTAGGTCCGTCTACTGGAACAGGCGTGAGGCGTGAGGACGTTAGCGCCAGAACACATGATCGTGCGGCGTTGGCGAACGAGTTGCCAACCATGCCAAACAGGTTCTTGTCGAAGTTGTCGAGCGCGTTCGGCGTTTCGTCGTTGCAGGCTTCGATAAGATTGAGCATGTAAGGGTGACAGCGAATGGCACCCTGGCCGAAAATGATCAGTGAGCGCGTCATGACGTTCGCGCCCTCAACGGTAATGCTGATTGGAACCGCCTGGTAGCCGCGACCCAGGTAGTTGTTTGGGCCCAGGCATATGCCTTTGCCTCCGTGAATATCCATTGCGTCGTTGGCGATTTTGCGCGCAAATTCGGTGCAGTGGTATTTAAGGATGGCTGAAGGAACGCCAGGCTTTTGGCCGCGGTCAATTTCACCGCAGGTGTATTTTACGGCGCCGTCCATTGCGTAGGTTAGCCCGGCAATGCGGGCAATCAGTTCCTGTACGCCTTCAAATTTGCCGACGGGTAAATTGAACTGGCGGCGAATCCGGGCGTAAGCGCCGGTAACGGCAAGGGCCGCCTTACCACCGCCCACGGCGGTTGAGGGTAACGAAATCGATCGGCCGACCGTTAAACACTCGACCAGCATACGCCAGCCTTCACCGGCCATTTCCTGTCCGCCAATAATGTAGCTTAGTGGAATGAATACGTTTTCACCCTGCGTAGGGCCGTTTTGAAAGGGTACGTTGAGCGGGAAGTGGCGCCGGCCTGACGTTACGCCGGGCAGTGTTGCAGGAATGAGTGCGCAGGTGATGCCGAGGTCTTCGACGTCTCCTATCAGCTGGTCTGGATCGTACATTCTGAATGCGAGTCCAATGACAGTTGCTACGGGTGCAAGCGTGATGTAGCGCTTGTCCCAGTTTAGTCGCAGTCCCAGAACTTCTTCGCCCTCGAACATGCCTTTGCAGACAATGCCGGTATCCGAAATAGACGTGGCGTCTGATCCGGCGCGCGGGCTCGTAAGGCCGAAACACGGAATTTCTTTACCCACGGCCAGACGCGGCAGGTAGTGGTTTTTTTGTTCCTCGGTGCCGTAGTGCATGAGAAGTTCGCCCGGACCGAGTGAATTCGGCACGGCTACAGTTGAGGATACTACCGTGCTTCGGCTTGACAGTTTTGCAATGACGGCAGAGTGCCCCAGCGCTGAAAATTCAAGTCCGTTATAGGCCTTCGGAATGATCATGGCAAAGAACTTGTTCTCTTTAAGAAAGGTCCAAAGTTCTTCCGGCAGGTCGGCCAACTCGTGGGTGATTTGCCATTCATCAATCATGGCGCAGGCTTCTTCAACAGGTCCATCCAGAAACGCTTGTTCCTCGACTGAGAGAGTCGGCTTGGGAGCGCCCAGCAACTTGTTCCAGTCAGGATTACCCGAGAAGAGGTCGCCGTCCCAACCAACGGTGCCGGCATCCAGAGCGACTCTTTCTGTCGAAGACATTTCCGGGAGCGCTTTACGCATCATGGCGAGCGCCGGCTTGCTCAGATTTTCTTTGCGCCAGTCGTCCATGTTGAGTGCAACGAGTGCGGCGACAGGTAACAGCAGTACCAGACTCCAAAGAAAGCCGCCGTCGCCCAGTACCCAATAGGCAAAATACAGCGCTGCGGCTGCTATGGTGACGGTTTTGAGTGTGGCGCGGTTGTAGCCCAGAGCCAGTGCACCGCCGAGGGTGATAGCTATCCAAAAAAGAGTCGACATGTACGAGTTCTCCTGTTTCACCGCCGGTGCGGTGTCTGCCTCAGCGTGAGGCGAGTAGGGCTAGACTATAGCCTGAGATGGTGCATTGCCGCAATTGACAATAATCTCAATAGCGAGAATTGTTAATAAAATCAATGCTAAAGAATATGCCGGGCGACAGAAAAGAGGAGGCGGAACGCGGGAAATTGGCCGTAAAAAAGCCGCCTCTGTTGCCAGAGACGGCTTTGATTTTTCGCTGCGTTCGGCCAGCTTCAATGGTTTCCGATGGCAGAACGTGCCTTAAAGCCTTATTTAAAGAAGGTGAGCGACGCCGTCGCGTTCTTCTTGAAGCTCGGTTCGTGTGGCGTCCATACGCTCACGACTGAACTCGTCAATTTCAAGGCCCTGCACAATTTCGTACTGACCGTTTTTGCAGGTGACCGGGAAGGAGTAAATCACGCCCTCCGCAATACCGTAGCTGCCGTCTGAAGGAATGGCCATGCTGACCCAGTCTCCGTCCGCAGTGCCAAGCGCCCAGTCCCGAACGTGGTCGATGGCAGCCGAGGCTGCAGACGCAGCTGACGACGCACCGCGGGCAGCAATAATAGCGGCACCGCGTTTTTGGACGGTAGGGATGAAGTCGTTGCGCGTCCAGTCCTGGTCAACCAAAGAAGTGGCGTCTGAACCGTCAACCGAGCAATGGTTGATGTCAGGGTATTGAGTGGCCGAGTGGTTGCCCCAAATGGTCATATGCTTAATATCGTTAACGTGCTTGCCGGTTTTCTCAGCGAGCTGACTCAGGGCACGGTTGTGGTCGAGTCGGGTCATGGCGGTGAAATTGGCCGGGTTAATATCGGGTGCATTTTTCTGGGCAATCAACGCGTTGGTATTAGCCGGATTACCGACCACAAGAACTTTGATGTCGCGGCTGGCGTGATCGTTCATGGCTTTACCCTGAACCGAGAAAATGGCCGCATTCGCTTCGAGCAGGTCTTTGCGTTCCATGCCGGGTCCACGTGGTCGCGCGCCAACCAGAAGGGCGTAGTCGGCGTCTTTAAAGCCCACGTTTGGATCGTCGGTGGCGACAATGCCTGCGAGCGTCGGGAAAGCGCAATCGTTTAGTTCCATAACGACACCGTTGAGTGCGTCAAGCGCTGGCGTGATTTCAAGCAGGCTCAAGATTACCGGCTGATCGGGACCGAGTAGCTGACCTGAACCGATGCGAAACGCTAACTGGTAACCAATTTGACCGGCGGCTCCGGTAATGGCAACAACGACTGGCTTTTTCATGTTGGGACTCCCCGTGTGTGTCGTGTAAGACTCAATTTCAGGGCGCTGATTCTATCACTACGGCTCGCCGCCGGGGGATTCTTTTTCGGACCCGGAGGCCAACTAGTCCCGGCTAGTTTTCAGGCGGTAATGCAACTGGCAATGGGGTAACCAGAGCCACATTGGGGAACAGTTCGTAGAAAGCCGCTAACTGGGCGCAAGCTGTTGTGTAGTCTTGGCTTTGTGCAAGTTCGCGGATATAGCCGGGCCATGAGACCGCGTTTAGCGGGGGTTCAAACGACCGGGCGATCACCTTGGCGACTTCGACTGAATCTTCATCGATATTCAGTGCCGCCAGATCGCAAAAATAGGGTTCGTTGCTGACCGCTTGTAGTGCTGGAGCGGACGCGCTTTCCGGAATCTGTTCGTCGCTGAATAGGCTTTTGACGAGCGCCCCTTGAGTGTTCACGGCTTGATTTGCGGTGCGATTGCGGGTCTTCCTTGCGTTCCGCGGTAAAGTTGAACCGGTTACAACCACTTGATCAAGTTCACGATCGTCACTCGAGTCGATGGCACTGGCTGAATCTGCAGCTGGTGTGGGAACTAAGGCTACCACTGGCGCTCGTTCAGGCGAATATTTTTCCTTCGAGCTTTTACCGGCGGTGTTAAACGAATTGGACTCCGCTTCTAGCCGCTCCGCTACCTGCTTTGGCTCTTCGCTCTTTCTCGACGTGGAGGCTGAGCTTACGCCTGCAGCTTCGCGCTGTTTCTGCCTGGCTTCAATTATTGCTCGGGCGTCATCATCGCCTGCGTAACGGTGCAGTTGTGAATAGTCGGAAGCAAGCCGTGTTTCGTCCAGCTCCGTCTCGGTGGCCGATTTGATTTCGGGTGCAGGTCCGGGAGCTGCATTTACCAGGTCTTCGACAGATTCAAGTTCTTCGTATTGCTGCGACTTTTCGGCGCTCACGGCTTGGCTTTCCGAGAAAATATCGGGCTCGCTCGAATAGTCTTTCAAATTCATAGCCAGGTTAACCCCTAGCAACATGGTCGCCGCGAGGCCAACAGGTGCAATCCAGGCAGGGCGCTTTGTCTTGGGCCGTGCCGCCGCTTCAGCCTGAGCGAGTATCGCCGCATCGAGCGACGCACTCGGGCCGTCGTTTTGCGTTGTGCGATACAGATCACTAATGTCAGCGTCGGTCGGGTTGTCTTTGTTCGTACTCATAAAAAGGCCTGCTGTTCGTCGGCTAGTGCACTGCGTAATTTTTGGGTGGCATAGCGAAGTCGGCTTTTAACCGTTTCGCGTCCCACGCCGAGTATCTCGCCAATTTCTACCAGCGAAAGTGCGCCTTCTTCTTTGAGAAGAAAGGCACTGCGCTGCTCTTCAGGTAACTGCTCTATCGCTTGCAGAAGTCGCTGCTGCAGTGACGCGGCGTCGGCAAGCTGGTCTTGAGACGGTTGCGATGCGACGAGACTAACCGGTTCATCGTCGTGGTTTACCGTAACGAGATGCGGTGTTCTCGTGTTCTTACGCCCGTAGTCCATGAGCAGATTGTGAGCGATGCGGTATAGCCAGGTGGTGAATTTTGCGGTGGCCTCGTAGCGCTCCCGCGCTTTAATAACGCGCGCCCAGGTTTCCTGAAATAACTCGTCGGCAAGTTCGGTTACCGGGCACTGGCGCTTGAAATATCGGTACAGGGGGGCTTTGTGGCGTGCATACAGTTCGCCGAAGGCACCGGCATCGCCGGTGCCATAAGCCGTCATCAGTTCCTGATCAGAGCGCTGGCCATCCATGGCCGTTACTGTAAGCAAGGTGGGCGCTGATGAACACCTTTGTGTAGATTGAGTGAGGCGCAACGTTAAAATCGGGCTCTCAGTTGGTCAGAGCAACCGGGCCTCCGGTCGATTCAGTCATCAGAGAATCGGCGGCAGAGACCAGGCTGACAAACTCGTGTCGGTAACCATACGGGTCGGCCGTGATGGCGCTTTGAGCCAGTGCGTTGACATCTTTCATGGAGAAGTCACCGATATGGGGGCTGCCGTTTAGCAATTGACCAAACGCGGCAACTGAAGCGCTAAATCGTAGGTTGTCACTGCTGTTCTCAAGCTCAACCCGGTCTGCCGTTCTGACAGGCGTGGTGATTTCTGTGCTGACGTCACCGTCGGGTTGCTTGTAGCGCAGTCGGACGAAGGCGGCTTCACCAGAAAGCGCACCCGGTCGAGCACTTGTAGCTGTTTCGCTTTGGTAGCGCAGTGGTATAACGCTGCGCGACGTGCTGGCGGCCGGTACGAGTTCGTACAAAGCCGTAACAGTGTGGCCCGCACCGATTTCACCTGCGTCTACTTTATCGTTGGTAAAGTCTTCACGGTTTAACATGCGGTTCTCATAGCCAATCAGTCGGTACTCGGCGACGATGTCGGGATTGAATTCGATTTGAATCTTGACGTCTTTGGCAATTGTATGCAGCGTTGAGGTGACTTCGTTGACCAATACTTTGCGCGCTTCTTTGGCTGAATCAATGTACGCGTAGTTACCGTTACCCGCATCAGCCAGCTGCTCCATCAAGTGGTCGTTATAGTTGCCAGTACCAAAACCGAGTGTTGTTAGCGATATGCCGGTTTCTCGCTTTCGTTCGGCCAAGTCTTTCAGCGCCTCGAAATTTACCGTGCCGACGTTGAAATCTCCGTCAGTGGCCAGAACAATGCGGTTAATGCCGTTTTCGATAAAGGCTTCCTCTGCTATTTCATAAGCGAGCTGAATGCCTTCGGCTCCGTTCGTAGAGCCACCGGCTTCAAGTTTGCGTAGTGCTTTCTTGATGATGCCGTGTTCGTTACCGGGCGTTGGTTCGAGCACGACTCCCGATGCACCGGCGTAAACAACAATCGAGATACGATCGTTGTCGTCGAGCTGTTGGGTTAATAGTTTGAATGATTTTTTAAGCAAAGGAAGCTTGTCCGGATCGTTCATGGAGCCTGACACATCAAGCAGAAAAACCAGATTGGCAGATGGCCGTTCAGCCGCCGGTACTTCGAAACCTTTCAATCCAACCTGCAACAACCAGGTGTCACTGTTCCAGGGGTTGGCAGACAATTCAGTAGACACACTGAACGGCGTCTCGCTGTCCGGCTGCGGGTAGTCGTACGTAAAGTAGTTAATCAGTTCTTCCACGCGGACGGCGTCCTGCGGTGGCAGCCGGTCGTTGTTCAGAAAACGTCGCACGTTGGCGTACGCGCCGGTGTCGACGTCGATACTGAAGGTTGAAACAGGTTCTTCACGGGTTAGCTTGATGGGGTTGCGTTCAATTTGGGCGTATTTTTCTGTGTTCACCGCGGGTAAGTTTAACGCCAGTTCGCGATGCCTGTAGTAAAGACCCGTAGCTGCCACATCGTTCGAATAGGACTGAGCGATCTCTTTCGTGGCCATTACTCCTGATGGCATTTGCTTGTGGAGGCGCTCAAGTTTGCTGCCTGTCAAGGCGACTTCCCCCAATTCCCGATCCTCGCTAGCTGTTGGAAGTGGCTGTTGCGGAATGGTTTGGCTGGCCTGCTCTGACTTGGTCGTACAGCCCGGTAACGCGAGGGCGATAGCGGCGCACAGGACGAGAGGGGCGGATCGTGAAACGTGTCGTTCTCTTAACATGAAAGTCTCCGGTGTTTGCGTGTATGAAGATGTAAACGCTCGCCCGGGTGGAAAGGGGTTAACCGTTCGATCGAAAGCGACTGGTCAAATCAGGCGAGGTTTTGTGGTTCGTTAACATTCTGATAAATCGAGTTTTATCTCGATTGAACACGAATGAAGCTTGTGTCTGTCCACAGGGGTCTCTGTCCACAGGGGTCTGACAGGGGCTGAAAAGGTGTTGAGACTAGTTAAAGCATTAATAGTAAGAGGTTTTCTTGCTCATTAAGAAAGAGATCTGCGCCGGCCCACATCGCTCGGTCCGCAGGGCTTGCCAACCTCAATTTTGGCACTCAGGTGTTTCGGAATCGGGTGAATCCGCCTGAGAGTGGGGGGTGCTAACACACCTGTATTATCGAAACGGCGAAATTAATATCATTATTTTCAAGTAGATAGGGTTTCAGTTGCATTTTTGAGAGTGGGTGTTATAGTACACTACAACACCACGACACAAAGGGGTCCTGCTTTTTCGCGGCCCCGCAGCAAGAGAGACGCGAATTTATGGACCCAAACTGGAATGACAATCAGCCGATTTATCGGCAACTCAAAGAGCGAGTTATTGAGATGGTGCTCGAGGGAATTGTGGCCGATGGCGACGCCTTACCATCCGTACGTAACGTAGCCGCTGAGTACAAGTTGAATCCGTTAACGGTACTTAAGGCGTATCAGGAATTAGTGGACGAAAATCTGGTAGAGAAAAAAAGAGGACGCGGAATGTTTGTTAAATCAGGCGCGAGTGCGCAACTCATGTTAAACGAAAGAGAGCGATTTTTGGCCGACGAATGGCCCCACATTCAAGCCAAGGTCGAGCGCCTGGGCCTGACACCAGACGATCTGCTCAAGGCGGTTGCCCAGAATAAGGAAAACAGCGAATGAGCGACATGATTACAGCCCGCGGACTTGTTAAGAACTACGGTTCGACCCGCGCAATGGACAACGTGTCATTTGCGGTTGAGCGCGGCCGCATTGTCGGTCTTGTTGGACCGAACGGTGCCGGCAAAACGACCGCGCTTCGCGCCATACTCGGGCTAACCGATTTTGACGGTGATTTGTCTGTTCTTGGACTTGATCCCCGTACTGACCGCTCTCGACTAATGGAGCGTGTGTGCTTTGTCGCTGATATTGCCGTTTTGCCGCGCTGGCTTCGCGTTAACCAAGCGCTCGACTTCATGGAAAACGTGCATCCCCGATTTAATCGCGAGAAAGCCAAAGACTTTTTAAGTCGTACAAACATTGTGCCGAAACACAGAGTTAAGGAGCTGTCGAAAGGCATGATCGCCCAGCTTCACCTGGCTCTGGTTATGGCGATTGACGCCGAGCTTCTGGTTCTCGACGAGCCGACTCTCGGGCTGGATATTCTGTATCGCAAGAAATTCTACGAGTCATTACTCTCTGACTACTTCGACGACACGAAAACAATTGTTGTGACAACGCACCAAATAGAAGAGATCGAGAACATTCTGACTGACGTGCTGTTTATTCGTAATGGCCGAATTGTGCTGGAGAACAGTGTTGAAGACCTGGCTGAAGCGTTCACGGAAGTGCTGGTAAAACCAGAGCACGCTGACACTGTACGCCGCATGAATCCAATTCACGAACGAGGTGTGTTCGGCAAACAGCTGTTCTTGTTTGAAGGCGTTAGTCGCTCCGATCTTGAGCCGTACGGTGAAATACACACGCCCGGTATCTCGGATATTTTTGTCGCCAAAATGGAGGCGGTAAACTAATGGACGCTTACTCGCAAGCTCAAACCAAAACATCTTCTGCCAAAACGTTTACCTGGCTAATTCGACGCGAACTTTGGGAGCACCGTGCCTTCTGGATTGTGCCCGCTGTTGTCATGGGCATTATTTTACTGACGCATGTTGTAGCGCTGTTTAAAGGATCGCAGCACCTTAATATTGCCGGCGATATGTTACCGACAATTGACGGCCTGAATAAATCGATGGTTCCGGTTTTTGGCGAAGTTGTCATGCTGGCGTTGGTCGCGATCTTTGGCGTTGCCACCGGAATCGTCAGTGTGTTTTATCTATTAGATAGTTTGTATTCGGAGCGTCGCGACCGCAGTGTGCTGTTTTGGAAGTCACTTCCAATTACCGACACGGCTACCGTTGGCTCTAAACTGTTTACCGGCGTTGTAGTGTTGCCTTTGGTTGCTTTGGTGGCGGCATTTGTAACCTATGTCTGCATCTTGTTGCTTCTGACCCTGGCGTTTGGCTTTCGCGAAGGTTTTCCACTGTTTGGTTTATGGAACCCGCTTTCAATGTTGAGTTCTATTTCCAAATGGCTGGTGCTGACGTTGACGCAACAAGTGTGGTTTTTGCCTTTGTACGCGTGGCTATTGTTTTGTTCGGCCTTCGCGAGAAAAGCACCGTTTTTGGTTGCTGTACTCGTTCCTCTGGGCATTACGCTTGCCGAGAACCTGGCTTACCGCCACAGCTACCTGTCTGACATCATAGGTGGCTACTTCGTCGGTTTTTTTACAGTTGTTGAAGAAAACTCTCCGCATGTTGGAGGTGGTATCGACTTCTCCACCGGGGAGAATTCCATGAGTGCCGAGACCATCAGTATTGTCGATATTCTCCAGGTCTTTACGCAGGGGCAGCTTTACGTTGGCCTTGCCGTGGCGGCCATACTCATTTTTGCCACTATTTGGTGGCGTCGGAATCACGTAGAACTGGGTTAATGCCCGTTTTTTATGACTAAACCTTGAGCTCACATTGCATATTTTTATATTTAGGGAAGAAAGATATGAAAACTAACTCATATACCAAATCTGTTCGTAACAACCTGGCGCTGGTGTTAATGGCCGCGGCCGCACTGACGATGCTCACCAGTAATAACATGGTTAGTGCGGACGTCAGCCGTGACAGCAAAACTCGTGTTGAGTCGTTTAGCTACGACGTGAACGGACGCAGCGTTACGCTCGGCAACATAGCCGGTGAAATTACGCTGTCGCCTTCGAGTAGTGACAAGATAGAGATTACGGCTACGGTTGTTGCTGGCGGCCGTGACGCACAGGATAACCTCGACTTGATTAAATTCGAAGACGTGGTTGAGCGCGGAGTGCTAAAGCTCCGCACCGTGTATCCAACGGACGAATACGACAAGTACATTTATCAACGAAAGGGCGGTGGTAATTCGTCGAGCTCTTTTCGTTACCAGGGTGAAAAGGTCAAGGTAGGCAGCGGACGTCGTTTTCGTGACGGCCTCGAACTGCACGTCGACTTTGACATTCAATTACCGGCTGACGTTACGTTCAATCTGGTTAACGGAGCAGGACAAATCACGGCTGTTGGGATCGACGGCGACATTAAACTGAAGAACCGCTCAGGGCAGGTTTCGTCAAACAATACGTCTGGTGACATCACATTGGATACCGGTTCGGGTGCCATAACCGGTATTCAGCACCGGGGTGATTTGAGTGCCGATTCAGGTTCCGGTCGCGTGAAGATTCGCGACGTTAGCGGAAACGTGCTGGCCGATACCGGTTCAGGTTCGATCAGCGTAGAAAACGTAGGTGGTGAAGTTAACGCTGATACAGGATCCGGCCGGGTAGATGTCAGAGACGCGGGCGGCGAGGTCCGTGTAGACACGGGATCCGGTCGCGTGACGATTGATGGCGCAACGGGCTCGCTAAATGTCGACACAGGTTCTGGGTCGATTGATATCGATAACTGGATGGGCGGTTCCGATCTTGATCTGGATACCGGCTCCGGAAGTATTTCAGCCCGTGGTGATTTCTCAGCCGTTGAACGTCTCAAAGCCGATACGGGCTCTGGCAGCATCTCGCTTATCTCGAACACGGTTCCGAATATGAAAATTGACGTTTCGTCTCGCAACATTGAGGTCGATTTTCCCGACATGAGCAATATCAAGCAATCGCGCAGTTCGTTTCGCGGCACCATTGGTTCTGGAACCGGCCGCGGCGACCTTAGCAGCGGCAGCGGCCGAATAACGTTCCGGCAGGGTGATACCTGAGATATCGATATCCTGATTCGATCAGGATAGACGCAGCTACTGGTAATCGATCACAGAATCTGGTCGGTAACGCTTTCAAAAAGTAGACTATGTCATTGAGGCCCGCACGACTTTCCCGGTCGTCGCGGGCCTGATTCGTTTGGCCGACTTCTGGGCCCCACCTCATTCGTCCTGTGTCGCGCTCGTGGTACGATTACGGTCCTCATGAATGGTTAATGGAGTTCACTATGTCAGTGTCCCGTATTTCGCGCGCGCTGCTGCTGGGTTTGACAACGACGCTTGTCGTTGCCTGCGGTCAAGACAGCGATGACAATGATAACAATAACGTCGCCTTTGCCTCGACGTATAAACCCGTCGCTGCCAAACCCGTGCTGATTAAAAATGCACACATTCTGATCGGTAACGGAGAGGAAATGGAAAACGGCAGTATTTTGCTTATGGACGGCATTGTTGCTGCGGTCGGTGGCAAAATTCGTGCGCCGCGCGACACAGTCGAAATTGATGCCAAAGGCAAATGGGTGACGCCTGGCATTATCGATAACCACTCTCACCTTGGCGTGTACGCGTCTCCTGGAGTGCGTGCACACTCTGACGGCAATGAAATGACTTCACCCAATACGGCCAATGTGTGGGCCGAGCACTCCGTTTGGCCGCAAGACCCTGGCTTCGCTGCTGCGCTGGCCGGTGGCATTACCTCCCTGCAAATATTACCCGGCTCGGCCAATCTTTTTGGCGGACGCAGCGTTACGCTCAAAAACGTCCCGTCTCGAACCATGCAGGGCATGAAATTTCCAGATGCACCTCATGGTTTGAAAATGGCGTGTGGCGAAAATCCGAAGCGCGTTTACGGTGAAGGTAAAGGACGCGCGCCGGGCACCCGCATGGGTAACGTTGCGGGCTACCGTAAAGCGTGGATTGCCGCGCAGAAATATCAGAAAAAGCTCAATGCTCACGCGGCCGGTTCTGGTGACAGACCTGACCGCGACTTGGGACTCGAGACGCTTGCAGGTGTGCTCAACGGTGAGATTCTTGTCCACAATCACTGTTACCGTGCGGACGAAATGGCCGTAATGATCGATTTGGCTAAAGAGTTCGATTATAAAATTACGTCTTTCCACCACGCGGTAGAAGCGTACAAGATTGGCGACTTGCTCGCTGAAGCAGACATTTGCGCCTCCATGTGGGCTGACTGGGGCGGCTTCAAAATGGAGGCGTTTGACGACGTACGTGAAAACATTCCGATGGTTGCCAACGCAGGTGCCTGTGCCATTGTGCACTCCGATTCAGCGGTGGGCATTCAGCGACTGAACCAGGAGGCGGCGAAAGCTATGGCGGCCGGTAAACGTGTAGGTCTTCTATTCGACGAAGCTGATGCGATTCGCTGGTTGACGTATAACCCGGCCAAGTCACTCGGCATTGAGGCTAAGACGGGCTCGCTGGAGAACGGCAAAATGGCTGACCTGGTTGTTTGGAACACCAACCCATTCAGCGTCTACGCTCAGGCTGAGAAAGTGTATATCGACGGCGTGCTCATGTACGACCGATTTAATACGGCTCATCAACCCGTGTCTGATTACGTATTGGGCCATCGTGCCGAAAACGGAGGTGCCAAATAATGAACAAGCATTCTTTTTTAATCGCAGCGACCTTCGCTCTTATTGCACCAGGCTCAGCAGCTGAAGTATTTGCTATTACCGATGCCAAGGTTCACACAATGGGTTCAAGCGGCATCATGGAAAACGCCACGATACTGATTGAAGACGGTGAAATTACGGCAATTGGTAGCGGTGTTAAGGTGCCCAGCGGTGCTGTTGTAATCAATGCCTCGGGTAAAATTGTCACGCCGGGTATTTTCGATACGGTTAGTACGCTTGGCGTACAGGAAGTTGGCGCTGTCGATTCCACCAACGACTATCAGGCCCACGACGACTCGGGTCCTTCGTTTAAGGTCGTAGAGGGTTTTAATCCCCGTTCACCTGGCATTAACTCTAATCGCATCGAAGGTGTTACCCGCGGTTTTCTAATGCCTCGTCCAAGTGGAGCTGGCCATATGCTGGCAGGAACGGGTTCAGTGGTGCACTTTGGTGGCGTTGACGATTTTGTTGTAAATGAAAATGCGGCCATCGTCGCGTATCTGGGAGAGCGCGGTGCCGAAATGGCTGGCGGTGCCAGAGGCCACGCCATGCTCAAGTTACGTGAGGCATTGAACGACGCCGAGGACTATCGTGATGATCGCGACGGTTACGACAGTGGTTCAACTCGTGAATTTAGCCTGAGTAAATCAGATCTGGAAGCGCTTCAAGACGTGATTCGAGGGCGCATACCTTTAATTGTCGTGGTGGACAGGGCTTCCGATATTGAAGCGGTGCTGAAACTGGGTAACGAGTTTGCTTTGGACCTGATCATCTACGGTGGTGCCGAAGCCTGGATGGTTGCTGACAAAATAGCCGACGCGGACGTTACGGTTGTCTTAAATCCGTTGCAGAATTTGCCGAACGCGTTTGAATCGGTGAACTCCACTTTCGAAAACGCTGCGCGTTTGCACAAGGCCGGTGTTCACATTGCGTTCTCTCACTCTGACTCGCATAACCCGCGGAACCTGACCCAGCTAGCTGGCAACGCCGTGGCAAACGGCCTGCCTTGGGATGTCGCCTTGCGCGCCATTACCGTTAATCCGGGAGAGCTCTTTGGTGGCACTTCAGACTGCTGCACGCTGGAACCTGGCAATACCGCCGACCTCGTAGTGTGGCCAGCTGATCCGCTTGAGGTGACAACGTTTGCCGAGCACGTTTTCGTTGCCGGTAAGCAAATTAAAATGAAGAGTCGCCAAACTCAGTTGCGCGATCGCTACCTTGATTTAAAAGATGGTCTGCCGTTTTCGTATAGAAAGTAGCTCTGTTGAGCGAGTTTCTATTGAAGCGCTCTTTGCAACTATGAACGCGGTCAACTGGCGTTTTAGTGTGTTGGCTACAGTCGCCGCCTTCGCCATGGTGGAGGCGGCGGCCTATGAGCGCTTTATAAACGTACCTCGTGACGCGGTTACTGCTACCGGGAGCAATTCGGTTGTTGTTCAGGTAGAGACTCTTGGGGCGTCGAAGTCGGGTCAGCACTCAGGTTTGAGTTTTGCTCCGGAAGTAAACGACGCTCAATTTAAAAGCGTTGATATTCGTGTAACCGCCGGTGCAAAGAGCAGTCAGCACAGCCATACCGTTGCCAAGCTGTTTTACGGCAAGACGAGGTCGGTGGCGCGCGGTATCAAGACGGCACACGTATTCAGGTCAACTGCCTGGTTAGGGCGGCTTGCTCAATGGGACCTTGATCCAACGCATGTCTCCCAGTTGTTTCCGGGCCCGGTTATTAATCACAGCTGGGTAGCAAAACCTTCATCCGCCGACAAGATTTTACGACGTGCTGACTACAGCGCGCTGAGTAATAATGTCTTACACGTCGCAGGTGTTCGCAGGCGTGGAGCGGGCGATCATCTAATGGCCGGTGGTTATAATTCGCTGGTAGTCGGAGGCGCTGTTCAAAATATTCAAACGCCTTATCCTGCCATTAACGAACTGTATGGCGAGGGTCGTACGAGGCCCCATCTTGTGGGACCTTATCCCCACGCGAGTGCAGCCGCTCCCATTGTTGCCGCCACTGTCGTGAGGCTTAACGCCTTGGCCGCCAAAAAAAACATGGTGTTTTCGACCTCCTCACGCAATGGTAGCGAGCAGCTTCCTGTCGAACTGTTGAAAGCCATATTGATGGCGAGTGCGTCCGGTAATTTCACTTACGAACTAAAGGGCGAAGATCTGGTGAACGCGTTTGGTACGCTTGGCGTTACCGAAAGTGGATTGGACAAGCGTTTCGGTATGGGAATGCTGAACATAGGTGCCGCGGAGAAGTTGCTGCAGTCAACGCATTACTCACAGGCGGTTGAAAACCAGTCTGTCTCTCAGAGTGCAGCCCCCTCGGTATCAGGTGGCAGTGGCTTCGCTTACCGTCAGCTCGGTGGTGAAACGGGCCAATCTGAAAGCTACACAATTTCTCCACAGCGTTCGGGTGAGTTTGCTGCGAGTTTGAGCTGGTTGGCTGATATGCAAAACGTTGACGGCAAGGTCGACGGCGTAGTCTACGATTTCGATCTTGCGGTGATTGAGGTGTCTTCTGATGGCGCGTCACAGAAAACCGAAAAAATTGTGGCTCGGTCCACGGGTCGTTTTGACACGACAGAGAATATTCGGGTGAAGCTCGAGCGAGGCAGCACGTACGAGCTTCGGGTCACGCGAAAAGACGGTGTTAATAAACCTTGGCCTTATGCTGTTGCCTGGAAGATGTAGAGTCGGTAGATGGCAGCACGCATACGATGACTCTCTTCGTTCAGAGCGCTTCGCACTCGCAATGAGACTACGCGTCATTGCGAACCCGCGTAGCGGGTGTGGCAATCTCCGTCCGGCTGCATCGAGCTTAATTTCTGGGGCAGGCCTTGAAAGCGTTAAGAGATTGCCGCGCGCTTTGCGCTCGCAATGACTCTCTTGGATTCGGCTCGCAATGACGCTCTTCGTTCAGGCCCGCAAAGACGCTCTTCGCCTAGGCCCGCAATGACGCTTCGCCCAGGCGTTTTACCGCTCAATATCTTTGAGCCTCGCCTTACTTACCAATGCGTGCTCACTGTTAGTTCAGGTGCTCGGCCAAAAAGGCCCACTGATAAGAGTAGTCTTCAATCGTCATCCACTTTGGTTTGCCCGCACCGTGTCCGGCGCGCGTTTCAATACGAGCGATTATCGGGTTGTCACAACCTTGTTTGTGCTGCAGTTCAGCGGCGAATTTGAACGAGTGCCACGGAACGACGCGATCGTCTCGGTCGGCGGTTGAAACGAGCGTAGGCGGATAACAGGTACCTTCGCGCACGTTATGTACCGGAGAGTAGGCGAGAAGCGTTTCGAACATGTCAGCGTCTTCCGACAGGCCGTAGTCACTGGACCAGGCGCGGGCGTTGGCGCTTGGCGTGTGGTAACGCAGCATGTCCAGTACGCCCACGGCTGGCAGAGCGGCCGCAAACAAATCGGGTCGTTGTGTCATGACGGCGCCAACCAAGAGACCGCCGTTACTGCGGCCGCTAATGCCGAGGTGTTCTTTTGACGTGTATTTATTGTCTATCAGAAATTCGGCAGCCGCGATGAAGTCGTCGAATACGTTTTGTTTGTCTTGTTTGGTACCGGCCTTGTGCCATTTCTTGCCGTATTCACCTCCGCCGCGCAGGTTTGGAATGGCAACAACGCCGCCCATTTCGAGCCACACGATGTAGGGTGTTTTGTATCCAGGTGTGATGGAAATATCAAAGCCGCCGTATCCATATAACAGGGTAGGATTAGTGCCATCCTTTTTCATGCTCTTTGGCGCAATGATAAACATGGGCACGCGCGTGCCATCTTGGCTTTGATAGAACTCCTGACTAACCGCGAAGTTGTCGAAGTCGACTTCAACATTGGCCTCTTTGAATAATTTGGATTCGCCAATGGACAGGTTGTAGCGATAAATCGCTGGTGGTTGAGTAAAGCTTTCGAAGGTAAAAAAGGTCTCAGCGGCATCACGACCACCGGCAAATCCGGTGACGCTGCCGATTCCGGGAAGCTCCAGGGCTTTAAGTTTCTCGCCGTCTGGTGTGTAAATTTCAACAAACGATTTTGCGTCGCGCAGGTAGTTAACAAAAATTTGGCCACCGGTCAGTTCAACGTCTTCCAAAGCGTCAGTTGATTCGGCTACCACTTCTCGCCAATTGGCAGGATCAGGGTTGTCCGGATTTACGGCTATCACGCGCCAATTTGGAGCGCCGAGAGTCGTGTTAAAAAACAGCTCGTTGCCGTGAGACCCTAAAAATCCGTACAGGGCGTCCCACTTGTCCATTAAGCGCACGACGTCATCCGGGTCGTTGGCGTCCATAACGTGGACGGCGTTGGCGTTATAGCCTTCGCTTACCCCTATTACGAGATACTTGCCGTCCTCTGTGACCTCGGCATACGGGTTGTATCGAGGACTTTCGGGTAAGGAGTAAATGAGCGTGTCGTTTACCTGAGGCTGACCAATGCGGTGCCGATACACGGATACGGCCTTGTTGCCGTCGCCTTTTCCAGGTGCTTTTTGAGGGTGTCGACTGTAGTAAAAACTGTTTCCGTCTGGCGTCCAGGAGACAGAGGTGAATTTGGTGTACGTGATGACTTCGTCGAGATCTTTGCCCGTTTTGGTATTTCGAATGTGCCACGTGCGCCAGTCGCTACCGCCATCAGATAAACTGTATGCGATCCATTTACCGTCCGGGCTGGGTTTAATTTGATACAGCGCTACCGTCCCGTCCTCACTGAAGTCCATTGGATCAATTAGTTCTCGCGGCGTTGCTTCGAGATCGGTGGTGACGTACACAATGGACTGGTCTTGCGAGCCGCTGTTGTAGCGGTAAAAGTAAAAGTCGCCATGCTTGACAGGTCGGGAGTAACTCTCGTAGTTCCATAGCTGGGTCATGCGCCGGTTAATGCTGGCCTGAAGATTCAAGCCTTCGAGATAGGGTACCGACAGATCGTTCTGTGCTTTGACCCAATTGCGGGTGTCTTCGCTGTCGGGATTTTCCATCCAGCGATACGGATCTGCGACTGTGACGCCGTGGTAATTCTCTGACACAGTGCCACGCTTGGCCAAGGGAGGCGTTACCGAGCCTGTTTTCATCGTGTCGGTGTCCGGAGAGTTACCTGGGCGGCTGCTATTTTTGGAAGAGTCACAGGCCGTTACAGCAAATAGCAGGCCAAGCGCGATTACGCTGGACAGTAAGGTGGCGTAAGGACGCATAGCGGGCTCCGTTGAGGTACATGTGAATTAGTTCTACAGGTCGCCCCATTTCGACCGGCGTTTCAGTTTCAGGCGGGGCAGTAACAGGCCGGCCAAAATACCCAGAATCAATGTTCCGGCGCCAGCCATAAACCAAAGCTGTCTGCTGCGCGCAGCAAGCGTTGAATTGACGGTTTGAAGTTCCTGTATCTGGTTTTCCAGATTGGTTTTGGTAGAGCGTAAATTGCGATTTTCATCGGCGGTCTGAATAGCGTTGGCGGCGGTGCGACGAATCTCATTGAGTTCCTCGGTCAGACGCACGTTGTTGGTCTCCAGAGAGTTTTGGTTCTGGCTGTAAGTAGTATTCTCGCCTTTCAGCTCTCCCAGCTGCGCCTCGAGATTCGAAATGCGCTGCGCACTGCGTTCCAAACGGCGGTTGGCCGATACCAAACGATCTCGGGCTACGGGTTCGTAGGTGACAAAACGGGATAGAACGAAGCCTTCGCGACCGTCTTTGGTGGTGACGCGGGCGTAGCCGGTTTCGCTGTTAACCTCCAGAACCTCGAGCTGTTCGCCGCTGGGCAGCATACGTACAATAGAATTCCGCGTACTTTCACCGGAGCGCAAGGTCACCTCGAGTTCGTCGTTAACGTAGCCGGTGCGCGCTTCAACTCTCAGGCTCGTGCCTGCTAGCACAATTAGAATCAGGGTCGCCGTAAACGCGCGACCCAAAGCGGTGTGTATCATCATTTTCTCTTTTGCTATTAGGTACTTGGCTTTTGCCATAACGGATGCCATTATTCTACAACTTTTTACTACGCAGTAGCACCCACGCAAGGCTTTTGCTAAGTTTCAATTCTTGCTTGCGTGATTGTCGCAGCTACACTTTAAGGCTCTACATGAATCGACTTTTAGTCCGTGCACTTTTGGTTTCTCTGCTTTCAGCCGCAGTCCAGTCGCATGCCGAAACAGGGCCCACCCTAACCGAAGCGGGAATGTATTCGCCTGTAGTAAACGGGCCACACCATACGCCGGTGCCCGATCATACGGTGTCACTTCTGTGGGCTCTGGACGAGGTGAGCAGGCTGTGTCAACAAATTGATGAGAAGCTGACCTCGATTGATTACGACGAGTGTGTAGACGCCAATTTGGTGCCAAGCGGCGCGTATTCAAGCTTGCACCGTTCCATTGCTTACAAAGACGTAGTGCCCACCGACGTTGAGACCACCGGGCGAGTTTTGCTCATTGGTGGTATCCACGGAGACGAATACAGCTCGGTAACGATTGTTTTTCGATGGCTTAAGGAGTTGGAGGCCAAGCAAGGGGGGAGGTTCCACTGGCGGGTTGTGCCGACTCTCAATCCTGACGGGCTGCTGATGCCGCCCAAGAAAAGCCAGCGCATGAACGCGAATGGCGTCGACCTAAACCGTAATTTTCCGACTCCAAACTGGGAAGAAGAGGCCAGGGACTACTGGGTTAATCGCACTCGAAAGAGCAAGCGACGCTATCCCGGTACAGCGCCTCTCAGTGAGCCTGAATCACGCTGGCTGGCTGCACAAATTGATGAATTTGCACCCGACGCCGTGATCTCGGTTCATGCGCCTCACGGCATTGTCGATTTCGACGGGCCTCTTGTACCTCCGGACAACCTCGGACCTCTCGAGCTGCGTCTGCTAGGAACCTATCCTGGCTCAATGGGGCGCTACATTGGCGTATACAAAGGTATTCCTTTGCTCACAGTTGAACTTGAAAGTGCGCTGCGTGTGCCGGACAAAGAAGACATGGAGACGATCTGGCGCGACACCATCGCCTGGCTTGAAAACAGAGTGATTGTTATGCCGGAGACGGGCATTGAGAATGCACAACAATCCACACAAGAAAATACTCCTGAAGACGCCGACCTTCCGGAATCTGCTAACAACTAGCCAATGACGGTTTCTAACCATCCGCACACCAGCACGGCTGACGTTAAGCGAACTGTTCGGCAGTCCGTGCTGAATGCGACTCTGCGTCACATCGTCAAGCGTCGCTTGCGTTCGGTTCCCGTTATTCTTGAGGCCATAATAAAACTGCGCGCAGAGATCAATACTTTAGCCGGTCGATTTTTACGTACAAATGAAGACGCGGCCATCGTGCAAGACGTGCTGGCCGACGTACCGGTTGAGCGTATTCGTCCGCTTGAGGCGAGTGGTCGAGTGGTTCTGTACATTCACGGTGGCGCATTTATGTTCTGCTCTCCCGTGACTCACCGGGGTATAACGTTGCCCTTGGCGAGCCGTACTCGATGCGAGGTGATTGCCGTCGCTTACCGATTGGCTCCTGAGCATCCGTATCCGGCCGCCGTTAACGATTCACTCGCCGTGTATCTGAACTTGCTTGAGACGATTCCGGCACACGACATTACGCTAGCCGGAGACTCCGCCGGTGGTAATTTGGTTCTTGCGTTGCTACACACGCTAAAGGACAAGGGCCTGCCAATGCCATCGAGCGCCGTTTGCCTGTCTCCGGTGACCGATTTATCCGGTGGCAGTGACAGTATCCGGCAAAATATTGAAAGCGACGTGCTATTGCCTGGTGAGCGTATGCACGAATTAGCCAGGCTGTATATCAACGGAGCGTATGTGCGAGAGCCCGCTGTTTCACCTGTTTTCGGCGATTTTACCGGCTTTCCACCGCTGTTGTTCCATGTTGGCGATAGCGAAATTTTACTGGATGACAGTCGCCGCGCGGTGGCACGTGCACGCAGCTGCGGTGTTGAGGCGCATTTGAGAATCTGGCCAAATTTGCCCCATGTTTTCCATGCTTTTTCCAGTCACCTGCCAGTGGCGTTTGACGCTTTGGAAGAAATAGCTGAATTCATGGTCGTTCAGTTTCAACGTCCACTATAACAAACGATAGCGAATGAGCCCGACCCTTCGGGCCAAGTAGAGTGCGTACCCCAAGGGCACTTCGCCTGACCCTTCGGGCCAAGTAGAGTGCGTACCCCAAGGGCACTTCGCCTGACCCTTCGGGCCAAGTAGAGTGCGTACCCCAAGGGCACTTCCAGGCTTGACCCTTCGGGCCAAGTAGAGTGCGTACACACGGTGTTTTGTGGCGATGGGGTGTTTAAAATTTTACCAACGTCGCGTATTTCATCGCGGCTGGAAGCCGCTCCCACAAAAAGGCGGCTGATTTACGAACGTCATTTAAGTTGAGTGCGTCTTATCCCGGGGAGCACATCGAACTGTTTTGACGCCGTTGATCACTAATGGCCATGCTACTATCTACGACTGCTCGATCGCCCGCCAATACGTACGCCTTTGGCCGCCTCGAATATTTCGGAGACATTAGATGAATGCGCGTTTTGCACTGATTTTCCTTCTTGCAGCTGGTTTGCTGACAGGTCTTGTAGGTTGCGACCGCGAGCCTCAAGAGTTAGCCGTCGGACAGTGGCGCAGCGTGGTTAAAATGCCGGGTGGAGAGCTGCCGTTTACGCTTGATATCGTTAACCCAAATGGCCCAGGCGTTAAGGCTTACATTATTAACGGTGACGAACGCGTTCCCGTAACCCACATGCAGGTTTCAGACGATAAGGTAGTTATTGATTTTCCGGCCTTCAATAACCGTATCGAAGCAACGCTTAAAAATGGTCGGTTAATCGGTGATCTCACGCTGACCAAACGCCACGGCGTTTTGCAAGTTATGCCACTTACTATGACGGCCGGCGAAACTCACCGTTTTTACGCTGAACGACCCGACGTAAATGCCGATTTTGCTGGTCGCTGGCGAGTCGATTTTGAGGAGGATGACGGCACACGCTATGAGGCTGTTGCCGATTTTAGCCAGAGTAATGGCCGCGTCACCGGGACGTTCAGAACCCCAACCGGCGACTACCGATTTTTAGAGGGCGAGGTTAGTGACCGTACTCTGCACCTTTCGACATTCGATGGTGCTCACGCCTTTTTGTTTGACGCCATAATGGACTCAGACGGTCACATAGAAGGCAATTTCTGGTCTGGCACCGAGTGGCACGAGTCTTGGGTTGCTGTCCGCGATGCCAACGCGGAGCTTCCCGATGCCAACAACCTGACGAAGGTCGCGCAGACCGGGCAACCGTTTGTTGTTGAGTTCCCGGATACATCCGGTCAAAAAGTCCGTAGCGATTCTGATGCGTTCAAAAATAAAGTGTTGGTTGTTGCACTGGCCGGTAGCTGGTGCCCGAACTGCCACGACGAAGCCGCTTTTTTAGCGCCGTTTTATCGACAGTACCGTGAACAGGGGCTTGAGGTATTAGGCTTGATGTATGAACACCTCGACGACTTTTCCGAAGCGGCGAGCCAGGTCAACAAGTTTCGCGAGAAGTTCGGGATTGAATACGAACTGTTGGTTGCTGGAAGCTCTGATAAGTCCAGGGCATCAGAAACGTTGCCAATGCTCAGTGAGGTTATTGCGTATCCAACGATGATCGTACTCGACCGTACGGGTGAAGTTCGCCGGGTACATACCGGATTCGATGGGCCTGGTACGGGTGAGAAGTACAATGAGTTTCGTCGTGAATTCACGGCGTTTATTGAAGAACTTTTAAATGAGGAGCAAAGCTGATGCCATCTTTTGACGTGGTTTCGGAAGTCGACGAGCACGAATTAAATAACGCGATTGATCAAGCTAACCGCGAGATTGGGAATCGATTTGATTTCAAAGGGGTCAACGCTCAGTTCGAACTTAAAGACAGCGTAATTACTCTAACGACAGAGTCACCCTTTCAGCTAAAGCAAATGCTTGAAATGCTGCATTTGAAAATGACGGCCCGCAAAATTGACATTGGTAGTCTGGAGGCTTCCGAGCCGTCAACAAGCTTGAGCAAGGCTACTCAGACAGTGATGGTTAAGCAGGGCATTGATCAGACTGTTGCGAAGAAAATTGTCAAAATGATTAAAGACAAGAAAATGAAGGTGCAGGCTTCGATTCAGGGTGAGAAGCTCCGGGTTACGGGGAAGAAGCGTGACGATTTACAGGCGGTTATGGCCTTTTTGCGAGAGTCCGATATCAAGCTGCCGCTGCAGTTTGATAATTTTCGCGACTAACGTTTAGAGTGGGGCAAGTCTGCCCAAATCCGAATTTACTTTTTTGTCATTTTGCCAGTCCGGGCTTCCCGGTCTGGCAGCAATCCCGTGATTTATGGATTGGCTACTTCGGCTCATTTTGCGTTCGTACATCATCGGGTAGCTGCCAGATCTTCCGTGTCCGAATTATTCCGATAGCTGCCTTGAGTGGAGGTGCTCGTTCCAGGCCTTTTTGTTCTTGCACATTAGCCTTCGCGTAGTTCGGAATATAGCTAGAACGTTGGGATTGATTTTCTACATACATAAAAAAAGCGACCCGAAGGTCGCTTTTTGTCGAGCTTTTTTATCTGTCGATTACTTGCTTCGACGTACTGCCAAGCCTGCGAGAGCTGATCCGAAAAGAATCAACGCACCTGGAACAGGTACAGGTTGTGCAGTAAATCCTGCAGAGAACGCCTTCAAGCCGCCGTTTTGGTTGGCTGTGAAGAAGAAATCTACAATGGTGTCATCAAAGCCGTTGCCAGAAGCAACGCCGGAGCCTTCAAGAATAATGATGGTTGCTGATTGAAACACTACGCTAACGTCAGTTAGTGAAAAATCAAAACCGCCAAGACTCACGAAGGTCCCTGCCAGAGGGCCACCTACGCCGAAATCAAGCGTTGAGATGGTTCCGAGGTCGCCTTCAGCGATACCGCTAAAGTCGCCAGTAGAATCATCCGCATCAACATCCCCCCCAGGGAAGGTAAGCTCAGTAGTTGTCGCAGTGCCGGCTACAGAATCCCAGTTGCCTGAGAATGTAACGTCGCCTGTGATCAAAGCTGCTGATGAGCCAAATGCAAACGTCATAAGCGTACTTGCTACAATGGCTTTAACCAGTTGGTTAATGTTTAACCTCATTTCTTATCCCCTAAAGATGTAAGTCTAACTTTTATTTTCTTTATTTCGCTTCGAACTAATGCTTAAGCGCGGCGACGAGCAGCGGCAAGGCCGATGAACCCGAGGCCAACAAGTGCCAAAGTAGCTGGTTCTGCAACTGAAGTGGTACCTGAAGAGTAGTTGAAGATTGATCCAGCTGCGTTAGCAGTCAGATTCCAGTTACCAGCAGTATCGTCGAAGCCAGCACCTGAAAGTATACCAGTACCTTCAAGAACTATAAAGCCGGCGTTTTGGAAAACTACGGTGATCGCGTCTAGCGCGAAAGAGAAACCGCCGATTGACCATACTTCTGTACCAGCAGCCAAAGGACTGAAGGTGAAGTCGTTGTAAGTGCCTATATCACCAGCAGAAATGCCAGCAGTAGCGAAATCGCCAGTTGCGTCGTCAACACCGAAGTCGTCGCCGATGAAGTCGATACCGGTAGCGTCAGCCAGACCCGTTCCACCTGTTGGCAGGAAGTCACCTGACATGGTGATTTCGCCGTCGATAAACGCAGCTGAAGCGTTGAAACTCACTGCCAGTAGAGCGGCAGCCACAATCATTTTGATAGTTTTATTAATATTCATTTTAGTGAACCTTATGATCCTTAGTTGTCCTCTCAACCGAAAATGTTCAGAGTAGGACCAGATATTTGCAAGTACCATGCCATTTTTGATCAAGTTGGGGCGGTATGACTGAATCTATATTTAACTAGCTGAAAATATTAAATAATTTCTCTGTTTTTTAACTGTCATAATCTATTGCGAAGAGGCTTTTGTTAAATTGGGTCCGGTTCAAAGGTGGGTGTGTAAAAGTTACCGACACACCTGAATGACATAATATCCGCATAAATCATCATTTAACTTAATCTTGGGATTCAGGCGTTGAACACTCAATCCAGCTTGCGTGCCGCAACTCGATCTCATCTGGATGAATATACGTTTCCACAATGCACTGGCCTCCAATGCCAATGCCGGCCTCCGCAACGCTGTTGGCCCTGCCTGATTTTAAAGGATGCCATTCCAGAAGTGGTTTTCCCTCGAATCTTCGTCGGTAAGCACACGTATCAGGCAGCCAGCGAAACACTTCGGGCTCGTCAAGCGAGAGTTCGAGGCAGTTCGGAACGAGAGTCCGTCGGTTCGCGTAGTCCGTGCACCGACAGTCGGACTGGTCCAGCAGTTTGCACACTACGTCGGTAAATCGGACTTCCCGAGTGTCCTCGTCCTCAAACTTGTGCAAGCAGCAGCGGCCGCAGCTATCGCAAAGCGCTTCCCACTCGGTGCGATTGAGCTGGTTTAGCGGTAATTCCCAAAACACGGGGCGTTTATTCATCGGATAATTTACTTAACTGTATAGAGTAGTAGGTCATGAGGAGAACGTGTTCTTCCCTGCGACTACCGATTATCCGGTGGCCCGCTCGTAGATACCACCCTGTTGAGACTATTTGTCGATGCCAAGTGGTTGCACAAGCACCGTGGCGTTACACTAACAGCACAAATATCAGGCAGGCAGATACATGCGCGCAGTTTTTCTCGATCGACTCACCGTGGACGCCGGCGATTTATCCTTTATAAATCTGGATGAAGCCGTATCCGACATTCAATATTTTGATACCACTACGGTAGCGGAGCTTCCGGCACGTATTAAAGATGCCGAGCTGATCATCACAAACAAGGTGCCCCTCGGCTCCGAAGAGATTCAGTCAGCGAAGTCGCTGCAGCTCATTTGTCTAATTGCCACAGGCACTGATAACGTGGATCTGGAAGCGGCTCGGGAGCAGGGAGTCGCGGTATGCAATATCAGAGACTACTGCACTAATTCTGTCGCCCAGCACGTATTCGCCATGATTTTAGGCTTGAATCAACAGCTTAAAGGGTATGGACAGCTGCTTCGCTCCGGTGCCTGGAAGTTGAGCCCTCAGTTTTGCATGCTCGATTACAGTATTTCAGAGCTCGAAAACAAAGTACTTGGAATCGTCGGCTATGGTGTTCTTGGCCGGGCGGTGGCCCGCATTGGTCGTGCGTTTGGCATGCAAATTGTGGCGACGACGCGTGACGGACTGCAGCCTGAAGACGAACACTTGTTTGTCGTACCCATAGACGAGCTGCTCAAATGTAGTGATGTGGTGAGCCTGCATTGTCCGCTGACGCCAGAGACCGCGAACATGATCAACGCCGATTCATTGAGTCAAATGAAGTCCAACGCGCTGTTAATTAATACCGCGCGAGGAGGTTTGGTTGACAGTCAGGCCTTGGTGGATGCGTTAAGTCAAAACACGATTGGCGGAGCGGGCATCGATGTTCTGGAGCACGAACCCCCAATGCGCGGTGACCCCTTGCTGGAGGCTCGGGTTCCCAAACTCATTGTTACACCGCATATCGCATGGGCCTCCGTGCAAGCAAGGCAGAATGCCATCGATAAAGTCAGTGAGAACATTATTTCGTTTCGTGGAAATGGCGATCTGAACCGGATTGTTTAGCTGAGCACAAGCGGCTCGAATAATGATCCGAACATTGAAGCAGGCCGAGATCGGCCCGAATTGCGATTCATTCAATAGGGTGGCTAATCAAAATAATAGCAATCTATAGTTAAAGCCTATAGATTACCTGTATGAATCTACGCACATTACGCTATCTCGTCGCGCTCGCGGAAGAGCAGCACTTCGGTCGGGCGGCGCAGGCCTGTTTTGTCAGCCAGCCGACTTTGAGCGCGCAAATACGCAAACTCGAGGACGAGCTGGGCAGTGTGCTGATAGAGCGTGGGCCGGGTCGCTTTTTGCTGACCGATTTGGGTCGCGAAGTGGTAGACAGAGCGCGCTCTATTGTCCGCGAGGCCGATCAAATTAAAGAGCTGGCTCAGCGCTCGCACGATCCGATGGCCGGTCGTCTCTCAATGGGTTTTATCCACACTTTGGGCCCGTACCTCATGCCGCACGTTATGCCGGGACTTCACGCGCAGTTTCCTGAGATACGCTGGCATTTGAGTGAGTACCAAACTCACGAGCTCATTGAGCGACTAAACAAAGGCACGATTGATGTCGGCATTATGGCGCTTCCACACGGGGCTGAACACGAAGGCCTGCTTCGGTCCGAGCCTCTGTTTCAAGAGCCGTTTGTCGCAGCACTTCCACCGGGACACACGCTGTCGAAAAACAAGACGGTGACCACTGACGAGCTAAGTCCTGAAGCTCTTCTGCTTTTACAAGACGGTCATTGTCTACGTGACCAGGCATTGAGCGTGTGCGGTCTGGCACAACCCGGTAATCAGGAGTTTACGGCCACAAGTCTTGAAACACTGCGACAAATGGTCGCGGCGGGACTCGGCGTTACTCTTTTACCCCAGCTTGCTGTGCACGGAGCACCCGCTACGGTGCAAGCCGAGGCATTGGTCATTCGCCCGTTTAGAAAGCCGGTGCCGTTTCGCGAAATAGCGGCCGTGTGGCGTCACTCCAGTGCAAAATCACACGCAATCGAACAGGTTTGTGTGACAATTACGGACATTATGAAAAACTTGTTTAGCGCACTCTGATTCAATCCCGGCTCGCTGTTGTTAGCACCGATTAACATCACTTAGAACTGCAGCCTGTCCAACGCCGTAGCATTGAATGCGGCGGTTCGTCACTGAGGAAACTGAAGTGGAAAAAACGTGGCTTAAAAGTTACGACCCAAATGTCGCACACGACGTCGATCTGTCCGAGTTCAACTCGCTTAGCGACATTATTGAAACCAGCTGTCGTCGTTTTGCCGCTCAGCCAGCTTTTACCAACATGGGTAAATCGTTGACCTATGCTGATATAAACCGTTTGAGCGAGGCCTTTGCCGCGTATTTACAGCACGACCTCAAGCTCGCCAAGGGATCGCGCGTCGCTGTTATGATGCCCACCCTGCTGCAATACCCGGTGGCTATATTTGGTATATTACGCGCCGGCTGCGTGGTCGTAAATGTTAACCCAATGTACACACCGCGAGAGTTACAACACCAGCTTACCGATGCGGGTGTTACCACGCTGGTGATTCTTGAAAACTTCGCGCACACGCTTGAGTCGGTAATGAATCAAGTGCCGGTTGAGAACGTTATAACGACCCAAATTGGCGATCAGCTGGCGTTTCCCAAATCACTGATTACCAACTTTGTCGTTAAACGGGTTAAAAAAATGGTGCCCGATTTTTCATTGCCCGGCGCCATCAAGTTTAACGATACTCTGACGCGTGGTGCTCAACACCGTCTGCAGGAAGTGTCGCTGACACACGACGATTTGGCCTTTTTGCAGTACACAGGCGGTACCACCGGTGTGGCCAAAGGAGCGATGTTAAGTCACGGTAATTTAGTCGCTAACCTGCTGCAGTCTGCAGCGTGGCTTGTCAACGAAACTCGTGAGGGTGAAGAAGTTATCATCACCGCGTTACCGCTCTATCATATCTTTTCTTTAACGGCGAATTGCCTGACGTTTATGAAATTTGGTGGTGAGAACGTTTTGATCACCAATCCGCGTGATTTTCCCGCCTTCGTCAGTGAGCTGAGTAAACATAATTTCACTGCGATTACGGGGGTGAATACGTTGTTCAACGCCCTGTTACAAACTCCAGGTTTTGACAAGCTCGATTTTTCTCACCTGCGATTGACTCTAGGCGGCGGCATGGCTGTGCAAAGGGCCGTTGCTGAAAAGTGGCAAGAGGTCACCGGCAAACCATTGGTCGAAGCGTACGGTTTAACGGAAACGTCTCCGGCTGCCTGCATAAACCCTATGAGTATGCAAAGTTATACCGGTTCAATAGGACTGCCAATCTCTTCAACAATCGTGACGGTTCGCGACGACGACGGCGAATTGTTACCTCAAGGTGAGGTGGGCGAAATTTGCATTAGTGGGCCGCAGGTTATGCAGGGCTACTGGAATCGCGAGGAGGCCACTCGCGAGGTAATGACAAGTGATGGTGCTCTGCGCACTGGTGATATGGGGCGCATTGACGAGCGGGGTTACACCTTTATTACCGATCGCAAGAAAGACATGATTTTGGTTTCCGGCTTTAATGTTTACCCTAACGAACTGGAGGATGTCGCGGTCATGCACGCCGGTGTTTCCGAGGCGGCTGCAATTGGTATTCCCGATGACAAGTCCGGCGAAGTGGTTAAGCTTTTTGTTGTATGCACGGATACATCAGTGACGCCCGAAGCGGTTAAGGCTCATTGCAAAGAGCACCTTACCGGATACAAAATTCCGCGCTTTATTGAATTGCGCGACGAGTTACCCAAGACTAATGTTGGCAAAATTCTGCGCCGGGAACTGCGCGACGAAGAATTGGCTAAACTAAAAGCAGCAAGTGGCGGAGGCTAGGCGTTGAGCGCAGCGAAGAAAAAATCGGTTGCGAAACGTTTTCGTCTATTGCTTGAAGAAACGTCCAGGTTAACCCGCGCTCGCGCAGACGGTGGCGGCCTTGGTACGGGTGAAAAAGTGCTGGCGGAGTGGCAATGTTCTCGTTTAGCAGCTTCCTATGCCGACCTTTCGGCGCAAAAACGTTATGAGAAAGCGGTCGATTTTTTCCTGACTGACTTGTACGGGCCTATTGATTTTTCGCAGCGCGACGACGACATCAAACGAGTTTATCCGATCATGGTTAACGTGTTGTCAGCCGATGCCATTGAGTCTTTAGGGCAAGGCCTTGAGCTTAACAGTCTATCCATGTCATTAGATCAGCAGTTGCTAGAAGTACTCGTAGACGAGCTTGGTTTCGATGCCGACAACGAGCCAGGTGCACTCGATTACGAGATGTACGCCGAAGGTTATCGGTTGTGTGATAACTACGCAGAACGGGTGCGCCAAATTGACCTGATTGTTGAACTTGGCGAAAACCTCGAAGAGGTTACCCGCAAGCGTCTGATACTGGCTGCCGTCAAAGTGGCTCGCAAGCCAGCCTATCTCGCCGGGTTTGGCGAACTCCAGAGTTTTATTGAGCGTGGCTTGGCGGCGTTCAAGGCAATGGGCTCAGCTAATGAGTTTCTGACCACGTTGCACAGTCGCGAAATGCGTCTTCTTGACGCTATTTACGACGATAAGCCACCACCAAAAGTACTTAATATTAAGGCTTAGGGGTCAAGTCTGCCCATATCCCATTTTTTGAGCAAAGTTAGTTTTGAGTATCGATCGTTTTGACCAAAAATGGGATATGGGCAGACTTGACCCCTACGCCCTACGCCCTACGCCTGGGCGGCCAGTCGCGCGCAGCGGTCAAGTGTCCAATCGATAACCTGCTCGTTCAGAGCCATCGCCAAATGACTTATTCCGGTCATGTAGGTATTCGTGCCTGATTCAAACACAGCGTTCTGCTGGGGTGAGACAATATTGTCGTGTGTGCCGACCAGCGCTTCAAAAGGAGGCAGCTCGTACGCTTTCTCATCACGCCGCAGTTGATCAAGCCAGTCGCTATGTCGTCGCATTTGATGCGAATTTTCGGCGAGTGAGAAATCGGCCAAGCGCGTTCCAAGATGTGGCGTGCCAAGCGTAACGACACCGGCAACCTTGCCACGCGTTTGCGCGCTGCGCAGTGCCTGTCGAATGGCAAGGCCTCCCATGCTGTGCGCAACCACCAGGCATCGACGGCTGTCGGAGGCGGCCAGCAGTTCGTCCATGCGTTGTTCAATGCGGGTGGCGTAATCGTCGATGCTTGCATGCACCGGCTCAAGGCTAATCGTCGCCAGTCGAGCGCCCCATTGAGGTTGCAAAACAGCAATAAACTTTCGCCAGAATCCGGCGTTACACGTGAACCCGTGAATAAATAAAATGGGTAAGTGGTTAGGGTTAGTGTGGGTTGGCGTGAATGCCTCCGGCATTGATCGCAGAGCTGAAAACGAGAAAATGTAGAGAGCCGAAACGTACTCGGAAGCCAAGGCACTGAAACTGATCACCAGTGGTTGTAGCGGAGTGCGCGCAAGGACAAAGGTCAGAAAGATGATAATCAGTCGCACGACTAACGCGAGGCCAATAACCTCTACAAACCAGTCAAGCGGGCCTTCAACCGCCGAGTCGTGAACGAGCCAGGTATACAACAGGAGTTCGACGAAGTGCACAATGAGTAGCGTGACACGCAGCATTTGGACAGTCTCAGTTCAGGGTTTCAATCAAAGTGTGAATTATCAGGCCGACAAGGCCGCCTACAAGCGTGCCGTTGATACGGATAAACTGCAAATCACGGCCAACCTGAAGCTCAACCCGTTGCGTTGTAAGGTCTGTATCCCACGACTTTACCGTATCGCTTATTACTTTGCCGATGGACGCGCGGTGGTTTTCAAGCACGTTCAGTACACCGGCACGAATCCAGCCGTCTATCTGTCCCTGCATCTTTTTGTCGTCCTGCAAGTCCTGACCAGATTTTTGAATCGCTTGCTCAAGTCGAACGCGTAGCTTGGAGTCGGGCAGGTCGGCCTGATCGTTGACGTATCCTTTTATATCCTCCCAGCTTGCTGTGAGGTATTGCTGAACGGCTGGGTTGTTTAAAACCTCTTCCTTTATCGACTCGCCTCTTTCGACCATGTCCGGGTCGTTGGCCAACGATTCAATCAATTCTTGCGTTGCTTCATTAAAGCTGTGACGGGCCGGGTGATCGGGGTCGTCACCAATGCGGTCCAGCAAACGAGATATTTCGCCAAGAATTTTCTGATAGATTTCTTCGTCGACAAACTTGGGCAACCACCAGGGACTCTGCGATTCAATCCGATGGCGGATTGAGTGTTGATTCATGTAGAGCTGTTGTCGGCCAATGCGCACGGCATTGTCGATCAGTTCCTGGTGGCGATTAGCAGCTGTCAGCGCGCCAAGAACGCTGCTAATGAGCGGCGCGACCTGAATGCTCCCGGAACCTGAGCGCAAATTTTTCTCAAGAAAACGGCGTACAGAGTCATTGTCGATTGACGCCAGGAGCCAGCTTATAAGCTTGCCGGCGTCCTGGCTTAGCCGGGCTGCGTTTTCCGGCTTCTGCATCCACAATCCCAGGCGAACTGCAAAATCGATTTCGTGCAATTTTGGCTCGAGTACGTCTTTGGTCAGGAAGTTGCGTTCGACAAAGCCCGCCAGACTTTCGCCAATGCGGTCTTTGTTGTTCGGCACAATAGCGGTGTGTGGAATTGGTATGCCAAACGGATGACGAAACAGAGCGGTTACCGCAAACCAGTCGGCTAGCGCGCCGACCATGGCGGCTTCGCTGAAGGCTCGAACGTAGCCGAGCCAGCGCGGTTCGTTTGGCATTAGAAAGGTAAGGCCAAATATTATGGCCATCAGGACAAACAGTCCGGTAGCGATCCATTTCATCCGGGACAGGGCTCGCGCCCGCTCGTTTTCAGCGGGCGTGAGCGTCTGCGCTCCGGCTTGGTTCATTTGGTATCGAGTGCGGCGTAACTGTGTACGGCGGCGACAAGATCTGTAACCCGCTCCGGATTAACACCCGGATGAATACCGTGTCCAAGATTGAAAATGTGGCCCGGGCCGCGACCGAAGCTTTCGAGCACCCGATGACATTCGCGAGTGACCGTTTCGGTGTCGCCGTAGAGTACACCCGGATCGAGATTTCCCTGTAGCGCGACACGGTCGCCGACGCGTTCACGTGCGCCGCTAAGGTCGCAGGTCCAGTCGAGTCCAAGTCCATCGCAACCGGTGTCAGCCATCATCTCGAGCCAGTGGCCGCCGCCTTTGGTGAACAAAATGACTGGCGTTTCGCGCGTAGACGGGTTGGCTTTGAGCGCCGCGACAATGTGTCGCATGTAGACCAGTGAGAACTCTTTGTAACTGCTGGTCGACAAGGTGCTTCCCCAAGTATCAAACACCATGGCGGCCTGAGCGCCGGCTTCAATTTGTGCGGTCAGATAGGCAACGCTCGCGTCGGCCAGCTTCAACAGGAGAGCATGCATGAGCTGCGGCTGTTGAAATACCATCGCTTTGATGACCGAGAAATTCTTGCTGGAACCGCCTTCAACCATGTAGGTCGCTACGGTCCAGGGGCTGCCGCAAAAACCAATCAGAGGTACGTCCGCCGGAAGCTCTTTTCGAATCAGGCTTACGGCATCTACCACGTAGCGCAGCTCGTCATTTGGATCGGGGATAGGTAAGTTGTCGACCTGTTTTTGGTCGCGAATAGGATGCTCGAACTTGGGCCCCTCACCGGCTTCGAAGTACAGACCCAGACCCATCGCGTCCGGGATGGTCAAAATATCTGAAAACAAAATGGAGGCATCGAGACCAAAGCGATCAATTGGCTGAAGAGTCACTTCGCAGGCCAGCTCAGGATTGGATGCCAGCTTCATGAATGAGCCCGCTTTACTTCTCACCGCCAGATATTCGGGCAGATAGCGTCCGGCTTGCCGCATCAGCCAAACAGGTGTTCGGGGTACTGGCTCACGGCGTAGGGCACGCATGAAAAGGCTGTTTTTTAAGGTATCGTTCATGATGAAAAAGACTCTCTTATGGTTTCTTGAATGGCCTCGGCCGCCTCTCGGGGGTTTGGCGCTGAGCGAATGGGGCGACCAACGACAATATGGTCGGCGCCGTTTTTAAAGGCTTGGGCGACGTCCACTACGCGTTTCTGGTCGTCGGCCGGCCTGTTTTCAACGGGGCGAATTCCGGGTGTAATCACCAGCAGCTTGTGGTCGATGGCCTCGCGAAGTTTGGGTGCTTCCAGTCCCGAAGAAATGACCCCGTCGCAGCCGCTTTCCAGCGCTCTGCGCGCGCGTGACAGCACCAGCTGGTCAATATCGCAATCAAAACCGAGGTCATCGAGGTCTCCCCGGTCAAGGCTGGTTAGGGCTGTAACTGCGAGTATTTTAACGTCTTTTTTCGCTTCAGCCGCTGCTTCCATGATGGATTGATTACCGTGGATCGTGGCATATGTGATTCCGCGGTCATTGAGGCCGCGCACCGCAGACGCCACGGTTGCCGGCACGTCAAAAAACTTGAGGTCAACAAACACTTTCTTGTCGCGTGCTACCAGCCAGTCGAGCAGCCCGAAGTAGTCGCCTGACGTCATTAGCTGAAGTCCGAGTTTGTAGAACGTCACGGCATCACCCAGTTCTTCGGCCAGCGCCTTGGCCTCGTCAACTTTGGCGACGTCCATCGCGAAGATCAAACGATCGGAATTGGCAATGTGTTTAGGTGTCATGCGGCGCTCCTGGTGACGGCTATAATCCCGGCGCCTATGCTACCACCGGTGCGTGATTTTAGCAGTCTGCCTTAGCCGCAAATTTCCTTGTGACGAGCAAACGCGTAGCGGTCGGTCATGCCAGCTATATAGTCCGCGACAATTCGCGCTTGATGGCTCGATTTTTCGGAACGATCACGGGGGTTCAGAGCCTGTGTGGTGAATTTGTCCGGCATCATATCGAGGTCTGCATACAGTTCGGTAAATAGCTCTTGCACCACGGTGCGGGCGCGGTCAGTCATGGCGACGACCTTTGGATGGCGGTACAGGTTTTCGCGCAGGAACGATTTCAGGTGCATGTGGTTATCGTACGCTTCAGCGGATAGAGCGATGACACGCTTCTGCGCCTGACGTACATCGTCCGGGCTCCCGGCCTGTAACGCCTCCAGTCTTGACCGACTGTGGCTGATCAGGTCGTGAATAATATCGCCGAACATACGGCGTACGGTTTCGTAAAGCGTACGTCTCTCGTCAATGGTCGGGTGGTCCGTTCTTGTAGCCTCAAAGTGCTTGTTAAAAAGCGGTACCGTGCGTAGTTGCTCAAGCGTAAGTAGTCCTGAGCGATAACCATCGTCTACGTCGTGGTGGTTGTAGGCTATTGAGTCGGCCAAATCGGCGAGCTGGGCTTCGGCTGACGGGCGCGTGCGCTCCAGAAACCGAGTGCCCAAGTCGCCTAGCGTGCGCGCGTTCTTTGCAGAGCAGTGTTTCAGTATTCCTTCCCGCGTTTCGAACGTCAGATTTAAGCCGCTGAATTCGGGGTATTTATGTTCGAGCACATCGACTACGCGTAGCGATTGAAAATTGTGCTCAAAGCCGCCGTAGTCTCGCATGCAGGCGTTGAGGGCGTCCTGGCCGGCGTGTCCAAACGGTGTGTGGCCAAGGTCGTGGGCCAGACAAATCGCTTCGATCAAGTCTTCATCTAGCGCCAAGGCTCGCGCAGCTGTTCGGCCTACCTGAGCAACTTCGAGACTGTGTGTCAGGCGAGTGCGGTACAGGTCGCCTTCATGGTTAACGAATACCTGAGTTTTGTATTCAAGCCGTCGAAATGCGGTTGAGTGAATAATGCGATCACGATCACGCTGAAATTCGGTTCGATAACGGGAGGGCGGCTCTCGGTGAACTCGGCCACGGGATTGCTCAGGAGAAGAGGAGTAGGGTGCTTTGCTAATAGATGTCATGAGATGCAATAAGCCTTCAATGCCGCATCCACCAGTTCGTTTTCACAGTCACCACGAACTTCGCTGGCCCCTATGCCCTTCAGAACAATCAAGCGTTGCTGATCCGAGGTGTTCTTTTTGTCTTTCTGCATAGCGCTCTTCAGGGCCGCTAATTCCAGATTGCCAGCGCTGGTCGGCAAACCGGCCGCTTTTGTCAGGGCCAGCAGTCTGGCGACACTTGCGTCGTCAAGTTGTCCCATCGACTGGCTCAAGTGAGCGGCCATCAACATGCCTATAGCTACGGCTTCGCCGTGTAACCACTGTTTGTACGCGGTGACCTGTTCAATCGCATGGCCGAAACTATGGCCAAAGTTAAGTAACGCTCGTTCGCCTTTTTCACGCTCGTCGCGAGCCACAATTTCTGCTTTGATTGCGCAGCTTCTGTGAATGGCGTGTGTTAGCACCTCGGCGTCCAGCGCCACCAAATTGGCCATGTTTTTTTCAAGCCATGTAAAAAAGTCACCGTCAAAAATGCACCCGTACTTAATGACTTCGGCTAAACCCGCGCGGACTTCTCGTGGCGCAAGTGTGGACAGTGTGTCGGTATCGATTACCACGGCTTCGGGCTGATGAAAAGCTCCGATCAGGTTCTTGCCAAGCGGGTGGTTAACGCCGGTTTTACCGCCAACGGATGAATCCACCTGAGCCAACAACGTGGTGGGGACCTGCACGAAGCGGATACCGCGCATGAAACTGGCGGCTGCGAAGCCTGCCATGTCACCGACAACGCCACCTCCCAGCGCCACAATGGCCGTATCTCTCTGCGCGCCGCACTCAACCAGTTTGTTTAGGATGCGTTCGAAAGTGGCCAGGTGTTTGTGCTGCTCACCGTCGTCGAGCTCAACATGATCAATGCGGTGGTCGGTCAAGGCGCTTGTGAGTTTATCGAGGTAGAGAGGCGCGACCGTGGTGTTCGTAACGATGACAAGGTGGCGCGGTAGCTTCACTTCGATAGCCAGCTGTTTCCAGAGCGATTCGTCGCCCATAAGCGTGTTGCCGATGACAATCGGGTAGCTACGCGCTCCGAGGTTTACGGTTAAGGTTTGCATGTTTTGTACATCCCAGTCTTCGCGGTCAATGTTTACGTTAGCCAACGGCACGTTGAGACGCTTGAGTTCCTGACAGATTGTTTTAGCGACCTGGGGCACACGTTTACCGTCTGTTTCAATAACGATATGGGCCAGTTCCTGGTAGAGAGGTGAGCGCTCTTTCCATAGCTCTTTAAGTCTTCCAAGCGGGTTGTCCACGTCAAGTAACGGTCTGGCGTTGTTGTACCGGGTCCTCTCGTACTGTTGTTCTGGTGTTGTGTGCAGAAATACGACGATGCCGGTGGCACTTAGCAACTGCCGGTTACAGGCCTGTGTGACAATACCGCCGCCTGTAGCTACCACGGCTGACTGGGACATGGCGTATTCCAGCGCGGCTGTTTCACGCTGTCGAAACCCGCTTTCGCCTTCTTTATCAAATATAAGACTGATTTCCACGCCGCTACGTTCTTCGACTACTCGGTCTGTATCAATAAACTCGCGCTCCAAAATAGCGCTAAGGCGCTTACCAACAGCGCTTTTGCCTGAGCCCATTGGGCCAACGAGAAAAATAGGGAGTGAATCGTGCATAGCCCGAGTCTACCCCGAGGCGAATTATTTGACGATTCATTTGGCGATTTATTTTGGGCAAAAAAAACGGGAGCCGAAGCTCCCGTTTTGTCTGGACTGGCTAGACGCTAGTTATCAAAATCGTCTGTTGCGCAATCCGGGTTGTATCCAAACGGGCTTGAGAATATGCCGGTTGGCGAAGTACATAGTGGATCTCGCGTGAAGTTTTGAGGAACCACAATTCGACCTGGCGGTGACGTATCCAGGTCTTCAGTATCCGAAGCTGCGACATTTAACAGGTAAATTGCGGTTTCAGATGACTCTGTTCCCTGTACAGAAGCACGAGCTTCGAGTTCAACTTCGAGCCAGCCGCCGTATTCCTGCGGATAGAATATGTCGATAAACGCAAACCCGGAAGAGTCTGTGATGATGTCAGTAGCGCCGTTTGCTGGTGCTACTGTAGCAATATTGCCCGCCTCGATTGTGTTGTTGAAGTTAATGTCTTCGCCTAAATCAAGTATGCCGTTTCGATTAAAGTCTTCATCATCACAGCGATCGTTAACAATGCTGATCCAGGCGTTTGCGCCCTCGTTACCACACCAGTAACCCTTGATGTATTTGACTGACACAGCTCTCATGATGACGTTGACTCCTGCTACAGGTCGACCGTCGGTGTCGGTTACCTGAATAACGTAGGGCACGCGGTACTGAGAGGAGTTCGGTTCGAAGATTTCGTTACCGGTACCAAAGGTGAAGAATACTTCGCGACCGGCAACGGTAAGTAATACGGTGTTGTCAATGGCCGAGTTTGAGACCGCGGCTGTTACGGCAATGCCGTCCACGCTCGATGTTTGTGAGCTTGAGGTGTAGAACGTTTGAGCACGACCCTGACTGTCGGTAATGGCTGAGGCCACTGACAGTCCGCCGCCGGTGATGTCGTCTACATCAAATTCGACGACCACGTTTTTAACAAGGTTGCCGTTAGCGTCCCGCACCACAGCGGTGATAGCACTTTGGCTGTTAGGTGCAATCGTAAATGGGCTCGCTTGAACCTCAATGCTGTCGGGCATTGTGGCGACGAACTCAACGCTTAGCGTGGCTGACGGACCGTTAGCGGTCGTCGCGCTAATGGTTGACTGGCCGGCGTTAGTAGCCGAAATAGACACGCTGGCTTCACCCGATGCATTGGTGACTACAGATGACGGTGTGACGCTTCCGCGCGTTGCTGCAAAGCTTACCGACTGGCCAATGACCGGCGAGTTGTTTTGCGACCAGCGCAGTGTGATTGACTGTGTTGCACCAAGGTCAATTTCTGTATTCGCTGATGGAGAAACGAACGCAAAGCTGTCGTCGGCTACTTGTACAACGGCCGCAGCCGATTCACCCAGAGCCGTAGCCGTAATGGTATCGGTGCCGCCGTTCACAGCCGTGTATTCAAACTGGGCCTGACCCGAACTGTCTGTCGTAAGAGTTTGAGACGACAAGGTGTTACCAAGAGATGACGTCACGTCAATGCTTCGTCCGTCGATCCCCTGACCGTTGGCGTTATTTAATACAAGCGTGAAGGTATCCACGGCGCCTTGTGCAAGGTTGGTGGGACCCGTGATCTGTAAGTTGGTGCCGATCACGTTGACGTTGACTGTGTCGCTGAGATCGCCGGTTGTCGTTGTGACCACAATGACCCGGTTTGTAGGGTCAGACTGGGTAGACAAACGCGCAGTTGCTACGCCGTCCGTGCCGGTCGTTGTGTTGATTTGCTCAATGCCACCAGAGTCTGAAGAGAACTGCACCACAGCGCCTTCGATGAAGTTGTTATTGGCGTCTTTGACCAGTGCGCTAATGATTACCGGTATACCACCATCGGATTGCAGCTGAGGATTACTGGTAATCGCTTCAATCGATGCAGCGTCAGGTATCACGGGCACAGTGGGATCGGTTGGCGGTTCGACAACAGGTTCAGGCGCGGCGACAAAGCTGTCATCGTCGCCACCGCTGCTACAGGCGCCAACAGCCAACAACGCAGCTAGCATAAAAATTCGTGACATTTTAAACATTCTAATTCCTCTCAAATCTAATGGGTCTGATTCACGTTCTATTGAATGCGGGACCTAGTTTAGATTTGCGCCTTCTTTAATGATTCGGGGGGTGACGAATATCAATAGCTCAGATTTGTTCGATACTTTCTGAGTCGTGCGGAACATCGCGCCAAGTACAGGTAGGTCACCCAAAACGGGTACCTTGCTGTTGATCTCACGCTCTTCCGTCTCATAAATGCCGCCGAGTACGACCGTTTCGCCATTGCTGACCAGTACCTGGGTTTCGACTTCCCGGGTATCGATACTCGGAACAAAACCGCCGGTAGCGCTCGGCACACTTTCGCCAACGCTGTCCTGGCTGACAATGAGATCCATGATGATGCGGTCATCAGGAGTGATCAGCGGAGTTACTGTCAGAGCAAGTACCGCTTTCTTAAACTGGGTTGTCGTTGCGCCACTTGAAGCCGCTTCCTGGAACGGGATTTCTACACCCTGTTCGATGCGAGCTTCTTTTTGGTTAGCGGTAATAACGCGCGGAGTCGAAATGATCTCACCGCGGCCTTCCGCTTGCAGAGCAGAAAGTTCTAAATCGACGAGGTAGTCAGAGTCGAGAATCGACAGCGCCAATCGACCAGCGGGGTTGGCTACGGGCAGGTTTACTGCCAGTCGATCGGCCAAGCCGCCAACCAGTACCGGGAAGACGTTGCCACTGTCACGCAAGTTCTCCAGCGCGGAGGTCGATGTAATGTCGTTACCTGTAGCTGAGCCCGAAATTGAAATCAGACCGTCGCTTGAATTTGAGCTGACATCCGTAAAGCCGGCGCGCACACCAAGTTGACGGTTGAAGTCGTCGTTGACAACAACGATTCGGGATTCAATAAGTACCTGGCGAACAGGAATGTCGAGACGTTGAACAAGTCGGCGAATTTCGGCCAGTTTTTCAGCCGTATCCTGAACCAGCAGCATGTTGGTGCGTTCGTCAATTGCGACGCTTCCACGTTCCGATAGAATGCTGTTCTCACCCCCGGACCCAACAAGCAGTGCCAGGTCGCTGGCTTTCGCGTAGTTAACCTGTACGAATTCGGAGCGCAACGGTGCAAGTTCTTCAAACTTTCTGAGGGCTTCCAGTTCCTGGCGCTCGCGCGCATCAATCTCTTCAGAAGGTGCGACGATAATGACGTTGTCATTTTGTCGCATGCCGAGCCCTTTGGTTTGCAGAACGATGTCAAGAGCCTGGTCCCATGGTACTGACTGAAGGCGCAGGGTTACGTTGCCCTGAACCGTGTCACTTACCACGATATTCTGACCACTGACGTCCGCCAGAAGCTGCAAAACCGCACGGGTTTCGATGTCCTGGAAGTTAAGGGTCAGGCGTTCACCCGAGTATTCCTTGTCCTGAATTTCACGAAGCTGATCTTCGGCCGTAGGCTCGTAGGCGCGAAGTTCAACCGTGAACTGATTGTCTGACTGATAGGCAACTTGTTCGAACGGAACGTTTGAACCGATAACGACGCGAGCGTTGTTGCCGGCCTGACTTGCGTCAACCGTAGAGACTGGAGTCGCGAAGTCGAGCACGTCGTAGCGACGCTGCAGTCCACCTGGAAGTGCGGTATCGATAAACTCAACAATGACGTTGCCGCCCTGTTCTTGAATATCAACGATAGTGCTCGGGTCGGCTAGCGTGACGACTACCCGGCCAGCGCCGTCGTCGCTACGTCGGAAGTCGATATTCTCGATTGTTTTGTAACCACTGCTAGTGCTCACGGAAGGCGAAGGTGTCGGGGCTGATGTTTCCGCACCGCCTGAGAACGGGCTGGCTACTGCCAAGCCTGAGCCGCTTCCCAATGTGACATAGATGTTGTTGCCCTGAACGCTTGTGGTGTAGGGCACCATGTCGTCAAGGTTTAATACGATGCGCGTGCGGCCATTAGCTTCGGCGGCCAAGACGCTGCGTAAAGCGCCGAGATCGACGTCCTTGCGACGAGTGGGTAACGCAAGGCCAGTGTCTGGAAGGTCCAGAGAGATTCGGGCTGGATTCTCAATGGTGAAACTCAATGGCGTTGGTGCAAGCCCTGAGGTTTCCATTCGAAGTTGAATTTGCTGGCCTGTGAGCGGAGTGACTTCGATTTTGACCAGTTTATTAGTCGGGCTATTCTGTGCCCAAGCGCTTGACGCACTCAGTAGCACGGCCAGACCAAGGCCACACGCAGCAACGACGCTACGGAAATTTGCAGACAAGCCTCTCATCGAGATACCCCATATTAATGTTTGTTTAAGCGGTGCGTTCATTCGTAATACTCCAGACTGCTCAGTCGCTAAGACCGATAGCAGCTTCTCGCTCAGCCCAGCCGCCAAGCCCATTTGGTACAAGTTCTACTAACTTGATCGATGAATCGTCGATACTGGTAACTCGACCATAGTTTTCGCCGGCATAGTTGCCTGGACGAACGCGGTGAATGAGTCCGTCATTGGTTTGCACCAGCGCCGAACTGATTCCACCTGAATTTAGCGATCCAACCATGCGTAGCGAGTCGAGGGAAAAGCTTTCGAGGTGCTCCGGATTTCGATTTGGATCAGGGCCATCGGGCCCTTTAATGACGTTTGTCTGTTTAACCTGCGTAGGTACAAACGGCGAGCGTTCAGAATCGGCTGAATAGGTGTAGACCTCATACGGTTCCACTTCAGGCAAGTCGCTTCTGAAGGCAACTCGCTTGGCTTTTTCTTCACTAACCCACGTTTCAAGGTCAGACATGTCGCCGCTGCAGCCGCCTAATACGGTAGCACCGGATATAGCAAGTGCGAGCAAGCGCAATGTTGAAATGCTTTTCATTATTTGGCTTCCTCTTCAGCGACATCGTCCGGATCGAGGTAGCGGAACGTTTTCGCCGTAACGCTCATAGTCAGGTTATCCAGTCCTTTGCTGCCGTCAATTTCCACGTCTTCGAGTACAACAATTCGAGGTAGCTCAGCGATGTCGCTGACGAATTTACCCAGCTCGTGGTAGTCGCCTTTCAGGCGGATCTTGATTGGCTTTTCGGCAAATACTTCTTTGCGCGCTTCCGGCATCGGTTGAAACAGCTCTTCCTGTAATCCGCTGGCCAGACCAGTCTGCGAAATGTCGACAAGAAGGCTTGGGATTTCAGTACGCCCAGGGAGCTGCTTCAGCATGGCGCCGAGGTTGGTTTCCATTTCCTCGAGCTGTCGTCGGTACGCGTCAAGGTTGGCCGCTTTACGTTGCTTGGCTGAAAATTCGTCGCGAAGATCTTGCTCTTTAGCCTGCACTTGTTCTAACTGTGGCTTCTTGCTTTTAATTACAAACTGCCACACGCCGAATCCGGAGACGATGGCAAAAATAAGCACAATCAGAACAACGCGTAGCCAAAATGGCGCGCGTCCAATGTCGTTTACGTCGAGTGAATTAATGTCGTCAGCAATGCTCACGTCTCGTCCTCCTCAGCGTCACCTTTCGGTGTGGTTTGTGTGGCCACAATGGTGAACGAACTGGTGCGTCCGCGTTCATCGTTTTGTTCGGTTTGAACGACGCTCAAATCGGGGTTTTTCATCCAGGGTGAGCGGTCGATATTGCGCATGAGAGCAGATACCCGCGTACTGGATTGTGCCTGTCCCGAAATCGTAATTCGCGTGCCGGACTGAGTGATTTTCTCGAGGTGCACACCTTCAGGAATCGCTCGAGCCAGTTCGTCGAACAAGTGAACCACTTCCGGGCGTTTGGTTTGCAGGCTCTCAATAATGTCCATTCGTGCGATCAGACGGTTCTTGGTTTCTTCAAGTCCCCTGATCTCCGTAATTTGCGAATCCAGTACGGCAATCTCTGAGGACAGATAAGTATTACGCGCATTTTGATTGGTGATTTTGGTGGAAAAGTACAGCATGGTTCCAACCACAATCGCGACACCCGCAAGCGCTGCGCCAACGGCCGACAGTCCGAAATTTTTCTGCCGGACTTTACGTAATTCTTCGCGCCAGGGTAGTAAATTAATGCGAGGCATATTAGTCGAAACTCCGCAATGCAAGGCCGCAAGCTGTTAGCAGCGCTGTGGCGTCTTTGTGTACACCCTGTGCTTTAGCCTTGGATGACACTTTCATCTGGCCAAGAGGATCACCTTTGACAGTGGGTATTCCTACGCGACTGGCAATGAGGTCAGCAACACCGGCAATGTTGGCGCAACCGCCACATACAATAATTTGCTCGGGCTGCTCACGACCGCCACCGGACGCAAGGAAGAACTGTAATGAACGACTGACTTGTTGCGTCATATCGTCAATGAAAGCATCCAGTACTTCGGGTTGGTAGTTGCTTGGAAGTCCACCTTCTTTTTTGGCACGACCGGCCTCTTCGAGACTCAGGCCGTACGTACGCATGATTTCCTCAGTCAGCTGCTGGCCGCCAAAAGCGAAGTCGCGCGTGTAAATCACTTTCAGATCACGCAACACGCTAAAGGTAGTAGAGCTGGCGCCAAAATCGACCACCGCCACCGAATGGTTCTTACCATTGTCGGGCATTTGGTGAGTCAGTAACTGACATGCGTTTTCAAGTGCGAAGGGCTCAACGTCGACCACCTTCGCTGAGAGCCCTGCGGACTCGACGGTGGCCTGGCGTTGCTCAACGTTTTCGGTTCGTGTTGCAACCAGTAAAACGTCGATCATGTCGGGGTCTTTGTCAGACGGGCCAATGACTTCAAAGTCGAAACTGACTTCTTCCATCGGGAACGGAATGTATTGATCGGCTTGTAATTCTACTTGCCCCTCAAGCTCCGCTTCCTTCAGCGTCTTCGGCATTTGAATCACTTTGGTGATGGCCGCGTCGCCACTTATGGCAACGGCACCCAGTCGACTGCGCGCACCGGAGCGCTTAACCGCTCGACGAACAGCTTCACCCACGGCGTCAACATCCACGATGGCTTTCTCATTAATAGAGTTAACCGGAGTGGGTTCAGCCGCGTAGGATTCAACGCGATATGAATCGCCTGAACGGGCAAGCTCGATGAGCTTGACCGACGAGGTCGTTATGTCAAGGCCAAGTAATGGCCGTTGTGCAGCAGTAAAGAGCACGTTTTTTCCTTTCAGAGTCCGAGACTTGCGCCGGAAAGATAGACTATATTCTCAGTAAGCGGAGACAACTATATAACAATAAATATAGGATGTGTAATGTGATCGAAAGCACATTATTGAGAAGACAGGGTCACAGACTCTGGTTTACCACTACAGAAATTGATGCACTACAGCATTTACCATAAGTGATTCTCAACGTAAAAAGAATTTAGCAATAATTTTAATCGCAGAACGTGATTTTTTTCACATTCCTGAGTCGATATACTCTGGATCTCAAATTGTTGGACCTACTACATGCAAATGCTCACCCGAATACTCGTTTTGTTAGTCAGTCTTTGCTTGTTAGGGGCAGCGACAGGTGCGCTCGGTACCACCGTGGCCTACTTTTATTTTTCCCCTGACCAGCCCGAGGTTGACGTTCTGAAGGACGTGCAGCTTCAGGTGCCGCTGCGCATATTTTCGCGCGACGGCCGACTGATGGCCCAGTTCGGTGACAAGCGTCGACTTCCGGTTACATGGGAAGAGCTGCCTCCCAAGCTCGTCCAAGCCTATGTTTCTGCTGAAGATGATCGTTTTTTTGAACACCCTGGAGTAGACTATCAAGGTCTGTTGAGAGCGGCCTACAAGCTCGTGAAGGCCGGTGAAATTCGCGGTGGTGGTTCCACCATAACCATGCAGCTTGCCCGCGCATTCTTTCTAACGCCGGACCAGTCTTACAAACGTAAGATCCGCGAGATTTTCCTGGCAATCAAGATGGAGCGCGAGTTTTCCAAAGAAGAGATTCTGACGCTTTATTTGAACAAGATTTTCCTGGGTCAGCGTGCCTACGGAGTGGGGGCAGCCGCCGAGGTGTACTACGGAAGGCGTCTTCACGAGCTGTCTTTGGCGCAAATGGCTACTTTGGCCGGACTTCCGCAGGCTCCTTCCAGAGATAATCCGGTTCGCAGTCCGGAGCGTGCTCATGAGCGACGCCTTTACGTTCTGCGTCGAATGCTGGAAACGGGGGCCATTACGCAGTCTGAGCACGACATGGCTGCCGTTGAGCCAATCGAGACGTTTGTTCACGGCACCTCTATTGAGGTCAGCGCTCCCTTTGTAGCCGAGATGGTTCGTCTCGAAGTTGAAAAGCGCTACGGCCGCGAAGCGATTAATCAAGGTATATCCGTTGTTACGACTCTCGACAGCCGTCTGCAGCGAAGCGCTCAAGAGTCTGTCCGTCAAGGTATTTTCGAATACGATCGCCGACACGGTTACCGGGGTCCGCTCGCCGAGTTTAATCTGGACGATTTTGCCAACCGCGAGGAGCTGGTCGAAAAAGTGGCCGCTTATCCGACACGGATCGGTCAGGTGCCAGCGGTCGTGCTGGCTGTTGAAGACGATAGCGCCACGTTATTAAACGGGAATGATCAGGATATTGTGCTTGGGCTTGAGCAGGTTGCCTGGGCGAAGCGCTTCATTGATCAAAGTACCGTTGGCGATGAAATCACCAAAGTCTCTGACGTGCTTGATTCAGGCGACGTGGTTTACATTGATATGACCGAGTCTGACCCGACGCTTAGCCAAATGCCGGTAGTTCAAGGAGCTCTTGTGGCTATGGATCCGGATGACGGGGCTGTGGTCAGTCTGGTTGGAGGGCTCGATTTCGATCAGAGCAAGTTTAACCGGGTGGTGCAGGCGCGCCGGCAGCCCGGTTCGCTGTTCAAGCCATTTATCTATTCGGCGGCACTCGAGCTCGGCATGACTCCCGCAACGGTTATTAATGATAATGCCGTGGTCTTTCAGGATGCGGCACTGGAGGACGTATGGCGCCCCAAGAATTACGCCGGGCGGTTTTACGGTCCAACCCGATTACGAGAGGCGCTAATCAAGTCCCGCAATCTCGTGTCAATTCGACTGCTTGATCGCGTGGGTATTGTTCCCACCATTAATCATCTACGGAAATTTGGTTTTCAAAGCGACATGCTGCCTCGTGACCTTTCGTTGGCTTTGGGCAGTGCGGCGGTCACTCCTCTCGAGCTGGTCGACGCGTATTCTGTGTTTGCCAACGGCGGTTTTGACGTTGACTCGTATTTTATCGATCGAATATACGCTATGGACGGAGCCTTAATAGATCGCACAGCGCCCAAGTATGCGTGCCCGAACTGCCTGGAACCCTCCGAAGAGAGCGGTGTTGCGCCGTCCGCGAGCGTAAGCGCCGTGGCGAGCGTTGCCGGTATCGCTTCCGAAGAGATCACGCAGGATGACGTTGACTGTACGCGGGTGGCTTACTTTACCGACGACAACGTCGCACCGCAGAGTGTTTCTCCACAGAACGTCTATTTGATGACCAGCATCATGCGTGATGTCATCCGTCGCGGAACTGGCGTACGCGCCAACCGTCTGGGTCGCGACGATTTAGCCGGTAAAACAGGCACAACCAACGACCTGCGTGATGCCTGGTTTAGCGGCTTCAATTCGTCTCTGGCCGCCGTCTCGTGGCTGGGGTTCGACAAGGAAAGGCCTCTGGGTCGAGGTGAAGCGGGTGCTTCTGCCGCGCTTCCCATGTGGACCTACTTTATTAAAGAGGCACTGGCAGACGTGCCGAGCAGCATTTTGCCCGAACCGGAAGGCATGGTTACGGTACTCATTTCGCCTGACAGCGGGCTTCTGGCTTCGGCCAGCCGAACAGATGCCGTTTTCGAAACCTTCCGCATTGGCGAAGTGCCTGACGCCGAGCCAGAGTTTGAGAGACCTCTCATCGACCCGTTTGCCGAACCCGCTATCAATGCCGAAACCGGCGAGCCGGTGGCGCAAGAGCCGGTAGAGGAAGAAGAGTTGTTCTAGGGTTTTTCGTTCTGGGGTTTTTCGTTCTGGGACTTTTTTTGTTCAGTCGTTTTAAGTCGGTGTCGCCCGGCACCAGCCGTATGCTAATGCACGATAGTCTCAAGAGGTGTACTAATGTCCCGCATGTCTGATGACCGGCAAAGCCGGGAGGTGGCGGTGGCTGCTGCTCGATTAATGCAGGAGCAAGGCCTCGACTACCTGACCGCAAAAAAGAAAGCGGCGCTTAAACTGGGCTTGGGTGCGCGAGCCGCGTTGCCGACCAATCGTCAAATTGAAGACGCGCTGTTGGAAAATCAGCGGCTGTTTTTCAACGACGACGCTAAAGCGGAGCTACAGCAGCTGCGCGAAACCGCGCTGATCGCTATGGATTGTCTGAGGGCCTTTGAGCCAAAGCTGGTGGGGACTGTGCTAGGCGGGGCGATAACCACGGGTGCCGCCGTCGAGCTGCATGCGTTCACAGACAGCACTGAAGCCGTTGCGGTATCACTGATTGATGCGGATATAGACTATCGGCTGTCAGAGCGGCGTTTGAGGTTTCGTACAGAACAGTACGTTTTGGTGCCTGTTTACAGTTTTGATCACGGCGACGTTGAGATTGACGTATATGTTTTCGACGTAATCGGTCAACGCCAGTCGCCGCTGAGTCCGGTCGACGGAAAACCCATGACGCGCGCATCAGCAAACGAGGTTAAAGAACTGCTCGAGCAAAGCTCGGCGTCAGTCGTTGATGACTTCTTCTCGTAAATGAAAATGAGCGCGCCGGGGCACCGGCCAAGTTTAGCTTTGGGCAGCTGTTTTCTTGCCGTACTTCTTGCGGAATTTGTCTACACGACCACCCGCATCGACCATCTTCTGCTTACCCGTGTAAAAAGGGTGACACTTTGAGCAAACCTCGACGTTCAGGTCGCCGCTTAAGGTTGAGCTGGTTTTGAATGTTTCTCCACAGCTGCAGGTCACGGTAATTTCGTTATATTCTGGATGGATGTCGGCTTTCATAGCAATACGCTCTCTATCATATAGTGTGACACCAGCCGGGTTTTACGCCGAATCCGATGCGCGGAATACGGATATCTGACTAACAGATCCCCGCCAAAATCGAGCGGCGCAGGGTAACGCGAACGCACTCCTTTTACAAGCCTCGAGGACAGTGTCGAGCGCGCATTGCGGAGCCCGGCTTTTTCAGCTCAAAACCTCGTTTTCCCCGAGTCAAACTTTTGACGCTCGAGTCCGTCTACCGGGGGATTTCCCCAAGGTTTTTCAATTGTTTTATCTCTTACTGAGGCTAGGTGCCGGGTTTTTAACGGCTTTTATCCTTATCCACATTTTCTGTGGATAACTCTGTGGAGAACCTCGCTCTGTGAGGCTCCTGTAGCGCTAATTCCAGTACATACGTTAAATTGGTGAAAAAGTGCACAAAATCAGATAATCGTACATTTATCATATGCTTGTAGCACTTTCTAAAGTCTGTTCTTCCACTAAATTGTGCAAACTACACCTTTTGCTGGTCGATAATTTATGGCTGTGCATAAGTGTCGTTTGTCAATAGTTTGACGCATTTATTTTAGGCATTTGTGGCCAATATGTAACACCATATTATGGAAGGAAAATTTCCTGGAGGTCGTTCAGGAATTGGCTACCCAAGGCGGTTTTGGACCAGCTACCGTCGGTATTTATTTCCATTAGACCCAAAGCTTTAGCCTGGTCTAATTTGGCCGCTCCGTCGGCACTTTTAAGCCAGTGAGATCCAATTTGATCGTTCGGAGCTATCGGTGCGTTCAAACGCAGCCGGTTTAGCATGTACTCAAACAGGCACTCCTCAGGGGAAGAGCTATTTGTTTTGACTAACAGCGGGTCTTGCAAGTATTGATTCGGGTGCTTCGGCTTGAGCGTTCGCTCCACGCGCGTACCGGTTGTGATTTTGCCGTGCGCTCCCGCTCCCACGCCCAGGTAGTCGCCGTAGGTCCAGTAATTGACGTTGTGTTTTCCACTAAAGCCCTCGCGGGCGTAGGCAGAGACTTCGTATTGCCGGAAACCGGCCTTGTCGAGCTTGCTCTGACACGCCTCTTGCATGGCAAAGCAGGTTTCATTATCGGGTAATTCCGGTGCTTTAACGGCAAATAAGGTGTTGGGTTCAATGGTGAGCTGATAGTGAGACAGATGAGTCGGTAGTAAAGACAGTGCCACGTCTACATCGGCCAGAGCCATCGCTTGCGTCTGATTCGGTAGTCCATACATCAGGTCGATGTTGAGTTCTGGAATGTCGGCCTGATGAATGGCCTCTGCGGCTTTGTGAGCGTCGTCGGCGCTGTGCACCCGGCCAAGAACGCGCAATTGGTCGGTACTAAAGCTCTGTACCCCCAATGAAATTCGGTTTACGCCGGCGCTGCGGTAGCCCTTGAAGCTGCCGTGCTCGATGGCGCCAGGATTGGCCTCGAGCGTGATCTCCGCCGAGTCGGCAATGCCAACCCGTTTTTGCGCCGTGTTTAAAATGCGTTCAATGTGCTCTGGCTCGAAAAGGCTTGGGGTGCCACCACCAAAAAAGACCGAGCCAAAGGGTTCGGGTTCGTAAACACCGGCTTGGTGTTCGAGGTCGGCACACACTGCGTCAGTGTAGTCTTCAAACGGCGGTTTGCCTCGAACAGCATGAGAGTTGAAATCGCAGTACGGGCACTTTTTAACGCACCAGGGCAGGTGAACGTACAGGCCGGGCGAGGGCAGCATCGTCAGGTGTGGCTTAAAAATCGATGCAGCGAGTGCTTGAGCTGCAGAAGTGCAATAGCGCGATGGCTCAAAGTGCTTTTTTGGTCTGACGACAGCTGAGCCGCTGAACCAATTGCGTCGTGAGGCAAAAAGATTGGGTCGTAACCGAAGCCGTTGTCGCCTTTGGCTTGAGTCGCAATATGGCCTTCCCACTGCCCTTCGCAAATGAGTGGCGCCGGATCGTTAGCGTGGCGCATGACGACCAGCGTGCAGCGAAAGCGCGCGGTCCTCGACGCATGTGGTACGTCTTTAAGTTCGACCAGTAATTTTTCCAGATTGTCCTGGTCAGAAGCGTTCTCGCCCGCAAATCGCGATGAGTAAATGCCCGGAGCGCCTTGAAGGGCGTCCACTTCCAGGCCTGAATCGTCGCCCAACGCGGCGTGTCCGGTTTGGCCGCAGGCCGAACGGGCTTTTAGCAGCGCATTTTCAACAAAGGTCAGGCCGGTTTCTTCGACGTCGGACAGTCCAAGTTCGCCGGAGCTTGCAAGGTCCAGTGATAAGTCGCTCAACAGATCGCGCAGCTCCCGCAGTTTGCCGTTGTTGTGCGTAGCAATGATTAATTTTGCGGACATAGTTCTTTTACTCTGTGGTTAAGGACCAGGACGACAGGACCAAGGCTACAGGACCTGAGCCAGCGCCTCACGCTGCAGTGCCATCAGCTGCGCATTGCCAGCACTTGCCAGATCAAGAAGCTGGTTTAGTTCTTCTCTTGAAAACGCGTGCCCCTCAGCCGTGCCTTGCACTTCTATAAAGTGCCCGGCGTCATTCATGACGACGTTCATATCGGTTTCGGCTGAAGAGTCTTCCGCGTAATCCAGGTCAAGAACAGGCGTGCCGTCGAATATGCCGACCGAAATAGCCGCGATTTGTCCGTGAATCGGGGTTTGTTTGATCATTTTCTTTTTGAGCATCCAGTCAACGGCGAGCTGCAGAGCGACAAATGCGCCGGTGATTGACGCAGTGCGCGTACCGCCATCCGCCTGCAAGACGTCGCAATCAAGCGTTATGGTCGATTCGCCCAGTGCCTCCAGGTCAACTGCGGCCCGAAGCGAGCGACCAATGAGGCGTTGAATTTCGAGCGTGCGGCCCGACTGTTTGCCACGGCTGGCCTCGCGCTGGTTTCGCGTGTGGGTTGATCGCGGGAGCATGCTGTACTCGGCGGTGACCCATCCTTTACCCTTGTTACGCAGGAACGGTGGAACACGGTTCTCTACGCTTGCTGTGCACAGGACACGCGTGTCACCGCAGCTAATGAGTACTGATCCTTCGGCGTGCTTGGTGAATTGTTTTTCAATCGTTAGCGGGCGCAATTGATCGACGGCTCGGCCGCTCGGGCGTTTAATTTCAGGCATGTCTTCGTCCGTTGGTTCGGTTTGAGAGAATGGGGTCATGAGGCATCAGGCTTTGTTTGTCCGATACCTGACCGCTGCATGTTTTGGGTAGTTAGTGCGTTGTTTTTGTGTCGTTCAGTCTTCGCCCGCTCGCCAGTGTATGACGACCGCGCTGGTATTGTCGCTATGGGGCGCCTCGGCCTTAATTGCGGCTTCCATCAGTTCTCGCATGTTGCTGTGTAAATCCAGTTCAGCAAACGCGCTCGGGAAATACTCGGCTATCTGGCTGTCGTCTGCGCCACCCCACAAGCCGTCACTGCACAGCAAGAGTACGTCGTCGCGTTGCAGTGTTTTGGCTCCGGCTACGCTGCAAAAAGGTTCGCGTGCCTCGCCGCCAATGCAGTGCTCAACGTAGTTTCGCAGAGGGTGCTCGCGATATTCGTCTTCGGTTATAAGGCCTTCCCGAAGCAGAATTTCAATGTGGCTATGGTCGCGCGTGCGCGCAACCATTTTGCGGTTACGCAAGTGATAAATCCGACTGTCTCCAACGTGCGCCCAGTAGGCTTTGTTTTTTTGAATTAGAGCCATGGCGCAGGTTGCGCGCGGCCGGGTGTCTACGCTTTGGTCAGACCCCAGTTCGACCAGGGCGGTGTGGGCTTGTTCAATGCATTGAACCAGAAACTCGCGCGGGTGATATATAGGTTTTTCAGCTTCGTCAAAAAGCTCCAGAATCACTTTCTTGGCGAGCTCGGCCGCGCGGGCGCCGGCGTTATGTCCACCCATACCGTCAATGACTACGGCAAAAACAGATTTATCGTGCACAACGACACCTACGCGATCCTGATTTTCTTCGCGATGTCCAATGAGGCTAAGGCTTGCTGTTTCTACGTGCACTGTCAGAAGTGTTTGAGCAGGCGGGCAAAGATTGATGTGTCGGTTTGTTTTCGTCTCAACTTCACAGTAATCTCGTCGCCAATCGTTGCAAATGGTGCCCCATAGTTTGCCAACTTAGGCTTCAAATAGCCAAAGAATGCGACCACATTAATCAGGCGGAGACGGCCAATGACACGCAGCATGACCGGGTTTTCAAGAAAGGACCACAGTGCGCCGTGGGGTGAGCTGGCGGTTGAGCTGCGCGCGGTCAATCACCGTTACTTGGAAATGAGCCTTCGGTTGCCTGAAGAGCTGCGCAGTCTTGATCCAAAAATTCGAGCGTTAGTAGGCAAAAAGCTGAGTCGCGGTAAGATTGATTTGAGCATTAAGCTCACCACCACGCGGACGCCACAAGAGACCATCAACTTAAACGACGAGCTGGTCGACCAGCTTATTAGTACAGCCGCGCAGCTGGGCGAAAAGTTTGACGGCGGCGCACTTCGTTCAATGGATATTTTACGCTGGCCTGGTGTTGTGATTGAGCCTGAGAAAGACGTCGATTCTATTCAGGCTACGGCAAAAACCCTTATTGCCGAGGCATTGACGAGTCTCGTTGCCAGTCGTGAGAGCGAGGGTGAGCGCCTTGAGCACATGTTGCGGGAGCGTGCTACGGCCATTAGCGAGTTGGTGAATTCAACGCGAAAGCGGCTACCGCTGATTCGTCAAAACATTCAAGACAAGCTGCGCGCGCGTCTCGCTGACCTTGATGTAAGCGCAGACGAAGGGCGCCTTGAGACCGAGATTGCCTTGCTGCTGAACAAGGCTGACGTCGATGAAGAACTCGATCGGCTGGACAGTCATGTAACCGAATCACAGAGCATTTTGGAATCGGGCAAACCGGTTGGGCGTCGCCTCGACTTTTTGATGCAGGAGTTTAATCGTGAAGCCAACACGCTTGGGTCCAAGTCTCAAGACAGTGAAACAACCAAAACGGCGATGGATCTCAAGGTCTTGATTGAACGAATGCGCGAACAAGTACAGAACATTGAGTAAGCCTCGGGAGCCTTTGGTTACGTTATGTTTAAGCAGCTTCGCATTTGGTGGAAGAAACTCATGTTAAGCGACACAGCGCCCCGACTGTTTGTGATTGCAGCCCCCTCTGGAGCGGGCAAAACGTCGCTGGTTAAACAGCTGCTGCGCAAGCACGCCAATTTGCGCATGTCTGTCTCGTTCACGACGCGCCCTCAGCGCACCAATGAGGTTCCGGGCCAGGACTATTGGTTCGTAAGCGTGGATGAGTTTGGAGAGCTCGAACAGCGTGACGATTTGCTCGAACACGCTCAGGTCTTTGATAATTTCTACGGCACAGGCCGTTCGCAGGTCCAAAAGCTGTTCGACGACGGTTTTGATGTCTTGCTGGAAATTGACTGGCAGGGAGCAAGGCAGGTGCGCAAAGCTATGCCGGAAAGCGTCAGTATCTTTATCCTGCCACCGTCCCGTGACGAGCTTGAACGACGGCTTCGGGGGCGATCAACCGACAGTGCGGACGTGATTCAGCGGCGATTACGCGATTCAGTTAGTGATATGTCGCACTGGAATGAGTTTGACTACGTTATCGTAAATGATGATTTTAATAGTGCAGTCAATGACTTGAGTGAAATTGTCGAAGATAGAGGCGACGCTTTGCTCAGTTCCCGGGAGAGTCTGGGCGCACTCCTGGACGATTTGCTCCACTCGTGACCTGGCCCGGCTTGTCCCCGCCGATGTTTTATTAAGGCTAGCGCCAGACATTGCCATTGCGTAGACTCTGTACCCTTGCACTTTTAACACCAAAGGCGTCGTTACTCGGGAGAGTCCGACAATCCTTTGCCAGACACGTCAGGAATTGAAGATGGCCCGCATAACCGTAGAAGACTGCCTTACCAACGTAGACAATCTGTTTGACCTCGTACTGGTCGCCGCCAAGCGCGCTCGTCGCATAGCTAACGGCGCAGAGCCTCTCGTGGAAGAAGACAACGACAAACCCACGGTGATTGCGCTTCGCGAAATTGCGGCCGGACTTGTTGGACCCAGTATCCTCGAAGAAACGGAGTTGGAGTACAGTGAAGCTGTGGCTGAAGAAGCAGAGGCCCGGGCAGAACTTGCGCCGCCGTCGGCTCTGCCTGCTGACTAAACGCCCCTTGCGTAGCAACTGTAGCCGCGCGACACAACGGATGTCCTTATGGACACAGCCGCTACTTTCCTAGGGCGGCTGCCGCTCGGGCGCGGCTGGAACCTGGATGGCGCACGAGGCCTCCTGAACAAGCTGCGTACGTATCTCCCTGCCGAACAAATAGCCACCGTCCGGCGCGCCTACGAGTTTGGCGCCAAAGCCCACAGCGGGCAAACCCGCAAAAGCGGCGAACCCTACATATCTCATCCGGTTGCCGTTGCCAGTATCCTGGCCGATCTTCAGCTGGACTACCAGAGCATCACCGCCGCCATTCTTCACGACGTAGTGGAAGACACGCCGACGGCTATCGAGCACATCGTGCTCGAATTTGGCGAGGAAGTGGCCGAACTGGTTGATGGCGTAAGCAAGCTTGATCAAATTCAATTTAAGAGCAAAGCAGAAGCTCAGGCGGAAAGTCTGCGCAAGATGATGCTCGCGATGGCGCGGGACGTTCGGGTAATTCTATTGAAGCTGGCCGACCGCCTTCATAACATGCGAACGCTGGGCTCTATGCCCGCGCACAAAAAACGACGCATAGCTCGTGAGACGCTGGAAATTTATGCCCCCATGGCCAACCGTCTGGGCATTAACGATATTCGACTTGAGCTCGAAGATCTCGGTTTTCGCAATCTCTATCCACGCAGGTACCAAGTAATAGAAAGCGGTTTGAAGGCCAGGCTGGGCGGTCAAAAGCGCATGATCAAGCGTATCTCAAACAAGCTGAGCAAAATGCTGCTCGAAAACCATGTGCACGCTGAAGTCAGTGGGCGAGAAAAACACATTTACAGCATTTATCAGAAAATGAAGCGCAAAGAGGTGTCGCTTGACGACGTAGCCGACGTCTTTGGTTTTCGCATTGTGGTCGATGACGCCGACACCTGTTACCGCGTGTTGGGTCACGTGCACCGCACGTTCCGGCCAATGATTGATCGTTTTAAAGACTACATTGCCATTCCCAGAGTTAACGGTTACCAGTCGCTTCACACCACAACGGTAGGTCCCAAGGCCATGCCGCTTGAAATGCAAATCCGTACTCGAGACATGGATAATTTTGCCAACTCCGGAATCGCGGCTCACTGGCTGTACAAGACCGACCAGAGCGAGGAGCTCGCACCTCAGGCACGCGCCAGAAAATGGCTCTCTGGGCTTGAGGATTATCAGGCTGACAGCAATTCCGAAGAGTTTTTGGAAAGCGTCAAGATCGATCTCTTTCCTGACAAGGTGTATGTGTTTACACCGCGAGGCGACATCCTGCGCTTGCCGAGAGGCTCGACTCCGGTGGACTTTGCGTACGCGGTGCACACCGACATTGGTAATCGCTGCGTGTCGGCACGGGTTGATCGGCGTCGTATGCCTTTGCGGACGGTGCTGACTAACGGGCAAACCGTAACCATCAAAACGGACCGTAACGCTCACCCCAATCCGGGTTGGATGAATTTTGTTGTCACGGCGAAGGCGCGGGCCGCCATTCGTGGCTACCTCAAAGAGCTTCGTGCCGACGACGCCATTCGAATGGGGCGTCGATTGCTCGAATACGCGCTGGTGGAGTTTAAAACCAAAATTCGTCAAATTGAACCACAGAAAATGTCCGAGCTGCTGGACACCATGGGGCTTGATGCGCCCGACAAACTTTACGAACAAATTGGCCTGGGTCATCAAATTGCGCCGTTAGTGGCGCGGCGACTGCTGGCAGGCGGAGATGAGCCGGGCAGTGATGAAGTGGGCTCGTCCAAGCTAATGATTAGCGGAACCCAGGACATGGTTGTGAGCTACGCCCACTGCTGCTATCCGGTTCCGGGTGACTCGGTTATGGGGCATTTGAGCTCGGGCCGAGGTCTTGTCGTCCACCGGCAGCAGTGCGGAAACCTGGCCGAGTTTCGCAAGCAGCCTGATAAATGGATTAACGTTACATGGGAGCCCGGTATTGAGTCGCAGTTTGAAGTGGCTATTCGCGTGGAGGCCCTCGACAAGGTGGGCGCGCTCGCATCGGTTGCGACCCGAATTTCAAATGCTGGGTCCAATATCGATCATGTCGAACTGGTTGATAACGACGGTGACGCGTCCAGCCTTCGATTCAGTATACGGGTAACGGACGCAGACCATCTTCGAAGAGTGATAAAGCAAATTGATGGGATGCCCGACGTTTTGCTGGTTGAACGTGTGATTGCTTCGTAGTCAAATAGCGCTGCAGGTTACGCTCGCGTCAGCCCGGAACGGATGGTGTTCCAGGGCTGCTGCAAGAACGGCGCTTGTTGGGTCGATATAGGCGTAGGAGCACCCCAAGCGATTTGCTTGTTCGGCCGGTGGCCGTTCAGGCTGCGCGGCCCATCTTGACGCAATAAAATACGTTACTTTGTTGCACGTTTCGGCCCTGTTCCACGGCATAATGACGCTCCTGCGAAGCTTTTTGTTTTCATAACCACACAACTTCACACTAATTTTTGAGAGGACCCTGTGTCGCGAAAAATCATCAGTACTCCCAACGCGCCGGCGGCTATCGGCACTTACTCGCAAGCGGTGCAGGTCGACAATACCGTGTATATATCTGGCCAAATTCCGCTGGACCCGAAAACCGGCAGCGCCGTAGAGGGCGACATTGTCGTGCAAATTCGACAGGTCTTTGAAAATTTGAAAGCGATTGCCGAAGAGGCCGGAGGCACGCTGAACAGCGCGGTCAAATACAATGTGTTTCTAACCGACCTGGGTAATTTTGCCAGCGTAAATCAAGTCATGGAAGAATATCTCGACGCGCCTTACCCTGCGCGTGCCGCGGTTCAGGTGGCCGCACTCCCAAAGGGTGTTGAAGTCGAAGTGGACGCCATTCTCGTCGTCTGACCAGTTGAACCAATAACCAGATGACCGCAACAGCCACAACTTTGTTGCCGCACGAGCGACCCGTAACCGCTCTGAGTGGCGTGGGCCCTGCTCTTGCCGAGAAACTGGCACGTATTGGTATTCACCATGTTATCGATCTTCTGTTTCATTTGCCGTCCCGGTATCAGGACCGTACGCGCGTTTATCCGATTGGCGGGTTGAGCGTGGGGCAGCAGGTTGTTGTGGAGGGTCAGGTAGAATTGACCGACGTTGTGTTCCGGGGGCGCCGGTCTATGATTTGCCATATAAGCGATGGTTCGGGCGTGTTGTCACTGCGGTTTTTTTACTTTTCTAACGCTCAAAAAGCGATGCTCAAACGCGGTGTTAAGGTGCGGTGTTTTGGCGAGGTTCGATACAGTAATTCGCGACCTGAAATGATCCATCCGGAATACACGGTAATTAAAGAACACGAGTCTTTTGAAAGCTCGGATCAGCTAACGCCGTTTTACCCGGTAACCGACGGCCTTCAACAAATTAGAATGCGTCAAATTATTCAGCGCGCGCTTAAGCTGGTGCGAGGCACTCCGTTGCCCGACTGGATTCCGGAAGGCGTTTTAGAGCGCTTGAGCTACCCGAATATAGACAGCGCCGTTCAGCTTGTGCATAACCCGCCAACCGACATTAACCTCGAGGAGCTAAACGAGGGAGAGCACCCTTGTCAGCGCCGCCTCGCATTTGATGAGCTGGTGGCGCATCAGTTGAGTCTGCGGGTGTTGCGCGAACGGTTACAAAACGATCCGGGCATTGAGCTCGCAGCGCAAGGTGTCATTGTTGATGCGTTTATTAAATCTTTGCCGTTTACGCTTACAGCCGCTCAGGCACGCGTGATTGAAGAGATCATGCAAGACATAGAGCTGGCGCGGCCAATGTTGCGGCTTTTGCAGGGGGATGTGGGCTCTGGAAAAACCGTAGTGGCTGCAGCCGTAGCGCTGCGAGCCATTGATAACGGGTATCAGGTAGCGTTTATGGCGCCTACCGAATTATTGGCCGAACAACACTTAAGGTCACTGCGTGGCTGGCTGGAACCACTGGATGTGTCAGTGTCTATGCTGGCGTCAAAAATGCCAACCAAAGAAAAGCGTGCCTCGCTCGAGGGTGTTAAAAACGGATCGGTGCATATTGCCGTTGGTACTCACGCTCTTTTTCAGGATCAGGTTGAATATTCAAAATTAGGACTGGTCATTATCGACGAGCAGCACCGTTTCGGTGTGCACCAGCGACTCCAGTTAAAAGCCAAAGGCAATGAAGGCGCTATGCCGCATCAGTTGGTGATGACGGCGACGCCCATTCCACGTACGTTGGCTATGAGCGCGTACGCTGACCTCGATGTGTCGGTTATTGATGAATTACCGCCCGGGCGTACGCCGATCAAAACGGTTGTGCTGTCACAAGACCGTCGGCCGGAAGTGGTTGAGCGAATTTCCATGGCGTGCGCTGGTGGTCAGCAGGCTTATTGGGTATGTCCGCTGGTAAACGAATCTGAGGTGCTTGAGTGTGAGGCGGCCGAGGCAACAGCGGTCGCTTTGCAAGAGGCGCTACCGAAGCTTCGGGTTGGCCTGATTCACGGTCAGCTGACTTCACGCGAAAAAGAAGCCGCTATGGCTAAATTCAGCGCTCATAAGCTGGATTTACTGGTGGCAACAACCGTGATTGAAGTTGGAGTAGACGTTCCTAATGCTTCGTTAATGGTCATTGAGAACGCTGAGCGTATGGGGCTGGCCCAGTTGCATCAGCTGCGCGGCCGCATTGGCCGCGGTGCGCGAGCCAGTGCGTGTGTGTTGCTTTACAAACCGCCTTTGAAAGGCAACGCGAAAACACGTCTCAATGTAATTCGCAGCTCAACGGATGGTTTTGAAATCGCGGAAAAAGATCTCGAAATAAGAGGGCCGGGGGAAGTGCTTGGAACTCGCCAGACCGGACGCCTGCAAATGCGCATTGCCGATGTGGTTCGGGACGCTGATTTGCTACCCATAGTTCGCGAGGCCGCGGACACAATACTGGCGAACAATCACGATCACGTAGCGCCACTGGTGAATCGGTGGATCGCAGCAGAGGGGCGTTACGGTGGCGTTTAGTCAGACACTTAAAGCCTACGCACAACTTATGCGCATTGAGCGACCAATTGGCGTGCTTCTTCTTTTGTATCCGACTCTTTGGGCGCTGTGGGTTTCCGCTGGCGGCAGGCCGTCTTCCGATGTGTTTATCGTGTTTGTGTTGGGTGTGTATGTTATGCGCGCAGCGGGCTGTGTAATTAACGACTACGCCGATCGCGATATCGACGGCGACGTAGAGCGGACTCAGGCCAGACCGCTGGCAACCAAGTCCGTTTCACCTAAAGAGGCGCTGTTGTTGTTTCTCGCCCTTATGGCTGTTGCTCTGGCTCTTGTTTTGTACCTCGATCCTGGCTTGCTGTGGCTGGCGATAATCGGTGCGCTGTTAGCGTCTATTTATCCGTTTATGAAGCGATTCACTCACCTGCCCCAGTTGTTTTTGGGGGCGGCATTCGGTTGGGCGGTACCAATGAGTTTTGCCGCTCACGGCCAGGCGCTGGCAGCTGACTGCTGGTGGTTGTTTGCGGCCACGGTGTGTTGGGCGGCGGCGTACGACACAGCTTACGCGATGGTGGACAGAGATGACGACATCAAAATCGGGGTCAAATCGACTGCGGTGTTATTTGGCCGTTTCGATCGCTTTGCCATTTTTCTGTTTCACGCCGCTACGCTTCTTGCGCTGTATGTCACCGGAGTTCTGAACGGTCTTGGTGGCTGGTATATAACGGGTCTAATCACGGCAGCCCTGTTAGCGCTGTATCAGCAGTGGTTAATGCGTGCGCGGGAGCCTAAAAAGTGCTTTGACGCATTTCTTAACAATAATTGGTTCGGTGCAGTCGTGCTATTTGGGCTGGTTTTGGATTACACTCTCGTCTAAGGGAAATCCCCCTCAGAGACACGGTCTGTGGTCGCCGGGGCGATTTCGTTACTTTGTATGAATGGAGATAATTCATGAGTTTGTTTGGTTTTGTTAAAGATATCGGTCGTCGTGTTTTCAATAAAGATGAAGACGCAGCCGAAAAAATCACTGAAATGCTACAGGCGAATAACCCTGGCATTAAGGACCTCGAGGTGATTTACGATAACGGATTCGTGGAATTGTGCGGTGAGTGTACGTCGCTTGAGGCCGTTGAAAAGTCGGTCTTGATGGTTGGTAACGTTGAAGGCGTTAAAGATGTCAGCGTACGTAAGCTGACGCTGAGTGAAGAGGCAAAGGCCGCTGCCAAAGCTGACATAGCTGAAACACAGGCGGCTGTCGAAGCAGCCGAAGTGGAGTACTACACCATCGAAAGCGGTGACTCACTGAGCAAAATTGCCAAGCACTTTTACGGCGACCCGATGAAATACAAAGAGCTGTTTGCGGCCAATAAAGAAGTAATCGAAGATCCGGATAAAATTTTTCCGGGACAGAAAATTCGCATTCCGAAAAACCTCGGTTAGTTTTAGCGAATGTTAGAATCAAGACCCTCGACAGGAAGCTGTCGAGGGTTTTTTTATGAGCGAAGGAAAGATTCGGCTGGTCCGGCTGAACGAGCGTAACTCGAGTGCTTACTGCGCAAGGCCTAATTCATGTTTGCTATAAGTGTCTTGATGTCTGCTATCAGATTCTTCACAGACGACTTGCTTAATCCGTTGTATATACCTCGGATGTGACGGTGCTGGTCGATTAGCAGCAGGTTTTCAGTGTGCAGAAAATCATTGTTTTTCGACGGGTCACCGAGGTCTTCTCTAGCGAAGTAAGGTTTTCGGGCAAGGTCGTAAAGCGCGGACTTGTCACCGGTTAATAAATGCCACTTACCCTTTCGGACGTCATTATTTTTGGTGTATTGCTGAAGCACTTCGACGGTATCGGTAGTTGGTCTGATCGAGTGCGACAAAATAGCGATTGAATCATGTTCGAGAAAGACCTCTTGAACAATGGGTAACTTGGAGCGAAGCGCAGGGCAAATGCCGGGACAGGTGCTGAAGAAAAAACTGGCCACGTAGAGTTTTCCGGCAACGTCTTTCTCCGGGACCACCTGACCCTCCTGATTAGTAAAGCTGAAATCCCGAATCTGGTGAAGTTTTTCAAGTTCAGCGCTGTCGACTTCGAGCCAAAGAGGTTTAAATTCGGCGGAGTCGTAGCAGGGCAATGTGTCGCCGGCGTGCGTCAATGAGGCAACAAGTAGCATCAGTGTGGCAATCATATTGACTGCGGCACGACTCGCCGGGCTCTTAAACTCCGTTGGAATGTTGGGTCTGACTAAAGTGTCCGCCTGATACATCAAGATCGGTCGGATAAGCGCTGGGATCTTCAAAACACCTGCGGCCGTAAATAAAGAAGCCGTCGGCGATAATACCAATGAGTTCTTCGTCGTCGTTGCTAATAGCTTTGGGTTCCAGATGATAGTGGTAGGTCTCAGGTCCGGTGTGACCGCCGCTTCGATTGAAGCCTGAGATTACGCCAATTGCCAAGTCAACCTTGGGTCTTTCCTGATCGTTAAAAATGGGAGCGCCGCTGACTGAAAAACCCACGGCGCCGAGTGACGTAGAGGAGGCAGACGTAGCTAACTTGGGGCTGGTTGGCACCCTTAGTGAATACAGATTGTTGTACTCTTCAATGAACCTTGGAGATATTCGTGCTTCCGTGGTGATCGTGGGGTCAGGTTCGATGTAAAGACCGCTGCCGTTAATCGGATTCCAGTAGGGGGATGTGTGGTCAGGTTGTCCAGTGGCCTCGATAACGACTTCGTTGCCGTCCAGTGCCACCGTCACGTTACCGGTGAACGATAAATAAGCGTTGTGCAAAACGCCGGGTGTGCCGGCGTTACCTTGCTCAGAGTTATCAGTAGTTGTTGCTGTGTCAGTAGAGGCTACAGTTGCAGATTCGTTACCGTCATTGCACGCGACTAGCCCGAGGCAAAGACAGAGCGTTGCCGTCATCCCAGCGGGTGTTACGAGGTTGTTCATGAAATTGCCTCCTGCCAATGAATTCAGAGGACATAGTGGAAGGCAAATCTGCAGTCAGCGTGGAGCGCGGATGCATAAATTGGTTGGTTTTAGTCATTGTTGGAGGAGGTGTCGAGGAGTTGCGTTTGGTTATTTCGGTGAGTATGCGACTCGCCAAAAAAAACCGGAACTACGTCAGTAGTCCCGGGTCTTCAGATGTTTCGCAGTCCAAGCCTGCTAAAAACACGTTTTACCTTACGCGGCTAGCGGCGGCGCAGTGCTCCAAGAGCACCGATTGCGCTCAGCATCATATAAATCGCGGCAGGCACCGGAACAGGGTTTCCGATGGCTTTGGTGTCGCCAAAGCGATAGAAGTTGTGATCACCTGCAGCGTCCGGGTTCTGGTACCAGGCGTCGAATCTGACGGTGCCGTCATCGAGATACTCAAGCGATGCGACGTGGTCGTGTTCACCTTCGTAACCGATCCAGCCGGTGGTCGGTACAATGCCGTGGTAATCGGATGGCGCGGTCAGGCTCATGTTCAGGTCGCTCCACTCAAGGTTTCCGTGACTGTTGATTGACATGCCGCTGAGTTGAATTTCGACGCCCCAAATGTTGCTGGTTCCACGGATCATGTCACCACTAATGGTGGCAGTGCCAGACTCCATATCGACATCCATTAGAACGCCGGTCCACACCCAGTTGGTGTATTCGTGGTTTAAATATCGCGCGTCGAAATCACCCAGGTACAAACCTTGTGATCCGAAGCCGTGGACGTTGTTCGCACCGATGCTCTCCAGGTTATAAGTGCTTGCGTTTACGGCCGGTACCATGGCCAGACCCATCGCCAACACTACGCTTGCGACAAACAGTTTTAGATTCTTCAATTTTCTCTCCAAAGTTCAGCTTTTTTGTTATTTCACACGGGTGGCGGAATAACGCTGATTTTATTTATTGGTATTCTGGCTCCCTGTTTCAACTACAGGATTTTGCTGCCAGAGGCTGTTGTTAGTCCGTGAACTCTAGAGATTTGGGAGCCTGATTACAACGGGATTTTGACATATTGAAGACGGTGGTGTGAATTGTTTACGATTGGTTTTACATAGTAGTTGTTTGCATCGAACTTCGATGGGTTCTTCCATGAGGTCGATTCAACTAACCGATAATTGGATGCCCGCGCGAGCAAGCCGTGTGATGGTTTTAATGAGGTGCCGGGTCGTACTAGAGTTGGTTCAACTGCGAGCAAAGTTACCGGCCGCTTTGGTGTTTGTTGCTGGCTCGAACGCACGCCCATACACGTACGCTGCTAGCGCTGTTTTGTAGTAGCACCCGAGCTGCGGCGCTGGCGGTGGCGCCGGTAGTGACAACATCATCTATTAACGCGACATGAAGTCCTTTGACATCTGTTCGAATTTGAAACGCGTTGTTCAAGTTGCGCTTGCGTCTAGTCTTTTTTACCAACGTCTGCGCCTGAGTTCGTCGTCGGCGTGACAGGGCGTGTACTACTTTAATATTAAGTTGTTGGCCAACAGGATGCGCCAGCAGAGTGGCCTGATTAAAGCCTCGTTTCCAGTGACGTGTCCAGTGAAGCGGAACGGGCACAATAATGTCAGGTTTTTCTGGCACTGTGGGGCTGATTGCACAGAACGCTGAAGTCGTTTTCGGTTTCGCGATAGCTTCCAGCAAGAGTACGGAAAGCGCTGTTGCGATTTCAGATCTGCTTTGAAATTTGAAGTGGGTCATTAGCGTATCAAACGGTTTGCTGTACGGAACAGCGCACGTCATAGTTTGCCAAAGAGGTGGTTTCAGCAAGCACGGGCCACACACTACTCCCTGAATAACCGGTAGAGCACACCGCATGCACACGCTGTCAAGTCTTGGCAGGTCCTCCAGACAAAGTCTGCACAGGTTACTGTGGTCTACTCTCCCGTCACACACGACGCAGTTACACGGGACGTGTTTTAGAATGTTGGGTGGGCCACTGCTGATTAAGTCAGTGATTCTTTGCCATGTAAGGCGCCGGGTCTTTTTTTTGATTCCAAACATTTGAGTATTGTCCTGATGTCAGGTTTGCTACGCCAGCTCAATATTGACTGTGTCTATCTATAAATTAAGTTACGACATAGCGATCAAATTAACGGTCGCTGTTGCGACTAATCCGAATTCCCGGGTAGATGATGCGGTGGCCTACGATTTAAAGAATTTGCTATGGGTGATTCAGGAGCAAACGGAAGTTGTTCGAAAGCAGCTAAACCACGATCATTCAGCGCAGCACAATCTTACTGCTGTTTTTGAAGCGGTTGGGCATTGTACGGAACTCAGTACGCAACTTTTAAATTTGGGAAGACCCGAAAGTCATTCTCGTGACATCCATAATTTGAACGATATCGTTTCTGAAACCGGCTCATTCCTATCACTGAGTATGCCGAGCAACGTCAAGTTCACAACGGACGTCAAGAACAGTGTCCCAGACGTATACGTCAACAAAGGGCAGCTAACCTTAGAGGCTACGACGGTGATATAGTTGTTGAATACAGCGCCGACAGTGGCACACCGTTCAGCGTTTTGCTTCCCGTTGTTCCTGATCCCGTATGGTAGATTCCTTCTGCTGATAGCGAGTTTCGTGATTACGACAATATGAAGTTGTGATCCTGATCCGTACACTTGACCCGCACAGATGATCCGCATCCGGGTGGGCTCAGAACGCGGATGAGTCCGGAACCCACGTTGACAAGACGCCCATGTTCGGTCGGACTTCGACGCTTGTATTCAAATTCCAGAGAGTTTTTTCCAACATGGCCTCACTATTCGACCAAGCCGCTCTAAGGCGTCAACGAAACCTCAGCGCCGAACCTTATTCGGCCCGGACAGATCTACCACTGATAGTTGAACGCGAGTTGGCAGAGCGGCTGGATGTGCTCACACTCGATTCTGAATCCTTGCTCGTTTTAGGGGCTGTTCACGCCGATATTCTCAAGCAGCTGTGCGAGCGCTTTGTACGAGCGGACGTTTCGATCGTTGATATCTCCGGCGACAGGCTGGACTTGCTGGAGAAGCAGGCTTGCAAAAAATACGCAGACAGAGTTCGGTTCGTCAGATCACCAGGGTGGTCTGTTCCGGTTGAGCAGCCGCCTGCCGATTTGGTTTTCAGTAACCTGTACTTGCCGCTATGTGATGATCTGGGCACGCTTTTCTCCCAACTTCATCGGGTAATGACGCCTGACGGCTGCCTGCACTTTTCGAGCCTCGGTCCCGATTCCTTTCTTGAGCTTCGGAACGCCTGGAAGCAGGTGGACCCGGGTAACGTGTTTCATACGCTGGAGCCGCCCGATATGCACGACGTAGGCGATGCGCTCATGCACGCTGGTTTTCGTGAGCCAGTGATGGACAGGGATAACTACACGCTGACGTATTCATCAGTAAAAGCCCTGATGACTGATTTGCGCAATCATGGCGTTTGCAACGGCTTTGCCGAGCGGTCACGTGGATTAACCGGGCAAGAAATATGGGCAAAGTTTGTCGGTGAGTTGAGCGCAGATCAGCGAGACGGGCGGTTCTCGCTGACTTTGGAGGTGGTAACGGGGCAGGCCTGGAGGGGCGACGGTATGCCTCAGCAGCGACGCGCGGACGGAGGTATCGGGATATCCCTGGACGAGTTGGCGAGCGGGCTTCGCAGAGGGCGGTAGCGCATTTCTCATGCCCGGAATTCGCGATGGTTTCAATTCGAGTATCCGTCGTCAGAGGTCCTAACAGTTTGTTCTGGCAAAGGTTGTGCGCCGGTTCGACCAATTAGCTTGTGCGTTGCGGGATAATACCTAGTCGCTTCTCTTAAGCCATTGTAATTGTAATCATAATCATTTCTTTTTCGTGACCCGTGGCTTTGCCTTTTCGGTCATGTTGCAGTACGATTCGGTCTTGCTTACGAATTTAGAATGAGTCAAACATGGGGTCCGGACCCGGCACCGAAAACGATGCTCCACTTACCGTTCTCAGCTTGGCGCCAAATTGCGCGTTGAGTGAGGATCAGGCGCGATTGTTTATGGGTTCGTTAATCTTCGGAACACTCCTTGTTTCAGGCAGTATTGCGCTAGCCGGGTTCTGGCTGGTCCTGCCTTTTGCAGGACTTGAGCTGTTAGCAGTGGGCTACGCGCTCTCATTATCTATGAAGCGCGGACGCTATAAAGAAGTGCTGCGTGTATTTAATGAGCAACTAGTTGTCGAGAAAGGCGTACAAAGCGTCGAAGAACGGGTAGAATTCCCGCGCTACTGGACGACTGTGCGATTGGTTCCCTCTCGGGTGACGTCCTATCCGAGCCGGCTGATTGTGAGCTGCATGGGGAAGTCATTGGAAATTGGTGAGTTTTTAACCGAGCCCGAACGCGTTGGGTTGGGCAAGCGACTGACTTCTTTAATAGGTCCGGTAGAAACGCTGCCTTCAGTTTCAGCGGTAAGATAAAACTAGATTTGATCGAACGACGGTTTGGGCGCAAGCGCAAGTCGCTGATTTTTTTACACACTGGTTGTTAATGGGAGACCAGTCGATGATGACATCATTTGTCGGGCGCTGTGTTAAGCGCACCGTTGGGTTGCTGGTTGCAGCGGGCGTGAGCTTGCCTGCACTGGCTGCATGGGAACTCAATTTCCAGGAAAGCGTCACCGACGTTGGCCAGGATATATTTGAATTGCACATGCTGATTTTTTGGGTTTGCGTATGGATCGGCGTTGTCGTGTTCGGCGTAATGCTCTACTCGATTGTGAAGCACCGTAAATCGGTGCATCCGGAGCCCGCCAAATTTGAGCACAGCACCATTGCTGAAATCGGTTGGACTACCGTACCCATCATTATCCTCGTAGCCATGGCCTTTCCGGCTGCCAGGGTGCTGGTAGAGTTGGAAGACAACTCAAACGCCGACCTGACCGTCGAGGTAACTGGGTATCAGTGGAACTGGCATTACAAATATCCTCAGGACGGCGTGCAGTTTTACTCCAAACTTGACGAAGCCTCATCAGTTGCACGACGCGGTTCAAACAACGTCGACGTATTTACCGTAGACAACTATCTGTTGGGCGTGGACAAGCCAATGGTTGTTCCGGTTAACAAGAAAGTGGTGCTCAAGCTGACCGCCAACGACGTAATCCACGCATGGTGGGTGCCGAAACTGGGCGGCAAGCGCGACGCGATTCCAGGCTTCATTAACACGCTCTGGTTCAAAGCCAAAGAAATTGGCACGTATCGTGGCCAGTGCTCTGAGCTGTGTGGCCGAGACCACGGTTTTATGCCCATCGTAGTGAACGTTGTCAGCGACGCAGACTACGCCAAGTGGGTCGCTGAAAATCAGGACGGTTCGATGCAGCGGACCATGGCCTCGAATGCGACCGGTGCGGTGTCAGCGCCCTCTGTTGTATCCACTACAGCCGCGATGGAGCCGGTTGTTCAAGAGGTTCCGAGCCGGGAAGTCGCATCGGTAACAGACGTCGCAACGGCTGTCGTTGCAGCTGCAGCAGCTCCTGTCGCAGCAGCAATGGACAAAGACGCTCTAATGGCCGCGGGTGAAACGGTTTACCAGGTCAACTGCCTGGTGTGTCATCAGGCAACCGGGGCGGGTATGCCGCCAACCTTCCCTGCACTGACAGGCAGCGCTGTCGCAACCGGCCCAGCCGAAGCGCACATTGACATCGTGCTGAACGGTCGTCCTGGCACCGCCATGCTCGCTTTCGGTGGGCAGCTGTCCGACGAGGACATTGCGGCATTAGTAACTTATGAACGAAACGCACTAGGCAACAGTGTCGGCGATGTGGTCACCGCTGCTGACGTTGCTGCCTTGCGCGGCGAATAACGGAGATTTACGGCTATGACGACTCACGCAGCAGATCACGATCACGACGACCACGGCCCCGCACAAGGTTGGCGCCGCTGGGTATACGCAACCAATCACAAAGACATCGGTACCATGTACCTGGTCTTCGCTCTGGCGATGTTTTTCGTCGGCGGCGCTATGGCGTTTGTGGTTCGTGCCGAACTGTTTCAGCCAGGCCAGCAATTTGTAGACCCCGGTTTCTTCAACCAAATGACGACCATGCATGCTTTGTTCATGATTTTTGGTGGCGTCATGCCGGCGTTTGTGGGTCTCGCTAACTGGATGATCCCTCTTCAGGTCGGCGCACCCGACATGGCGTTGCCACGCATGAACAACTGGAGCTTCTGGATTCTTCCATTTGCCTTCACCATGCTGTTCTCAACGCTGTTCATGGCGGGCGGTGCACCCGCTGGTGGCTGGACCATGTATCCGCCTCTGGTGTTGCAGACGGGTAACGCCTTTCCGTTTTTGATTTTGTCGGTCCACCTCATGGGTATTTCCTCCATCATGGGTTCCATCAACGTGATCGTAACCATTATGAACATGCGTGCTCCTGGCATGACCATGCTCAAAATGCCTCTGTTCACCTGGACCTGGCTCATTACTGCTTACCTGCTCATTCTGGCCATGCCTGTTTTGGCTGGTGCCGTGACCATGCTACTGACCGATCACTACGCAGCGACGAGTTTCTTCAACGCCGCTGGCGGTGGTGACCCGGTTATGTTCCAGCACATTTTCTGGTTCTTCGGGCACCCAGAGGTATACATCATGATTCTGCCGGCGTTTGGCGTGGTCTCCGAGATCATTCCAACGTTCGCTCGCAAGAAGCTTTTCGGTTACTCGGCTATGGTTTACGCCACCGCCAGTATCGCTTTCTTGTCTTTCATTGTTTGGGCTCACCACATGTTTACCGTCGGCATGCCGTTGTCTGGCGAACTGTTCTTTATGTTCGCGACCATGATGATCGCGGTACCAACGGGCGTGAAAGTGTTTAACTGGGTTGCGACAATGTGGCGCGGTTCAATGACGTTCGAAACCCCTATGTTGTTTGCGGTGGCGTTTGTCTTCCTGTTCACCATTGGTGGTTTCTCGGGTCTGATGCTGGCGATCGTGCCGGCTGACTTCCAATATCACGATACCTACTTCGTAGTTGCTCACTTCCACTACGTGTTGGTACCTGGAGCGGTGTTCGGTATTTTCGCAGCGGTTTATTACTGGCTGCCGAAATGGTCCGGTAACATGTACGATGAAAAGCTGGGCAAAATCCATTTCTGGATGTCCGCCATATTCGTCAACGTAACGTTCTTCCCGCAGCACTTTTTGGGTCTTGCAGGAATGCCGCGACGTATCCCGGATTACGCCACTCAGTTTGCCGATTTCAACATGATTTCAAGTATTGGCGCGTTCTTCTTTGGAACCAGCCAGCTGTTGTTTGTGTACATCATTATCAAATGCGTCAAAGGCGGCGAGAAAGCCAGCGACCGCGTATGGGAAGGTTCACACGGTTTGGAATGGACGCTGCCATCACCAGCGCCGTACCACAGCTTTGAAACACCACCGCGCATTGATTAAGTACGAATCAAATCAACGCCGATATGAATGACATGACTGAAAAAGAAGCTCAGCAACGAGCAATCCGGCGCCATGCGCTGTGGTTGTTCGGTGCCGCGCTAGCGATTTTCACGACATATGTTGTGTATGTCTATATGTTCACGCTTAATAACTGACGTGACGGTGAACGGCCGTGCGTGACGAGATGGACAGCAGCAAGCCCGTGATTAGCGGGTCTGCGAGCGACGGAGCGCCGTCCGGCCGGGGTAATATGGCCGGGTCGCTGGTGGTTCTGGCTGCAGCGATGTTTGGTTTCGGCTACTTGCTTGTGCCTTTGTATAACATTATATGTGACATTACAGGGCTCAATGGCAAGGTAGCGAACGAAGCGTCAATTGTGACCGAAGCACCGGATTTGAATCGTGAGATTACGCTAGAATTCATGTCGTCGGTTAACGCCAACGGTGCGTGGGAGTTCGAGCCGGTTGTAACGCAAATGAGAGTGCATCCAGGCAAGCTTTACACGATTGAGTACCTGGCGCGAAATGTTTTGGAGCAACCCCGTGTGGGGCAGGCCGTGCCGAGTGTGGCGCCGGGTGTCGCCGCGAAGTACTTCCAGAAAACCGAGTGTTTTTGTTTTACCGAGCAAGCGTTTGAAGCGACTGAACAACGTTTAATGCCCGTCACGTTTATCGTCGACCCGGAGCTTCCGGCCGACGTTGAAATGATTACTTTGTCGTACACATTTTTTACCAAGACACCGCAGCGAACGGCTGCAAATAGTCAAGATTAGGGTTAGCTATGTCTGAAGCAACGCAAAAATATTATGTTCCTCACGGAAGTCAGTGGCCGATTATTGGCTCGATTTCCCTGTTCTTAATTGCCTTCGGAGCCGGCACATGGCTCAACGGCGGTGGCCTAGGCAAGATCATGACTCTGGCCGGTGTGGCTGGCATTCTCTACATGATCTTTGGCTGGTTTGGCGAAGTCATTCGCGAAAGCATCAAAGGCATGTTCCATGCAAGAGAAGACGGCTCATTCCGCATGGGTATGATCTGGTTCATCATGTCTGAGGTGATGTTCTTCGCGGCCTTTTTTGGTGCGCTGTTTTACGCACGTCAGCTGGTGGTGCCATGGCTTGGTGGTGAAGGCAGTAACTTCTTCACGAACCTTCTTATCTGGACAGGCTACGAAGCCGAGTGGCCTACAAATGGTCCGGCAAGTCTTGGTGGCGACTTTCAGACCATGGGCGCTTTTGGTCTGCCTCTGATTAACACGCTGTTGCTGTTGACCAGTAGTGTAACCATTACGATCGCTCACCACGCGTTGATTCGTAACGACCGTCGCTGGTTGAACATTGGGCTGTTTTTGACTTTTGCGCTTGGTTTTATCTTCTTGTACGTTCAGGCCATCGAATACATTCACGCTTACCACGAGCTTAATTTGACTATGGCGAGCGGAATTTACGGTTCTACTTTCTTTATGCTTACCGGCTTCCACGGAGCTCACGTGACGCTTGGCTCAATTATGCTGGTGGTGATTTGGCTGCGTTCACTCAAAGGTCACTTCACCCCCGAAAACCATTTCGGTTTCGAAGCGGTTGCCTGGTACTGGCACTTCGTTGACGTGGTCTGGTTAGGCTTGTTTATCTTTGTCTATATTTTGTAGGAAAGTTATAAGCTAACAGCTACAACGGAACGAATAGAGGCGTTGCCATTGGTTTGGCAGCGCCTTTAGATTTCTGGGAAGCAGGAGCGGCATCCTGCCGCGATTAGGCAATTCGGTACTATATGTCGTCGCGTATTTCATCATCGCAGCAGGATTACGGCGCCCCCGCTTGGTCCAATTGGGCCAAGCATGGAAGTGTCCATGGGGTGCTCCTATGGATCAATCTTGGTTCGTATCTTGATACAGAGGTTAACCTTCACGCAGGAACTGCGGCTGCTGAGGTTCTATCCAGCCCATGAAGTAAGCCAACGCAATAACCGCAAACAGTGCAAACGAAAGCCCTATCCGCCAGGTTAACGCTTTTACCATTCGCTCGGGGTCACCTTTGCCTTTGGCCATGTGGAACAGCGCCGAGCCCAGCGTAAATAAAATGACCAACAGCGTTAGAACGATAAGCAGTTTAAACATGTCAATTAACCGAACAAATAAGAACTTTAAGTCTGAAGCAATAGTTGCAGGCGATCAAGCTGGCTACCTGAGTCAAGCGCGTTAATCATGGCGAGTCGTTGGACATTTTCGTGGCCGCTTACGCTGCTAACCGCCGCCCTGATTGCCGGTATGTGCAGTCTTGGTGTTTGGCAGCTCGGTCGCGCTGACGAGAAGCGAGAACGCCTGGAGGCTTTTGATACCGGGTCTGCGCTTCAAAACGTCACGCTGCAAGCTATGCCCCCACGCTACAGCCGGGCTGAAGTTCGCGGTCGTTACGACGACTCTCGACAGATTATTACCGACGGTTTTTCAATCGACAAACGAGCCGGTTACCAGGTGCTGACGCCGTTCGTAGTAGAAGGCTCGGACACCGTGCTAATGGTGAACCGGGGGTGGCGCGTGTGGACCGGCCGTCGCGACAACGTGCAGGGCCTCGAAGCCGACAATGTTGTGCGTACGCTGCGAGGCCGGGTAGAGCGCTTCTGGCAGCCGGGTATGGTTTTAGGTGGTGGCAATGCCGGTGAGTCAACCAATTGGCCGCGCATTGTGGTGTACCCGCAGCACGATGAAATAAGCACCTGGATGCAGCAACCTGTTGCGGTCTGGCAGCTTTTGCTGGACGCAGAGGAAGACGACGGTTTCGTGCGTCAATGGAAGCCGGGCGGGCTTCCGCCTGAGCGACATTTGGGTTACGCGGTGCAGTGGTTTGCCCTTGCGATCACGCTGCTTGTGCTCTACTTGATCATACTGTTTAAACGATCCAACCCTTCAGAGGAAAGAGAATGACTTCGGCTGATAAATCTGCGCCACAGCGAGTATCTGACAAGGAGCGACGCAAAGGGCGAACCTCCTTTATTGTTCTGGTGGTGATTTTCTTTGCGCCACTCGTCGTTGCCAGTCTCATGTTTTTCGGCGTGGTTGACTGGAAACCCACGGGTATGAAAGCCAACGGCGAACTCATTCAGCCGCCGGTACAGGTCAACGTCGGTGAACCTGTGCTGTTAACAGCGGCGCAGGAGCCTTCGCTGCTGCGAGGAAAGTGGACGCTGGTCTACGTAGCGGACTCTTGTGAAGACAAATGTGAAACGTCATTGGTCCTTATGCGCCAAGTACGTCAGTCGTTGGGGCGATATCTTGATCGCATCAGTCGTGCACTTGTGGTGACGACTGCGCCGACGGACATTGACCGCCTGACCGAAGCGTTTCCGGGCATGGACATTGTTCAAAGCGAAGACATTGCGGCGCAAATTTTAACCGCGGCCGGTGCGCAACCCGGAGAGCGTATATACCTGGTTGACCCTATTGGTAACGTGGCCCTGATGTTCGCTCATGACAGTGAGCCCCGGCCTATGTACAACGATCTGAAGCACCTGCTAAAGATCTCGAGGATCGGATAATGCGTCGCTACCATCAAGCAGTACTACTCACTACGCTGTTAGCGCTCACCGTCATTGTGGCCGGAGCGTGGGTCCGTTTGACTGACGCAGGCCTCGGCTGCCCCGACTGGCCCGGATGCTACGGCAATTTGCTGGTGCCCGAGCTTAACGAAGACATTCAGAAAGCCAATGAGGCGTATCCGGAGCGTCCGGTCGAAACCGGCAAAGCCTGGCGTGAAATGATCCACCGCTACATGGCCAGCACTCTTGGGCTGTTTATTTTAGTGCTTGCAGCAACGGCCATAGCGCGCAAACGGCACGATCCTCTGCAGCCGGTAAAAGTCCCAGTGGCGTTGCTTTTCCTGGTTATTTTTCAAGGCATGTTGGGTATGTGGACCGTAACGCTTCTGCTGAAGCCACTTATCGTCATGGGGCACCTCATTGGAGGCATGTCCACACTCAGTCTGCTGGTGTGGCTAGCTTGGCAAACACGCTATCCGGAAGCGGTGTCGTTGACGCCTGAGGCGCGCGAAGCCCGCCAGCCGGTGATGCGCATTGCCGCTGTGGCGCTGACGCTGTTGTTTGTGCAGCTGATGCTCGGCGGCTGGACATCGACAAACTATGCCGCGCTGTCGTGTCCGGACTTTCCGACCTGTCAAAATCAGTGGGTGCCGGAAGGTGCTGATTATGCAGAAGGATTTGTCCTGTGGCGTGGCCTTGGTATTGACTACGAAGGCGGGGTGCTAGAGCATCCGGCGCGCGTCGCCATTCATTTTGTTCATCGACTAGGCGCTATTGTCGTGAGTCTGGTCTTGATCTGGATGGCGATTGTGCTGATGCGCCGAGGTGGCCGTCAGGCGCGCCTCGCGGCCATCGCTACGAAAGTGTTCCTGATAGCGCAAATTTCCATTGGCATAGTCATTATTAAGTTGGCTCTGCCCCTGAGCTGGGCGGTTGCGCACAACGGCAATGCCGCTTTATTGCTAATTAGTGTCGTTAGCGCCAATTTCTGCGCGCGCCGCCTGCCCCTTGTGCGTTAGCATACACCTATGAGTAGCCAGACCCTCTTTGACAGCTATTACGAACTGACCAAGCCAAAAGTGGTGGGTCTGATTGTGTTCACGGCTGTGGTCGGCATGATCCTGGCGACCGAGTCTGACGTCCAGTGGCTGGCGGCGCTGTTTGGCACGCTTGGCATCGGTCTGGCTGCGGCCTCTGCGGCCGTCATTAACCACGTTGTTGACCGACGCATTGACGAAAAAATGCACCGTACTCACCGCAGGCCGCTGCCCACCGGTCAGCTGCCTGCCCGCAACGCTCTGCTGTTTGCTTTCGTGCTGGGTTCAATTTCCATGGTCATGCTCGTGTGGCTGGTCAACCCTCTTACAGCTGTGCTGACGTTTGCCAGCCTGATTGGTTATGCGGTCATTTACACCATGTATTTAAAACACGCGACACCACAGAATATTGTTATTGGTGGCGCCGCTGGAGCCGCGCCACCCGTGTTGGGCTGGGCCGCCATTACTAATTCGGTCGACGCTAATGCGCTGCTGCTGTTTCTGATTATTTTCGCCTGGACGCCGCCGCACTTCTGGGCGCTGGCCATTGCACGCAAAGAGGACTACGCCAACGCGGGCGTGCCCATGCTGCCTGTGACTCACGGGGTCAAATTTACCAGTCTGCAAATTTTGCTTTACACGGTCATCATGATCATCATCACAATCTTTCCGTATCTAACCGGGATGAGCAGTGTGGTCTACCTTGTTGGCGTTTTAGCGCTTGATGCGGTCTTTTTGTATTACGCCTGGAAGATGCAAACCGACCATGGCTATGAGCTGTCGATGAAAACGTTCGTTTACTCGATCAATTATCTTATGTTGCTGTTTGGCTTGCTGTTAGTGGACCACTTGGGTTCGCTGTGGCTTGCGAGTCGGGCCGGAGGTTAATCATGCGTATTATTGTGGGGCTGCTCGTGGCTATTATTGCCGGCTGGCTGGTTTGGTCGAAGCTCTCGGTGGATCCCGTCGAAGTCGTTGGTTTGCCTGAGACGCCTGAAGAAGTACCCGTTGTTGCCAGCGCTCCGCCGCCTGAAGAAGAGGTTTCGCCAGCTCCTGTAGAGGAGGAAATAGTTGACGACAATACCGGGCCGCGACGCATTGAAGTTGAAGATCCCAGCGATTTTTTTGGTCTTATGGCCGAAATAGGACTGGACGACATGGAGCAGCGCTTTGCTGACTGGTCGCTCGACCACGGCTACCCTTTTTCAGACCAGACGGGTGTGCTGCTGCTTGAACAGCCTTACGACCAATATGACGACGAAACTCTGCGCGCGTTTGCCGATGGCGAAGACATGTGGGCACAACAGTTTTTAGCCAAGCGTCTGGAAAAAACCCGACCCGCCGAAGCGATTGACTGGTATCGCAAAGCCGCGATAAACGGTTCTCTTTATGCAATGGACCAGCTGACGGCGCTCTACGGAAAGCTGGAGCGCGCCAGAGCCGACGGTCCGAACACCGACGCTGTTTACAAAGAACAGCTTCTGGCTGTTCGGGACAGCGCAGGTTCGAGCCAGGAAATGGGTTTTGCCTGGTCCATGGCGTCTGTTATGGCAGGCGGTGATCCGGGACGCAGTCGATTGACGCTGGATGCACTGGGCCGCAATTTTGACGACGAACAGCAGCAGCGCGCTTGCGATATGGCAACGAGTTTGTATTCCGATATCAGTAGCGAACGCCAGGGGCGCGGTATGGCTGATTTTTCGCGCAAGCCTCCACCGTTAATGATGGGTACGCTTGGCGACGCGTCGTCGCTGCCGTGCGGCGGCGGTGGCGCAGCTGGTGTTCCACACGTTGACACATCTTCTTGTGAAGAACTGGTTATGGTGCTGGGCGCCAGCGAAAACGAAATTGTTGTCTGCCGCAATTAACGAAGTTGTGACGGAAATGTTCAGTTTGCGAGTGTTCACATGACCGATCAGCTGCCCACTCCACCCGCCCATTCTTCGGTTGCGACCGGTTCAGCCGCGCTATCCGACCTTAATCCGCAGCAACGTGAAGCGGTGTCAGCGGACTTGCAGCCTGTGCTTGTGCTGGCCGGCGCGGGCAGTGGCAAAACTCGAGTGCTTATTCATCGTATTGCCTGGCTCATGCTGGAACGGGGTGCGTCCCCGCACAGCATCATTGCGGTTACGTTTACGAACAAAGCCGCCGCAGAAATGCGCACGCGAATTGAGTCTCTTCTTGGCATGCCTTCAACCAACCTGTGGGTTGGCACGTTTCACGGTATTGCTCACCGGCTGCTGCGCACTCACTGGAAAGAAACGGGTTTGCCTCAGGCCTTCCAAATCATGGATTCCGATGATCAGCTGCGTTTCATTAAACGACTGTTGAAGAGTCTTGGTCACGAAGACAGTAACTGGGACCCAAAAGAAGTTCGCAGTTACATTAATCACGAAAAAAACGAATGCCGACGCGCCGTCGATGGAGCCAACGATCCGGATCCTGCGAAACGTCAGCTGGCCAAGTTTTACCACTCTTATCAAGAGGCCTGCGACCGGGCCGGTGTTGTCGATTTTGCCGAGCTATTGCTACGCGCGTACGAATTGTGGAACGACAATGAAACACTTCTCGCGCACTACCGTCGTCGATTCAAATATTTACTGGTAGACGAATTTCAGGACACTAATACCATTCAGTACCGCTGGCTAAAACTGCTGGCCGGTCCAGAGGGCGTGCCGTTTGTGGTAGGTGACGACGACCAGTCTATTTACCGCTGGCGCGGCGCTCGCATTGAGCACATTTATCGGTTCGAAAAAGATTTTCCAAATACGCATATTGTGCGGTTGGAACAAAACTATCGCTCGACTGGCAATATTCTGTCGGCCGCCAACGCGCTGATTAAACGCAATGAATCGCGCATGGGCAAGAACCTCTGGACCGAGGGCAAAAGCGGCGAGCCTCTAAGAGTGTACGCCGCTTATAACGAACGCGATGAAGCCGAGTTCGTGGTTTCGCGTATCCGTGAGTGGGTAGACCAGGGCAACAAGCGCAGTGAAGTGGCCATTTTGTATCGCTCCAACGCGCAGTCACGGGTTTTCGAGGAATACCTGATTAACTCGAGAGTGCCTTACCGCGTGTATGGCGGTCTGCGCTTTTTTGAACGTGCTGAAATCAAGGATGCGTTAGCCTATTTGCGCCTGGCCAGCAGCCACAACGACGACACGGCGTTTGACCGCATTGTGAACATGCCGACGCGTGGCATTGGCGCCAAGTCTGTTGACCGCATACGTGCTTACGCCCGAGACCATTCGCTGTCACTGTGGTCGGCCGCTGAGAGGTTGGCTCGCGACGGCTTTGCGGCGCGTACGGCCAATGCGGTTAGCGGCTTTATTGCGCTCGTTACGAAAATGCGCGGCGACATTGAAAATCTCGATCTCCATGAGCAGGTGGAGCACGTTATTCACGAAAGCACGCTGCTAACCCACTATGAAAAAGACAGCAGCGAAAAGGGCGAGGCTCGAGTTGAAAACTTGCACGAACTGGTGAGTGCCGCGCGCGGTTTTGACCCGGAACAAATTGAAGACGAGCTGCCACCGCTAATTGCTTTTCTGGCTCACGCCAGTCTGGAAGCCGGTGAAGGTCAGGGCGCGGCCTGGGAAGACTGTGTGCAAATGATGACGCTGCACTCGGCTAAAGGACTTGAGTTTCCGCTGGTCTTTATGGTTGGTCTGGAAGACGGCTTGTTTCCGCACCAGCGCTCGCTGCAGGATACGGCCGGTCTCGAAGAAGAGCGTAGGCTTTGCTACGTAGGTACAACCCGCGCCATGCAGGTGCTTTACCTTACCTACGCCGAGCAGCGCCGTCTGCACGGAATGGATAATTACTCGGCGCCTTCACGCTTTCTAGCCGAGTTGCCAGCTGAGCTGCTGGAAGAAATTCGACCGCAGGTTCAAATTAGCCAGCCCGTTTACCGACCCGGAAAGGTTGGTAATACTACGCGGTCATCTACGCCGGGCTATGGAGCGACGTCACACGACGGCTATTCGCTCGGCCAGCGGGTTCGACACAAAAAATTTGGCGATGGCGTGATTCTCAATTTCGCGGGGCAGGGTGCGCAAACCCGGGTTCAGGTCAACTTTGCCTCGGTCGGCATGAAAGAGCTGGTTTTGTCCTACGCGAACCTTGAAGTGTTGTAATATCTCCAAAACGTAAAGACGACGCTAACTGAAGGCGGTTCTGTGAAAATTATAATTCTGGGTGCAGGTCAGGTCGGTTCTACTGTGGCCTATTACCTGGCAAGAGAAGAGTCCAACGAAGTCACCATTGTCGATTTGGACGCAGAAGTTCTGCGCGATCTGCAGGACCGGCTGGACATTGGCACCGTGCAGGGTCACGCGGCACACCCTGACGTGCTGGAAAGTGCAGGTGCCGGTGACGCGACCATGGTCATCGCGCTGACCAACAGCGACGAGACCAACATGATTGCGTGTCAGGTCGCGTATACGCTCTTTCATACGCCGACCAAAATTGCTCGAATACGCAGCCTGGAATACATCAATAACGATAAGCTGTTTGCGCAAGACGCACTACCGGTTGACGTGGTGGTCAGTCCTGAAAAATTAATCACTGAATACATCGAACGGCTTATTCATTATCCGGGTGCGTTGCAGGTGCTTGAGTTTGCCGACGGCAAAATACGTCTGGTTGGTTTGCGCGCGCATAAAGACGGTCTGCTGGTTGGCCAGGAGCTGAATACGCTGCGCGAACACATTCCCAATACGGACACACGCGTGGCGGCAATTTATCGCAATGGACAGAGCATTGCTCCTGAAGGCGATACGGTCATTCAGGAAGACGACGAAGTGTTTTATATCGCGGCGCGTAAAGATATTCGCGTAGTGATGAGCGAAATGCGCAAGCTCGAATCGCCCGTTAGAAGCGTGGTGATTGCAGGTGGCGGAAACATCGGTTTTAGTCTGGCACGTGTTTTGGAGCGCACTAATCAGGTCAAGATTATCGAGCGTAATCGCGGGCGGGCCAAGTGGCTATCCGAGCACCTGGACAAAGCCATTGTGCTCAACGGCGACGCGGCCGATAAAGAGCTGCTGCTGGAAGAAAACATTGACCACGTTGATGTGTTTTGTGCCGTTACTAACGCCGAAGAAGCCAATATTCTGTCCGCAATGTTGGCCAAGAGACTCGGCGCAAAGAAAGTCATGGCGCTTATTAACAGACCGGCTTACGCTGACCTCGTTGAGTCAGACACCATTGATATTGCGCTTTCGCCACAACAAATCACCCTGAGCGCTCTTCTGGCACACGTACGCCGAGGCGACGTAGCCAAGGTGCACACGCTACGTCGTGGAGCGGCCGAGGCGCTGGAAGCGGTCGCGCACGGGGATAGCAAGAGTTCGAAAGTAGTGGGTCGTGCGGTCGAAGAAGTAGCGCTGCCGCCTAACGTACAAATTAGCGCTATCGTACGTGGAGACGATGTCATCATTGCCCATCACGACACAGTTATTGAGGCCGACGATCACGTCATTTTGTTTGCTACCGACCGAACGCAAATTCCGCTGGTGGAAAAACTCTTCCAGGTAGGCGTTACGTTCTTCTAATGCCAGTGATTCGCACACGATGAACATTGACGTCATACAGCGCATATTGGGTTTGCTGCTCATCATGTTCAGCACGACCATGTTGCCACCGCTCGTTGTCAGTTTGATTTATCCAGAGGGTGTCTGGCTGGCGTTTGTGCAGTCGTTTATTCTCATTGTGTCGTTAGGGGTTCTGATCTGGTATCCCGTACGGCATCACCGCAGAGAGCTGCGCTTGCGCGACGGGTTTATCGTGGTGGCTTCTTTCTGGATTGTGCTTGGATTGGTTGGCGCTGCGCCTCTTTATCTTGACCATCATCTGAACTTGTCTGTAACTGACGCCGTATTCGAATCGATGTCTGGCCTGACGACAACCGGCGCCACTGTCATTCTCGGGCTAGACCAGGTGCCTAAAGCCCTGCTGTTTTATCGCCAGCAACTTCAGTGGTTGGGTGGCATGGGTATCATTGTGTTAGCGGTAGCTATTCTTCCGATGCTTGGCGTTGGTGGAATGCAGCTGTATCGCGCTGAAACGCCCGGACCCATTAAAGACTCCAAGCTCACGCCCCGAATTACAGAAACAGCTAAAGCGCTTTGGTACATTTACTTGGGTATTACCGTGTTCTGTGGTGTGGCCTTTTGGTCGGCCGGCATGTCTGTTTTTGATTCGATATGCCATAGCTTTAGCACGGTTGCGATTGGTGGTTTCTCTACTCACGACGCCAGTATCGGCCACTTCAACAGTCCGGCCATCGAGTGGATTACGATCTTCTTCATGCTCGTAGCCGGCATTAATTTCTCGCTTCATTTCGTCGCCTGGCGCGAAGGCAAGGTTACGGCTTATTTGTTCGACCCCGAGTTCCGGGCCTACGTTTTCGTGTTGAGCATGAGCTCTGCCGTGGTGTTTGGATTACTCTATTATGTGGGAGCTTTTAACTCCCTCCCCGAAACCATAACGAAAAGCGTTTTTCAGGCCGTCTCCATCGGAACTACCACTGGCTTCGCGACCGCGGACTTTTCATCGTGGCCGGGTGCTATTCCGGTACTGCTGATTTTGTCGAGTTTCATCGGCGGGTGCGCCGGGTCTACCGGTGGCGGCATGAAAGTCGTTCGATGGTTGCTTATTTACAAGCAGGGCATACGTGAGTTGTTCCGGCTTGTACATCCGAGTGCGGAAACGCCGGTTAAGCTTGGCTCAAAACCCGTTCCGGATCGTGTGATTGAGGCGGTTTGGGGCTTTTTCTCTGTTTACGTTGTGTTGTTCGCCATCATGATGCTTGCGCTGATGGGAACCGGAGTCGATCAAATTACGGCGTTCTCCGCCGTTGCTGCGTCACTCAATAATTTGGGTCCGGGGCTGGGTGACGTGTCCAGCAGCTTTGCGTCTCTCAACGACGTAGCCAAATGGATTGCCGTTGTTGGTATGTTGCTCGGACGACTCGAAATTTTTACGCTGCTGGTTTTATGCACGCCTGCATTCTGGCGTCGATAAGGGAGAAATACGTATGGCCGACTCAAGTTCAAGGCCTTCATCCAAAGCCGTTGACCACGTAATGTTAAGTCGTGAGTCTTGGAAAATTTTTCAAATCATGGCCGAATTTGTCGACGGGTTTGAAAAACTATCGGTCATTAGTCCGTCAGTAAGCTTGTTTGGTTCGGCACGCACTTCCGAGGACGACCCTGACTATAAGCTAGCCGAAGACATTGGCCGGCGTTTATCTGACGGCGGCTTTGCAGTCGTTACCGGCGGCGGTGGCGGCATAATGGAAGCGGCTAACAAAGGCGCGTTTGCAGGCAAGTCACACAGTGTGGGTCTTAACATTGTGTTGCCGAAAGAGCAGCGGCCTAACGAATATCAGGACATAAGCCTGATGTATCGACACTTCTTTTCGCGCAAGGTTATGTTCGTAAAATACGCGTCGGCGTACGTCGTCCTGCCGGGTGGTTTTGGCACCATGGACGAGCTGATGGAAATTATGACTCTGGTGCAAACCGGTAAGTCACGTCCTATCCCGATTGTGCTTGTGGGTCATTCATTTTGGGACGGACTTGTCGACTGGTTCCGCTCTTCCTTGTTAGCGAGCGGCACCATTGCGGCTAAAGACCTGAACTTGTTCAGCGTGGTCGATTCTGCTGAAGAAGTGCTTGACGTCATTGAATCACACTACAGTGAGCGTGACTACGAGCCGTCGGCCGAAGAGCAAGAGGTTATGCTCGGGCTGTGAGCGGTTTATCTGGCATGCAGCGCATGGCGCAGTTCATCGACGGACTAAACCAGCGTGTTGGGCGCTTCATCGCCTGGGGTACCCTGCTTATGGTGCTGACAACCGCCGCTGTCGTGCTCCTGCGCCATGTCTTTAGCATTGGCTGGATTTGGTTGCAGGAACTCAGCGTGTACTTGCATGCTCTGGTTTTCTTATTGGGTGCCGCCTATGCGCTAAGCTACGACGAGCACGTGCGCGTCGATGTATTCTATCGCGGCATGCAGCCGACAGGTCGTCGCTGGGTCGATACTCTTGGTACGTTGTTTCTGCTCTTGCCCACAATAGTGTTTATTTTTTGGTCGTCCTGGAGCTACGTCCTTCGCTCCTGGACGGAGCAGGAAAGCTCGCACGAAACGGGCGGATTGATTTATCCGTTTCCGTCAATGTTGAAGACAAGTATTTTGATTGCCTGCGTGTTACTTGGCTTGCAAGGCATCGCCATATTGCTGCGGCTGTGGGGTGGCGACGTGAACTCGGCGTATTCAAGCCCGTCTGAACCTGACACCGCCGCAACAGGCAAGGCCGAATAAATGGAAGCTGCACTGTTTCCAGCGCTGTTGTTTATCGCCGTTATTGTGACGCTCATGGCGGGCTATCCAGTCGCTTTTACGCTCGCTGGCGTAGCGTTAATTGTTGCCGGCATTGGTCTTCTTACAGGTTCGTTTGACGCGACGCTTTTGGGCACTATGCCGAGCAGGCTGTACGGCAACGTCATGAAAAACGAAATTCTTGTCGCGGTACCCATGTTCGTTTTTATGGGGGTGGTGCTGGAGCGGGCGCGCATTGCGGAAAACCTGCTGGATACGCTGGGCATGTTGTTCGGTCGAGTTCGCGGCGGACTGGGCATTGCCGTTACTCTGGTCGGTATGTTGCTGGCGGCGAGCACGGGCATTGTCGGTGCAACGGTCGTAACCATGGGGTTGCTGTCCTTGCCAACTATGCTCAAGCGCGGCTACGACCCGGGTCTTGCGAGCGGCACTATTTGCGCCTCAGGTACGCTTGGGCAAATTATTCCTCCGTCAATTGTATTGGTGCTGCTGGGCAGCGTGTTGTCTTCGGCTTACCAGGAAGCGCAGAGGCGGCAGGGTAGTTTTACGCAGGACGCCGTATCCGTTGGCGACTTGTTTATGGGTGCGCTTATACCAGGCCTGCTGCTCGTGTTTATGTACATGGTTTATTTAATGGGTATGGCCTGGTTTAAACCCAGCTCGATGCCGCCGATTGAGCGCAGCACTATTTCCGGAGGCGAGCTTGCTGTCCGGGTGGTTAAGGTGCTCATGCCGCCATTAGTTTTAATTCTGGCCGTATTGGGTTCAATCATCACCGGTATCGCCTCGCCGACCGAAGCCGCGGGCGTTGGTGCTATGGGAGCGTTGGTGTTGGCTCTGCTGGGTGGAAACCTGACGCTGCCGCGCCTGCGAGATATCATGCAAAGCACGACCAAGGTCAGTGCCATGGTGTTCATGATTTTACTTGGTGCCTCGGTCTTTTCGCTTGTGTTTCGCGGCTTTGGCGGTGACGACGTAGTTCACGACGCGCTGACCAACTTGCCAGGCGGCAAAGTCGGTGCGCTCATTGTCGTGATGCTCGTGATGTTCCTGCTGGGTTTCGTTCTCGACTTTATTGAAATCGTATTTGTCGTTGTGCCGATTGTCGGCCCCGTGCTGTTAGCAATGGGCATTGATCCCGTGTGGCTTGGCGTGATGATTGCGGTAAACCTGCAGACCTCATTCCTGACACCGCCGTTTGGGTTTGCGCTGTTCTATCTGCGAGGCGTCGCCCCGCCGGAATTACCCACCAAAGCTATTTACAGAGGTGTAATGCCTTTTGTTCTGATTCAGCTGTTGTTGCTGCTGATATTGTCGCTGTGGCCTGAGTTGGTGACGTGGCTGCCGAACAGGGTCTACGGCTGATGTATTGCGCTAGACCCTTCGGCGAACGATAAAAATATTTTTGTCACCCGCAGTCAAGATTGAGCAGTGCTCAATTTTTATGAGTCACTTTCGCTTTTTGCCATTAACTCAATGAACTGATCTTCTGAGTCGAAAACGATGAAGTCGGTGACGGCATCCCAGGCAATGCCGGCGGGGCGTTCGATGGCCCAATCGTTCTTTGTGTTGGCGGCTGGAACGTTACCGGTTACGAAAGTTCGACCGTTTCGAATTTCAAAAGAAATGTTTTTGAGCGCGAGTGTGTCTCGCTCAGTACTAAAAGAAACCAGTTTGCCAGCGTACCAGTCGTCGTTATTGTTCGTCATTGTCATCTCTTAAATCGTGGCCAGATTCCGCTACCGGTATCGGAGCTCAGGTTGCATTTGCCTGCTTTCCGTCGACAGACCAGAAAGGCAATTGAATCTGGTGCGTCGCCGGTATTGTTTTCTTACTTACGTGCGTTGTAGTACGACAGCTCTGATACCTCGTGCCACGGTTGAACTTCCTTGAAGTACGCTGAATACGATGCATAGATTTCTTTGAAGTCGGCGTCTTCATCTGACAGTTCCTGCAACACGTCTGTTGCAATTGATTGCAGTTTCTTAAGCACGTCTCGCGGGAACTCCCTCATCTGCACTCCGTGTTTGTCGACCAAAGTTTTAAGCGAGCGTGGGTTGTTGCGCGAATACTCGGCGTGCATGCGAATGGCGGCTGAGTCGCAGGCGATTTGTACGACTTCTTTCAAGTCGTCCGGCAGCTCGTTGAAGGCGTCCTTGTTAACGATGCACTCAAGCGCTGCATTGGGTTCGTGCCAGCCAGGGTAGTAATAATATTTGGCGGCTTTATACAAACCGAAAGACAAGTCGTTGTAGGGGCCAACCCATTCAGTGGCGTCAATGTCGCCGGTTTGAAGAGCCGTGAAGAGTTCGCCACCCGGTCGGTTCACCGAGATGCCACCGGCGCGGGTAAACACTTCTCCGCCGAGACCGGGGATGCGCATTTTCAACCCTTTCAGGTCGTCCACAGAGTTGATTTCGCGATTAAACCAACCTCCCATTTGCACACCGGAGAATCCGGCCAGAAAGGGCACAAGGTTAAAACGGTCGTAGAGTTTGTTGTACAGCTCCTGTCCACCGCCCGCGTAAAGCCAGCCGCCGTATTCCGTTGCGTTCATGCCGAACGGAACAGCACCGAAAAGCTGCGTAGCCGGAGACTTTCCTTTCCAGTAGTACGCACCGGTGTGACCGATTTGCGCCGAGCCGCTGGCGACTGCGTCAAACACCTCCAGCGCTGGTACGAGTTCACCGGCGGCATACACTTTGACTTGAATGCGGCCGCCGCTGGCCGCCTGAATGGTCTTGCCGATGTAATCGGCGGCGGTTCCAAGCCCCGGGAACATGGGCGGCCAAGAGGTCACCATGTTCCATTTAAAGGTCTTGCCTGAAGCGCCCGGTGCGCAGTCCGTGGTGTCCGCCTTCGAACAGGCGGCAATTGAGGTGGAAAGGGCGCCTAAACCGACCCCTGAGACAAAATCTCTGCGCTTCATAGTGACCTGACTTTACGGTTAAAAGTGAGCCGTAGTTTTAGCAGATGGGGATGGAAATTCATACTGGTAATAGCGGGTTATCGTTAGTTTAACGTGCTAGTAAATGCGGTTGATAACCCACTAATTGTGCTTAAAGCGTATCATTAGTGAGTTTATTAGGATTCTTTTTATTATTATTGATCTAAATTCGGCTATTTTCTTCATATTTAGCTAAGAACATATTTTAAAACAACGTGGCTAAAGGATCGCTTATAAGTGGTTACCTTGGCCTGATAATGATCAATTTTAGATTAATTGTGGGTTTTTTTTTATTATTTTAAAGGATCCGGAGGATTTTAGGCATAAAAAACCCCAGCACAAAGGCTGGGGTTTAAAGCCGTCCTGGCATGTAGGCGATTGAGTAACCAAATGAGGCGGGATCTTCCGTGTCGCGTCCTGCGTTTGTTAAATCCGTTTTTCCGTCTCGGCACACTCTCGTTTCCGTAGAGTGAGGAGTTATTATGCGCCAAGGAAAATTGAGATGAATTCGGTTGATTAAGACAATTGATGTAGGATTTTTCCTACACGCAAGATCAAACCGCGAACCCGACGCATCCAAAGAGGTCCAAAGTCGCAGTGATTGCATTAATTCAACGTGTTACACACGCCTCAGTTACCGTAAAAGGTAACATAATTGGTCAGATAAACAAGGGTTTACTTGCTTTTATAGGTGTTGAGAAAGGGGACGGCCCCGCACAGGTAGAGCGTCTGGTTGAGCGTCTTTGCGGGTACCGGGTTTTTTCGGATAACGACGGAAAAATGAACCTGAGTGTGGCTCAATGTCGGGGAGAACTGTTGTTGGTGCCACAATTTACGTTGGCGGCCAATACCGACAAAGGGACGAGACCGAGTTTTTCATCGGCCGCAAGGCCTGAAGATGGCGAGCGCTTGTTCAATGAGTTTGTCGACAAAGCTCGTCACACAGGACTTGTTATTCAAACCGGCGAGTTCGGCGCGGACATGCAAGTGAGCCTGGTCAATGACGGGCCTGTGACATTTTGGCTTCACGTGCGGCCGTGACGCACTACCAAACGTTATGTGTTCAACTTGATATACTGTGCGCCGCGCTGATCATCGGGATTACGCGTCGCTCTGAATCGGAGATTTACTATGTTTAGCGGTATTAGTCCAGCCAGTTTGATTCTTATCTTGCTGATTGTTGTGTTGATTTTCGGCACTAAAAAACTCAAAGGCCTGGGCACCGATGTCGGTGGAGCGATTAAAGGTTTTCGCAAAGCCATGACCGACGAAGAGAAGGCCGAGGCCGGCCAGATCAGCAGCGACGATTCCGGCCAAGGCAGCGAGTCTGTCAAGCAGTCTTCAGATAGCTCGACCCATAACTAAGCTTCGCGCCGCGAAGACCAAGGCGACTCCCTAAATGTTTTTCGACGTTGGCTTTTCCGAGCTGTTTTTACTTGCCGTGCTAGGCCTGCTTATCCTGGGGCCGGAGCGGCTGCCCGCTGTCGCGAGAACGCTGGGTGGCTGGGTGCGTCGAGGACGTCAAATGGCTTCAGAGTTTCAGCGCGAACTCGAACGCGAAGTTGACCTGACAGAATTCAAACAGCTCAAGCAGGAAGTCGATGAAGCGGGCAAGCCGTTTCGTGACGCCGCTCAAACGCTGAAAGAAGGTAATTCGATTCTGGATAAAACCATTAAAGGGTCGACCCAGTCAGTTGACTCCGACGCAAGTGCATCACCCGAAGCACCGGTCGGTTCCGATCAGGTGGAGCACCACGAGCCGATGCCGTCTACCGAAAGCTCGGATTATATAAAACTTGGCGAGCCTGTTGAGGCGCCAACTGCGTCCGCGCAAAGTTCACAAAAGCCGCCAGCCTCATCGTCATCACCTTCAGGGTCTGGCGACTAGCTTTGTGAGCACCGAACTGGAACAGGAAACCACCGAGGACGAACCGCAAACGCTGCTGTTTCACCTTATGGAACTGCGTTCCATGCTCATGCGCAGCGTCAGTGTCGTGGTCTTGTTGTTCTGCTGCATTGTGCCCTTTGGCAAGCATCTCTTTGAACTGGCTTCAGCGCCTTTGGTGGCAAAACTGCCGGCCGAAGGTTCGATGATTGCCACAAATGTCATCTCGCCGTTTCTGGCACCGTTCAAGCTGTCGTTTTTTACCGCGCTCTTTGTGGCGATGCCGTACTTGCTGTATCAACTGTGGGGTTTTATCGCGCCGGGTCTGTATAAAAGCGAAAAACGCGCCGCGATTCCACTGCTAGTGAGCAGTATTTTGCTGTTTTATACGGGCGTTTTGTTCGTTTATTTTGTGCTGTTTCCAGTGGTGTTTAACTTCGTGGTGAGTGTCACACCAGACACAGCCGTCATGATGACGGATATTAGTCAGTACCTGAATTTCATGCTGGCGTTGTTTTTGGTTTTTGGTTTGGCTTTCGAGATTCCGGTGGCCACGGTATTAATTGTCTGGATTGGCATTACAACGCCCGAGGCTCTGGCCAAGAAACGGCCGTATATTCTGATCGGTGCGTTCGTAGTAGGCATGTTCTTAACACCTCCCGATATTATTTCTCAGGTGATGCTGGCCATTCCTATGTACTTGCTATACGAGGCCGGACTCCTCATGGCGAGATATGTCGGCAACCGGGATGACGAAGCGCCAGACGCGGCCAGCGCTTCGTCAGACTAATGAATTCAGTCACTAGTTACCCGTTGGGTACGTTACTTAAACACTTCCTCTCCCGGCACAATTTCTACGTTTCGAAAACGCAGCGGCAAAACTGAAATGACGCGGTCTTCCGCTTCCAGTTCAGGTTTGGGCGAGTTGTATTTAATCGGCGACTCCATGTCGTTCATAAGCGCTTCGCGCAGGCTGCTTGCGTCTTTCGCCACGAAAACAAATTCCATGTTGTCAGTTTGCAAGTGCTTGCGAATAGCCCGATTAACGTCGGCTGCGGTCAGTTCGGCAAGCTCTGCACGAACGTATTTGGTAAACGTATCGATGTCGTAGTAGTCACTGTCAATGGCGTAGCCCAGTTGACGCGACTGCGACTTTACCAACAAGCTGACAAACTTCTGCAGGAAGTTGCGTGATGCCTGGAACTGTTCTTCTGTTAGTCCATTGTCGATTAGTTTTTGCAGTTCGAACATGGCGGTTCGTGTTGCAAAGTGCGCATCGGTATTGGTGCGCAGAGGACGTACCCAGACCTGAAAGATTTGCTGTTCTCGTGCGAGATTGGCGTCGGGGTGAAACTGGAACATGCCGCCAGGAAAGTACTCAACGTAAGCGTAATCACCATAGTTCATGCCGCGCTGTTCGCGAATTCGTGCAAACAGGTGGCTGTTGGAACTGCGGTGCTCTCCGAGCCATGAGCGCGCAAGCCACAGTGCAACCCAGTCGTCGTCGCCGCGCACCAGGTCGATTGGAAAGCCGAAAGAAACGGCAACGGCCTGCGTGTCTTTTTCAATGATCACGGCATTGCGGCCACCGTTCAGGCTGGCTTTTGCATAAGTTGTGTCGACGGCGGTCGTCTTTGGCAAGCGAGCTACATCTTGCGTAACGGTGTTGAGAAAATCTTTCGTGTAGCCGCCCGACATGCCAACGCGCAGACCTTTTGCGCTGTAGTGTCTGGCGTAAAAGGCTTTCACGTCGTCGAGCGTAATAGACGCCAGGTCGTCGGTGTGACCACCGTTGTAGCTGCCGTATGCGTGGCTCTTGCCGAAAATGCGTTGATACAGCATTTCCTTGCCTAACTCTTCGTCGTTGTTACCCACCAGGTCAGTACGCACGGCGTTGATAGCGCGAGTTTTGAGGCGATTAAAATCTTCTTCCGCAAAGGCCGGTGTGAGCAATTGGCTGCGAACCAGTGTGTACCAGGTGTCCAGGTTGTCGCGGTGAACGCTGCCGGCGAGCTTCGTCATTTCTTTGTCGACCTGCGCGCCAAAACCGGCGGCAATGGGATACATGGCTTTGTTTATTTCTTCATACGTGAAGGCCTTGGAGCCGGCGTCCGTCAGCATCGCAGCGGTTAGAAGGGCCAGGCCTTTCTTGCCGACCGGGTCATTGGCTGCGCCAGCATCAAAAACAAACGACACGTCAATCAGAGGCGAAGACTTGGATGGCTGTAAAATAAAGTTGGCGCCGCCCGCGTTTGTCGGCGGCAGGTCCGGAGTCCAGGCCGCTATTCGGGCGGCCAGATCGTCGCTGGAAGACGAGGTTTCTGCCATGCGCGGGGAAGTTTCCGAGACCAGCGCATCAATTGACGTTTCGGGGTCGAAGCCTTCCATTTCGGCGCCGTTGGCAAGGGTCGCTACAACCATGCCGCTGTCAACAAAATAGGTGTTGGCGTACTTCATTACATCTTGCGGTGTAACCGCAGCGTACTGGCGGTACACGCGGTTAATCACTTCGGGATCATTGTCGAACTGCATGTAACGTGCGAGCAGGTCGCCAATCGCGGCTGAATTATCAAGACCTCCCGCGAACTGATAGCGCAAGCGCGACTTGGCCTGTTCCAGTTTTTGAGTGTCAATTGGCGTGACGCGTGCATCGGCAAGCGTGGCGCTAATGGCGTCGCGTACTTTATTGGCGTTGGCTACATCGGTAAGGCGCGCGCCAACCAGCAGCAGGTTAGGGTCTTTGCGATCCGGGAAATAAGGGAAGAGTTGATCGACCAGTCGATCTTCGACCACCACTTTTTGATACAAAGCGGATGACTGCGACAGGAACACCGAGCTGAATATATCCATAGTCGGCATTTCTTTTCGCGAAGGATCAAAGCGTGGGCCTCGGAAGGCCATGATCAGCCACGGCTGTGTCGGATTTTCCCAGGCAATGTGTTCGTAAACAGGGCCTGTTGGGGCGGCCTCTTCCGGAATAATGCTTTCAAACGTGCCGCGCTCCCAGCTACCAAAATACTTAATGATGAGTTTGAGTGCGTTGTCAGGGTCTACGTCGCCGGTGAGAATCAGCGCGGATTTTTCAGGACGGTACCACCGATCAAAGAACTCTTTTGAATACTCCATTTGATTCGGCATGTCTTCGATGTCACGCAAATAGCCCATGGTGGTGTGTCCGTACGTATGGGTTTTGAAGCTGGACTCTCGAATGACTTCGAACAATTTGCTTACCGGGTTTGACGAGTTTTTAAGATACTCGCCCTTAACGGCCTGCGCTTCAGTGCGGAATTGGTCTTCGGTGTACTTAAGATTCTGAAAACGGTCGGCCTCAATTTCCAGAATTTTTTCAAGGTCGTCTTTGGTAAACGTCACGTGGTAGTTGGTGAAGTCGTCGGTGGTGTAAGCGTTTTGGTCGGCCCCGGCGTTCTTCAGAATTTCGAGATATTCCTCGGCGGGATATTTATCCGTACCGCGAAACATCATGTGCTCGAAAAAGTGAGCAAAACCGGACTTGCCGGGTTCGATTTCGTTACGTGAACCGGTCTGAACAGGCATTTGCAGATTGACGATATCCGGATAGTCCGTCTTCACGATCATCACGGTGAGGCCGTTATCGAGTGTTTCAAGCGTGTAGGGAGTGGTGAAGATATCCGATGGTCCGTCTGACTTGACAGCCGTAGTGGATGTGGTTGTAGTGCAGGCGCTGAGGCTTGCGACTAAACCGGCGACCAGCAGCGGCGCGCACAGTCGGCGAAATGAAGTGGATAAGGTGAAGCGCATTATTCTGTCTCCCAAAGGTGTTGACGATGACGTTTTATCTGACAGGCGAAGACGACAGAGGTTCGCGTCGTGCGCAGGACAGTTCGTCTTATGCGGGTCACCTTATAGAAGTGGAGACAAACTCGCAAAAAGGGTGCGTTGTGGCGCGTCAGAAGTTTGGGTTGCGCTGCGGGATGAGCGCTGGGTGAGAGTCTTTATAAAGCCACGACCGTCCGGCGAAAAAACTCGCCGGACGGTGCGTTTGGAGGTTGTCGCGACGCTAGTCGGCGTTGTGCATCCACTTCTTGATGATCGGAGAGATCAGTAGCATGAAGATGGCAATACCGGTCGCGGTGTAGGCCACGTTCAAATACACCTCGACGTAGCCGGCTTTTGCGGCGGCCACGTTGGTCAGTTGCCCGCCTAAGGTCTCGGCTCCCGTGGTGCGGGCAATGACGCCCGCAAGGAAGTTCGACAGACCGCTGTACAAGAACCAGGCGCCCATGGTCATGCCGACGACTCGGGCAGGTGCCAGCTTCGTGACGGCTGACAAGCCAACAGGTGACAGCATTAATTCGCCCATAGTGTGAATCCAGTACACCAGGAAGATGAAGTAAACCGCGGTCATGCCGTCTGTGCCAGAAGCTTTCATACCTGCGACCAGCGCGAAGAATCCGGCGCCAGCCATAAACACGCCGAACGCAAACTTAACGGGAGACGACGGGTTCATATTGCGTTTGGCCAGCTTGATCCAAAGTATGGCCAGCAGTGGCGCGAAGGTAACGATAAAGAAGGCGTTCAGAGACTGGAACACAGGAGCCGGAACTGTCCAGCCAAGCATGGTGCGATCGACCAGGCGATCGGTGAACAGGTTGAGTGATGAGCCAGCCTGCTCAAACAATGCCCAGAACGGAATTTGTGCGAGCACGAAGTAGGTTGCAGCGAACATGCGTTCGCGCTCTACACCGTCGCAAAACTTGATAGCGTAAAAAATCAGGTAGGCGAACATCAGTACGCCAAGTGGTAGCAGAATGCTGCCGAAACCGTCGGGATGGCTTACGAAGAACATCGCAATGGCGATGATGAGAAGGCCTGTGAGGTAGCACATCCACTCGTAGTTAATCGGGCCGAGGAAGCTCTCTTTGAGTTTGGCCGGATTAGGTGGCTCGGCTTTGCCTTCCAGCCAGCTTTGAAAGGTCAGGAACACAATGAGTCCGATTGCCATGCCTATTCCGGCAAGACCGAAGCCCCACTTCCAGCCGTAAACGATACCCAGAGTGCCGCACAAAACAGATGACAGGAACGCGCCGAGGTTGATGCCCATGTAGAAAATGGTAAATCCGGAGTCACGCCGTGGATCGCCTTCGACATAAAGGGCTCCAACAATGGTAGAAATATTGGCTTTCAGAAACCCGACGCCAGCGATAATCAGTGCCAGTGAGAAATACAAAATCTGTTTGTACTTTTCTTCGGTGACAATTCTGGATGTGTATGAGTCAGTTGGAATGCTCGCCGGTAGGCCAACGGTAGATGGTGCGTCGACCAGCAGATTTTTGCCGTCTTCGCTGAAGCTAATGAGTGACGTGCCTTTGTCCGAGACGATGACTTGGTTAGCATCACCACCGCGTCCGTCCAGTGTTACCTGGTAATCGGTTCCGGCTATTTGAATATATTCCTTGGAACCGTTTCCTTCGAACGCCATGCCGAAGTGTCCAAGCACGAGAAGTATCGCACCGAAGGTAACGGCTTTGCGCGACCCAAGATATTTGTCGGCTAACGAGCCGCCAATAATGGTCATGACGTAAACAAGAGCAGTGTAAGCACCATAAATGACGGTCGACTTGTCGTCCGAGAACAAAAAGTGCTGCGTCAGGTAAATAATCAGCAGCCCGCGCATGCCGTAGTAAGAGAAGCGTTCCCACATTTCGGTAAAGAACAAAATGACCAACCCTCGAGGGTGACCAAAGATGGTTTTCTCGTCTGCTGGTGGTGTGAAGGTGCTTGTGTCGGTCATAGAGTTTCCCCGGAACGATTATTTATTGGGCAACGTGGGCCTTACGTCCTGTACTGGCCCTGCTTTTATTGCCGCAGATTATGGCATAGCTCCGGGCATCTGTGGGCTGGTATGCGACAGGAAGCGCGATTTGTCGCATATGAGTGCTAATTGTCGCTTTATGTGACGATTAGTTAGGTGTTGCGCATGGAGGCGGTGCGGTGATGGTCGGGTCGGTTTTCATTTGTTCCAGTCTGTGAAGCTTGAATCTTGAAGAGGAAGGTTGGTATTTGAGTTCCCGGTCGATTTCTATAAGCTGTCCGGGCCGGAATGTGCATCGCGCACCGTAAAAAAGCGTTTTTGAAGCGCTTGTGCATCGCTTGTAGCGTTATCTGGCACATTCTGGAAGCCTGTGCACGTGATTTTGCTGCATAGAACAATTCCATTCATTCAACATAAAAGTGCAGTAAGGCCGGAGGTTGGGGATTCATGCGTAAATTTGGATTGACAATTTTAACGTTAGCATTAATGAGTTGTGCCGTGTCGTCCGGTGAGGGCTCTTCAACACAGAAGAGCGCTAAAGCCGCGACCAGAACCGCGACCAAGGCCGAAGCTCAGGCTTTTATTGATAAAGCGAATGCAGAAAGCGCTGAGCTTGGTATTAAAGTGGCGCGCGCCTACTGGCTGAGTGCTACTCACATTACGCACGACACCACCGCGCTGGCCGCTGCCGCCGGTGAGGAAAGCCAGGAGTTCAGCAGCCGATTGGTTGAAGAGAGCAAACGCTTTAGTCATCTCGAACTGGACGGGGAGCTGGGTCGGGCGATGAATTTCATCCGCATTCAAAACACCATGCCAGCGCCAAACACACCGGAAGGACGCGCAGAGCTCTCACAAATTTCCGTTGATCTCGGTTCCATGTACGGCAAAGGCAAATACTGTAAAGACGACGGTAGCTGCATGACCCTCGGGGACTTGTCTGCAGTTCTGGCCACCAGTCGCGACTACGACGAGTTGGAAGAGGCGTGGATTGGCTGGCGCACCATTTCCCGTCAAATGCGTCCGCTCTACGAGCGCTTTACCGAGTTGACCAAAGAGGGTGCTAACGAACTGGGTTTCGACGATCTGGGTGCGCTATGGAAATCCGGCTACGACATGGACGCCGACGAGTTTGAAACGGTGGCTGAAGATTTATGGTTGCAGGTCAAGCCTCTTTACGATCAGCTTCACTGCCACGTGCGAGCAGCTCTTGCCGACGAGTACGGCAAAGACAAGGTGGCGCTCGACCAGCCCATTCCGGCGCATCTTCTTGGCAATATGTGGGCGCAGTCCTGGGGCAATGTGTATCCTCTGGTGGAGCCGTTTCCCGGTGAAGCCAGTCTGGATGTCACTAAATCGCTGGTGGACCAGGGGTACGATGCCGTTCGCATGACCAAGCGAGCGGAAGACTTCTTTATGTCACTTGGCATGCCGGCCTTGCCTGAGTCTTTTTACGAGCGCTCCATGCTGACAAAGCCTCGCGACCGTGAAGTGCAGTGTCACGCCAGCGCCTGGCCAATGGATGGTAAAGACGATGTACGCATTAAAATGTGCATTGAGCCTAATTCCGAAGAGCTGTACACGATTTACCACGAACTCGGCCACATCTATTACTACCTGATGTACCGCGATCAACCGCCCATGTTTAAAGGTGGCGCGCATGACGGTTTTCACGAAGCCATTGGCGACACAATTGTGCTGTCGATGACGCCTGATTATCTTCAGAGTATTGGCTTGGTCGGCGACGTAAAGCCTAACGAACGTGTTGTGATTAACCAGCAAATGTTGACCGCTCTGGATAAAATCGCGTTTCTGCCGTTTGGCAAACTGATCGATCAGTGGCGCTGGGACGTTTTTTCCGGCAAAACATCGCCGCAGGATTACAACGCCGCCTGGTGGGAACAACGCACACAGTATCAGGGCATCAAGCCGCCAGTAGAGCGAAGTGAAGCCGACTTTGATCCCGGTGCCAAGTACCATATTCCAGGTAATACACCGTACACACGGTACTTTTTGTCGTTTATTTTGCAGTTCCAGTTTCACAAGTCGCTGTGTGAAGAGGCCGGATTTGACGGCCCTCTGCACGAATGTTCGATTTACAACAATAAAGCAGCCGGTGAGAAATTCATGAATATGCTGCGGCTCGGTCAGAGTCGTCCGTGGCAGGATTCGCTTGAACAGCTGACGGGCAGTCGTGAAATGGACGCCTCGGCCATTATTGAGTACTTCCAGCCACTGATGGGCTATTTGAAAGAACAGAATGTAGGTCGCAGCTGCGGCTGGTAATTCTTTTTAGATAAGAGAGATTAAAGACGGTTCAGACAGTCAATGTCTGGAGCGTTTTTGATCACGCGAGTATCGGCTTTTTGGCACGATTAGGAGCGGCTTCCAGCCGCGAAAAGATGTTTCACTACTTAACAACGTTGCGTATTTTATCGCGAGGAGCTGTTCGCCTTTGCACGCAGCAATTTGTCATTGCATCCAGTAACTCGTCATTGCATCCAGTAATTCGTCATTGCGAGCGCAGCGCGGCAATCTCTCACAGATTGAAGTTGCCCTAAATTGAAAAAAGATCACCGCGCTACGCTCGCGATGACAGGCTATCAGTTCGAGACAAGCTAACCAGGAACTGCCGGCTGCTCCGCTTCCGCTTCAACAAAAATGCGCTTCACAATCGGAAAGCGTTCTTTGATTTTCTTATCGAGAACGGCAATCGTCTGTTCCAGTTCAGGCGTTCCCATCGAATCAGCAAACTTGATGCTGACGTTCAGCAGCACGAACTCCGGCCCCATGTGTACGGTTAAAACTTCATTGACCTGTTTTACATGCGGGGCTTCATCGAGAATATCGCGAATGCCGTCGACGACCGGAAGCATGGCGGACTCGCCAATGAGCAGGCTTTTGGTTTCGTAGGCTAGCCAGATGGACGCACCGGCCAATACGAGGCCAATGCAAACAGACGCGATGCCGTCGAAGATCCAGTTACCCGTCACTTGCCCCAAAATAACACCCAGCATTGCGATCATCAGACCGAGCATCGCTGCCGTGTCTTCGAATAATACGGCAAATATTGTCGGGTCTTTGCCTCGTGAGATGGCCTCAAGGTAACCGAACTCGCCTTTACTTTTCTTGAATTCTTTAAAAGCGAAGTACCAGGCGCCACCTTCAAACACCATGGCCAGACCAAGCACAATGTATATGATTTCGGGGCTCGATACAGGCTGCGGATGCAGTAACTGATGAAGGCCTTCATAAAGGGACACGCCGGCTCCGACCGCGAAGATCAACACGGCTACGGTAAAGCTCCAAAAATAAATTTCCTTGCCGTGACCAAACGGAAAGCGTCGGCTGGCGGGTCTTTTGGCACGACGCAGTCCGTAAAGCAAAAGCACCTGATTGCCCGTATCAACAAGCGAGTGTATGCCTTCCGAGAACATTGCCGATGAGCCGGTGATAACCGCCGCAATGAATTTCGTAATGGCAATAAGTCCATTGCCGATCATGGCCGCATAAATTACTTTTTTAGAACCTGAAGCCATAACACTGTCCGAATTTGACTGTCGCCGTTAGTCAGATTGTAGCAAACCGTGGCAGGGCGCTTCGGTGTCATTTTCGAATACCCGGCGGTACAATTGCCGGATCAATCGGGGAGAGTATTCAATGCAGGATTTCGAAAAACTGGGTTCGTTTTATCTTGGCAAGAAAATTGATGATTCGACTGACGACGTATCAGACGATTTGGTGCTTTATGACGCTAAAGACCTGACAACGCATGCCGTTATTATCGGGATGACGGGCAGCGGTAAGACAGGTCTAGGTGTCGGCATCATAGAAGAAGCGGCCATGGACAACGTGCCTGTTATAGCGATTGATCCCAAAGGCGATATGGGTAACGTATTGCTGACCTTTCCAACACTTTCGGCCAAAGCGTTTACGCCGTGGATTGATCCACAGGCGGCCTCGGGCGCCGGATTATCCGCTGAAGAATTTGGCGCAGAGCAGGCGGCACTTTGGAAAAAGGGCTTAAAAGGTTGGGGCCAGGACGGCAAGCGCATCAAGCAGCTGCGTGACTCCACCGACTTTGCCATTTACACGCCTGGAAGTTCAGCTGGGCGACCTCTCTCTGTGCTTGAAAATTTCAATGCGCCTCCAGCTGCCGTGCTCGAAGATCGCGATATTTACACTGACAAGCTGCAGGCTACCGCAACCGGTATTCTGGCTTTACTGGGAATTGACTCTGACCCCATTACGTCGCGTGAACATATTCTGATTGCGAATATTCTCGATCACTACTGGCGTCGAGGCAAAAATCTCGACATCAGCTCATTAATTGGTGCTATTCAGCAACCGCCGATTGAAAAAGTAGGCGTGATGGAGCTCGACGCGTTTTTTGATCCGAAAGCGCGCTTTGCACTTGCCATGAAGTTGAATAATCTGTTGGCAGCGCCCGGATTTTCTTCGTGGATGAGCGGGGAGCCGCTGGATACCGCCCGGCTGCTGCACACACCAGAAGGTAAGCCCAAGGTGTCCGTTGTTTCGATATCTCACCTGTCCGACGACCAGCGTATGTTTTTCGTCACCATGTTGTTGAGCGACATTCTGAGCTGGATGCGCACGCAGCCCGGTACCGGAAGCCTGCGGGCCATTTTGTACATGGACGAGATTTTTGGCTACATGCCGCCGACGGCTAACCCGCCGAGCAAGAAATTATTGCTCACGCTGCTTAAGCAGGCGCGAGCTTTTGGTTTGGGGCTTGTTTTGTCCACGCAAAATCCGGTCGATCTTGATTACAAAGGTCTGTCCAATACAGGCACCTGGTTCATCGGTCGCTTGCAAACCGAGCGCGACAAAATGCGTGTTATGGAGGGCCTCGAAGGTGCGGCCGGTAACGGTGAGTTTGATCGTGGCCGTATGGAGCAGGTTCTGGCCGGTTTGGGCAAGCGCCGTTTTCTTTTGCACAACGTGCACGAAGACGAAGACGTTGTCTTTGGCACCCGATGGGTCATGTCGTATCTCGCGGGTCCTATGACGCGTGATCAGATCAAGCGGCTCAACGAGTTGAATCCGCCGTCGACCGCTACGGTTGAGGCGGCGCAGGCGGCCGCCGAGTCAGTTGAAGTAAAAGAGATTCGAACAGCGGCGAAAGAACAGGCCGTTACCGAAAATTTACCGCCAGCGCTCGATCCAAAAATTACCCAGTACTACCTGCCTCAGATAAAGCCGCACAGAGGCACGCTGGTTTACCAGCCTACCGTGTTGGGTGCTGCCGAAGTGGTTTACTCAAGTGCCCGCTACAACATTGACGCCGAAAAGCGTTTTCTCATGTTGGGCGAAGTGGAAGACGCACCTGTTCCTCTTGAGTGGGACGAGGCGAGTCCGCTTGAAATTGTGCTGGACGAACTGCTGAGCGACGCCGAAGACGATGAGGCCGAGTTCGCTGAAGTCGAAGGGGCTATCGCGAAAGTAAAGAACTACACGACGTGGGCGAAGCTATACAAGCGCTGGTTACGTAACGACAACGCGATAACGCTTTATCAGTACAAGCCGTTAAAGGCCGTTTCAACCTTTGGCGAAACCGAAGGCGACTTTAGGGTTCGTCTTCAGGTCATTGCAAACGAACAGCGCGATCTGGCGGTCGGCAAACTCAGGGCGAAATACGCCACAAAGCTTGCCAGCGCTGAAGAACGACTACGCAAGGCTCACCAGAAACTGGAAGTTGAGAAGCAGCAGGCGAAAAAGAAGAAGCTCGATTCGGTTTTGGGTTTTGGCGCCACAATCCTCGGCACGCTACTGGGTCGCAAGAAAGTGAGTTACACCTCGGCTTCCCGCATGCGAACGGCGGTGGGTCGAATGAGCAGTTCGAGCAAAGAGGCCAGTGATGTGGATCGCGCTGAAGAAACACTTGAGGTGCTCTCTCAAAAGCTAAAAGCGCTCACGACTGAAATTAACCAGGCGGTCACCGATCTGGAAGGCCGTTTCGCAACCAAAGACGTCGAGCTCAAAGAAATTACGATTAAGCCAAAGTCTACAGAGATTCTCGTGCATTTCGTTGGTCTTGGCTGGGCGCCGTACGACCGTGACAGCAAGGGGCGTTTAACACCCGTTTACTAAAAACTAGGTTGCTGTGTGCTGGCCTGCAGTTGTTAAAATCCGCCTTCAAAGTCAACGCGCATCACTAAGCCGAATTCGCGAAAGCGCTCTTCGCGAAAAAGCACGTCGTTGGTCAGGCGATCATTAAACGCCGTCCTGAAGAAATTGTCGCTTTGGTCGTTTATGTTTCGCAGGCTGCCGCGAACCGTCATGCCAAACACGTCTTTGTGCTCAAGGAACACAAAGGTAAAGGGCGCGCTTGGCTTCGACACGCTAATTTCATCAACGCGCACCAGAGGTGTGTTTTCGTTGTAGTCCACTGAGATTCCCGCGGCCCACTGAGTTCCAGGAAAGTCGACTCTGAGGGTCGCTTCATACTCAAGGTAGTCGTCTCTTGAAATGCGGCGCTTTGTGCCGAGCAGCGGATCCCGGACTTCTGAATCGATGTATTCGGCCTCCAAGTCCAGGCGCGCTCCTTTCCAGCCAAGCAGGTCGAACAGGAGTGTAATGTTGGTTGACGCTCCGTATCGCTTCGCCTCGTCAATGTTGCCCGCGGCCTGGCCACCGTCTTCGATGGGAATACGGTCGACAATGTCACTTATGTCTTCGTAGAACGCAGACAGCGTTGCAGAGCCGTAGTCGCCGAATGATTGTTGAATTTCTACATCAAAAAGCCAGCTTTGTGACGGGACGAGGTCTGCGTTAGTCACGTTGATCCGGTCCTGATTGATGTTCACCGATGAGATGAAGTCGAAAAAACTCAGCTGCCCGACTCTGCGTTCAACACGCATGGACACGTTACGTGTAACGGAGGCCCTCCAGTTCAGTGAGACAAATCCTTTGGGGCGTACAAAATCTCTGGTCTGCCCGAATTCGCCTATCTGACTAATCTCCGAGTATTCCGCGCCCAGTGAGGTCTGAAGTTGCAGCGTCTTTGCAAGTGCGCGGCTGTAGCTAAGAGTTACTTCAGCACGGTCTTCTTCTACTCGTGATGAAGCGCCCGGTAAGTCAACCGGTTCCAGTTCATTACTTGCATTGCGTTCCGACAGTTCGGCTTCGATATCAAGATAGTTACGGGTTCCTTCAAAAGACAGCTGCCAGTCTCCGCCGTAGCCACCAACTGTATATTCAGACCGAACAACCGTTTCTGCTTCGTCCGCTGTACGTTCGAACAAAGAGCCTTCATTCGGGCGGGAGTCAGCAAATATGAAATCTGTTCGGGCTTCGGTTGGGCTGTGTTCGAAGCGATGCAGGCCAATCAGTTTCAGTCGCCCGCTCCCCAGACCAAACTCGTAGTCAGCGCCGACTTCGAAGTTGAATTCGTCCTCGCTCTGACGAAGCTGCCGTTCGCGGGCAACGTCGTCAATCGGATTTCGCTCGGAGCGCTCAAGGAAATCGAACAGGAACCAGTTAACTTCGCCAGTGAGATTGAGAACTCTACCGGCCTCGTCTACCCGGGTATACGAACCTGCAAGCCCCGGCTGGTCAAAGTCTTCTATCGTGACTTCGTCACGGGTGTCTATGACTTGACCGTCGGCGTCGATCAGTCGTTCGGGCCCTTCGTTACCGAATTTTTCCTGATTGTTTGCCAGGCTAAGCGTCCACTGGCTAAATTCGCTGCCGCCTGCAATGGAGACCTCCATGTTGCCCCACCTGAACGGCAGGTCATCTGTTCGATACTGTGGAGAGTATCGGTAGCGTCCGCTAATTCCACCGCCCGATCGGGTGATGATATTCAGAACCTGTCCTGACAGCCCGCCAATATCCAGGCTGGCGCCGTCCAAAATTTCCAGCGTCGCTACGTCGTCAACCGGAATTCGGGAGAGTGCGTCGACGGGGCCGTTGGATTTACCTGAAATGCGTCGTCCGTTAATGAGCAGGTTCGTGCTCGCCTGGCCAAAGCCTCGCGACGAATCACCTTGGTCGATTGTAAAGCCTGGCACTTGGCGGGCCATATCGAGTGCGGTTCGCGGGGCAAAACGGTCAAAATCAGCAGGTTCAAAAGTCTGGCGGACGATTTTGGCGGAATCCTGTGCCTGGGCGACAGCCGAGACCAAAATGCAAAGTACCGCAAGTCCTTTTTTAAGGTGCATTTAGTTTTCTTTCCTGAGAATTCATTTTCTTTGTTTTCTTTGTTTTCTTTTTTTGGGCCTCGTTAGGAAAAGCGACCAGTTTGTCTTTTTCTTAACGGCTCACGGGTAAGTCTTGGCGTAAGCCCCATTGGGGTATGTGTAGCTTGTTTCTAAACGGTGTTTCTACTCGGAATAAATGGCAGTGCCCTGACATGACCTCGGCAGAAAGCGGGGGTCAATGTTGTCACTCATGCAGTCGAACTTCAAAACATTGTTTTCAAATTTCGGTGTGAACTCCAGGCTTCCGTTTGCGATGCTCGGGTTGATTGTCGACAGGTCGCGCATGACGGCTTCAATCTGGCCGGTGTCAGGGTAGACATAGATGATCGAATATGTCATTTCAAGTGGCTCGTCCAGCTCAAGCGTGGCCAAGTCATTTTCGTCGGGCCAGTGACCGTTCTCTTTATAAAAATAAGCCAGGGCTGTCTTTGGTGCGCTTACAGAGGTCATCGCGGCACCGATTTGCGCGCGCGCCGAGTAGTCCTGATAAGCCGGAATAGCGATGGCGGCAAGAATGCCCACGATAAAAAAGAAAGGAAATGCCAAGCCTCCTATCCAAAGGAGGACAGTATTAGGTGGCGGCGCAGAACCAAAGCGATTGGCTGTCGGTGTACCGGACTTGAATACGAAAAAAAAGTTGGCAAGTGGCACTAGGGCTAAAATTGACCACCAGCCGCTGGCATTAAAGTCGTGGCAGCGTTTGATGGTAAAAATGAACGTGACCACCGCAAGGGCAATGAGCATGATGATTGTCGCGATTCCGGAGAGTGTCGCATTGAAACCTTCTGTAGCTGCGATTAACACAAAGCCCGCAACATAAATGACGGTAGTCGCCCAAAAGGAATGCGCCAGATACCGAATGCGTCCTAGCCGTCCGCGCGGAGAAAACAGCGGTACGTTGTCGAAGCTGCCTTCGGTGACTAGGTCGGACTGAGGAGGTTGGTATTGGTCTGACATGGCGAATATTCCTTATTGTTTTCTGCACCCACAATAGTTTGGCCTCAAGGAGGAAGCAAGCCATCGGTCTACCGTTCAGCCTTAATCTAAAAGGGGGGTGGGTACTTGGGTTAGCGTCTATGTGGATACGTTTTTGGTTTAAGTGATCGCGCCCAGGCTATGCTCCCGGCAGTTGCGGCAAAGTGCGGAAATCATCCGATCGACAGAGCGCTGAGCTCTAGTCCGTCGCGATTTGTTTAACGTCGATGTTGTGCCTTTTTAAGCCGGCTCTGAGCTGGTGATAGCTAAGGCCTAATGCATCGGCGGTGTGTCCCTGATGGTAGCGGTGATGTTCCAGCGCCTGCTCAATCAGCTGTCGCTCGAGTTCGTGCACCCGATTTTTCAAATTAATAGGGAAGTTTTCTGGTGCGACTGTCTTGTGTGTGCTCCGCTCATCAGAGGAAGGGTCTGGCTCGCCGTTTTGAGTGTCTCTGTCGCGGATATTTCCCTCCAATTCGATTGAATTATCGTTGTCCGCATAGCCATCCTGTTTAAACGGATTAAGAATAATGTCGTCAACTTCTTCACCGTCGTCAGGCGCGCGGTAAACAGAGCGTTCGACGGCGTTTTTTAACTCACGCACGTTACCCGGCCAGTGATAGGTCATGAGCTTGTCTTCAGCCTCAGGTGTGAAGCCTGGGAAGAATGCGCGCCCCAGTTCGCTTGTAATGCCAACGGCGAAGTAGGTGGCCAGTGTGCCAATGTCGGGTCTGCGTCGACGCAGCGGCGGTACCCATACGACGTCGAAAGCAAGTCGGTCGAGGAGGTCGCTTCTAAACTCATTGTTCTCGGCAAGCTTGGGTAAGTCGGCGTTGGTCGCGCCCACAATTCGCACGTCGACGTTGAGCGTTTCCGTACCGCCAACACGCTCAAATTCGCCGTATTCAATAACGCGCAGAATTTTTTCCTGCATGCGGGGTGGAATGGTGCCCAATTCGTCGAGGAACAGGGTGCCTCCGTCAGCCCGTTCAAAGCGGCCAATGTGGCGCTTTGACGCTCCGGTAAACGCGCCGGCTTCGTGGCCAAACAGCTCAGACTCCAGAATGCTCTCGGTCAGCGATGAGCAGTTAACCTTTACAAGAGGGTGCTCCCAGCGAGGGGACAAGAAATGTACACGACTGGCAAACAGCTCTTTACCTGTGCCTCGTTCGCCCAAAATCAGAACGGGTTTTGAGAGCTGTGCGGCCCGGGAGACGTGTTCGAGGGCTCTTTGGAACTGCGGAGCTTCTCCGATGATGTTTTGTTCAGGTCGATTGGATATCATTAGCTAATTATACTAATTAATTTAATTAAAAACTAAAAAATGGTTTAAATAACTATAATTTAATGAGCCTTGCTACCAGAACCTGAAGCTGAAAACCGAGTCCTTTTAAAAAATTCTCATTAAGAACAGTTATTTATGAGAGCTATGTCCAATTTGGCACGAAAGCTGCTTTGTACATACTGAAAGCCAACGCAAGACACCCAACTATGAGGATTCACTATGGGTATTTTTACCAGATTCACCGACATCGTTAATTCCAACATCAACTCAATTTTGGACAAGGCCGAAGATCCTGAGAAATTGGTCCGGCTAATGATCCAGGAGATGGAAGACACGCTTGTCGAGGTTCGCTCTGCGGCGGCCCGCTCGATAGCTGACAAAAAGCAGTTGAACCGCAAGCTCAGCGCGTTAGAGGCGGCCGAAGCGGATTGGCAGAACAAAGCGGAACTGGCGATTAACAAAGGTCGTGACGACCTGGCCAAGGCAGCGCTTGCCGAGAAGAACCGGGTCGGTGCTTCGGTGGCAACACTTAAAGGCGACTACGACCATATCGAAGACGGTCTGTCACAGCTTAACGATGACATTGCGCGCCTTGAAGAGAAATTGGCCGACGCGAAAAATCGTCAGAAAGCTCTGCTCATGCGACACAACACAACGTCTTCACGACTGAACGTTCGTCGCCAGATTCACGACAACAAGATCGACGACGCGCTAGTTCGCTTCGAACAGTTTGAGCGTAAGATGGAAGGTATGGAAGGGCGTATAGAAGCGTACGACATGGGTCTGAAAAAAGACCTGCACCGTGAGTTTTCAACGCTCGAGAACGCTGAAAGTGTAGAAGCTGAACTTGCTGCACTGAAAGCCAAGATCAGTGGCGGCGAATAATCGCCGCCCCTGATCGCCCCGAATCACACTGGAGAAGCACATGTTTGGAGAGTTTGCAGGAGTTATAGGAATCATTTTTGTCTCCGTGATCCTCCCGATACTGATCACCTTTCACTACATAACCAAGTGGAAGACAACCAAAGGGCTCTCAACCGAAGACGAACGAATGCTGGAAGACCTTTGGGAAAATGCGCAAAAGATGGAAAGCCGCATTAACACACTTGAAACAATTCTGGACAAGACTTCCGCCGATTGGCGCAAGCACACTTAATAAGCCTGGAGAGCACAAATGTTATATCGAGATAGTGAAAACGGAGTTGTCATGGGGGTATGCGCAGGACTTGCACATCGCCTGGACCTGAGCCGCACCGGCGTCCGTATTGTCGCGTTTGTCTCACTGCTGATTTTTACAGGCGCCACGTTGCTGGCTTATTTTTTGGCCGGGTTCCTGTTACGTAATCGTCCACTGCACCTTGATGGCCGTCGTGAAAGACACTTTTGGGGTGCTGCAAGCCGCCGTGAATGCCGCGAATACGGTTACTCACGCCACCCATCCAGTCGAGGATAAATGAATGTATGACCACGATGAATTTCGTCCCCGTCGACTTTACCGTAACACGCGTAACCGCCGCATAGCGGGTGTGTTCTCAGGCATCGCCGACTACATGAATTTCTCGGTAGGAGCTACACGGATACTGGGGTTTATCGCCATTTTGATGACGATGCCCATTGGGCTCTTCGCCTACGCCGCTGCAGCTTTGATGCTACAACCTATGCCAGAAAATGCGTACGATGACCCGGTTGAAGAGAACTTTGTTCGCTCGATTCGCAAGTCTCCGGAAGAGACCTTTTCGAAAGTGAGCTACCGGTTTAAGAACATCGACAGTCGTCTGCAAAAAATGGAACGTTACGTAACCTCCAAGCGGTTTGATCTTGATCAGCAGTTTGATGAATTACGCGACAGTTAAAAATAAGACGGTATGCTTGAAGCTATATCTATCTTGCAAATACCTTAGGAGTTGTAATGCACGTATTTGAAATGGTTGTCCTGATAGTCCTTATTGGTTCTATCGCGTCTATTGTGAATAAACATATGGAACGCAAAGGCCAAAGCATGACCGACGCGCTTGGTCTTGGAGACGACGACGATCCGCTCGGCCTTGGCCTGGGCAGCAAGAACAGCGTTTCATTAGAGCGTCTGGAAAAACTTGAGGAACGTGTTGCCGTATTGGAGAAAATTATTACCGACCGCAACTACGACCTGAAAGAAGAGATTGACCGCCTGTAGTGATGCCGCCAACTGATCGCGCAGCCAGCGCGTGACGCCGGGGGCAGTGATAAACAGCCGTTTATCCCCCCGGCATCCATATCCTTCATAGCTCTGTCAGCCGCTTTAGCCGCTGAAATACTTATCGTAAATACCTGAAACCATAATGATTGTGATCATCACCGGGGCCAGATAACGCACCAGCCAGAACAGAATTCCGCCCAGAGCTTTGTCTTTGGCATCGAGCTGATCGTCGAGAATGGTTTTGTCGAGCCGCCAGCCTACGAAGAGCACGATAATTAATGCAGACAGAGGCAGCATGATGGGGCCGGTTAGACCGCCGTCAAGAAAATCCAGAAACTGCATGCTTAATAGGCTGCCAGCACCCAGTACAACCATGGCCACACCGCACATGATCGCGGCTTTTGGTTTTGGGATATTGAACTGCTCACTTATGTGTCCGGTGGTAGGCTCAAGTAGCGATACAGCCGTAGTCAGTGCCGCAAAAAAGGCCATGCAGAAAAAGGCTGCTCCGACCAGGTTGCCGCCCGGGGTGGCAACAAGCGCGGTTGGCAACGTCTGGAAGAACAGGCCTGCACCAGCGGTAAAGTCCAGGTCGTACTGAAACACAATCGGGAAAATGGCCATGCCGGCAACCAGCGCGACGAATGTATCGGCAAGCGCGACGATGCAGGCCGAGCGCGGAATGCTGACCGCTCTTGGGAGGTAGCTGCCGTATGTCACCATGATGGCCATGCCGAGGCCAATTGAGAAAAATGCTTGTCCCAGCGCGCTCACGGCCACTTCTCCAGAGAGCTTGCTGAAGTCCGGGCTAAACATGAAGCTTAATGCTTTGCCGGTGCCGCCTGAGTCTGAAGCCGCCATCATGCTAAAGATGCTCAGACAAATAAGCAGTAAGAAGAACGCGGGCATCAGGATTTTTGACGTCAGCTCCAAGCCACGATTAACGCCGCGTGATACAAGCCATATAACCAAACCACAAAACAGAACGAACCAGCCGACCACTTCAGTTGGGTTGCTGGTCATTTGGCTAAACTGACCGGCTATTTCGACCGGTGTTTGGCCGTTAAAGGCGCCGGTTAAGAATTTGGGAATGTACGACATGACCCATGCTGCGATCACGCTGTAGAAACTTACGATTAAAAAGCCGCTGGCTAATCCGACCCAAACGCCTGATGCCCACAGCCGGGAGACGCCGCTGCGGTTGGCAAGATCACGTGCGCTGTTGAGCGAGCTACCAGCCTGGCCAGCACGGCCGACCATGAATTCACTCATCATGGTGGGTATGCCAATAAAGACGACACACAACAGATAAATAAGGATAAACGCGCCGCCGCCGTTGCTACCGGCTTCGGCTGAAAAACGCCACAAATTGCCGAGTCCAACCGAGCTGCCAATGGCGGCCAGAATAAACGCCCATCGAGATGACCATTGCGGTGTTTGGGTATCAAATGAAGCCGGCATAGTGTTGTTTTCCTCTGTTCGTTATTGTTCGATGAAAGCGCGTAAAAGCGGTTCCGATTTATTCCAGATCCACAGTCACGGTCCATGAATGGGGTGTTGATTGCTTAATATTGCTGATCACTATATTGCAAATACGAATAAGAAACCTTATTGCGCCAAAACAATCTGCGCAAAGCATAGGGTTAGCGTCGGGTAAAAGCCAGCTGCCAGCGCGATGAAGTGGTCCGGCATTAGCGGGTCCGTTGAGATTCTCAGGATACCGTTGCAATTGCGATGAGCTGCCAATGCAAATCTAGCGAAGAGGTCATTGAGAGCGCCACAAATAGGTCTTTGCGAGCCCAGCAGATAGGTCATTGCGAGCGCAGCGCGGCAATCTTTGTCAGTTTAAGATGGTGCCGGTCTGTGGGAGATTGCCGCGCTACGCTCGCAATGACGCTGATCCAGGGTACTGCACCGTAAGGCTACGCTCGCAATGACGGATTGGCTGCCAGTGTTGTGTGAGAGCGATCGCGACCACTGCCATACCAAAATCAAGAGAAATGGCTGTGGATTGCTGCGCTGCGCTAACTTCAACGCGGCCATTCCAGCCACCTGAAACCCGTTTGTAAAGGAGGCGACAATGTTCAATTTTAATCATTGGTATTTCTCTACCGACAGCCTATATTGAGTGGCGTATCAAGGTTTCTGGCTTATCAGTAACCCGCGTGCCTGCCAGTCTTTTTTGTACGGAATAATGAATGAAGAAATCAGCGGCTCGACTCGGAGTAGACATAGGCGGCACGTTTACGGACGTGGTGCTCGAAGTCGATGGTGAGCGTTACTCGACCAAAGTGTTGACCACCTACAGCGCGCCGGAAGAGGCTATCCTCGAAGGTCTGCTCAGCGTGTGTGAGAAAGCCTGCATTCAACCTTCCGCCGTCGAGCAAATAATTCACGGGACGACGCTTGCGACCAATGCGCTGATTGAGCGCAGCGGGGCTCAAACGGCCTTTATCACCACTGAAGGGTTTCGCGACGTCATTGAAATGCGCACCGAATCCCGCTTTGAGCAGTACGATCTGAATATGCAGGTACCGGAAGCGCTTTTGCCGCGACAGCAACGCTACACGTTGTCTGAGCGTGTTGGTGCCTCAGGTGACGTATTTATACCGCTTGAACGCGCGCCTGTTGAGGCTCTGGTCGATGAAATTTTGGCTGCTGGTTATCAAAGCGTAGCGGTTGGTCTGTTGCACTCCTATTTAAACGACACGCACGAACAACTCGTGCGCGAGGTTTTGGCCGAGCGAGCGCCGAACGTACTGGTCTCACTGTCGTGCGAAGTGTCTCCACAAATGCGCGAGTACGAGCGTTTTAACACGGTCATTGCTAACGCTTACGTTAAGCCTCTAATGAAAAGTTACTTGAGTCGCCTTGAAGGTCGGCTTCGTAATCAGGGTGTCACGTGCCCGGTTTTTCTGATGCACTCGGGAGGCGGCATAATTTCGCTTGAAAGCGCAGCCGAGTTTCCGGTTCGACTGGTTGAATCAGGTCCGGCGGGCGGGGCCGTGTTCGCAGCGCATATTGCTGCTCGCTACGGGCTGGATAAAGTGTTGTCGTTCGATATGGGAGGTACCACCGCCAAAATTTGTCTGATTAATAATCAAACACCCAAAACGAGTCGGGTGTTTGAAGTAGCGCGCACGTATCGTTTTAAGCAGGGGTCTGGCATGCCTATTTCGATTCCTGTAATCGACATGGTTGAAATTGGTGCGGGCGGCGGCTCGCTGGCTCGAGTTGACGGTATGAAGCAAATTCGTGTGGGTCCTGAATCCGCCGCATCCGAGCCCGGGCCGGCGTGTTACAACCGGGGCGGGGAGCACCCTGCCGTTACCGACGCCGATCTTATTCTGGGAAAGCTCGATCCTGATAACTTTGCTGGTGGCTCAATTGTTCTGAATATCGATAGATCAGTTGCGGCGATGGAGCAAGCGATAGGTCAGCATCTTGATATGGACGCACAAACGGCGGCGTTCGGTCTCGTTGAAGTGGTTGACGAAAACATGGCGAACGCCGCGCGTGTCCACGCTGTCGAAAACGGCGAAGATCTGGCTGACTACACCATGATTGCGTTTGGGGGAGCCGCCCCCTTACACGCGGCTCGACTGTGCGAAAAACTGGGCCTTCAACGACTGCTGGTCCCGGAGGGTGCGGGTGTGGGTTCAGCCATTGGTTTCTTAAGGGCGCCGTTCAGCTTTGAAGCTAATCGAAGTGTTTATATGAAGCTGTCTAATTTTGAACCGGACGCAATTGTTGAGCTGTTGAAACAGCTGGAAAGCGAGGCCATTCAATTCGTTCGGTCGTGCGACGCAGACGCCGCAATCTTGTCGGAATACAAAGTGTATATGCGTTACTCCGGTCAGGGCTGGGAGATACCGGTCGGGCTCACGGCGGAGCAGGCCAGAGTTCCTGATCAGAAGACGTATTTAAGTCTGTTCGAAACTCACTACAGGACTCTGTTTGGTCGTGTTGTCGACGGCATGGACGTTGAGATCACTGTTTGGTCGGTCAACGCTACTACGCCGTTGGAGTCGGTAGAGGCTGTCGAAGTGCTGTCTGATAGCTCACCGGTTAGCAGCGAGGAATCAAGAGAGGTATTTGACGCGGCGCTAGGAGAATCGAAGGTGGCGGTTATGATCGACCGCACGGCGCTGCAATCAGGCCAAACTGTGCAAGGTCCTGCTGTGATTACCGAAGATGAAACGACTATTATTTTACCGACGAGCCGGCGTGCAACGCGTCAGCCGGATGGCTGCCTTGATGTAACGACTGTCCGTTGAAAGCGAGCACACTATGACCACTAAAAATTCGGCTGTTGCCCATCAAGTAATGTGGAATCGTTTGATTTCCGTTGTTGAAGAGCAAGCTCAAGCGCTTATTCGCACGGCTTTTTCGACCTCGGTGCGCGAGGCCGGAGACCTGTCCGCAGGTGTGTACGATACCGACGGGAGCATGTTGGCGCAGGCGGTGACCGGTACGCCAGGTCACGTGAATGCAATGGCTGAGGCGGTACGACATTTTATTCGGCGTATTGGTCGTGACAACATATTCGAAGGCGACGTATACATTACCAACGATCCTTGGGAAGGCACGGGTCATTTGCACGATATAACGGTCGTGAGTCCGTCCTTTTTTAACGGCAATCTGATTGGTTTTTTTGGTTGTACTGCCCACGTAGTCGATATTGGTGGTCGCGGATTTGGCGCGGACGCCGCTTCAATCTACGAAGAAGGTATTTACATTCCCATTATGAAGCTCATTGAGAGAGGCGAGGTGGATAAGCCGTTTGTTCATCTTTTGCGTGGCAATGTTCGCGAGCCTGATCAGCTTATTGGCGATGTGTATGCGCTCGCCACCTGCAATGAGATTGGTCACCGAAGACTTGTCGAAATGATGCAAGAGTTTTCGCTTACCCATCTCACTTCTGTGGCGACTTTTATTTTGGATAACTCACGGCAGGCAACGCTTGACTGCATCGCGGCGCTACCGCGAGAGTCAGCAACGGGCGAAATGACGATTGACGGATACAGCTCACCTATTCATCTAAAGGTAAGTCTGGATATCAAAGCCGATTCCGTAGCGTGCGATTTCACGGGCACCTCGGGACTGGACAAGAAAGGCATTAACGTACCGTTGGTGTATACGCAGGCCTACGCGTGCTACGCGTTAAAATGTGCTATCGCTCCTGAAATACCTAACAACGCTGCATCGCTGGCGCCGTTCGTCGTGACAGCTCCGGAAAATTCAATTGTGAACGCCTTGCATCCGGCTCCGGTTGCTTTGCGTCACGTTATTGGTCACATGATTCCCGATGCGGTTTACGACGCGCTGGACAAAATACTGCCCGATTTGGTTCCTGCGGAGGGCGCGGGCACCCTGTGTAATTTTCAGGTGTCGGTTCGACCTCGTACTGACGAGCCAGCACCAGCTCATGCTGTCAGAGCAGAAGTGCTTACATTTAACTCCGGTGGTTCCGGTGCCCGCCCCACACTGGACGGTATGAACGCAACGGCGTTTCCCTCTGGCGTTATGACCATGCCGGTTGAGGCGACGGAGCACACGGGACCGGTGGTTATCTGGCGTAAAGAGCTGCGAGTCGACAGCGGAGGGTCCGGCAAGTACCGCGGTGGTCTTGGGCAATGTATGGAAATTGGCGTAACCGAAGGTCACGAGTTTGATTTGCAGGCCATGTTTGATCGCGCCGAGTTTCCAGCTCGTGGTCGTCACGGCGGAATGGACGGGGCGCGTACGACAATTGCGCGCGACGACGGCGAACCGATGCGCTGCAAAGGCAAACAGTTTGTGCCTCACGGACGTCGCGTGTTGCTTGAATTTCCAGGTGGTGCGGGCTACGGGCCGCCGCAAGAGCGTAGCTACGACTTGCTGGTCAGAGATATTCGCCGCGGCTACATCACGCCTGCAAAGGCGAAACAAGACTACGGCCTAAGTGACGCCGCCATTGCAACCATATTAAGTGGCCGTCAGGCCGAGGGAAAACACTATGAGCGCTAAGTGGCCGACCAAACCGTCGAACGGTTCCTACGACGTTGTGATTGTGGGTGGCGCCATGTTTGGCTCTTCCGTTGCCTGGTTTTTGGCCGACAATCCAGATTTCGACGGATCTGTTCTCGTGGTAGAGAAAGACCCCAGTTACGAAAACTCGGCGACAGCGCATACCAATAGCTGCATGCGGCAACAGTTCTCGAATGAGATTAACGTTCGCGTTTCTCAGTTTGCCGCCGATTTCGTGAATAACTTCCACGAGTACATGCACTGTGACCCATTGGCGCCAAAACTCAGTATTCAAAATTACGGGTACATGTATCTGGCCGACAACGAACAGTTCGCCGATGTTCTAAGGGAATCGCACGCCGTTCAGGTGCGTTGCGGTGCAGGCACTAAACTGATGACACCCGACGAAATTCTGCGTGACTATCCGTTTTTTCAGGTCGACGACGTTGTATTGGGTAGTCACAATCTGGTCGACGAAGGCTACTGGGACTGCGTTGCCGTATTCGACGGGTGGCAGCGCTCCGCGCGCAGACAAGGAGTTGAGTACGTTTCCAACGAAGTCACGGCAATCTCCCGAAACCCGGCGGGTACTCGCGTGCAAAGTGTGACCCTGAGTTCAGGTGAGGTGATTGAATGCGGTGTGGTGGTCAATGCAACGGGGCCGCGTGCGACTAAGACTGCGCTTATGGCCGGGATTGAACTGCCGGTAGAGCCGCGTAAACGCTACACGTACATTTTCGCCGCTGAGAAGCCGCTTGATCGAGATTTGCCGTTGACCATTGACCCAAGTGGAATTCACGTTCGTACCGACGGTAAAAATTACCTCGCCGGCTGCAGTCCTGGCGTCGATGTAGCTGTGGCTTACGACGACTTTGTTGAGGATCACTCGCTCTGGGAAGAAAAAGTGTGGCCCGTGTTGGCTACGCGTATTCCACAGTTCGAGGCGATTAAAGTGTTGAACTCGTGGGCGGGACACTATTCGTATAACACCTTTGATCACAACGCGATTCTGGGTTCTCATACTACCGTCGAGAATTTTATTTTCGTTAACGGTTTTTCCGGCCACGGTTTGCAGCAGTCACCCGCCATGGGGCGTGGCACAGCCGAACTGATTACCTACGGCGAGTACCGAACGCTCGATTTGTCTCCGTTCAATTACGCCCGAATTGAAAAGAACGAACCGTTTATTGAAAAAGCAGTGATTTAGAATGACGGCTGTCGACCATTTGAATAGAAAAAAGGAACCTTGATTTGAACTATGCAGCCAGCCAGCTCAGCCTGGTACAACCTTCTGCTTCGGCGTTTGTCAGTCAAAATGCCAAAGCGTTAAAGGCAGCGGGTCACGACGTAATTGATCTGGGTCTGGGCGAACCCGACTTCGACACACCAGAACACATTGTTGAGGCGGCGCACGTCGCAGCAATGGCGGGGCAAACTCGCTATCCGCCGACGCAAGGAACGGCTGAGCTGCGGGCCGCCGTCGTGGATAAATTGGCGCGGGATAACGGTCTTGTTGTAAATCTGGATGAAGTCATTATCTCAACCGGTGCCAAGCAAGTTATTTTCGACGCGCTGATGGCGTCGCTGGAACCGCATCATGAGGTGCTCATGTGCGCTCCATATTTCGGCCAGTACAAAGACATGGTGACCATATTGGGAGGCACCCCGCGACCACTGACGTGTACGGCGGCAAACCAGTTCCGTTTGGCCCCTGATGTACTTGAAGCCGCCATTACGCCGAATACCCGCTGGCTGATGATTAATTTGCCGTCCAATCCGGCCGGTGCTGTTTACGATCGAGAGCAGCTTGAAGCACTGGGTGCTGTTTTGGCTAGACATCCGCACGTGCTGATTCTGTCCGATGAAATCTACGAGCACATACTGTTTGACGGACGCGAGTTTTGTTCGTTCGCGAGTGCGTGCCCTGAATTGGTTTCGCGAGTGTTAACGGTAAACGGAGTGTCCAAGGCGTATGCCATGACGGGTTGGCGCATAGGTTACGCTGCTGGACCAGCGCCGCTTATTGCTGCCATGGTTAAAGTGCAGTCACAAATTACATCGGGTGCGTGTTCCGTTGCGCAAGCTGCAGCGACGGCGGCGCTGAATGGACCGCAAGATGAAGTGGTTCGCTTTAACAAGGCGTTTGAGCGTCGTCGTGATCTGATTGTCGAGCGGGTGGAAGCCATCGAAGGTTTAACGCTTGATCCACCGGGCGGTGCATTTTACGCCTTTATTGGGTGTGACGCGGTAATAGGTAAGACAACGCCACAGGGCGTGTTAATAGACAGCGATACGGAGTTCGTACGCTATCTTCTGGACGAAGCAAAAGTAGCCGCTGTGCCCGGGAGTGCTTATGGACTGTCTCCGTTTTTCCGTTTGTCGACGGCTACTTCTGAAGAGCAATTGGATAAAGCGATGGATCGCATTGCCAAAGTGACGGCTGAGTTATTGAACGGATCAGCTGATAAATGAATCTGAGTGAGTTGGAAGCATGAATAAACTGGTACTAACTGGCGCCGCGGGTCGTCTTGGCTCTTACCTGCGAGAGCCCCTTTCCAAGTTGGCTAAGGAACTGGTGTCTTCAGATATCGTTGACGACATTGGTAAGCGCTTCAATAACGAATCCTACGTCAAAGCCGATCTTGAAAACTACGCGGCTATTCTAGAACTGCTGAAAGATGCGGACATGGTTGTGCACTTTGGTGCACTCGGTGACGAGAGTTCATTCGAAGAGATACTCGGCCCGAATATTGTTGGTGCGTATAACGTATGGGAGGCTGCCTATCAGAAAAAGGTGCGTCGTGTTGTGTACGCGAGTTCTATTCATGCGGTTGGAATGCACTCTAACAAGCAAAACATCGGCATTGATGCTCCTCACCGACCCGACACATTCTATGGCTTGGCCAAGTGTTTTTCGGAAGATCTTGGCAGTTTGTATTGGGACAAGCGCGGCGTTGAGTCCGTATGTTTGAGGATTCTGTCGTGCGCCAAGGTGTCTGACCCAAGAGGCTTGGGCAGCTGGCTTTCGTACGACGATTTGATCCATCTGGTTGAGTGCTCTATTTCGGCCACGACTACCGGGTTCTCAATTGTCTATGGAGTGTCCGATAACGACAGAGTGCCGGTGGACAATTCTGCGGTCAATTACCTTGGGTACCGTCCAAAAGACAACGCGGAACAGTTCGCCGAGGAAATACTGGCTGCATCCGATACTCTCGATCCGATGAACCCGGAGCACAGTCTTGTTGGTGGAGCCTTTGCAGCGGTGCCTCTCGGTGAAAGTGGTCAGGCCCTCATGAATATAGTAGACGACGCGAAGAAACACGACTAAACGCGAGATGGTTCCGGTAACCAGTTAACCGCTCTTATAACTCAGCTTTAGGTGCTCGCCTTAAGCGAAGTTCTTCTTTTGTTCACGTCACTGGAATAATGTTACATGCTTTCTATTTGGCCTAAATTCTGTTCTCTAGTCATCATTTTGTGTCTCTTGGGCGGATGTGAATCTGGCGAGAACAGAACGGCTACACAGGCCACATCAGGCGAACGTCTGGAAAACGTAGTCGTAGACCATGTAAAAGACGGCGACAGTTTCAGGGCCATTCACAACGGCCAGAAAATTGAAGTGCGTCTTTTCGGTATAGATGCTCCTGAGCGAGACCAGCCCCACGCCGATGAATCCAAAAAGATGGCAGTGAAACTTATGGGAAAATCTTCAATGACACTGCTGGTTAAAGATCGGGACCGCTACAAAAGAATAGTTGCTGAAGCCTATGTAGACGGCCAGGCGGTGTCGGTGAACCAGCGGCTCGTTGAGAGTGGCGCCGTGTGGGTTTATCGACAGTACACCGATTCTCCGTCGTTAATAGCGGCGGAGAAAGCTGCGGCTAAAGATCGACGTGGGTTGTGGGCTCTGCCCGAGTCGAAACGTATTCCACCTTGGGTGCTGCGAGAAAGAAACAGAAATCAATCCAGAAAATAGAAGTAACCGACGGGATCACGCCTGATTCGACATCGTGTTACAGGGGCTGGATAGTAATTCTATCCCTTTAGCCTCATGAGCCTGCTCTTCTCCGATGATACAACTCTCTGTAACCCGGTAGAGAACCGGATACCGGTAACATGCATTCGCAGTGATCGAGAGTGAGCTTTGGCGTTAATTTATAAATTTATTGCCAGTCAATTAACCCTCTTTCCTCACGCCAGGCGTTTATACCTCCAAGTCGTTCAGTCGCGGTTCATGCGCTGTACGGCAAGATGCAATTGTAAGAACAGATGCGTGGAGGAAACGCTATGAAAACCATACCCCTAATGAGTGCACTTTTAATCTCACTAATGTCATTTTCGGCCTCAGCCGACACCCTACGCAGCAGCGACGTAAGCGTTGAGGTGGTCAACCAGCGCGGCGGTGTACTACCGACGTTTGATGCGCGCCGAGGCCAAAGCCGGACTCTGCAAAAAGCGTACGTTGAAGCCCGCCCTGGTCAGGAATACGGGATTCGAATTACGAACCACAGCAACGAGCGACTGGGATTTGTTGTGGCGGTTGATGGTCGTAACATCATTTCTGGCAAACGTTCTACGCTGAAGCGTAACGAGCGCATGTACGTGCTCGGACCGTACCAGTCGGCTACCTACCGTGGTTGGCGTTCGAGTCGCAACCGCATCAACGAGTTCTACTTTACCGACGAGCAGGATTCGTATTCCGCCGCTTTTGGCGACTACTCGGCTATGGGTGTGATTGCGGTAGCCGCTTTTCGCGACCGGGAGCGTTATGTTTACGAGGAGGATACTCACTACGAATCACGCAATCGCGCGGCTTCACCTCAGCGTTCAAATTCGCCCAAGGCCGGAAGTTCAAGGAATGAAAACAGTAAGTCGGCTGGCACAGGCTACGGCGACGAACGCTACTCCCGTTCGAGACAAGTGAGCTTTTACGCTGAGCGTCGAGCCGCCGCGACCTACTTGTATAAGTACGAATGGCGCGACACGCTGTGTGAGATGGGTATCAACCGTTGTTATACCAAGCGCAACCGTCTGTGGGATGGCAACAGTCGACACGCTGATCGAGGCTACGCTACACCACCGCCTGCCTACCGGTCGTTTAATTATCGTCGCAGGTAGCCATTAGCCGGCGCATGCCGACAAATTCGGAAGAGAGCAAGCCACCACGGTCTCGTAGCCGCGGTGGCTTTTCTAATTGGACGCTACAAAGCCGCTTTTCTGAGTTCCATCGATTCGTTACTCTGGCTTGATAGTTTCGTAATATATTGCCGTTATATTGAGACGAGTCAGACTGCCTGGCGAATGTTCTACAATTGGAGAAGAGCCATGAAACTCACGCGTGAATATCGTTCCAGAGCCATCGTCTTTTTGATTGCGCTCGGCATTACGGCGAGCTGCAGTGCTGATCGTGCACCGTCGTTCCCGGAGCTGCCTGAGTTTACTCATACCGATGCGTCAGAGTGGATTAACTCCGAGCCACTGACGCGCGCGGACCTGAAAGGGCAGGTTGTGCTCATCGACGTTTGGACGTTCGCCTGCTGGAACTGCTATCGCTCGTTTCCATGGTTGAACGAACTGGAAAAGACTTTTGCAGACGAGGCTTTCACGGTGATTGGCGTGCACAGTCCTGAATTTGAGCGTGAAAAAATTCGTGCCAACATTGAAGCCAAAGTCAAAGAGTTCAAGCTTCATCACCCAATCATGATTGATAATGATTTTTCATATTGGAAAAAATTAGGTAACAAATACTGGCCGTCGTTTTACCTGATTGATAAAGCGGGCAAGGCTCGTGGTTACTGGATTGGTGAAACGCATTCTGGCGACAAGCGCGCCAAGGCCGTAGAGAAGGCTATCAAAGAGCTGTTAGCCGAATAACGTAACCGCTACACGACGTTTCGAGCGGTTTCAGCTTCGCCAGATGACACCTGATTGTAACCATTGGCTTGGGCAACGTGCAGCGCGTGTTCCGCTATCTGAATTGCGTTCTCCGGTCTGTGCAAACGTACAGGTGGCAGCACGGCAACGCCCACGCTGACCGTAATGCGATCGGCGACTTCGGATGCCGGAAAGGGCAGGGCTTCGGCGTAAATCGCTTTACGCATTTTCTCGGCAAAGCGAACGGCCGTCTCGCCGTTGGTGCCGGGTAGCAGTACAGCGAATTTATAGTCGCTAATGCGAGCGACAAGGTCACCAGCACGTCGAAACGAATCCGATATTGTGGAAGCGACGCGTTGCAAAGCGAATTCAGATTTTTCTTCGCCGTGTATGTCGAGAAAGTCGACAAAGCTGTCCAGCTCAACGATTAACAAGCTGACGTCTTTGCGTTCGCGAACGCAGCGTTTGATTTCATCGGTGAGGCTAATATCGAACTGCTGGCGATTAGCCACTCCGGTGAGACCGTCGACACGCGCGACGCGTTCAACCTGTGAGCGCAGCGCGGCCAGCATGTCAGACACTTCGCGACGCCGGTGCTCTACAGCGACCGTCTCGGCTTTGGCCATATTCAGGCATTCTGTCATTTCGCCGCGAATTTTCTTTAGCTGGGAGACGGATTTTTCACTAAGGGTCAGACGTCCGGCCAGATCGATGTTTTTGACTCGAACAGCCTTGAATTTGCTCTTGGTCGTAAGCCAGGCCACCAGAAACACGAGGGCCGAGCCAAAACCGCCGGTAGCGACGGCAATCGTTGTTAAGTCAGCCGCCTGTGCCGAAGAGCAAAAGCCTATTGTCGCGACGGTGGCAAGAGTGCGAGAAAAGTCAGATTTCACAGTTATACGTCCAGCGAGAAAATCGAGTAGACTCACACCATAATCTGAAACTTCTATGTAAACAGAGACCTGGTTCAAGGTTTTGTCGGCTAATAGCCTCGGGATTCGCCGTTTTTGTCCCGCGCTATAGTCTTCACAACGAGCACCACTTACCCACTTACCCACTTACAACAGGGCTATTCGATGTATCAGCTGCCTCCCGATCTTCTGCAGCGTCTGGTTGACGCTCATGGAAATGACATTCTTAAACACGGTAAACGTGGCATTGAGAAAGAGTCGCTGCGTATTGATCGTTTGAACGGAGCGCTGTCGCAGACGCCTCACCCAGAGGCGCTGGGTGCCGCACTCACGCATCCGTTCATTACTACAGACTACGCCGAAAGCCTGTTGGAATTTGTCACTCCCGCACTTGACAGCAACGACGAGGCCATTCAGTTCCTCGCCGACTTGCATAAGTACACGTACGAACACATTCCGGGCGAAACGCTTTGGCCTTGCAGTATGCCTTGTGGGTTTTCGAAGCACAGCGATGTTCCACTTGCACGCTATGGCGATTCGAATGTAGGCAAAATGAAGACCATTTACCGGCGCGGTCTTGGCCATCGCTACGGGCGCATAATGCAAACGATCGCAGGCGTGCATTTCAATTATTCCTTGCCAAAAGAGGTTTGGCCGGCGCTGTGTCCGTTAATTGGTAGTGATATTTGCTCTAGCCAGTCGTCTGAAGATTTCCAGTCCGCTGGGTACTTTGCGCTCATTCGTAACTTCAAGCGGTTATCGTGGCTGATACTGTATTTGTTTGGTAGTTCGCCGGCGGTGTGCAAATCGTTTTTTCAAGGCGCTGAAACAGGACTGTCAGACTATCCTGGAAACACGGCTGCAGGCGAGTTCGCTACTTCGTTGCGAATGAGCGACATTGGCTACAATAATCACGCTCAGGCCAGTCTGAATATTTCGGTTAACAGTCTTAATGAATACGTTGCCGGACTCACGAGAGCTATTTCCACGCCTTACACGCAGTACGAGCAGCTTGGTCTTACACAAGGCGATAAACGCATTCAGCTGTCTACCAGTATTTTGCAGATAGCTAACGAATTTTACAGCGTTGTGCGTCCCAAGCGCGTTGCGCATAGCGGCGAAGAGCCCACGGCGGCGCTTCGTCGGCGCGGCGTCGAATACGTAGAGATTCGAGCGCTGGACCTTGATCCATTCAGTCGGGTTGGGGTTAACCCGGTCGAGCTCGATTTTGTAGAGTGCTTGCTGCTGCATTGCGCGTTCAACAGCAGCCCGGCCATCAGCGCCGTAGAGCAGGTTGAGATTGTCAACAATGATGACAAGGTCGCGTCCTACGGTCGCAAACCGGGTCTTCTGTTGCAACGGGATGGTGCTCAGATTCCGCTTTCAGAATGGGCGGGTTCGGTGTGTCAGGAAGTATTGAAAGTGGCCGAAGTGCTCGACGCGAATACGGGCGAACATCGATTCGCGGACGCGGTACAGCATCAAATTAGCGCAATAGAAGATTCCTCGCGCACGCCATCTGCAAGAGTGTTAGAAGCATTGTCAGCCAGCTCAATGACATACAACGAATTCGGTCTGGCTAGAGCACAGACGATAAGCACTGAGTATGAACAAGAGGTTGATCTGGCGTCCAGCGTTGAATCGGCACTGGAAGAGCTTGCCACTGAGTCGTTAAGTAAAGCGGCTTTGCTGAAGGCAGAAGACACCCAGGACTTCGACACATATCTGGCTGATTATTTTTCTCGGGGAATGGTCTAACCACGATACTGGATAAACATAATATGCGGCTGGGCAATGTAAAACAGACTGGCTCGTTTGAGAACCCGATCACGCAAGAAAGCCCGGCAGGCTGGCAAACTTACTCTCAATTATCGCCACCCATCGGGCCCGGGAAGCATGACCGATTCAAGCAACAAAGTGAGTATCTTTGTCGTCGAGCAGGAAAACTTTCTGGCTCGTATAATTTGTCGTGGTCTCAAAAGAGCCGGATTTTCAGTGAGGCAGTTTGCCGCGGGTGAGGACGCGCTCGCCGGCATAAAAGACTCGACGCCGGACTTCGTTCTCGTGTCGACAGATATGTTTCCAATGAATGGCGAGGAGTTCTGCCGAAGGCTGCAATCGGAACAGCCGGAACGGGAGTTCCCTGTTTTTGTCATGACCGACTCGGCTCAGGATATGTACTCAAAGTGGAGTCATTGGTTCTCCAATTTTCGCATGGTCGACAAACCAATTAGTTTGCGCGGCATTGTCGAATCGATCGAAAAAGATCAGGGTCAATCAGCTTGATGAGTAGTTCACCAAGAGATCAGCAGTTCAATTTAGCGCTGAGAACAATAGACTACTCCAAGTACGGGTGGCTTGTTCGCGCTGGTTTGCGTGGCGCACTTGCTGTCGTGGTATGTGATCTCGAAGGTAATCGGGTCTGGGCTCTCGCACAGAACTCACAAAGCTCCTACGTACCCGCTCTCGCTGCTCTCAACGATGCCTTACCCGAATGGCCACACACAGGTCTCGGTATTCGAAGGTGCACGGTGTCCGACAACACCTCAGCATACATTACCAGTATTTGTGATTCTTCAAAGCGCCCGATGGGTGGTCTGTTTGTTTTGATCGAAAACGATAATAAAGAATTAGAGTACAACGTTCTGTCTTCTTCAATTCATCGCATTACCAATGTTTTGGCGGTTGATATTGCTAAGCAGGCTGAGCTTGATGCAATGGGTGACGAGTTGCTTCAGCGCTATGAAGAACTCAATCTGATTTACAACACGCAAGACAACGTAAAATATTTTGATGAAGGCCAGGATGCCCTGCGCAAACTCGTTAAGCGAACGTCGGACTATTTTGACGTATCGGTTTGCATGGTCATCATGGCCGAGCGCAAGCTTATTATTCCTCACGTCAATGCCAATGCTCCGGTGGAGCTCGACTACGACAACGTGTTGCAGTGTGCTCGAACCGAAGTGTATGACCAGGTGTCGTATCGAAAGAAGTCTTTGGTTCATAACGGCGACGCGGAGCACCGACATATTTTCGGTGACTTCGATTGCAAAATGTTGGCTACACCGATTTTTGATGAAAACAGTGAGGTCATTGGCGCAATCGTTCTGGCGAACGATCTTGAGGCCGAGGATTTCACAGGAAGTGACAAGAAGCTCATCGGATTAATGGCTCACAAAGCATCGCGAATAATTCAGGTGAACTACGACTCGCTGACCGGCATGATGATGCGTAACGGTTTTGAGTATCACCTCGAAACGGCGCTTTACATGGCCCGTTACAAGCAGGTCGAAAATTGCGTTCTAAACATCAATATTGATCGGCTGCATGTAGTGAACGACACCATTGGTCATCACGCTGGTGACGAGTTAATAAAGCGAGTGTCCGTCGCCATTCGAGATAGTCTTGGCAAAGACGATATTGTTTCGCGGCTTGGTGGCGGAGAATTTGGAGTGTTGTTAACGGGTCAGGCCGCCGATGACGGAGAAGTTATTGCGCAGCACGTTCGGGCTGAAGTCGCGAAGGTGGAGTTTAGTTGGGACAACAAGCGTTATCCTGTCAGCGTCAGTATCGGACTGGCCCCGATGGAGGCGGAGACTCAAAGTATTATTAGCTTGTTGAGCTTTGCGGAACTGGCCTGCTCCGCGGCGAAAGAGTTGGGCCGTGATCGAGTTCAGATTTACATGGATGACAACACCATGTTAATTCGACGGCAGGCCCAGGTGCACTGGCTTAGTCGACTGCATACCGCTCTACGGGAAGATCAGTTTCAGCTGTTTGGTCAACCTATTCATCCCATTGGCGATACGACCCGAAAACACACTGAGATTTTGGTCAGGCTTTCCGATGATGAAGAAGGTTTGATGAGCCCGGCTGAGTTTATCAGTGCAGCGGAACGTTACAATTTGATGCCTGCGCTTGACCGATGGGTAGTTCGTAATACGTTGAAAATGCTGATGGCGAATCTTCCTGCCAGCATACTGAACGAAAGTACCTGGGCGATTAACCTGTCAGGACAGACAATTAGCGACGGTAACTTTCTTAAATTTATTGAAGAAGAAGTTAAACGCACCGGCATAAATCCCAGCTGTCTGTGTTTTGAAATTACCGAAACGGCCGCGGTCACGAATATTCGTAAAGTATCCAAATTTATGGAACAAATGAAGCATCAGGGTTTCCGGTTTTCACTAGACGACTTCGGTACCGGTTTGAGTTCGTTCGCGTATTTGAAAACGCTTCCGGTTGACTATCTGAAAATAGACGGCCAATTCGTAAAAGAGATTGAAACGGACCGGGTATCGGCATCGATGGTGAGTGCGATTCACCAAATCGGTAAAGAAATGGGGTTAAAGACAATCGCCGAGTTTGTGGAAAATCAGGCCATTGTCGATAAGCTCAAGTCAATTGGCGTGAATTACGCTCAGGGCTATCATTTAGGCAAGCCACGACCGCTTATGGAACAGTTGATGGACTTCACCTCGGGTGTTGAAGCGAGCCACAAAGCCACAGGTGCTTCTGATGAGGAGAAGGCTTCCGACAGCAATGATGACACGGTCGTCCATTTGCAGGTTGGCGGCTAACCTTCTAACCCCGTCACCCGGACCCTCGTAAAAGACCACGCAAAAAAAACCCTGCGTAAAGCAGGGTTTAAAGTCTTATTGTTTTATTTTATTCGGCTGTCACCGTTCCAATACGATTAAACCGCGGACTATTGTTTTCCTATTAAGCTCTGCAAATATCGGGCCAACTTTCATTCGGCCCGAGAAACGGTTGGTTTCAGGCGGTTGTGGTGCCCAAAGTGTTTCAGACTGTAAAGATTTCTGACGTCAACTAAAAAAGCCGCGGTAGAACATTTTTTTACTTAGATGAACTGATTTGTGAGGTCATTCACGGTCGGTTCATAGCCGTTAACGTATCTTCTGAAGCATGACTGCAAGATATTACGCATCCTTCGTTGTTGCCCCCCACCCAACCAATTTAGCGGATGAGCAAGGCCGCGTAGTCGAGGTTGATGACAAATTCGGCGAGCTGCTCGATTTCGACGATGTTGCTGAAATTATCGCTGATAATTTAAATTTAAAGTCGCAAACCGTGACGGTTTATCACTGGTCGCGTATTCACTAGACCCATAAAATTCGCTTCGCCAGACCCCTGTAATACCTGCCGTTTAACAATATTCCCTTGATCGTGTGTTCAATTCGGCTACCATGCTGAAAAAATTTTCTGTGCTCCGGCACTTTTCGTGCTGATCCGAATCGAACCTACATGACAAAAACAACAAGAATTAATTGCCTCTCTTTCTTCAGCCCGATTGCGTACGCCATCAGTTTGGCACTATTCGTGCCCACCTCTGCAGCGGCGGAGCTCGAAGAAATTCATGTGACGGCGACTCGTGGTGCCAATAACACGGGCGACGTCGTGAACGCAGTCAGTGTGGTCGATGAGGAGCGCCTCGAAGAACTACAGCCGGGCCTGATAACCGATGCGCTTCAAGGTGCGCCCGGCGTGTTTGTTCAGCAAACGACGCCCGGTCAGGGTACTGCGATCGTGCGAGGACTGAAAGGTTCTGAAATTCTTCATCTAGTCGACGGCATGCGCTTGAATAATGCGTTGTTCAGGAACGCGCCGAATCAGTATCTCGCGTTGGTGGATCCGTGGATAGTCGGTCGCTCCGAAGTCGTGAGAGGGCCGCTGTCGTCCTTGTATGGCTCCGATGCAATGGGCGGTGTTGTTCAGCTGTTCACTGCGCGACCAAAATTTGACGACGAGCAGTGGTCAACGCAAATGCGACTCAAACTTGGTTACGACAGTGCGAACCTTGGGCAAACGATTAATGCAAGCATTGCGGGCGGCTACGACACGCTTTCGGTTGGTGCGGCACTGAGCTATCAAGCTTTCGGTGACGTTCGTGCGGCCGAACGACGTGTACAAGAGCCCACCGCCTTTGATGCCAGAGCCGCATCGGCTTTTGTTAATTACACGGACAAGGCTGAACGCGAGTGGGACTTTTCGGTTCAGTTTCTCGAGCAAGACAATACACCGAGATACGACGAACTGGTGGCCGGTTTTGGACAGACTGAACCGGCATCGGAGCTATTTGTATTTTCGCCAGATTCCCGGCTCTTCGTCCACGGTGTCCATCGTTCAGGCGGATACAACCTTTGGCTGGACAAGCTTGAAGTCCACTTGGGCTTTCAACAAATAATCGACGGGCGGCAAACGCGCGATCTTGGTTCAAACCAGCTGCGAGTCGAAGACAACAGAAGCGACTTGTTTGGTTTGACCATGCAGGGCGTTGCGGCTCAGATGGGTCGTCATCACTTAAGCTACGGTGTCGATATTTACTACGACGACGTATCCAGCGGGCGCTTGGAGACGACGGTATCGACTGGTGAAGTTGAGACAATACGGGCGCGCTTTCCCGACGGTTCTACCATGCGCAACCTCGACGCGTTTGTTCATGACAGCATCGACGTTAGCGATAAGGTGCTGGTCGATCTCGGCTTGCGTTTGAGTAATGCTGAAGTCGAACTTACGGCCACCGATATTGGTCCGGCGACGACGGTCTCCAATACCGACGTGTCAGGCAGTTTGGGTTTGCGTTATGCATTTACCGAACAGTGGAGCGGCGTAGTCAACTTGGCACGTGGCTTCAGGGCGCCGAATATTTTCGACCTGGGCACGCTGGGAGCACGACCGGGAAACCGCTTCAATATTGCCAACACCGAGCTTGGCCCTGAAACAGTGGTAACCGGAGAACTCGGCGTTCGCTACAATACAGACCGATCTTCGATTGAGGCCGTGTTGTGGGGCAGCGACTACCAGGACAAAGTGGTTTCTGTTTTCACTGGAGAGGTAGATGAGAACGGGCGTGATCTTGTTCAAAGCCAAAACGCCAGCAGTGTTTCTTTGGTCGGGGCTGAAGTAGCTGCGCGCTGGAGAGTAAGCGACGCGCATACCCTGAGCATGACCGTCAATTACACTCGGGGAGAAACCGATGAGGAGGGCGGTGAAACAGAGCCTTCTGACCGAATTCCTCCGTTAAATGGACGACTTGCGTGGCGCTTTGATCAAGACAGTTGGTGGTTCACTTCAGAGGTGATGTTTGCGGCTGAGCAAAACCGTTTGAATTCAAGAGACGTTCAAGATCCGCGCATTAATCCGTTGGGAACACCCGCCTGGGGCAGTTTGAACCTGGGTTTTGGAATATCTCCCGGTGAGCGATGGAACATCGTCACGCGACTCGAAAACATGTTGGACCGCGACTACCGTCGCCACGGCTCAGGTGTAGATGCGCCGGGTCGAAGCATGCGTGTTTCGATAGAAGGTCGATTCTAAGCCACTAATAAGCAGGTGAAAAAAAACAATAGGGCCGGGAAGTAGATGCCTCTCTTGGTCGCTACTCAAGTCGCAATGGCGTATCTGTTTGAAACAGTAGTCTTCATATATGTATAGACAAGTTGTGTTTCAGCTCGCTACGTTTCGCGCGGTAATGCGTCGCAACATTACACCTCTCTCCCGCTAAAATTAGAATAAGTTCAATAGAAACATATAGATAGTTATCCTGCTCGATTCTCCGCAATAGGTGAAGGATATGTCAATGTGACTTCCGCTTTAGCGCCAGTGGGGGCATACTCGGTGCTTGTCGCGATACTCGATACTCACAAAAATAATCGGGGTCACGTCGAAAAATCACACTTCAACTAAATTGCTAACTCTTTAATCAGGGGGAACTATGCATACTGCTACTTTCAAACCGTCTTTACGGACGTTGGTCAGCGGGCTGGTCGCGGTCCTTTTTGGTTTGGCACCTATGGCTTCAGCAAGTGCTGCTGAAATTTATGGCATGCCGGCTGCTCGCGTTGAGCAAAGCCGCGGTGTCGATCAAGCCGTAAACTACGCCGGACTCACCAAAATGGGCTTGTGGGACGAACGCAACTACCAGCTTACTGCGGACGATCTAAAATACCTTTCGCCGAACGAGTCTGAGGTTTCAGCTCAAATTCCGGCTTTCTTCCGTGTTGAGCTACGTAAAGCGTGGCCTCATCTTCAAACTAAAGGCTCTGCACAATATCCACGTGCGGCATGGCCAATGTTCAAAAGAAAATACGGCGGCATCAAACGCAACGGAAAAGTCTGGGGCCCTGATGTCACTGAAAACCGCGTTGTTCCTGTAAACGGGGAACTGCGGATTTCGCAAATTCGTCGCGCGAACGAGCCGACAATCGAAATTAATCAGGCCCAGCCTCAATACGCTATTGCGGGATCGAACAATGTTGGCGGTCAGGAAATGTACTACTCTCACGACGGCGGTGAGACCTGGACTGTGCAAGGCGTGCTGCCAAACACGTGCTGTGACCCAACTGTTGACTGGTCTTCTGACGGTTCGATTGGTTACGCAGCTGCACTAAGTGGCCAAATCGGTGTGTCAGCCTGGCGCACAGACGACTTCGGTGTTACGTGGACCAACCGTGTTGATATCACAGCAAGTGGTAGTGACAAAGAGTGGGTTCACGTTGATAAATCACCAACGTCTCCTCACCAGGACAACGTCTACATTACTTACCACAACGGTAACGTCATGCAGTTCGCTCGTTCTACCGACATGGGTCTGACTTACGACGTTCAGAGCTTCCCGGGCGATCCGGTTGGTATCGGTAGTGACATCACTACTACCGCTAACGGCGACATCTACTACGTATACGCTTCAACAGGCTCCAGCACTGTTCGCGTACTTAAGTCTACCGACGGTGGCGACACCTTTGCTCCGTCTTTGTCGATCACAGGTACCGACGGTAACTTTGACTTCCCGATTCCAGCTATGGAATCACGTCGCGCATGGATTTATGCGGCGACAGCTGCGGACGTTTCAGGCGGTCCAAACGACGGTAGCGTATACGTTGCCTTCACCGATATTGTGGGAACTGAAAGCGGTACAGCTGCTAACAACCACACACAAATCGAAATTTGGTACTCACGAGACGGCGGCGCAACCTGGGATGTTTCCATTCCTCACGCAACGTCCGATATTCTCGAAGTTGACCGCTTTAACCAGTGGATGACCGTTGACGAACAAGGCCATATTCACGTTGTTTACTACGATACGCGTAACTCTGTTAACCGTACCGGTGTCGACTTGTACTACACCGTTTCTCTTGACGGCGCTTTGACCTGGGATACGCCTACTCGCGTTTCCAGCGAAACATCAGTCAACGTCCCCGGCGGTCAAGAATGGGGCGACTACAACGGTGTGTCTGTTGTGGGTGGCAAGGTCATTCCAATCTGGTCTGACAACCGCCCTACGGAAGGTGGCACTAGTACAGACATTGATGCATTTATTGCGGACGTTGTTAACATCGGTGCTGGTCCTAACTTCCAGTTGACGGCCGACAACACCTCTTTTGACGTGTGTGTGCCAGATTCTGTTGATGTTAATTTGAGCGTAGGTTCTCTGCTTGGGTTCGCAGAAGACGTAACGCTGAGCGCAGTGGGTGAGCCAGCCGGATTCGTGACTAACTTTAGTTCAAACCCTGTTACTCCGGGTGGTGCTTCAGTGGCTTCGGTTACAGCCGGTGGCGCCGTAGCGAATGGCGATTACTCCTTCAACATTGTTGGTGAGGCCAGCGGTGTTGATAACCGCTTGATCTCAATTAACTTCACGACCACCGATGACGTTCCAGGTGCGGCTGCTTTGTCAGCTCCAGCTGACGGTGCGGAAGGTCAGTCATTGTCTCCTGTTCTGTCTTGGGACGCTGCGACTTTGGGTGCCAGCTACGAAGTTCAGGTAGCCACCGATCCAGCTTTCGCTAACGTGATTGATTCAGCTACAACTGAAGAAACAAGCTACTCGGTTCAGGCCGGTCTTAACGCTACAACGACTTACTACTGGCGTGTCCGGTCTGTGAACTCGTGTGGTGAAGGTGCTTACAGTGCAGCGAATTCGTTCACCACTGGATCACTCATCTGCTCAACACCTAATCTGAGCTTCGTGGACAACACCACGGTTTCAGACAGCATCGTGCTGGGTGACGGTGGCACACTCAACTCGCTGACCGTCAGCGTGAATGCAGCACATAGCTGGGTTGGCGACGTTTCTCTTACACTAGTGCATGAAGACACCGGTACAACCGTTGTGCTGATGGACCGACCTGGACAGCCTGCTCTTGGCGGCTTCGGTTGCAGTTCAGACGACATCGATGTTGTATTCGATGATGAATCCAGTGTCGTGGTTGAAGACGAGTGTTCAGATACACCTCCTGCGATTGGTGGAATCGTTAATCCTGACGGTGAGTTAAGTTCCTTTATCGGCGAAGACCTCGGCGGTACGTGGCGTCTTGATGCTACTGACAGTGCTAGTGTTGACTCAGGTGCGATTGCCGAGTGGTGTCTACTACCTGTTGTTGAAGATATGGGTGTCGACACAGATGGTGATGGCGTAGACGACAGTGTTGATAACTGCTCAGTAGTTGCTAACCCTGCTCAACGCGACACCGACGGAGACGGTTTCGGTAACATTTGCGATCCAGACTTTAACAATGACGGTATTGTTAACTTCCTCGACGTAAATGACTGGTTGCCTGCGTTCAACACAGCGTGTGGTGACGTAGACGAAGACCTGGATGGTGACGGCGCATGTAACTTCGCCGATTACTCCATCATTACCGAGTACTTCCTGCAACCACCTGGACCAGGAGCTGAAGTTCCAACCAGGTAGTCGTAAGTAAGTTTGTACCTTTTGGTACGGAAAAGCCCCGCTTTGGCGGGGCTTTTTTGTGCGCCCAGCATGGGCGCGATCTTGGAGGTGAAGGTCCTCCCGTGAGCTGACCACAGCGAGCGAAGTGAATCACAACTGCGTAAGGGTGACCGAACGTGGGGAGGAAGTGAGT
>JBGCFV010000012.1:0-136338 GCA_045107075.1 Gammaproteobacteria bacterium
CCCAAGAACTGCTAACTGCTAACTGCTAACTGCTAACTGCTAACTGCTAACTGCTAACTGCTAACTGCTAACTGCTAACTGCTAACTGCTAACTGCTAACTGCTAACTGCTAACTGCTAACCGGGTAACTTAACGCCCTGGCGACATCTTCTTGCAAGGCATTCGGCGAAAACAACCCACCACGTGATCATTGACCATGCCGGTTGCCTGCATGTAAGCGTACATGATCGTGCTACCCACAAACTTAAAGCCACGCTTCTTAAGATCCTTACTCATCGCATCTGACTCCGCGGTGGTCGCCGGCACCTCCTTCATAGAAGCCCAGCGATTTTGTATCGGCTTATGCTCAACAAAACCCCAAACATACTCCGCAAACGAACCGAATTCTTTTTGCACCTTGATAAACGCCTTCGCGTTAGTCACGGTAGAGACCACCTTCAAGCGGTTCCGAACAATCGAAGGGTCCAGCAAAATTTTTTCAATCCGCTTATCTGTAAATCGAGCGACCTTGGCCACATTGAAATCAGCGAAGTTGCGACGGTATCCGTCCCGCTTCTTTAAAATAGTGGCCCAGCTAAGCCCTGCCTGAGCACCCTCAAGAACCAAAAATTCAAACAACGTCGCATCATCCCATGTAGGCACACCCCACTCGTCATCGTGATAACCCACGTACGCATCATCCTGACCCAAAGCCCAACCACATCGCTTTAACGTCTTGGCCATAACCGTCTCACCGTTTACTCTAATTCAGGATGCAGTATAGGCCCGCACCAAAATCTGGTCGATTCTGGAACACCGAGAGACCAAAAGCCCTAATAAAATTGACGATAGAATTGCCGCCTTGTTTTTACTCGAAGAACCCTGACAGAGATTGCCACGCCCGCTTCGCGGACTCGCAATGACAAGGGGGTGCTACTCGGGTTAGCAATATCTAGCTGTCTGAAACGCTGCTTCGAGGCATGATCAGCCGTGCAGCCTGTCCGGTTATCGGTCCGATAATCAAATATCCTTGGGGTGCGCACTCTACTTGGCCAAAGGGACAAGCCTGGAAGTGCCCTTGGGGTACGCACTCCACCTGGCCCGAAGGGACAAGCCAAACATTTCGCAGAGTTGCTCAGTCGAAGAGACGAGGCAGGTCTGGCAGCCAACGGGTCCGTTTTCGGAAATAAAGCGGACCGAAGGGAGCCATTCCGAAAAGGGACCCGTTGGCTGCCAGACCGGAAACCCGGAAAGCCCAGAAAGCCCAGAAAGCCATAATATAACCTCCGAAAATGAGGATAAAGAAAACTTAACCTCTCACCCTGGCACTCGAAGAAACCCGAAAAAGATTGCCACGCCCGCTACGCAGGCTCGCAATGACGAGGGGCGAAAACGCCTCTTTTCGCACTCGCATCGCAGGGGTTCAGGGGCGAAGCCCCTGATAACGGGGCATGGGGGCATAGCCCCCATAAACCCAGAATAAAAAAGGCCCACGAGCAAAACTCGCAGGCCTTCAGATCTCAGTGCTGTCCTGACTCAGGACCGCAAGGGAAAAAGCGTATCAGCGATTAAGAAGCACCACCGCACTTGCCTTCACCACATTTGCCTTCGCCTTCAGCTTTCTCGCCGCCGCACTTGCCTTCACCGCATTTGCCTTCGCCTTCAGCTTTCTCGCCGCCGCACTTGCCTTCGCCGCATTTGCCTTCGCCTTCAGCTTTCTCGCCGCCGCACTTGCCTTCGCCACATTTGCCTTCGCCCATGTCGACCATGTAGCCGCTGCCCATGGCGCTCATGCCAAATGGGCTTGCGCTCGCGACAGGAGCTGAAAGTGCTGCGCCAGCAACCGCTGCGCTTACTGCAAGAGCCAAAGGATTAATGATTGATTTCTTCGCCATGATTCTGTATCTCCAAATTTTTCAAAAGCCCCCAAAGGGCATAGGGTTCAAAGTGTTTAAATACTCCACGCCACTTTGTCGGTAACGTTTTGTCGGACTTCGTTCGTTGACGCCTCGCTGTCACTGATGACAGCGATGCTGCCTTCACCAACGGGAATCAGTACTCCGCGATAGCCTTCTTCGTTAAAAGACGTGATGCCATCTGTTTTTTCTTCAGGTAGCAACATGACCGTTACGGGTCCGTTACTAGACTGGACCACTACATGCGCAACATTATTTCCTCTAAATGAGCATAATCCTGCATGTCGTACCGTTCCAATGTCGCCTTTCAGCGACACACGGCCACTCGTAAGCACCGTATTTAGCTGTGATGCTGGTACTACAGACCAATCACCTACCAACAAGTTCGGTTCGTGATCGATATGTGCCACGACTTCCAAAGGTAGCTGCGACGTCTCCTGACTAAGCAAATTGCCGAAGAACGCACCAATGCCTAACAACAAAGTTGCGGCTAACGCGTACATAGGCGTATTCCAGCGACGTTCGTCGCCGGTCGCTGCTTTTCGTAACGGCACAACGTTATCGGTTGTTACGGTATCGGTTGCACTCTCAGTTAATGAGTCAGCTGCAGTCGTGGCTAGCGTGTCGTCAACAAGGACACCTAGTCCGGCCGGCACGTCCACGTCGAGCGCGGAACGCAACAGCGAGTCGAACTGAGTCAGTTCGGCCTGCAACGCGGCGCACGTGGCACAGGAGCTGGCGTGATCTCTCATCGACTCGTCGATGTGACCTGGGTCTGCTCCAAGCTGTTGTGCAAATGTTTGGCAATTCATAATATTAATTTTTCTCTCAAAGCTCGCCGTTCTACTGACGGGCGTAGCTGTCTTCCAAAATAGTTTTCAATTTTTTCCGTGCTCTGAACAACCGCGTTAACACGGCGCCGTCGCCTATATCCATTAGTCCGGCTATTTCCTTAACGCTATAGCCGAGACTGACTTGCAGAACCAATGGCTCTCTATATTCAATCGGTAGCTCAGCCATGGCGTCGCGTACAGCCTCGACGTCGTGGTTCCAGCCACGGGTTTCCAAATTGTCGTCGTTCAGTCCCGGCGTATCGATGTCGACCGTTTCGAGACGCTTGCGCTCGTAAAAGCGCGCGTGCTCACGACGCACAATGGTAAACAACCAGTGCTTGGCTAATTTGTCTTCACGCAGCTGGTCCAACGACTTCCAGGCTCTCAACAAGGTGTCTTGCACCACGTCTTCGGCGAGCTGTCTGTCGCGACTTAACCAGTACGCATACCGAAATAAATCGGCGTTCCAGGTAGCAACCAGCTTGTCGTAACGCTGGCGACGAGCTTTCTCATTCATAGTGACCGTACTCATACCCCGGATATTACACGCAAACTTCAATTCGGGTATCATCAACCGGGATAATTTCCAGCACGTTCAGGCACCTGGCCCTAAAAAAGCTTCAAAAAAACCGTTTTCTCACCTCCGCTCACGCTAAGGCCCAACATGACCCATCAGCAGTTTCCAGCCACGCGCAAACGACGACTTCGCAAACACGACTTTTCACGACGACTCGCGCGGGAGAACCGGCTCTCAACAGATGACCTGATCTGGCCTGTTTTTATCACCGACTATTCTGGCCTCGAAGAAATCCCGACCATGCCGGGCGTACCTCGCCGAGGCCCTGAAGAGCTGCTGTGGGCCGCTGAGCAGGCCGTTGAGCTTGAAATTCCAGCGATTATGCTCTTTCCGGTCGTTGGCGAAGACGGGAAAAGTATAGACGCATCAGAGGCTTATAACTCAAAAGGATTGGTGCAGCGCAGCGTTGAAGCGATTAAGAAGCGTTTCCCGGAATTGGGAGTCATGACTGATATCGCCCTGGACCCCTACACAGCCAGCGGCCAAGACGGCCTGACCGACGAGTCCGGATACGTGCTTAATGATGAAACCGTGGACGTTTTGGTCCGCCAGGCCTTGTCCCACGCCGAAGCGGGGGCCGACGTTGTGTCACCGTCTGACATGATGGACGGCCGCATTGGCACCATTCGGGCCGCCCTCGAAGAAAAAGGCCACATTCACACCCAGATCCTGGCTTACTCGGCCAAATACGCCTCGGCTTTCTACGGTCCGTTTCGCGATGCGGTCGGGTCGTCAGCGAGTCTGGGCGGAGCTTCAAAAGAAAGCTACCAAATGGACCCGTCCAACAGCGACGAAGCCATTGACGAACTATTGCTCGACGTCAACGAAGGGGCCGACATGGTCATGGTCAAACCAGCCATGCCGTATCTCGACATTGTTCGGCGTGCCCGCGAAGAGTTGAACGTGCCTATATTCGCCTATCAGGTTAGCGGCGAGTACGCCATGATCACCATGGCGGCCGGTGCCGGCGCTCTCAATCTCGATGCCGTCATGCTCGAATCGCTTACCTGCATTAAACGGGCCGGCGCTCACGCCATTTTGACCTACTTCGCTCCGCACGCCGCACAGCTTTTACGCGCCTGAGCATGTTGCGCTACGCGGTCATTGGCGACCCTATTAAACACAGTCTGTCGCCAACCATTCACACGGCCTTCGCCGGGCAGCTTGGCATTGAACTTCAATACGATCGCATTCAGGTTAGCCTCGAGTCGTTTGCAGACGACGTAAACGAGTTTTTTGCCGCAGGTGGTCTTGGTCTCAACGTCACCATGCCTCTCAAAACACTGGCATTCGAGTACGCCGATATAACCACAGATTCGGCGCTCAGTGCAGGGGCTGCCAACACGCTCCAGTTTTTGAGTAACGACGTGGTGCTGGCCGCAACTACCGACGGTACAGGCCTTGTTCAAGACCTGCACTATCACAACGTCGAGCTAACCAATAAGAGAGTGCTGTTGCTGGGAGCCGGCGGTGCGGCGCGCAGCTGTGTTGGCGCACTCCTCCATGAAAAACCCGAGGCGCTGTTCATCTACAACCGGACACAAGCGACAGCACAAGCACTGATCAAACACGCTGAGCGTCAAGGCACCATTCATTTGCTTGACGATTCGAATCCAGCTGAACCTTTCGACGTTGTGATTAACGCCACGAGCGCGTCACTTGGCGGGGCGCGACCCGACATTAATCACAGGCTACTCAAAGGCGCTGTGTGTTACGACATGATGTACGGCGACAACGCGGCTCCGTTCACCAAATGGGCCCTGGCCAGTGGTGCCCTCGCCGCTCACGACGGCATGGGCATGCTCATTGAACAAGCGGCCGCGTCGTTTTTACTGTGGCACGACGTGTTGCCGGATACGGGACCGGTTCGCGAGCTACTGAGCGCGCAGCAAACGGTCAGACGCTAACCGCTCTACCGTCTCGACGTACAAGACAACTCAAGACCTTTTTCAATCGCAGGCCAGGCGTTGTTGAGCAATACGCTTTGAGCGTCAACATTTGGATGAATGCCGTCACTCTGCATTAGCTCCGGCTTAAGCGCGATGCCTTCCATAAAAAACGGTACTAGTGGCACAGCATGTTGCTCGGAAAGATCCGCGTAAATTGCGTGGAACTCTTTGGTGTAGCGAGGTCCATAGTTACTGGGTATGCGCATGCCAAGCAGCACCGGCTGCGTACCTTGTTTGGCCGACAAATTAATCATGTCCTGAAGGTTTTTGGTCATGGATTTGAGCGGCAGCCCACGCAGTCCGTCGTTACCGCCCAGCTCTATCACGACTAACGCCGGATCAAGCTCAGGCAGTGCTTTTTTTACCCGGGACAAACCACCTGAAGTGGTGTCTCCGGAGATACTGGCGTTTACAATTCGATAGTCCATACTGTTTTCTTCGAGACGGCGTTCAAGCAAGCTCACCCAGCCTTGTTCAATGTCCATACCGTATGCAGAACTCAGACTGTCGCCAACCACCAGAATCACCGGCTTTTCATCGGCCGTGTGTTCACATGCAGCGGCAGGAAAGACTGTAATCAGTACTAACCCAATAATTATCCAGCATTTATTCATGACTAAAAACGACCCTTTGGCACTCAACGCCATTGCTTTAACGAAACAGGTTACCAGCCCTGAAGGATCTCTGACCATTCTTGAGGACGTGAGTTTCGACATTGAGCGAGGTCGCTCAGTTGCAATTTGCGGCCCTTCCGGTGCCGGCAAGTCTACGCTACTCGCGCTTCTGGCTGGTCTTGACCGGGCAACAAGCGGTGAAATCTGGCTCGACGGCACCGAATTAGGCGCGCTGGACGAAGACGGTCGGGCGGCTCTTCGCGCAAATAGGGTCGGGTTTGTTTTTCAGTCGTTTCATCTCGTACCGTCTCTGACCGCCCTTGAAAACGTCATGCTGCCCCTGGAACTGGATGAGTCAGCCGAACCACGAACGCGTGCTTTGGACATTCTCGACTCAGTCGGTCTGGCCTCCCGCACCGGTCACTACCCGCATCAACTTTCGGGCGGCGAAAAACAGCGTGTTGCCATTGCCCGGGCGTTTGCGGGACACCCCACGGTACTGTTTGCAGACGAACCAACGGGCAACCTCGACAGCGCTACCGGCGACACCATAGTCGACTTGCTGTTTGCCCTGAACCAGCAGCAGCAAACCACTCTGGTTCTTGTGACTCACGACGAAACTCTGGCCGCCAAGTGCGACCGACGTCTTCGCCTCGCGGCCGGTAAACTGGTTGGCAATGAGAGCTGAAAAATCTGTGACGGATTCTGTTTGGAGCGATGTCCGAATGGCCATCAACGTTCCCTCGCGTGTACCGACGCGGCGAAAGCGCCTGCGTCGGACCGTTTCATTACCGCGTTCGGCGCAATTGTTCACAGAAGACTCAAAACCAAATCATGATTAAGGCAATACGTTTTGGCTTACGCTCCATGTGGCGCGACGCACGCGCGGGAGAGCTGGCTGTCCTGCTGGCTGCGCTTATTGTTGCCGCCGGCACCGTTACGGCTATCGGTTTCTTAACCGACCGAATTAACCAGGCCGTGCAGCGACAGGCCTCCGAAGTGCTGGCCGCCGACATACGCCTTCGCTCCGCTCAGCCGCTTGCACCCGAGGTGTTTTCCATTGCAAACACGGTTGGTCTGAACACGGCCCGTATTGTAAATTTCCCGAGCGTGGTCTACCTCGGCGACGACAGCGTGCTCGCGACTATTCAGGCGGTTAGTCAGGGATATCCTCTTCGTGGTGAAGTACGTACGTCCCCTTCACTCGACCAACCGGGAACGACCGCTTCATCCATTCCCGAATCGGGCACGGTCTGGTTCGACTCGGCGCTGCTGGCGCGGCTCGACGCCGAACCCGGAGACGTTGTCGAAATTGGTGCGGGTCAGTTCACGGTAAGTTCGATATTGACGTTTCGTCCCGATCAAAGCCCAGGCTTTTCCGGATTTTCGCCCACGCTCATTATGAACGTCGACGACGTGCCGGGTACTCAGCTTGTACAGGAAGGCTCACGGGTTCAACACTACGGTTTGTTCGCCGGAACCTCCTCGGCTCTTGAACGCTTTACCACCGGGTTCAAAGCGTTGGAACTCGAAGGCGTTCGACTGCAAAGCGGCGGCGATGCCGGTAATCAGTTGAACAGCGCCATTGACCGCGCAGGTCGATTTCTGGGTCTGGCTTCTCTTATTAGCCTGCTGTTAGCGGCCGTAGCCGTGGCCATGTCCGCACGACGCTACGCGCATCGTCGACTCGACACCGCCGCGCTGATGAAAACGGTGGGTGCCTCACAGCGTTTTGTTCTCGTCAGCGCACTCGCGCAGATTTTAGTTATAGGCGTGGTTGCGAGCATTATCGGCGCCGCACTCGGTTTTGCCGCCGAACGTCTTCTTACCTCCATACTCGCCGACCTGCTGCAAGATAACCTGCCCGCCGCGTCGCTTGCCCCGTTTGCACTCGGGTTCGGCACAGTGCTCATTCTGCTCGTTGGCTTCGCTTTGCCTGCCATCATGCGACTGGGTGACACACCACCGGCGCGTGTGCTGCGCAAAGACTTACAGCCCGCACCCACGAGCGCCTTTGTGACCTATGGCCTTGCGGTGCTGGCACTTGGTGGTCTGGTTTACTGGTCTGTGAGAGACCTGCCCCTGCTGTTTGTCATTCTCGGCGGAACGGCGGCGACCGGGCTAGTGCTGTTTGGCGTGGGCCGCCTGCTCGTGGCGCTGTTATCCAAACGATCAAAAGGCGTTGGCGTCGCGTGGCGGTATGGTCTAGCTAATATTGCTCGCCGCGGTTCAGAGAGCGCCGTCCAAATTGTGGCATTTGGTTTGGGCCTCATGGTACTTCTCGTATTGACCATTGTTCGCAACGACCTCTTGCTTGGATGGCGAGCCACGCTCGACGCTACCGCCTCAAACCAGTTCCTGATTAATATTCAGCCCGACGAACGAGAAGGTCTCATCGAGCTCATTCAAAACGAAGGTCTTGAAGCTCCTGAACTGGTACCGCTGGTGCGCGCCCGTATGACTCACGTTGACGGTGTTGCTGTGAAAGAGCGTGAGTACAACGAAGTGCGAGGCCGGCGCCTGGCAAACCGTGACGCTAACCTGACCTACGGAAATCAGCTGCCCGCGTCGAACACGGTTGTCGAAGGTCGGTGGTGGGGAACCATTGTCGGTGAAGAACAAAAGCCGGTATCGGGTATGACCCCCACGAGCGGACATCAGGTTTCTGTTGAAGTCGACGCCGCTCGCTCTATGAGCATAGAACTCGGCAACGTGCTTACGATTAACGTCGCGGGCACCGACATTGACGCGACGGTTACCTCACTGCGGCAAGTGCGCTGGGACTCGTTTGAGCCCAACTTTTTCATGGTGTTCAATCCGTCTGCGCTAGCCGACGCGCCGCACACGTTTATCTCGAGCCTCAATGTGACAGATGAACAGAGACCGTCTATGCGGAAACTGGTCAGAGCCTACCCAGGCATATCCGTAATCGATATTGAAGCCGCTCTCGATCAGGTTCGTCGCGTCATTGACAAAGCCGTGCTGGCGGTACAGGTCGTCTTTATCTTTACCCTGCTTGCAGGCGTTGTCGTGTTATTCGCGGCCGTGCAGTCAACGCTCGACGAACGTCGCTACGAGAGCGCACTCCTGCGAACATTTGGCGCCAAACGCCGTACGGTGTTTGCAGGGCTCGCCGCTGAATTCACCATGCTTGGGTTGGCCTCAGGGGTATTCGCGGCACTGGGCGCGACCATCGTCGGAGGTCTTGCTGCCACGCAGCTGTTCAATATGCCGTTCTCCATTAATCCGTGGCTATGGTTTGTCGGCGCGTTCGCCGGCGCGGTCATTGTTGGTGTTAGCGGCATAGTCGCGACTCGCAATGCAGTTGACGCGTCACCGATGACAGTGCTCCGTTAGCCACCTCGGCGTGAGCGTTTAACCCATACGAAGGAGCGGCATCTTGCCGCGATAAAATACTCCACGCTTTTTTATACTTAAACACCTTTTCGCGGCAACAACATGAGCCGTGCAGCACGTTCGTCTATAGGACGGACAAGCCAATACCCTTGGGGCACTTAACCAACACCACTTCAATTTGGAGACAACATGAAAGCCATCTGGAACGGACAAATCATTGCACAGTCTGACGACACGGTTGTAGTTGAGCGAAATCATTACTTCCCAATCTCTGCGCTTAACAAAGACTTCGTAACCCCCAGTGAAAAAACCACCAAGTGTTTTTGGAAAGGTACAGCGAACTACTACAATGTTGTGGTCGATGGTCAAGAAAACGCCGACGCGGCGTTCTACTACGCTGAACCCAAAAAAGCAGCCAGTAATATCAAAGACCGTGTCGCGTTTTGGCGAGGCGTGGAAGTCACCGAGTAATAAAGAAAATAACGGCCAGGTTTACGCGTCAACTGGTTTAAACGTAAATTGGTTACTCGCAGCCACACGCCATAATCAGACCGAACATTGCACAAACAGTAAATCTAGCCGACCTAACAACCGCCTGCATGAAAACTGAGGATAAAAAAACGCCCGCACAAAGGCGGGCGTTCCATCTTTCTCGAGCTAACGCTATCAGTACTTAACACGCACCGTGTATGTCAGCTTCTTTGAGCCTTCCGCCGGGACTTTAACTTTCCACTCTGCGGTGCCCGCCGAAATTTTACGGTGTTTTTCGCTTTCGTTGAGCATCTCCCAGTCGCCTGGAATCGGCTCACGAACAATCACCTCAACAACTTCTTTCTTAGCGTTTTTGAGTTCAATCTCGAAGCTTGAATCGAAAACGTTTTTCTTTACTACGCGCTCACGCACTTTAAAGTCTGTCTGTTTCTTGTTCGCAGTAACATCAAATGCTTCGCCCAACTTTAAACGCACGCGTTCTTTGTTCGGGGTGTGATCGATGCTGTCTTCACCGACAAACTGGGCGTTACCCTTCGAGTCTTTCTTGTAAACCCGAACAATGCCTTTTGGCAGTGGTACACCCAGGCCTTCGCTCTTCTCATTTTGGAACTGTACGAATACGCCCAGCTTGATTTTCTGGCCAATGTCACCGTAGCTTGAGCTGTAGTAGTAGTTGCTACCCTGCAGTACCAACTCTTTCTTTACACCGACACCCGCGGCGGTCAAAAGCGAAACCTGCTTGGTTTGCTTGTCAGCAATGGTTGTGGGACGACCCAGAGTGTACAGGTGATATTCGAATAAACTCTCCTCGGACATGCTGGTATCCGCCATAGCCGATTCGGCCATCATGCCCCGTGACTTCATCATGCGTTGATTAATCGCCGGTTGAACCTGGTTCACGTCACCCGCAACAAGCTGCATGGTGGCGTTGTTGTACGTCGCACCACTTTGGTTGTTGAGGGTCACCCAACCCATCAGGTCGAGCTCGCCGTCGTCGTTGCTTAACTCGGCCACATAGTCAGCTTTCCAGGACAGTCCACCGGTCAGGTAGCTAAGCTCGAGATCTTGCGTTCCGCCGCCGTTGTTGTTCATCATGATTGACAGCGTTGGCTCGTCGCGGAGGTTTTTGGGTACGTCACTAAAAATGAAGCGACCGGTCGGATTGATTTCAATGCGATCGCCAATGCGAACCACCGTGCCGCCGTTGGTGCTTAGAACCGTCGCATTCTCGATTTTCTCTTTGCCGGTAGCCGGATTCATGGTCGCAATCTGGACGGAGCGACCCGTGTATTTTTCCAGCAGCTTTTGCGGTGTGAGCAGGTCAAAATCGAAATTTTGCTCTATGACGCTGACGCCACCTTTTTTAGTCAGGCTGCGAATTAACGCCGTTTCCGGGCGCATGCGCGCACTGACACCACGGTAGGCCAACTGGTTAACGCCGCTACCAAGCTTGACGCCACGCGCGTCTTTTACGAGAGCCAGATTCTCGTTGTAAATAGTAACCGCAACGCCTTTTTGATCGTCGAGCGTCGTACGAATTTCGTCTGCTTTCAATGGAGGAGCCTCCGCAATGCAACCGGCAGCAAAGAGTGCAACAGCAAAAGTGCTGAGCCGGGCGTCGGCCAGTTTTCGACGCCAGCCCGCAAGCGACAGTACCGAACGATGCTCATTAGAGACCTGTTGGGCAGATGGATGCGGGGAAATAAAAAGTTGGGACATGAAAATACACTCCGATAATTTGCAGCAATACCTATACAAACGTTGGCCGGCTGCAAAAGGGGTTACGCCAGGCCACCCCCGTTTGAGGGATCAATTAGTGAATAGTTCGATACGCCAATTGGTCTCACTGGTAACAGGCCGTCCTCTGGACTGTTCCTGGGAGAGAGTCTCGGGTTTAACGCCTTCAGACACCCTGTAAGCCGTCTATCTTACACTAAGACAAATATTACTGTCAGGACAGTGACTTAGAGTGTCTTGGAAGGATCAAGGTAGGCGTTTTTAAGTCTCACGTAATGAGCGGCGCCCGAGCTTAGCTTGTTCATTTCGGCCTCGCTGAGCGCGCGAACCCGCCGGGCTGGTCTTCCCTGATACAAATAGCCGCTTTCCAGTACTTTTCCGGGCGCTACCAGACTGCCCGCGGCCAGAAGCACGTCCTGTTCGATAACGGCTCCGTCCATAACAATCGAATCCATGCCGATAAGACAGCGGTCACCTACACGACAGCCGTGCAGCATCACTTTGTGACCGACAAGAACATCCTCACCGATGACCAGTGGAAAACCGTCAGGCGGCATGTTGTGAGTGGAAGCCACGTGTAACACGCTGCCATCCTGAATATTGGAGCGCGCGCCAATTTCGATGTAATTAACGTCTCCGCGCGCCACCACCAGCGGCCAGATGGACACATCGTCTGCCAGCGTCACCTGACCGATTACAACGGCCGACGGATCAACAAATACACGCTCACCCAATTTCGGTGTGTGGTCCAAAAATGGACGGAGACTGATATTTGTCATATTAAGACCGTTCACATTTATTACGTAGGAGCGGCATCCTGCCGCGATAAAACTCTCTTAGATCTATAAACTGGAAACGCTTCTGCGCGCCAAAATAAACCGTGCAGCCTGTCCGGCCATCGACCGGACAAGCAAATGTCTTTTGGGGCAGGCACTACCGGTCTACGGCATGGTTACAAATTCTTCGGCACTGGTCGGGTGAATCGCCACCGTGTTGTCAAAGTCGTCTTTCGTCGCACCCATTTTTATCGCCACCGCAAAACCTTGCAGCATTTCATCGGCACCGTCGCCGATAACGTGGCAACCAATCACGGTACGCTCAGGCCCTTTTGTGACCAGTTTCATGGCCGCCGGCAGTTTGCGTTCAGTGAGCTGGTAATACATGGGGGTGAATTTCGAGGTAAATACCTGCACGTCGTCGCCGAAGGCCTCGCGGGCCTCGGGCTCCGTGTAACCGACCGTGCCCATTACGGGGTGAGTGAACACCGCTGTGGCTATGTTGCTGTAGTCGAGATGACGGCCGGTCATGCCGCCGAAAACGCGATCCGACAGCCGACGCCCGGCCGCAATGGCGACGGGCGTGAGCGCAGCCGCTCCGGTGACGTCACCAATAGCGAATATCGTGTCGACGTTGGTCGTTTGATACTTGTCGACCTTGATAAATCCTTGTCCCGTGCTGTCGACGCCGGCAGCCTCGAGATTCAACGTACTCACATTGGGTGCTCTGCCAATCGCCCAAAGCACTTCGTCGAAGCCCTCGTACGTATCGCCATGGTTAGTCGTAATTGAATACGTATCCCCGTGACGCTCAACTTTTGCCGGCTGGGTTTCAGTGTAAAACGTCACGCCCTGCTCGGTCATGGTGGTCATTAACGTGTCTTTCAAAATCGGATCGAAGCCACGCAGCACGGACTCTTTACGCACAAAATGATGCACGTCGCTGCCAAGAGCGTTGAGCATGCCACCGAGTTCGACGGCGATGTATCCGCTGCCTACCACCGCGATTTTTTGAGGCTGGACTTCGAGCTCGAAGAAGCCGTCTGATGTTATGCCTAAATCACCACCTGGAATATCCGGGCGTGTTGGGTAACCTCCCGTGGCAATCACAATGTGCCGGGCTGTCACTACACGGTCGCCAACTTTGACGGAGTGGGCGTCGATAAAGCTTGCGCTGCCTGCAATGTATTCCACGTCCTTGCTCGCCAGGTTTCGCTCGTAGATACCGTTGAGACGCTTAACGTAGGCGTCTCGGCGACCGACCAGACCCGCCCAGTCTGACCCTGTCTGCTGGGCTATAACGCCGTAACCGGGCGCATCATGTACGGCATGGGCAACGTGTGCGGCGTACCACATGACCTTTTTCGGCACGCAGCCGACATTGACACAGGTACCACCGAGAGGCCCTGATTCAATGACACCGGCTTTCGCACCGTGAAGCGCCGCGCGCTGAGCGGCTGCCAGGCCACCGCTACCGCCGCCAATGGCGAGAAGTTCAAATTCGTAAGACATGACACAGATCCCTTTCCAAGATGTGCTCAATGATATACTGGCACCAGATTCATATTACAAGGTCCCGACTATGGTTTCTTTTTTAATACTTCTCGCCGTCCTTGGTCTCATATTCGCATACGGCGTTGTTCTGTATAACCATCTGGTGGCGCTACGTGAGAACGTCAAGAAAAACTGGGCCAATATCGACGTGCTGCTCAAGCAGCGTCACGACGAGCTGCCCAAGCTCGTAGACACCTGCAAAGAGTACATGGGCTACGAGCAAGAAACGCTGCGTCAGGTCATGGAAGCCCGAACGCGCGTCTCACAGGCCCAGCAAAGCGGCGACGTTAACGAAGTAGGCAAGGCTGAAACCCAGCTGCGCATGGGACTTGGCAGTCTGTTCGCGGTTGCTGAAGACTACCCCGACCTGAAAGCCAACGACTCATTCCAGCATCTGGCCAAACGCATTACGTCACTCGAAGAATCTATCGCCGATCGCCGCGAGCTGTACAACAGCTCAGTCAACCTCAACAACATACGCGTCGACCAGTTCCCGGACCTGTTAATTGCACGCTTCTTTAACTTTGTAAAATCCGAACTGCTTGAGTTCAGCGAAGAAGAAAAGACCGATGTAGATGTAAAAGCGATGTTTAACTAGAGATCTTGTCTACGCAAGATGTTCACAGGTAAATGAACTTCCTCGCCCGAATGGGCCAAAACCTGGCGACCGCAGAAACCAAAGGTTTTCTAATCTTCGGCGGCGGTATGTTTGTGTTTGTTTGTGTAGCCTTTTACTGGGCGTTTCGGTACATGGTGCGAGCCCGCACTCTCGAAGACGTGCCCACGTCCAAGATCAGGTCCGCCGAACAAGGCTACGTAGAGCTTGAAGGACACGCCGAGCTCATGGACGGCCCGCCTGTCACCTCTCCTTTGTCGCGTCGAGAGTGCGTATGGTGGTCCTACACGATCGAACGAATGAGTAATAACAGCTGGGTTCGTGTAAAAAGCGAGACCAGTGAGTCACTTTTTTTAATTCGCGATTCCACGGGCACCTGCATTGTAGACCCCGAGGGTGCGGACGTATTTCCAGAGCAAATGGGCAAATGGAACTCAAAGACGTCGTCCAACCTGACAGGCATGGGTACCTACACAGGTAGAAACTATCGCTATCGCGAGTTCTACCTGATGCCGCACGAACTGCTGTGCGTCATTGGTCTTCACAAAACCCACTCCGCCATAGACGAATGGAACGACGCCGACGAGCTTCGGCGTCTTCTCGCTGACTGGAAAAAGAATCAGGTCGAATTAGTAAACCGGTTCGACGCCAACAACGACGGCGTCCTCGATCAAGACGAATGGGAAGCCGCCCGCGCCAAGGCACGGAAACAAATAGCACTCGAAAAACGTCAGCACGCGGCAAACCCTGGCATTAATGTTATCGGTGCACCACCTGATCGTCGGCCGTTTTTAATTGCTCCACTCAGCAACAGTGACTTCGCCAAAAAACTGCGCTGGAAGTCACTTGCTTCTCTACTGGCAGGTATACTGTCGGGCGGCGTGCTGGCCTACGTATTCGTCCTGCGCTACAGCGGATAAACACCACTATGAAAACCATACACATCACTCACCAGCCGGTTGAGCTGTATAAACTGCTTAAAATGGAGAGCTTGGCGTCAAGCGGTGGCGAGGCCAAGCAACTCATTGCCGATGGTCTCGTGCAAGTAAACAGCGAGCTTGAACTTCGCAAACGGCGTAAAATGCTTCACGGTGACATTATCGAGTTTGATCTCGAGCAGTACCGGGTGATTTGCGCGCCTTCAGAAGCGTCCGACTAGCTTTGCGACCTGCAACTCGCCGACAACACAACGGACAAAACTCATCAAAGACAACAATCCGATTGAACACGTCAAACGCTGGCTGGATCGATTAGTTATTGACCACGAACTGTGTCCGTTCGCACGAAGGGAACGTGCGCGCGATTCCATTCGATTTGTGCTCTGTGACGCGACCGACGAAGCGATGTTACTCGATACTCTTGAGGCTGAGTTAAACGGCTTGACTGAACAGGAAAATGTTGAAACCTCGCTTATCGTTCACCCGCATGTGCTTGGTAATTTTAGTGACTATAACCAGTTTTTGAACAAAGCGGACGACCTGCTCGACATATTGGGTTTAGCCGGCACACTGCAAATAGCGAGCTTTCATCCTGACTATCAGTTTGCAGATACAAGCCCGGAAGATGCGTCTAACTACACGAATCGCTCGCCTTATCCGCTCCTGCATATTCTTCGAGAGAGCAGTGTTCAGCGTGCCGTTGAACAGCATCCTGACGTAGACGCCATTCCAGACGCCAACATCGCCAAACTTGAAGCGCTTGGAACAGAGCGTATTCAGACCTTGCTTAAAGCCATCGAAAAGGACGAGGCGCTTTAACAATTCACTCGTTAGTGGTTTGACGTAGCAAGCTTCGTTATTGCGAGCGAATTCAAACCTGTCTGTTATCGCTAGTGCACCTGCATTCTCTCGTCATTGCGAACCCGCGAAGCGGGTGTGGCAATCCCCGTCCCGTTACTTCGAGCTTAAATCAGTAAACCACGCCGTGGCCTCGTCACGAGATTGCCGCGCGCTTCGCGCTCGCAACGACATGTTCTCTGCCGCCAGTTCACCTATCTACCAAACAAAACCTAAAACTCAACACCCATCACATCAAACAGAAAAGCATACTTACGCGCGTAGTCTTGCTGTCGTTTAAACCGTCCGGCCGAGCCGCGGTGACCTGCATTCATGTCTGTGTAAAAGTACAGCTTGTTGTTATCTGTTTTCGTAGCGCGCAGCTTCGCCACCCATTTGGCGGGCTCCCAGTACTGCACGGCCGGATCCCACAGGCCGGTGCTCACCAGAATATGCGGATAGTCCTTCGCTTCAATTTGGTCATACGGCGAGTACGACAACATATAGTCGTAGTATTCCTTGTCCTTGGGATTGCCCCATTCGTCAAACTCAAACGTTGTCAGCGGGATGGATTCATCCAGCATAGTCGTCACAACGTCAACGAACGGCACCTCCGTGAGCAATACGTCGAAAGTTTCCGGCGCCATATTAGCCACTGCGCCAATGAGTAAACCGCCGGCGCTACGTCCGGTGCCAGCGACTTTCTCTGGATGTCCCCAACCTCGCTTTACAAGGTCTTCAGCAACGTCGATAAAATCGGTGAACGTATTTTTCTTGTTCAGCAACTTGCCGTCTTCGTACCAGGCGCGACCTTTTTCCTGCCCTCCCCGAATGTGAGCCAAAGCAAAAACGAAACCGCGATCGACAAGGCTCAACCGCGTACTGTTAAAACCGGGCTCGTAAGTCGAGCCATAGGAGCCGTAACCCAACACGTACACCGGATTCGTTCCATCCGACTTGAGGCCTTTCTTGTACAGAAGTGAAACAGGTACTTTGGTACCGTCGCGAGCAACAGTTTGTATTCGCGCCGTTTCGTAGTCACCGCGCGAAAAGTTCGAGCCTGCAAAGTCTTGCTTACGCAACGTTTTCTGACCCGTTTTAGTATCGTAGTCAATCACGGAGTCAGGCGTGGCCATTGATTCGTAGCTGTAACGTAATACCGAGCTATCCATATTGGGGTTACTGCCTATGGTGGCAGAATAAGCCGCCTCATCCGAATCAATCACAAACGGTTCAGAACCGTCCTCCGGCAAAATGGTCAGCGTGTTGTTGGCCTCTATCGTTTGCTGAAGCACTATGTAGTCGTTAAATACTTCAACCCCGCTCAAAAACAACTCCGGATGCCCGGGCACGACTTCCTTCCAGGTACTTCTGTCGCCCACGGTGCTCAACGGCGCTTTGACCAAACGAAAATTCTTGGCATTCGAGTTTGTGTGAATGAACACAGTGTTACCGCGCGGCTCAATGAAGTACTCGTGGTTTTCCTCACGCGGCAACATGGTCACCGCAGGCGCCGCTGGGTTGTGTGCGTCGATTAACTGCATCTCGCCCGACAGCGTGCTGGTCGAACCCACCAATACGTGGTGACCGTCACGCGTGCGGGTTATCCAGGTATAGAACGTACTGTCATTCTCTTCGTAGACCTTGTCGTCGTTTGAAAAATCTGAGTCTATTTGATGACGCCAAACCTGATGGGGAATCAGCGTGTCCTTTTGCAGCTTCACGTAGTAAAGCGTTTTGTTGTCGCTTGCCCAGGCCAGTGCACTGGATACCATCGGAATTTTCGTATCCAGCGTATCGCCCGTCTCAAGATTCTTAAAACGCAGCACATACTCTCCGCGACTTACCGTGTCTTCGGTGTACGCAAGCCATACTCCGCTATCACTGACTTCCAACCCACTCACATCGTAATAATCGAAAGGTTTCGACAGTTCGTTCACATCCAGAATAGCTCGCGCATTTTGACCATCAAGATCTCGACGCATATAGACAGGATACTCGTTACCTTCTGAATACTCTTCCCAGTACTCGTACTGACCGTAGCGAACGGGCACGCTTGAGTCGTTCGGTTTAATCCGCTCTGTGAGTTCTTGAAACAGTCCGTCCTGCATACTCTGCGTATGCGCCATTTCGGCCTTGATGTAATCGTTTTCAGCGTCCAAATATTCGAGTACAGGCTTGCTTTTACGCAGGTCATCTCGCATCCAGTAATACGGATCGGTGCGCGTATGACCGTGCATTGTCATGTCGTGCGGCTTGATTTTGGCTATAGGTGGTTGGCTCATGCGTATCTTACTCACAGTAGGGGTTGTCCCTGATAAATCGCTCGACGAGCATGCCGTAGCACCAAACAGCGTCACTCCTGTAATAACAAGGGTTAAATAGGCTGCGCGCATGTCGTTTCCTCGATAGTTTTGAGACGTGGAGTTGAGAGCAACTAGTCTAACGCGTAAGACCATAGAAGCGTAGATTTCGCAATCTAACGACATTTCGTCAAGACCTGCTAGTCGCGGTGGCGGTTTTGTTTTACCATTTCGGCCCTAAATATTCCGAATATAGATGAGCCATTTTAATGACGTATGACATTAGCCAAAGCCCGCTTCTGGATCTTTCTGATGTGCCAGACTTCACTCAGGTCACAGCCGACAACGCAACAGCGGCCATCGATCACGCTCTGTCCCGTTCTCGTGCACTGATTGAATCAGTTTTGGACAGCAGCACACCTCGTACGTTCGAAGCTATTGTTGAACCGCTCGAAATCATGAGCTATCAGTTTAGTCGTGTGTGGTCGCCAGTCAGTCACGTAAACTCTGTCATGAGTAACGACGAACTGCGTGAAGCTCACAACGCCTGCCTTGAAAAACTGACCGCTTTTTGGTCGGAAGTTGGGCAGAATCAGGCGCTGTACCAAGCCTACAAAGACGTGCATGCCAAAGGTAATTTAAGTGCAGATCAGAAACGGCTTTTAGACTTGGCGCTAATCGACTTTGAACTGGCCGGTGTCGGACTGGATGAAGTTAAGCGCAAAGAGTTCTCGGACATTCAGCTTAAATTATCGGCGCTGCACGCCCGGTTTGACGAACACGTTCTCGACTGTTCCAACCAGTGGAACCACCACACTGAATCCGAAGAAGAATTAGAGGGTCTGCCAGAGACTGCGTTAGCCCGCGCCGCTCAGGAAGCGGCCGAAAAAGACCTCAAAGGCTGGAACTTCAGTCTGGACGGTCCCGCGTACATCGCGGTGATGTCACATGCCAAAAACCGGGAACTGCGCGAGATTTTCTATCGCGCCTGGGCAACGCGCGCTTCGGTTGCCGGCACCCACGACGCAAAATACGACAACACGCCTGTCATTGAAGAAATCCTGGCACTGCGCCAGCAGCTGGCTGAACTACTTGGCTACAGCGACTATGCGGAGTACTCGCTGGCTAAAAAAATGGCCACATCAGGTGAGCAGGTCGTCGGTTTCATTCGTGATCTGGCCAAACGCAGTAAAGGCGCAGCTGAAAAAGAATTCGCTGAACTCCAGAACTTTGCTGCGTGCGAACTCGAGCCATGGGACGTTTCGTTTTACGCTGAACGCCTGCGCCAGGAGCGTTTTGAAATTTCAGACGAAGCGTTGCGGCCTTATTTCCCATTGGAAAAAGCGCTTGAGGGCATGTTTAAAATCACAGGCGAAATATTTGGCATTACCATTCGCCCGCTAACCGTAGAAAACGCGTGGCACGAAGACGTAAGGCTGTTCGAAGTGGTTGGAAGCGACGGAAAACGGGCAGGACGTTTTTTCACCGACTTATTTGCTCGAGCAAAGAAACGCGGCGGTGCGTGGATGGACGAGTGTATTGGCCACAACCGTATTGAAGACAAAGACAGCTCAGCCGTGGCGTATTTGGTATGCAACTTTATGCCACCCTCAGGCGATCGGCCGGCGCTTCTGACACATAGCGAAATTGTCACGCTGTTCCATGAATTTGGACATACGCTGCATTTGCTTCTCAGCAAGGTAGCCTACCCCGGTATTGCCGGTATTAACGGCGTACCATGGGACGCCGTTGAGCTACCCAGCCAGTTTCTGGAGAACTTTGCCTGGCAGCCCGACACGCTTGGACTCATAAGCGGTCACTTCGAAACGGGTGAACCCATGCCTGAAGAGTTGTTTCAAAAACTGCTCGGCACGCGCACGTTTCACGCCGGTCTTCACTCAGTCAGACAACTTGAATTTGCCTTGTTCGACATGCGTCTTCACCGCGAACAACCGGGTGCTCACTACGAACAGGTGCTCAAGGAAGTACGCGACGAAGTGTCCGTTATACCGGTGTCTGCGGACAACCACTTCGCTAACGCGTTTTCACACATATTCGCTGGCGGATACGCAGCCGGCTACTACAGCTACAAGTGGGCCGAGGTACTTTCAGCTGACGCGTTCAGCGCTTTTGAGGACACCGGCATTCTCGACCAGCCGACCGGCGAGCGTTTTCGCAACTGCATACTTGAAAAAGGTGGCTCTGTCGACGCAATGGAGGCGTTCAAGCGTTTTCGCGGTCGCGAACCAACAGTCGATGCGCTTATCCGACATAACGGGCTAGACCTCGCCTCATGAAATTTGCGAGTTGGAATGTCAACTCGCTGCGCGTCCGACTACCTCAGGTTCTGGAATGGCTAAAGGCCAATCCGGTTGATGTTCTTGGTCTACAGGAAACCAAAACGCAAGACCCCGACTTTCCGTTGGAGGCGTTGAATAACGCCGGTTACGACGTGGCTTTCAGCGGCCAGAAAACCTACAACGGTGTGGCGCTCCTCGCCCGTCGCGACACTGTTATAACTCAATTTGGACCACTCGAGTCAGTCGTTACAGACCTGCCCGGACTTGATGATCCTCAAAGACGCGTGTTAATCGCCACGTGTGGTGATATACGCATTGCCAATTTGTATGTACCCAATGGCGCAGCCGTAGGCTCTGAAAAATACGCCTACAAACTCAACTGGCTCGGCTGTTTGCACAGACAGCTTGAACAGGAACTGTCTACTTACGACAAATGTATTGTGATGGGTGATTTTAATATTGCCCCGGCGGACGAAGACGTCCACGACCCGGCTGCATGGGAAGGTAATGTGATTGTAAGCCCCGACGAAAGAGCCGCTTATTTTCGATTGCTCGAACTCGGATTCACGGACACGTTTAGAGCTTTTGAACAGGAAGCCGCAACCTTCAGCTGGTGGGACTACCGTGCCGCCGGCTTTCGTCGAAACCGGGGTGTCCGAATCGACCTGATTTTGGCATCACGATTTATGCAGGAAAGACTGGTCAGCAGTCTCATCGACAAGGCACCTCGAGGGTGGGAGCGTCCCTCAGATCACGCTCCAACTGTGGCCGAGTTCACACTTTGAGACATTAGTCAGTAAATTGAGGTTGAAATAGTCATTTATGTTCTCCCTTACCTCGCGTTTTGCCTTTAGATTTCCTAGACTTGGCCGCTATATTTCGGAGGTAACGAGTGAGTAGTCCTCGAGACAGTGATTATGATGTGACAGGAACTGTGCAGGTATCCAACCCTGAGCAGGTGCGTACTGCCGTGCTGGACATTTTTGACCAGTGCTTCATAGATCACGACCATTCCCAAATGAGTAAAGCGTTTGACGTATTCCGACAGCTGTTCGAAGGCGAGCTAACAGGATACGCGGGCTGCGACACCATATACCACGACATGCAGCACAGTCTGGACGTGACGTTGGCTATGGCCAGAATTCTCGGTGGCCAGCAACGAGCCGCTCCAGCCAGTGAAAAAATGGGTCATGAACTGTGCATGGTCGGCATAGTCTCAGCGCTTTTCCATGACGCCGGCTACATTCGCAGATCGGACGACGAAGACTTTGTGAATGGCGCTCAATACACCAAGAGCCATGTTTCCAGAAGCGCCCATTTTTTGGAGCTGTTCATGCCCCAGTTCGGTATGGCAGAACACGTGGCCGACACGGTGCAGCTTGTGCATTACACTGGTTACGAAGTCGATCTCAATACGTTAAGCTTTTCAGACCCCCGTTACAGGGTGATGGGCAAGTTTTTAGGCACCGCGGACCTCGTCGCTCAAATGGCGGACAGATGTTATCTCGAGAAATGTCGAGACAGACTTTACTCCGAATTTGTACTCGGCGGTGTTGCCATTAGCGAGCAGAACGACGGCACGACTCGTATTGAATACCAGTCGGGCGAAGACCTCCTGAAAAAAACCCCCGGCTTCTACGACAACGTGACCCGCGAACGGCTAAAGGGTACGTTCGACAACGCCATGCGTTATCTGGGCGAGTGGTTTCCTGACGGCGACCCCTATGCGGCAGGCATCGAAAAGAATCTGGCCTTTCTAAAAGGACTGTTAGTCACCGACGATCTCGACAGGCTGCGTCGAACTCCTCCTGTATTCACCGCAGAAGAAGACAACCTTAGTGACACCCAAAAAATGGTCGCGCTCAAACTCAGCGAGTTGCCCGAAGACTCCTAAAGCTCGCTTGGCCATTCTGTCGCGCTGCCAAATTCTTCGGACAACGTGCCAAATCACCCACGGTCCAAAGTGCGCCGCAACCAATTCCCAAACTATAATTAGCTGTATCGCCAAGGGCTTGGCCTTGGACTAGCGCATTTCACCGGACATAATCACGACGCTAACTGGACCCCATACGCGGCAATCGTTTATAACCTTAGCCATGAGAAACGTACTGGGCAAACGTTTTACGACGGGCTTCGCGCACCGGGTTCTGTTGACCTGCGTGTTTTTGTGCCTGATGCCCACACCCGCGCAGGGCAGTCCCGTCGACATTCGAGGTACACGTGTCTCTTTGGAAGTACCCGAGGGCTTCGTACCGTCATCCATTTTCCCGGGTGTTCAGCACGAGGGCATGACCGCCGCGATCATCGTAAGCGAAATGCCCTCCTCGTTTATCGAGCATTCTCGCCAGTACAATGAAGCCGGTCTTGCCAAATCCAACATGAAGCTGCTAACCCGGCAGTCGATAGATAAAGACGGACTGTCGGGAGTGTTATTGTCAGTGGAACAAACGCTGCGTGGCATAGACTACGAACGCTGGATATTCATCACGGGCGATACAACAGAGAGCGTCGAGATTGCCGGTTACTTTCCGGTCAAACACAGCGCTCAAATGCGCCAGCCGATTCAGCAAGCGTTACGCCACGCTTTGTGGGACTCGGCCCGACCCCTTGATCACTTTGACGGCATGGGCTTCCGCATAGATGACGTACCGAGCTTGCGTGTCGTTACGCGCATGAGTAACAGCCTCGTGTTTACCGAGACCGGGCGCATGCCCGACAAGTACTACATCGACGCGCTGCTTATGGTGACCTTAAAATCCGTTCCGGACGACACCAAACTCAGCAAAGAATTTGCTGAAAGCCAGTTCAATAAAATTACTCTGATTGAAAATCATGAACTGGAAGTCACCCAGCGTCGGTCTGTAGCCGACTCCTCTGCCGTTATAATTGAAGGCAAAGGTCGCCATCGATATCTCGGCTATCAGGTAGCGGTTATGCAACTCATTCTCGAGACCGATTCCGGCTTTTTAATCGCCCAGGGTTTTACCAACCTGGAAGACATGAGAAACGATTTCGAAGTTTTCCTGGCAACCATCAGCTCGTTTAGACTCGAACTCGACGAGAACCCTTCCTGAGCGTTCAGGCCAGGTTATTCAAAAGTGCGTACCCCAAGGGCACTTCCAGGCTTGGCGTTAAACCATTCGGACTCTACGTGTTTATAGGTAAATTCCATAAATACTCGTCTGGCACAGGTGTTGCGCACACGGTAAATTAGCCATCCATCTCAACACGTCATTGATCCAAGGAAGGAGAACTCAATGCGAATCATCAACTGTTTAGTGGGCGTACTACTGTGCACGCTTCTATCACCCGGGTCTCATGCAGCCCTGTTCATAAACGAATTTCACTACGACAACGCCGGCATGGATGTGAATGAAGGCATTGAATTGGCGGGCACGGCAGGCACCGATTTATCCGGTTACCATTTGCTGCTCTACAACGGTTCAAACGGCAGCGTTTACTCCGACATTCTGCTCGAGGGCGTGATCACCGACCAGAGCAACAGTTTCGGCGCGATTTTCTTCGAAACCAGCTTGCAGAATGGTCCCGACGGCATTGCGCTAACAAACAGTGACGGAGAGGTCCTGCAGTTCATAAGCTATGAAGGTAGTTTTACGGCAACGGAAGGTTCTGCGCTCGGAATGACCAGCATCGACGTTGGCGTGTTTGAGGCCAATAACACCAAGCCCGGCGCAAGCTTGCAGCTAGCCGGTAGCGGAACAGGAAACTTTGACTGGATTTTGGATGTAGCCAGTAGCGGCCAACTAAATTCGCAGCAGAGCTTCGGAGCACCTGTACCGGTTCCCGCTACACTGCCGCTGCTAATCTCTGCTCTGACCGTTGTACGTCTTGCCAGAAAAAATAGCGCTTTAACGGCATGACTTAAGACTTGAGTGGTCATCGTGTTCCGTGGGGGAGCCCCCCACGGAACCGATGAACGCCTGACTAAAAAAAGACCTTGTTAAAACGACGCCGTGCGGGCGATACGTTCAAGCACAGCCATGCGGCTCTGATCTTTCAGTGTGACCGACTGCAGCACGAAAGGAGCTACGACTCCTGATGCCTTTACTTGAGCTGGATCAAACGTCAGATTTATTTGGCCAGACCCTTGCTCCAGCCACTGTGCCGTCGCAGATGAGGCAACGGGCACAAGACCAGATTTGGTGGTGCCGTACAGTATTGCGCTGGCCTCATACCGCCCGGAACTTGCGGTTTCAACGCCAAGCTGGAAGCTCAAATCATCTCGCTCAACGTCGCCGTCAAAACGCGCTGTTGAATACGCGGAGGCAAACGCTGTTTTGATATCACGTTGAACCCCGTTTACGTCAGTCGCCGTCACGTGCAGCTCCCAAAGACCTTGGTCGAACGAAGACGCTCGGCTGGTGGTAGAGACCACTGAATAGGCATTTCCGTTCATTGAAACTCTGGCCGCAATTCGATCACCCGCCGGACTCAGCAAGAACGCAGTAGCTGTTTTCAAACCCGAGGTTTTGGCGTCTTTAAACTGACCGGTCGCCTCAAACGCTTGCCCAACAAGCGCCTGCTGCGGAGCGGTCAGACTAAGCTCTGCGCTACCCTGAGCATCAAGCACGTGAAGCAAGTAGTTCTCGGCAGCAACCCCCTTACTGGCTTGAACCGTAAACTCGCCGCTACCCAGAGTACGGTTTAAACGAAAACCAACCATGCCATTTGAGAACGGCACACCAGTTGCCTTAATGGCTCTTTGATCTACCAGCTGATCCATACCTTCAGAACCTCGAAGCACGTTTCCTTCGGGCGTACTGATGGTTATATCCAGCGGACTCAAACCGGCGCCTTTGACCTCAGACAGCGGGCTGAGCGCTACCACAGCACCAGGGCCTGTCGTTCTAATTGAGAATCCGCGTTTTAATTCTTCGGCACTTACATTTGTTCGGTACTCGCGACTGGTAGCGACAAACGCTTGGGCAGATTCAGCCTGATAAGCAGAACTTACCAGCGAACTGAAACTCACCGCCTCACGATTAGTATTCGCAAGCGGAGCTGTAGGTGCTTTTTGCAAACGCTCTGCACGAAGATCGCTAACGTCGCCGCGTAATGCCAGTGTTTCAGCTGTGACTGCATTCACCATCAGTAAAGAGGCCGCAGACAGGACTATCGATTTATATAAATTCATCTGTGCTCTCCTTAAAGTGCGTTACGTAATAAAACGTCTAAACCAAAACACTTGCGCCGACTTTGGTTGTGGCTCAAGGGCTCGTTGGTAAAGCTCGAATCGTAAATGGTGTTATCCGCAATTCCGGCCTGAGAACTGCAATTAAGAAACCCGTCTGAACAACTGCCAAGCCAGTTCTGAGTAAACTCAAGCCCAACATTTAAAGCGTATCCACCGCAGTAGCTGTCGCCATCCCAGATAGCGGATTCAACATCGGTACCGACAATATTGGTAACCGGTTTTGGCAGCGCGGGACGACCCGACGTGCCTTTCAACCAGTAGTAATTGTAATAAGCCATCCACGAAACCTGCTGCATGCGCACCGCGTCACTGGAATAGCCGAGCAGCCATCCAAGAGCTGTTTCAAATATATTACCGTTGGTAACAGCATCGGCAAGCGGTGTGCCCAAACTGGATGCCGCTACGGTGTAGACGCGACGCGTCTTGTTAACGATGTTCGGGAAGCGACTATCCCAGGTTGGATTCGACATGATCCAGCGTGCCACGTTGGCGCCGTTGGAATGCGTAATGATGACCAGGTCGGTAATGTTCTTACTGTTAATAAACGTAGTGAGCTGATCGGCCAGACAACCCGCTGCTCCGGCCGTCCACATAAACTCTGAGAACTGACAGTTAATAACGGTGTAGTTATTTTGGTTTGGCAAACCCTGACGTATAGAATTGATGTTATTCCACTGCCAGTAATCTGCCGCAGCATTAGTCTGGTCGCCGGTACCATGAACAAACGCGACACCAGTATTAGCTGATGCCCCTGCACAAATGAGTGCTGCACACAGCAACACGCTAAGCGAAAATCGTTTCATAAAACCCCCTGTTTCAGGCCTGTGCGGCTCAACACCGTTCAGGCAGAGTGAAAGCGCGCAACACATATCCCGCTGCGCATTCTCACGAGTATAGCCGAATTGCTGCAAGGGCCGGAGAAACGGACAAACTTAAAAAAAGGAATAAGAATAAGCACACGATAAACCAAGGAATACCTTAGGGCACGGTCTGAATTTCGGTCGCACACACTACTAAACGGGTGATCCCGAATCGTTAGTTTAAAATCAAATATGCTTCATAAAGACTGCTATTTCCCTGCGAAGCGCACTTTTCCGACAACGTTGTCGTTTGTAACCGCTTTCGGCCCGGAATCGGTCGAAGACATTTCACCAAAAAGACCTGCGTGCGGTTTACCTAGTCAAGAACGCGCATCAAACCTTCCTGCGCTGTAGATGCAACCAACTCACCGGCCCGATTGAAAATGGTGCCACGCGCAAAACCACGCGACCCCATGGAACTTGGACTGTCCATGGTGTAGAGCAGCCAGTCGTCGACTCTTACGTCACGGTGAAACCACATAGCGTGATCGAGGCTCGCCATTTGCAACTGGCTCTCACCGAACCTCGGATCGTGCGGCAGCGTCGCTGTTCGGATTAAATGAAAATCTGAAACATAGGCGAGCAAGATGCGATGCAGATCGACACTGTCAGCAAGAGCTCCTTTGGTTTTGAACCAGATATAGGTTGTGTGCTCCATCCCCTGATTGTTATCGGGATCGTTCGTCGGGCCAAAACGAAACTCGAACGGTCGTTCTCGCAGATAAAAGTCACGGAGTGATGGTGTCAGCTCTGCGTCAAGATCGACCACCATAGCAGCCGCATCGGGTAGCGCTTCGGGTGGTTCTACGGCTGGCATTTTGAACTGATGCTCAAGCCCAGGTTCCTCTTTATGAAACGATGCAGACAGGTTGAAAATCTGACGACCATGTTGAATCGCGGTTACCCGGCGCATTGAAAAACTCAGTCCGTCTCTGGCTCTGTCAACCTCATACACAATGGGGTGCTTAATATCTCCCGCACGAAGAAAGTAGGCGTGCAAAGAATGTACTGGACGATCTTTTACGGTTTGCAGAGCGGCACCGAGAGCTTGTGCCAGCACCTGACCACCGAACACACGTGGGCTTCCAATGTCTCGTGACTCACCTCGAAACAAAAAGCGTTCAAGCTGCTCTAGTTGCAGATGATCAAGTAGTTCGTCAAGAATAGGTTCCATACGCGTGAAGCCGGCAGTGAGACAGGAGGCGAGTTTAACGCAAGCGAAGAGGCCCGGCGAACTGATTTTAAAAAAGTTAACAAGTAGTGCGTTTTTACTTGCAGGACAAGTAGATGTGTCTGTCGTATTGAGCTACGCAATGACAACCCAAGGCGACAATCCGAGCCAGCCACATTGGCTTCCTTCAATGAAAAGAACTCGGCGCGTGGCCCCATCACGCCTTGCCGTCTCTTAGCGTGCTAACCAGTTCGTGAAGGTACTCTTTGCTTACCTGCTGTGGCTCAATCGCAGGCCCTACAACGACTTCAACGGGCTTGAACAAAACACCGGGAAAACGCTTCAGGAAGCCGCCGGGTTGACGACTAAAAAGGCTATCCCAGAATCCACGCAGGGCAACGGGCACAACCGGCACAGGATTGCGTTGAATGATGCGCTCAATGCCTGATTTGAAATCACCCATTTGACCGTCTTTGGTCAGCATGCCTTCCGGAAAAATACACACCAGCTCACCGTTGTTCAGCGCCTGATGAATTTCCTCGTAAGCGGCTTCCAGCAACTCAGGGTCTTCTTTGGCGGGCGCGATGGGAATGGTTTTACCGGTTTTGAACACGGGGTTCATGAGTTTCGAATAGTAGATTTTGTGATACATCACAAACCGCGGCGGCCGCCGCGAGCAGCTTCCGACGACTAAAGCATCCACAAAGCTGACGTGGTTGCATACCATAACAGCCGCACCTTCCAACGGTATGTTCTCAAGCCCCGTTTCTTTGAGTCGGTAAAACATACGTACAATCACCCACGCCGCCAGGCGTAGAACAAATTCCGGCACGAGGAAGAAGATGAACATCGCCACGGCAATGTGCATAAGCCCCAACACGATAAAGAGCTCGGACGTGCTTAAACCGGATTTGATTAGAACAAGCGCGGTAACCGTCGCGGCTATCATGAAAAAGGAATTCATGATGTTTAGACCAGCAAAAGTGCGCGACAGGTGATTACGGTCACCGCGTGTTTGTATCATTGAATACAGCGGCACGATATACAGACCACCTGCAACCGCAATGCCAAGCAGATCCAGCATGATACGGATGCTGCCAGGGCGCTGTAAAAATTCTCTGGCACCAATCAGTTCAGCACCGGGCGCAGCAACCGGGGCGAAACCGAGATGCAGAGCAAACAGGGTCATACCAAACGCACCCAAGGGTACAAGACCAATTTCGACGGCGCGGCCGCTCCAACGCGCGCACAGCATTGAACCGACGCCAATGCCGATAGAAAACGTAGCCATTAATGTCGTGACAACCGTTTGATCGCCCGCGAGACTGTTAGAGACGTAGCTTGGCACTTGATTAAGAACAAATATGCCGAAGAACCAAAACCAGGACACGCCCATAATAGCCAGAAAAACCGTCCGGTTTTGGCGCGAATATTGGAGAATGCGCCAGCTTTCTCTTGGTACGTTCCAGCTTAGCTTAAGTTCAGGCGCGGTGGCGTCAGCTCGTGGAATAAAAGAACTTGCCGTGCGGCCTGCGATGGCAAGCAGCACCGTCGTCGCAGCGACAATTTCTGAGCCAATAACTGGAATAGCCGACAGCAGTCCTCCCGCTATGACTCCGAGAATGATCGCCAGAAACGTGCCCATCTCAACCAGAGCATTCGCCCCCATTAGCTGATCGTTGCGCAGGTGCTGCGGAAGGATACTGTATTTTAACGGGCCAAAAAAAGTGGATTGCGTGCCCATCAAAAACAGAACACACATTAGCATCCAGAGTTGTTGGGTGAGCAGCGCAACGGTACCCATCAGCATAACGCCAATTTCATAATTTTTGATGCGTTGAATGAGCATGGCTTTTTCGTACTTCTCGGCAACCTGACCTGCTATAGCCGAGAACAGAAAAAACGGCAGGATAAACAAACCGCCGGCAATGTTAATGAGTGTTTGACTGTGTTCGGCAGCGACTCCGAGCGAGGCAAGCTGATACGTAAACAATCCGACGAGTGCGTTCTTGTATACGTTGTCATTAAAAGCACCCAGAAACTGGGTATTGAAAAATGCCCCGAAGCGACGTTGCTTCAGCAAACCCCAGGCACTGGAATGAGAGCCTGTTTCGGCGGAACCATCCACGCTGTCTTCAACGCTCATCGGCGCGACTCTGCGGCTATGCTCTACGGCTCTACGGCTCTACGGCTCTACTCAACCGTTACCGTAATTTTGGGCGACAGCATCGACTCGCCAAGCGGGACATGGGCAAAATCGCCCAAGAGAAGCTGCAGCGTATGTTTCCCTGGTGGCAGAGTGACCTGTGTTTCAGTTTGGCCACCGCCAAAATGAATGATGTTGTCGGTTGCTGGCAACGGACGACTCATGTCGGGCAACGTATCTACGTCAATTAGCAGATGATGGTGGCCAGTAGCCTCTCGTACCGTACCGGCTGGCGCAACGCCAAGTCCGTCCAGACCAAATGCTATTTTAAAGGTTGATTTGACCGTCGCACCGTCGACCGGGCTAATTATGTACGTGCGCGGCGCGGCTGCGGGAAGCTTGGCGACGATATCAGATGCCGGCACCGTATTAATCATAGGTGCTGCTTTTTGATCAACGGGCGCGCAGCCCGAGATGGCTAGCGCACAAATTGCAGTGACAACACCAAGCTTGAATGAGTGGTTCATATTGCGTTCCCTTTTTCCCATTGGTTCAGACACGCCAGCACGCGCCGCAAGATACAGTCTACGGCATTATCCATGACGTTGACCATTCGGTACCGCTTAACTTCGACAGCGCTCGCCTGTGACCCGCCCGCGACAACAACAGCCATTCAATTTCGCTTACTGTGCAAACGACCACGGCAAAATTGGGTCGGCCTGTCTCGACATTCTCTACGTGAGAACAGGGCGCGGCATTGTGCAGTTCGTCAACAGGTGTACCTGGCGCGAGCAGTTGGGCGTATGCGCGTTTGGTATGGTCATTGAGCTCCAGCCACCGAGCGTTTGCAAGCTCGTCGCACCCAACTTCCGCCGTCGTTCGCACTCTGACTTGCAACTTGGAAGTGTGATCATAAAAAACCCAGATCGCTTGCTTATTGCCGTCGAGCTGCCCAACTTTGGCCGAACGGACGTCAGTATGAAACTCAAGCGTTTGACTCGCCTCGTCGGCTCGGCGCAGTACCAGCACCCTGGCGTCAACCGCATCTGTGGTGGCCGTCGCCAGCACTGGAAATCGAAAAGCCCCGTTTGACGCAATGCCATTGCGCAGGAGCTGCCAGCTTGTACGGGCAATTTGCTCAAGTGGAGTATGTTCCAGGTTCATGTCATCTCGTTAGAAAAGGCAGTCAAAGCCATGTTTGCGGGGCGGGTTAAAGAAGAGTGACGTAAACCGAACAGGTACTCAAGGCCGCAAACTTAAGTCGATTCCTCGATTGGACCTTCCCGGTATTTTGGACTGAACCGCCCGTTTTCCAAATAGTGCAGCACCTCTTCAATAACTTGGCGTTTACGCATAATTAGCGTGTGTCCAAACGGCACAACAATAAAGTCGTCCATGCCTTCGAGTCGCGTACTGCGAACGGCAACGGTGCCGTCGCTGGGCTCATCGAACACCCACAGGCCCATGGGATTTGACAGTCCGTCACCTGCAATAATGCCTACGTTGAATTTCGCCGGCCCCAGTCTTAGAGGCAAACTGTTGACGTCGGTGCCAAGCTGAGTCGCGACGTCACCCATGATCCAGCGGAACATTTTTGACGACCGGTGCAGGTCAACAATTTCACTACCTTTATTGGGAGGAGCCAGCATGACAACACGGCCAATATTGGGAGCGTGCTGTGATTCCGCCAAAGCCCGAACCATGATGCCACCCATTGAGTGCGTGACGAAATTGACGGGTCGCTCGTCATCGGCAAAACACCGTTTAATGTCCTCACCAATAAACTCTACCAGCTCTGTGACTGGCTTGCGGTTCGACGGATAATTGATGTTGCAAGTGTTGTAGCCGCTCCTAACGAGATACTTTTCGATCTTCTTCATTGAGTAGCGCGAACGTTTTAGACCGTGTAGCAACACCACCGGCTCGCCTGTCGCTTCTTGAGTAGGTGTAGCAGCCATTGTAGACACTCCAAAACACGGTAAAGTGCAGACCAATACCAGCGCTGCGTGGCTCAACGCATGCCAAAAACCTGACGGTTTATTTGAGCATGGCTTTGGCACGGCTAATCCATTTTTTATGCGTTTTTCGATAGTGCCGTGGAGACAACTCAGCCGTTTCCAAAACTTGCTCGCACTGACGCCGGGCGCCGTCGTGATCCTGCTCTTTTACCAAAAACTCAGCGTAACGAATACGGGCTTCGGGCCCGGAAAAGTAGTCTACGAGCACGTTAAATTCTTCAAGGGCCTTGTCTCGATGCCCAGCCTCTGCGTGTGCTCGGGCATAGAGGAGGTGACCGTCCTGACTACGGTAGTCAGGGACTTCGTTAATCAGCTTGTCCATAATCTCAACCGTCTCGTCGTAGCGCTCAAGTTTGAACAAAGCGGTGGCCTGACCTTGCATAAGCACAGGGTCGAATTCGAACAGGCCTTTACGAGACTCGCTGTAGAGTTTCTCAGCCTCCGCGTAGTCTTTACGCTCCATCAACTCTTCGGCGAGCCGGTGGGTAGACGCGGCGCTCTGGCTTCGAGCGAAGTCCTGAGATCGTTTCTTGAGTTCGCCTTCCGGGTTAATAGAGGCTTTTACTTTGCGCGTAATTTTTCGGCCAGTGAGGCTGCGAAAAAAATCAGGAAGCAGTTCTATCACTATGTAGGCGGCGGCACCCAGCCCCGGCGCAATAAACAGAATGTATAGCCAGTAGCGTTCTCGGCCCGTTTTAAAACAATGCGCCATAAGAGCGAATGTAACCAGACCACTCAGTATTACGTATGGCATTTCGTGTACCTGTCCTGTCGAACCTGAGTTTACGCCAGCCTGCTGCCTTCGTTTATAAAAGACGCAGGACGTGGCGTAAACCTGTGTCGATAGCCTAGTCGCCAGACAGCGACATGACAGCCTGAATCATATACCAGGCCATTAGCATTACAGATGAGAACAAACCCAGCCCGGCCGAGACGTAACGGTCTTCCGGGTAGTGGTGAATGATGTTTGAGGTTTCATACAGAATTGCAGCACCGGCGTACAACAACATGGCAGCCGTGAACAAAAAGCCTAATTCAAAGCCAAACAGCAAAGAGCCGACGATCAGACCCAGGGCAATGAAACCACCCCAGCGCAAAAAACCGCCCATGAATGAAAAGTCTTTTCGGGTTTGAAACGCAATAGCGGTCAAACCAAGAAAGGCGAGACCCGTTGCAACAGCCGCCGTTTTAACGACGCCTGGCAGTTTCATTTCTGCAAAGTAAACGAGTGGAACAAAGATAATGGCTTCAGCCATCGAAAAGCCAAACAGCGCCGCGTATTGAGCACCCTTGGTTTGCGCGGAAGCGGCGACACTCGAGGCAAGATAGGCCACAACCATGAAACCACCAATAACCAGGAGCCAGTTACCGAACAACACCTGAGCAATACGCTCGGCGAGACCGGACTGAAAAAGATAATACTCAAACGCGATAAACGTTCCAACGGCCAGCAAAAGATGCTGGTAGGACTTGGTAATGAACGCTTCACGACCCTGCGTTTTAGTACTGAGCTGGTCGAGTGTGTCTTGAAACATGGTTACACCTCATTAAAAAAATCGGACTGCTCAAAAGTGTAACGGACCCAAGGCATGGGTTAAAGCGCTGTTAGGCTTTAATCAGTTTATTTCGATGCGTTTCATGCGTTTTTCATGCTCCCGCTCTTCGCGACGTCGATTTTTCGTCTCGGGTCTAAATTCCATTCGAAGCCTGACGTTACCTGGGTCTGACTGACTCTGGCTCACGTTTGCCTCGACAGACCAGGTATAGGGGTCCATAACTCGAGTCAGAAGTTGGGTAACCCTCAGCGAGAAACGACCGCCCACAGGTTGCAGCCGAGCCGTAAAGTAGTCGCAAAGCAGCGCGACTCCCTCAGACTTTTCCGATGGATTCTTGGCAATATAGGCCAATTTGGACTGGTAAGAATCAATTTCTGCGGACAAAACGCCCGAAGCTGCAAGCAATCGAAGCGCCGACCAGTGAAGCTGACGGCCATATCGATTGTTAATAAAGTCGCTTAACTGTTCGTTCATAACAGAAAGTGACGACATGATCCGGGCCTTAAAAACACCCCATTCGTTCAGGCCAAGTGGAAGTGTATTGTCCCAATCCACCACCTGAACCTCGAACTTGCGCTCGATAACAGCAATATCAGTTTTGACTTCTTTTATGTCATCAGACAGGCGCTTTGCCTCACTTATCAACCATGATTTGTTGTCCACGAGATGCCTTGAAATAGCCTAAGTTATTGTAAATATTAGACCAATCGAATCGCGTGAACCGTTAGCAGCATCACGGTTTTAAAATCGTCTTACGGAACGCGAGAACATATGAGTGAGGACAATCAAGGACGTCAAGTCAATCGATAAAATCGAAGCAACGCAATGGGGAGTTAGGTAACAATCGAGCGGCCCCGGTAGCTCTGCCCAGCAACCTGGGCCGCACGATTGTTACTTCAAACCGATAGTACGTAATCTATCGTACTACGTAGACTATCGTAGATATCCGCGCAAAGCAAGAGCAGGCATCATGCCCCTGATACCCCGAATGAAATTGGAGATTTTACGCACAGATATTAATGCTATTTTTGTCTATAGTTGCTCGACAAATCCGGGCCATACGCCAAGCATATGAATTCAAACGCGCATCACAAAATGCTGATTGACGCCTCGTCGCCGCAAGGCACAGGGCTGTGTGATGTACTCGCCCGAATTCTTCAAGTCGCTATTCCTCAGGACTTTGGCTTTTCAAATGTGGCGCTGGTAATCACCGCCTCTGACAAGACCGACTGGCCCGAGGTGCCGTGGCTGGAAATTATCCGCAGCGCCGAGACGTCATCCGAAGGCATCGTGAGTTTTGACTCTCTTCAGCAGCATCTCGCCAAACAACCACGCATTGTTTTGGTTTCGCTCAATACCGTTCGCTTCAAACACGAACGCTCCGTGGTGTTCTTAAACGACTCGGCAAGCTCAACTTTTTCGCAAGAAGCGGCCAGTGCAGGCGGCTTATTGCAACGGCTCAAAGAAAAAATTACGGCCCGCGCCGAACTCCCTCAACTCGACGGAGCCAGCGGCATCATTGGCTTAAGTTGCTATGCAATTGCGCAGACCGCCAAACTCGAAAAAATGCAGCATCTTATCCCCTTGGGAGTAATACCTGATTTCTTCGCACCTATGCGCGAACACCGACTCGTAGAAGACGTTGCGATCAACAACCCCTTTGTGTGGCTTACCTCCACAGATCCGGCGTCAAGCTCAATTGAAACAGCAATCGCCGCAGTAAAAATTCTCCGCGATTACGGTGCATGCGTTGAACTGAAAGTGCTTATACCGCATCCCGATGAAGCACACGAACGTGGCGAAGAATTTACCCGGTCTTTAGAAAAAAAGATCAAGCAGCTTAGCTTTGTCGATTTGATTGATATCCACAAACCGCAGGAACTGGCGAAACACTACCGCGAAGCCGACGGCTTTATTTGGGGAGACCGCTCTGATTATTCTCACGCTCCCCTTCTCAGAGCAATGGCCAGCGGCTTACCGGTAATTGCCCCAAACGCTGAAATGGTTAAGAAACACCTGGGCAGCAAAGTACGTTTTTTTATTCATGGCGACGCCAACGACCTGGCTAACACGCTCGAACGCTCCATGGCCGACATTCACTTTCGCATTATCGGCAGCAGTCGTAACCACAAGCGGTCCATGTTCTACACGTTTGAAAAGTCCGCTGCCGAACTGTTTCGTGTCATTCGCGCTTACGCCGCCGCCGACCTGGACGGCACTACGTCGAGGGAAAGACCTGGTCTTTGAGAACAACCCGAATTCGCGAGCGCTATTGAGAGCCGCCTTCAACCAGCGTGTGATAACGACCGACTTCAAGACCTGTAAACACCTGTATATGTCCCGATGGCCAGCGTACTTCGACGCTTTGAGCGGCCTTAGTTTCGCCAAGGCCAAATACTATTCGAGGGTCAGACGCACTCAGGTAGCTGCCGTCAGTACGCACCGTTCGCCGCAACGTTTGATCACCAAGAGTAAGACGCACTTCAGCTCCCAGCGCATCTCGCTGTGAGCGAGAGCCTTGCAGGTCAATGCCAAGCCACTGTGCCGATTGTCCGACCTGATTGACGAACAAGCGCGCCTTAGCGTCTTTATTGCTCACTACTACATCTGTATCGCCATCGTTGTCGATGTCACCGAACGCCGCACCTCGGCCGGTAAAGCTCATTTGTGTTGCGGCACCCGCTTCGGCGCCAGCGTTTTCAAACCGCCCTTTGCCGCTATTGATAAACACCTGATTCTTCTGTCCGTAGTTACGGCTCAAAACACCACGGCCATCGATATATCGCTGGACAGCGCCGTTGGCTACGAACACATCAAGATCACCGTCGTTATCAATATCCAGAAACTCGGTACCAAAGCCTGTGTGGGACAAACTGGCGGTTGCAAGGTTGGCCTGGCGAGTGACGTCGATAAAACCGAGGTTTAAATCGTTGCGATAAAGCGTGTTTGTTTCGTTGTTCCAGTGGGTAATAAATACGTCGTCGTCGCCGTCGCCGTCGTAGTCACCAGCAGCAATACCCATACTGCCTTCACTCATGCCGTTAACGTTGATCGCAGCGCCAAGGAGCTGGCCCTGCTCGTCGAAAGACTGGTGGTCATCGTTAAGCCAAAGAAGGTTTGGCATAGCGTCATTGGCTACGTAAACATCGTTGGTACCGTTCTGGTTAAAGTCGCGACACGACACGCCGAGACCTGTCGAAGACGCTTCTTTTATTCCCCATTTCTTGCTGCGGTCAACAAACCCGCCCTGCCCTGTGTTGATAAACAGCGCATCAGACGCTCCGGAATACGACTGCGGGCCACAGTAGTCCTGCTGCCCAAGCGAATCGCGACAAACGGTCTGGTCCGTGCTGGAATAATCCAGATAGTTACTAACGTACAAGTCAGCAAGCTGGTCGTTATTGACGTCACAAAAGCTGGCGCTGGTGCTCCAGCTTGCATCTTGAGCGCCCGCGGCGTCTTTCATTTTTTCAAATTTGCCGAGGTTGTTCTTGTAAAACGCGTTATTGCCATAGCTTGTAACGTACATATCGGGGTCGCCGTCGTTATCGTAGTCAGCAACAGCCACTCCCATGCCGTAGCTAATTTCGGCTAACCCGGAGGCCTCCGTCACATCTTTAAAGGTCAACCTTCCTGACGGAATTATCTGGTTAGCAAATAGCTTGTGTCCAGGAGATTGATCGGCCGGCAAAGGAAATAACTCTGCGTCGCTCGAGGCTGCATTAAAAAAATCGTTCGATTGCACGAAGTAAACGTCGAGGTCGCCGTCAAGATCGTAGTCGAGCAGAGCCACACCGGAGCCGAGAATTTCAGGCACATGCCACTTCCCGGAAGCACCTGAGTAATGCTGGAAGTGCAAGCCCACTTTTTCAGAGACCTCGTCAAACAAACTCACAGCGGGCTCGGCTGGTTGATCAACCGGGTCGACAACCTGTTTGGACTCACAGGCAAATAAAAAGCTCAAAACAACCGTCGCCAGAGCGACACCACTTTTATGAGTAACTCGTCCGGACTGCGTGAACATTCTCACTGCGAACTAACGCCTTCTACGGCTAAGCCTAATTTAGAAGATAGCTCGTCGCGGACCTGTATAAGCGCATTTTCAGCACCTGCGTTGCGGTAGTGACGCGCCATTGAGAAACCACTCTCTAGCCATTTACGCGCATCATTTGTTTCGCCCTCTTCGACCAGGCAGCGAACCAGGTCAGACACAAAGGCAGGCGTCTGGGCACTTTCAATACGTAAGCTCGCGCGCAGATGCGGTAACGCCTTTTTGCAGCCCTCATCTTTAACCAGCATACGCCCCAACAAGTAATGTGCGAGCGACTGGGTAGAGTCGTCGTCCAAAGCCCTGCGAAACTCTTCGGGCTGTACAGTTTCTCCAAGTAGCTCGGCACAATACGCTCTGAGTGTACGGGCCTCAGCGTGTTTGGGTTTTAACTCCAGAACTTCAGCAAAAAGATCTCGAGCGCCCGCAAAGTTACCGCGCTTCAGCTGCACCGTACCCATAGCCATGAGTGGAGCGACACTAGTAGGATTGAGTTCGCGAGCCTTTTCAAAATGGCGCTGCGCCCCTCTGGTATTACCCAACTGACCGTAGATACCGACCAGGCTCGTATGGCTTGTGCTGTTCTGTGGATTAACCACAACTGCTTTGACATAGACGGCTGCCGCTTCGCGCAACCGCCCCTGCTTGAAGAGTGCCGCCGCGTCTTTAACAAGCCTTTGCTCACCAACCTGCTCGTCCTGAACGGCCCACAGCACCGCGTCTGTAAATGGAATTTTGCTGTCTGCAAAGCGCTGGGCGGCAGCGGTATAAAAAGCAGCGTCCTCCAGACGGCCCTGCTGTCGACTCAGGGTCGCGAGCGCGGCGTGTACGATGCCAAAATTTTGGCCGTTCTTATGAATACCCAACAGAATTGATTTAGCTCGCTCGAGCTCGCCTTGATCGAGTAACACCATGGATAATCCGTAGGCGGCCTCTAGGTTGTCCGCGCTTTTATTTACGGCTTGTTCAAACAGTGGCTCTGCAAGCTCCAACTTGCCCTGTTCCGAATACGTGCTGGCCAGTACAACAGCCGCTCGGGGAAAATGTGGTTTACGACGCACTAACTGCGCCAGCAGCTCAGACGCCGCCTCATTGTTTCCAAGCTGTCGTTTCGTTAGCGCCTCCAAATACAGGCACTCAAGGTCGTTGGGTCGCAGGGCTACGCAGCGTTCGTAAACGATAGCGGCTGGAGCATACAGCGAGTAGGCGTGGAGTAAACGGGCAAACTGTGCGTTGCTGCGACCGTCCCGAGGATTAGACGCAAGCATTTGTTGAATCTCGTCGAACTTAAGCTGCGTCTCTTCGTCCAGCTTATCTACTGAAATGGTGGGTAGCGGTGGCAGCTCTAAGGCCTCCTGAGGGGCGGAAACCGTTTTATCAGAGCATCCGCAGACTAATATAATAACCAACGGCAAAACGAATCGTTGAACACTAGACCTCGCCAATGGGCCGAGTCCGTTTAACGTGATATTCAAAACAGCAAAATGAGACAAAATGAGATAACCCACTAGAGATGGATGCGAATAGATCAGGCGACAATGACAAATGAAGCACTAGCCAACAGTCACACGTTATTTTCGATTCAATTGTACAAAAAAAAAGCCCCGCAAAGCGGGGCTTTTTCTAAAGCATTGTGACGTCAGATTAACGACGACGCATGAGGCGCAAGCCACCAAGTGCTGACAGCATCAGCCACAGTGCAGCCGGTACTGGAACCGGAGCTGTGTCGATGTTGAGAGACCAGGTTGGAGCGATGTTGTTTAAGTCGCCACCAGCGTTGTCTGAGATGTTCAGAGTCCAAACGCCTGCCAGTGACTCACCAGCCAGTGAAGCCAGCATGTCGTCCGGGCTAACAAACAGGTCAGCAGGCTCTGTACCACCAGTGACGACGTCTTCCGCAGCAAGTGTTGCAGTGTCATCGAAGCTGATTGATGCGATGTCAAGGTTGGTACCGAAACCGGTAGCTGGTACTCCTGGACGATCCATCAGAGTCAGGACTGTGCCGTCAGCTGAAGTCAGAGTCATAATCAGGTCACCGACCCAAGTGTGATCCATGGTTACATCAACTGTCAGACCGGTGATTACACCTGTGTCTGTAATGGTAATTGTGCTGTCGTTACCAACTGGATCGTTATCCGTAATGGTAGTTGCAAAAGACCCGCTGTAAGTCGTCGCAGCAGCCGAAGCGGCCAGAGTCATTACGCCCAGTGCGAGCACTGTCTGTGCTTGTTTTAAAAACTTCATGTGTTCTCCCTTGTGACGATTTAATACCGTCGCTTGTTTTTGTGATAGTCGTACCCTGGTCATTCCCGCAATCAGGGATAGACGGCAAAACACACCAGATTATTACATCCAGTGTTTAATCCCCCTCAAAAACCAAACCACCGCATATGAAGCGCGCTGGTTCAATTTCCAAGTGACTCGAGAGTATAAAGCCACTGGTTTTACAAAACATCGAAATTTTACTTAATTTTGAAAAATAGACAAAGACCAAGTAAATCAAGGGCAAAGCCTCATTTGATCAAATGCGCGTGTCAGCTGTATCCGGAAAAACACTGATAGACTTAGCTGCGCTGCAGCAATCATTTACTCAACAAAAACTTGCGGCATTTTTGCTGTGGCGCAGCATTATCTGTAACAGTCGATTCACGTACACCAAATTTGGCGTGCAGGGCGCAGACGCGAGCAGTGAGAATTTTGTTTGAAAAAGGGTTTTGGTCGCAAAGATGGCCGGTTTTGACGGCTGAATCGCGCGGGAGAAGGCGCTTTTATCTGATTGCTCGTCAGACACGGCAGCTCAAACGAAAATGCACACGCCATCGACTAACCGATATGGCCGGCTTTGCTTTAAGAATAAAAAACGGTTTCGACTAGGGAAATCTTTTCAAAGAGAGCGCATTTGTGACGGACACAATCCTGGATGTGTGGCGAGAGCTTCGGTTGAAACCTGCGCAGGTTAAGGCGACCTGTGTCTAGCGGAGACACTCTCTTCTTCTAAGAGTGAAGCTACTTCTCCGAGGTCGATAGAATGTTAGTGTCGGGCCGCCGGCTTTTCCTGGGTGATCGATAAACACTCAGGATGTTGATAGTGACGACGAAGAAAACCTAAAGCGTTAACGGCGTGCTGAAGACTCGGAAAAGCAGTCGGCATCCGTCGGCTGGCCAAATTCTCAGGATGGGTATCAACGATGAAGTAGGTGTTTTGATTGTTCATGCGCCTACTGTAGTGACGATGCCTGAATCTGTCTGTGACCTGCGTCAAAGTCCCGCAGAATTGACATAAGACCTGCAGCGGATTCTCGTCATAAACGGGAGTTTAAATGACCCGCTGCTATCAGGAATTACGCCGGTACAGTACAAAACTTAAATCGTCGGGCTTACAAGGATGATCGATGGTTAACGTAGTCATACGCTCCTGAATGCGCTTGCGTAACTTCTCAGCCACCACTCGAAGGTTGCCCTTGCGAATAATGTCTACGATTTCATGAATGCGAAGGTTGTCGAGAAGTCCATCGCTGCACAAAAGAAGCGTGTCGTAACGAGCCAGCTCAACGACAGGCCCGACTTCAATGCTCATTTCGGTGCTACCCAACACGTTTGAGACTATGTGTCGACTTTCGTGCGCCAGCGCCATTTCCTCGTCGATTAAACCACTCGCTTCTGCATGGCCCACAGGCGAGTGAGCGATGGTTTTGAGTTTCACAACGCCTCGCTGTCCGACCAGCAAACCACCTGAATCACCAATGTGATAAACCCGCAGTTCACGTTTGTGAATGATGGCTCCGATAATCGTGGTAGCCGCACCACCGCCGACATCGATCACTTGTTGGTTCCCCTGCTCGAGCCCGTTCATCATGGTGGTCCGAAGCGACCGTTCAAGGTCGTGGTTTCGCAACGTTTTGAACAGCGATTTAATCGCAGTAGCCGACGCTTCTGCGCCCGCGCGATGGCCGCCCAGCCCGTCAGCGACAATTAGCGCAGCCGTGTCATCGTCGAGCTGAAGCACGCCGAGACTGTCTTCGTTGCCTGTGTCTTTGTCCGGGCTGGAATGAACGAAATAGGCCACCTCGCCAACATTAATGTTCTGGTGTTCTGCTTCTTCCATGTCGCCGCAAACAAGCAGTTCTTCAACCGAAGCCGGTACAGAATGACTCATTTGCGGTCCTTGTTAGACGTCGAGCACCAGGGACAGTAGCTCCAGTAATCACCGGCTATACCCCACTCGCATTTGCCGCAGCTCTCCGCCCCTTTGAGCTTCCACTTTTGCTGCGTTCGAGCATGACACCACGGACAATATTTCATAAACGGCATAAGCGGTTTACCGCATGAGCTGCGCTGACACTTCGCGGTATAGCGCTTGTCCGCACGAGGAGCAGACGACGCCTCAAACCCGGATCCGTAACACCACGGACAGTACTCCCAGTCTTTTTTCACACCGCGGCTGCAATGTGGGCAAACCAAATCGTAACGAGTTTCGTAAGGCTGTCCCGCGGTTTTCGTTTTACACCACGGACAAAACGACATGCTGTCAGAAACGGGCCCCTGACACGATTTGCAGTTCAGGTTGGTCTCAAGCGTCTTGCCAAAACTGCGTTGGAACTGCTTGAACTGAATATCCCGCCAGTGCCGGGTGTTCTTGCTGCCGGTATACGTCCGCGAAGCACTCATGCGGGCACTGCCTGCACGCGCTTTCCCGTGAAGCTGACCGCGACGATCGAGCGCTTGCCATGCATTACGCATAGCCGTGCCATCCCGGAAACGTTTGTTTGGCTGAAATTCCAAAGCGCGCTGAATGAACTTAACCAAATTAGGGTGCGCTCGCTGCTTTAGACGCTTGTGGCCAGGAGACGGCCATCGAAACGGCCACTCGTACATGACGCCACTCAACATTTGATGGAGAATCAAACCCACCGCGAATACGTCGGACCGAAACGACGGCCGACCCATGGCCTGTTCAGGTGCCAGATAGCCAAGCGTGCCCGAGCCGGACGCTTGCACTGTTTTGAATGTTGTTTTGGCAATGCCAAAGTCAGCCAAACGCAGGCGCCCGTCGCTGAACAAAATCATATTGGGCGGTTTGATGTCACAGTGCATGATGCCCTGCTCGTGCGCGTAGGCCACAGCGCAAATTAGCTGACGAGCATAGTCTAACGCTTTCTCATTGGACAACCGCCGCTTTAGCCTGTCACCCAACGTTTCTGTACCGAGCGGTGTCACCATAGTGAACACGTCGTTGATAAAACTGGCGTCTTTGAGAGGCAAAACGTTGGGGTGACTCAGTTTCGCCGCAATGCGAGTCTCTCGCTTAAAGTCCGACAAATAGTCTTTGTTCTGAGTATCTTTGTGCGGCAGCTTGAGGGCGACTTTCACGCCTTCAATTGTGTCACATGCGCTGTAGACATTGGCATAAGGCCCGCGCAACAGACAGCTTTCAATACGATACTTACCGTGGCGCTGACGTTTCCGAAAACGAATTTCCTGATGCATAGAAGCCTTACGTGAGAGTCGTTTAAACCGACTCAATTCAAATTGAACTGGTGCCACCCAGAGTTGTATCGTAGCAAATTGCCGATTAGGTTGCGCTCAAAAACGCAGGTATGTCTCGAGAGCCTGCAAAGCACCAAAGCAAACTCGAAAACCCATCGGTCCATGCAGGCAACGTCGCCGTACTGTGGCGCTATAAAGAATCAGAACAGCTTTTACATCCAAACGCGCGGGTAGAGCAATGGACTGCATCCAGCAACAATCCCCGCTATACTCTTCGCACTAGTCACATACAGCGATAAGAACGGAGAAGACATGCGCGGAGCAGGCGGCTCACCGGGAGGCCAGGAAAAATTCTTTATCGGCTCAGCCATGATGATTGGAGGCTTCTACCTTCTTTTTAATGCTATGACCGTCAACACCCACTTCGGAATGGGCAGCCGACTCTATTCCTTCGGAGGCTTCGGCGTCACCTCCGGCATGATCATGATTCCCTTCCTGTTTGGCGTAGGCTTCCTTTTCTACAACAACAAAAACTATCTGGGCTGGCTGCTCGCAGGCGGCTCCTTGCTGGCCCTCACGTTCGGCGTAATTTCATCTATGCAAATTGCGTTTCGCAGAATGAGCGTCTTCGATCTCATCATCATTTTGGTACTGTGTTTCGGCGGGTTGGGACTGTTTTTAGCCTCATTTAGAAACCATAAGAAAGAATAAATAAATAAAACGGGCGGACTCACCCCTGAACTCAGTGACGCCTCAAAGACAGAACAAACGCAACAACAATAAAGGCCAAGGCCATACCAACCACTATCGAAGCACCCTCAAACTGGGAATAACCACCAATAGCCGCCCGCGACATAGAAACCACGTGCAACGACAGCCCCACCACTCCGCTAACGGCCAACGACAAAATCGTATCTCTTCTTACCTGTTCGTCGTAGTGCCGAAAATAGGCATACAAAAGCGGGAATATTCCCAGTAAAACAACGCCTGGTAGAGAAGCCACATACGGGCGCCAGCTACCTGAATCGGCCAACAAAACCGACGTTGCGTAAAAAGCCGCCACAACGCACACAACATAAACAATAAATCCAATGCAGAATTGCATCAAAGGTTTTTTAAATACGGAGGAGCGTGGAGTCTGCTTGCTCATTAAAGGCCTCGAGTGGAGCGTTGACTCCACGTTATCACACCCCGCAAACCGCCTGAAACTCCACGTTTCCATCTGTCGCAATAAATTAAGCGAAGCAACCCGAAAGAGATTGCCACACCCGCTACGCGGGTTCGCAATGACGAAAACCAACTCGGTCATTGCGAGCGCAAAGCGCGCGGCAATCTCGTGACGCAGCCATATCCTGTCTCATTAACTTGGATCGAAGTACCCGGATGGAGATTGCCGCACCCGCTACGCGGGCTCGTAATGACGAGGTGTCTTGCGCGTACTCGCGGGGGCTAAATGACAGAAGCGGGATATGGGAAGACTTGACCCCAAGGGTGGGGGCTAGCCCCCACCACCACTTTGACTTGAAAAACTTTCAAACGTCTGTATCTTCAATCGGGCGACGGCGGCGCAAACCGCCAATAACTAGAGGTTAATATTGTGAACACTCCTATCCAGGGTGGGATCGGGCATCCGTCTGTGCGCCCGGCCGACCCGCGTTTTTCATCAGGCCCGTGCAAAAAGCACCCGGGCTGGTCTCCCCAACAACTCACTACCCAACACCTGGGCTTCAGCCACCGTGCAGTTGCTCCCAAAGCGCGCATAAAGTCCGTCATAGACCGACAGCACCAGCTGTTAGGGTTGCCTGACGACTGGCGGCTCGGTCTGGTACCGGCATCCGACACCGGCGCATTCGAAATGGCCATGTGGTCCATGCTTGGGCCACGTCCCGTCGACGCGCTTCTGTGGGAAAGTTTCTCGTCGGACTGGGCCAGTGACATTAAAACCCAGCTGAAACTCGACGACGTCAACTACCTTCAAGCCGCCTACGGTGACCTGCCTGACCTCAACGAGGTGCGGTCTGATTCAGACGTCGTGTTCGTGTACAACGGCACTACAAGCGGTACTCGCGTACCAAACCTCGACTGGTTAGGAAAAGATCGTGAGGGCCTCGCCCTGTGCGACGCCACTTCGGCAGCCTTTGCCATGCCGCTCGACTATTCCAAGCTCGACGTCATTACCTGGTCCTTCCAAAAAGTCATGGGTGGCGAAGCCGGTTTTGGCATGCTGGCACTGTCTCCTAAAGCGGTCGCCCGGCTTGAGTCGTACACGCCTGACCGACCACTACCCAAAGTATTTCGCCTAACCAAAAACGGCAAAATAAACGAGGGTATTTTCAAAGGCGCGACCATAAATACACCGAGCATGATTGCAGTGGAAGACATGCATATGGCCCTCGACTGGGCCGAAGAGATCGGCGGGCTGCAGGCTCTATTCGGTCGATGCAACGCCAACTTCGAGGCACTCAACAGCTGGGTAACTCAGCGCGACTGGATTGACTGGTTACCCAGCGAAGTCGCGACCCGCTCAAACACCTCGATGTGCTTGAAAATCACTCATCCTGAATTTGCCAAACTCGACGACGACGCTCAGCGTGCCGCCGTCAAAACACTTGTTGGCTGGCTGGCTGAAGAAAACGTGGCCTACGACATAAACGCCTACCGCGCTGCGCCTCCGGGACTGCGTATTTGGGGCGGCGCCACGGTTGACGCCGCGGACATTACCGCCATGCTGCCCTGGCTCGACTGGGCATTCACACGCTGGATAAACGAAAATACTAAAGGAAACAACTCATGACCACTGCACTACGCGTTCTCATCTCCGACACCATGTCCAGCCAGGCCGCCGCGGTGTTCAAAAATCGTGGCATTGAGGCGGTAACCGCACCCAAGCTGTCACCCGAAGAGCTAGCCGATATTATCGGCGACTTTGACGGGCTCGCCGTTCGTTCGTCTACCAAAGTAACACCGGAGCTTCTCAAGCACGCAACGCGTCTGAAAGCCGTTGGTCGCGCCGGTATCGGTACAGACAACATCGACAAACCCGCCTGCACCGAACAAGGCGTTGTGGTCATGAACACGCCGTTTGGTAACGCCATTACAACAGCGGAGCACACTCTCGCCATGATGTTCGCGCTGGCCCGACACATCCCTCAGGCCAACGAGTCAACGCATGCCGGCAAATGGGAGAAATCAAAGTTCATGGGCACCGAACTGACCGGCAAACTTCTCGGCATTATCGGCTCCGGAAACATCGGGTCTATTGTTGCCAAGAAAGCCATGGGAATTGGCTTACGCGTTCAGGCATACGATCCGTTTCTAACGGAAGAGAGAGCTGAAAAACTGGGCGTTCGTAAAGTGGAACTTGAGGACTTGCTTAAGACTTCAGACATTGTTTCTTTACATGTCCCCAAGACACCCGAAACGCTGAATATTATAGACGCCACTGCCATTAACACCATGAAACAAGGCGCTATGCTGGTCAACTGCGCGCGCGGTGGACTAGTCGACGAGCTGGCCCTGCTGGCGGCATTAAAGAACAACCACCTCCACGGCGCAGCGCTTGACGTTTATGTCGAAGAACCAGCGAAAGAAAACCCGCTGTTTGGTTTACCAAACTGCATATGCACGCCTCATCTGGGCGCGTCAACGCAGGAAGCACAGGAAAAAGTAGCCGTCCAAATTGCCGAACAAATTTCCGACTACTTACTCGACGGAGCGATATCCAACGCATTGAATGCACCTAATCTTTCTGCGGAAGATGCGCTCGTGCTGACACCCTACCTGAACCTCGCCAGTAACCTCGGAGCGTTCGCAGGACAGCTGTCACACGAACCGATCACAGGCATTACGCTGTCGTTTTTCGGAGACGTTACCCAGCTCAACATGGCTCCACTGGTCACTCAAGCGGTGCAAGCGGTACTTGCTCCGAGCAACTGCAACGTGAACGCCGTCAACGCACAGCAGGTGGCTCGCGACATGGGCATTGAGGTAACAACTGCCAGCAACGAAGTGGAAAACGAATATCACAATCGAATAACGCTGGAAATAACGACTGAGAAACATACTCGTACCGTGAGTGGCACCATGTTTAAGAAAGTGGGCCGCATAGTCGATATTAAAGGTGTGAAGCTCGAATCGGAGTTCGGACCCAATATGTTGTATCTGACCAATTCGGACCAGCCGGGGGCCATTGGCGCCATTGGTACTTTTGCCGCTGAAAACAAGATCAACATTGCCAATATGCACCTCGGACGCAAAGAGACCGGTGGTGAAGCTATTGCTCTACTCGAAGTCGACGCGCCACTCGAAGCGAACCTGCTTGCCGACCTTCGCAAGCTGGAACATATAAAAGACGCCCACAGCCTGAGTTTCAGCGCCTAAGCCATGCACCACCCGGCCGGCTGATTTCAGCCGGCCGTCTTCGGCCAGACGGCACGCCGAAAACCATAGAACGCACAAAACAACGAGGCTTGATGCGATGAATTTATCAACTGCACTTTCTGGCGACACGAGTACAGCCAGCGACACAATCGTCAGCCCGCCGTTCTGGGCAACTCGTTCGGGTGCCGAGACATATGTAATCAATTTGGCCGTGGCGACTGCGTCATTGGCGAAAGACCAACACGCTACCGTCGTAGCAATGGCCCGACTTGGCATAACCTCAAACGGTGCCTGGCAAGACGGACAACTTAGTAGCGCTTTGCCTATCACTGCAAATGGCCCAAGCGCGTGGTCGCTGTGGCAAACCCTTCTACACGCGACGACGGCGGACATATGGGTGTCGCCGGTCAAAAAACCGGCCATCAAGTTGCTTCTGTGCGATATGGACAGCACCTTGATTACCACTGAATCGTTGGACGAGCTTGCCGCGCATACTGGTATTGGTGAAAAAGTGGCTGCTATTACCTCTCGCGCCATGAACGGTGAGCTGGACTTTATTGAAGCACTCCACGAAAGAGTGGAGCTGTTAAAAGGCCTTGACTACTCGGCGGTGGAAGAATGTGTGCTGAAAACCCAATACAGCAACGGCGCACGCGAACTGATTGCACACGCCCGTCAAAACGGCGTGCGCGCAGTGCTGGTAAGTGGCGGTTTTACCCCCTTTGCCGAGCACGTAAGTCAGACCCTGGGCTTTGACGAAGCAATAGCCAATCAGCTTGAAATTGAGAACCACAAACTCACAGGCCGTGTACTTGATCCCATTGTGACTAAAGACACCAAGTTGGACGTGCTGCGAGACGAATGTGCGAAGCTCGACATAAACTCTGAACAATGCTGCACGATTGGCGATGGCGCCAATGATATTCCTATGCTGCAGGCAGCCGGCTTCGGGGTTGCCTACCGCGCCAAAAATGTCGTTCTTCGCAGCACACCCCACCACCTGACACAAGCTTCGCTAGACGTTCTGAGCGAATGGCTAAACTGGGGTGAATAAACTGGGCTGAATAATAGGTTGCGGCCTTGAGGCGTACTTCTCGGAAACGTAGCGGTACTATCACTGGGTCCTGTGAGCTCAACCAAACCCTAAGTCATTGTATTATAATTCTATTATTACCTTCTTAATGCATATCCCATGCGACTGGCGCTAAATCTTGGCGTCGCTCCTCTAACGATTAAATGAAATGTCCGGAAATGTCGCCAAACGGTGTACATTTTCTGACAGGACGTTAAGCTACACCGAACAGGTTTTTTAATTTTGCTACGCATACTCATTCAAAAGCAGGTACGCAATGAGCCGAAACATGAAGCCCACGGATGTCACCAATCCTGACTACTTCCACAAGGTCGTTGACTGTCAGTGGGCTTGTCCCGCTCATACCGATGTTCCCGAATACATTCGACTAATTGCTCAGGGTCGCTTCGGCGACGCCTACATGAGCAATCGCCGATCCAACATCTTTCCAGGCATTCTCGGACGTGTGTGTGACCGACCGTGCGAACCCGCCTGCCGAAGGACTCGCGTCGAAGACAAGCCCGTCGCGATCTGCCGCCTGAAACGCGTTGCAGCCGATCACCGCGAAGACATCACGGACCAGATTCCCAAAGCCCCAGAGCAAACGAACGGTAAGAAAGTAGCACTAATCGGTGCTGGCTGTGCGTCGCTTGCGGTCGCTAACGACTTGGCGCCGATGGGTTACGAATGCACTATTTTCGAAGCGCTCAATACCACGGGCGGCCTCATGCGCACCAACATTCCGCGCTTTCGTTTGCCGCCTAAAGTGCTCGACGAAGAAATCGGCTACATTCTCGACATGGGCGTTGAGCTCAAAACCAACTCGCCCGTTAACAGCTTCAAAGAATTCCTAGACGACAACGACTACGACGCCGTATTTGTCGGCACCGGTGCACCAAAAGGCAAGAACCTGAGCATTCCGGGACGTGACACGGCAAGCAATATTCATATCGGTATTGCCTGGCTTGAGTCGGTAGCGTTTGAGCACGTCAAGAAAATTGGCGAACGCGTTCTTATTATCGGCGTAGGTAACACCGCTATGGACTGTTGCCGAACCTCTCTTCGCCTCGGCGCAAAAGAAGTCAACGTAATGGCACGCAAGCCACGCGCCTATTTCAAGGCCAGCGCCTGGGAGTTAGAAGACGCTGAAGAAGAGAACGTTAATATCATTATTAACCACTCGCCCAAAGAGTTTGTCACTGAAGACGGCAAGCTTATCGGAATGCGCTTCGACGTCATGGAGTATAAATTCGACGAGCAAGGCCAAATTGATCGCGGTACCGCAGTTGAAGAAGTCATGATCGAATGCGACGACGTGATTCTAGCCATTGGCCAGGACAATGCTTTTCCCTGGATCGAACGAGACATGGGGCTTGAGTTCAACAAATGGGACTGTCCCATTGTTGACGAGACCACCTTCATGTCGACACGAGAGGGCGTCTTTTTCGGTGGAGACGCCGCCTTTGGTCCTGGCAACATTATTGAAGCCGTAGGGCAGGCGCATCAGGCGGCGATATCAATCGACAAATACTGTCAGGGCGCAGATATTAATGAGCGACTTCCTCGCGGCGTAACGCTTTCTTCGCAAAAAATGGGCTTGCACGAGTGGAGTTACTCCAACGACTACGACGTGTCTGATCGTCGGCTCATGCCGCACGTCGACCTGAAAAAGCGTTTCAAAAATATAAACGTCGAAGTGGAACTGGGATTTAGCGTCGAACAAATTGCCACCGAAGTGGAGCGCTGCCTCAACTGCGACATTCAAACCGTGTTTGAAGCCAAGCTCTGCATTGAGTGCGATGCTTGCATCGACATTTGTCCGGTCGACTGTTTGACCATGACCCCTAACGGACCCGAAGACGAACTTCGGCTGCGTCTAAAAACACCCGCTGAAAACCTGACACAGGATCTTTACGTATCCGAAGACTTACCCCAAACGGGACGAGTCATGGTGAAAGACGAAGACATATGTGTCCACTGCGGACTGTGCGCTGAGCGCTGCCCGACGGGTGCCTGGGACATGCAAAAATCAAAAATCTTTCTACCTCAGGTAGACGACCAGCAAGCGTCGACCGTCGAAAAAGAAACGGTTTAATCACACTTTACCGAGAACACATAAAAACATGGCAACGATCAACGATCTGAGCATTAAGGTGGGTACTGTTAACGGTACCGGTTCCGCCAGCGCCAACGGCCTGCTTCTGAAATCCCTGTTTCGCATGGGCATTCCGGTTGTGGGAAAAAACTACTTCCCGTCGAACATTCAGGGCCTGCCCACGTGGTACGAAATACGTTGCACGTCCAAAGGCTACCGCGCACGCGCGGCCGAAGTCGACGTAATTGTCGCCATGAACGCACAAACGTATATGAAAGACATGGCCGACGTTCGCAGCGGTGGCTGGCTCATCTACGATTCTACTTGGCCACGCAGCAAACAACTCGATCGCAAAGACATAAACGTCATCGGCGTGCCGCTTGCTCGCCTTGCCAACGAGAACTTTGACGGTGCTCGCACGCGAGTGCTAATGAAAAACATCGCCTATGTAGGCGTTCTAGCCGCACTTCTGGACATTGATCTCGACATTATTAAAACACTGCTTGGCGAAACCTTTGCCAAGAAGCCTCATCTGGCCGATGCCAACGTTAAGGCCATTCGCATCGGATACGACTACGCCCGGGAAAACTTCGCGTGCCCGCTGTCTCATCGTGTTGAACACATGGACGGTACCAAAGGGCACATTATGATCGACGGCAACACCGCAGCCGGTCTTGGCTGCGTGTATGCCGGTGCGACCGTAGGAGCCTGGTATCCCATCACGCCTTCAACATCGTTAATGGACGCGTTCAAAATGTACTGCGACAAGCTGCGCATTGATCCGGAAACAGGCGAAAAAAACTACTGCATTATTCAGGCCGAAGACGAGCTGGCTGCTATTGGCATGGTGCTGGGCGCAAGCTGGAACGGCGCGCGGGCGTTTACGCCAACCAGCGGACCGGGTATTTCACTCATGTCAGAATTTATTGGCTTCGCATACTACGCCGAGGTCCCGGCGGTCTTATTTAACGTACAGCGAACCGGACCGTCCACCGGAATGCCTACTCGTACCCAACAAGCAGACATGATGATGTGTGCTTACGCCTCGCACGGTGACACACAGCACGTACTCCTGTTTCCGGGCAACCCCGAAGAGTGCTTTGCATTCGCGCCCACCGCATTCGATTTAGCTGAACGCCTGCAGACACCCGTTTTCGTACTGTCCGACCTCGACATTGGCATGAACGACTGGATGTGTCCTGACTTCGAGTGGGACGACACCTATACGCCCGACCGCGGCAAGGTACTGCACAGTGAAGACTTGGACAAAATTGAAAAATTCCATCGCTACCTCGACATTGACAGCGACGGCATTACCTACCGCACACTACCGGGTGAAGACGCACGAGGCGCTTACTTCACTCGCGGGTCCGGTCACAATAAATTTGGCGGATACACAGAAGACTCCGCGGACTATCAGGAAGTGCTCGACCGCCTGTTGGTCAAATGGGAAACAGCGCGAAGCCTCGTGCCGGCTGCTGACATTAAGCACAACGCTAAACACGATACGGCCATCTTGACCGTTGGCGTCTGCGAGGGCGCCGTGGTTGAGGCCATTGACGTACTGGCAGAGGACGACATTAGCCTCAACTATTGCCGCGTCAAAGGCTTTCCGTTTGGAGACGATGTCAAAGACTTCGTCAACAGTCACAAACACGTTTACGTTGTTGAACAAAACCGCGACGCGCAGCTGCGCTCAATGCTAATGCTGGATATCGACGCGCCAAGCAGCACGCTTATACCGGCGCTGTTTTACGACGGGATGCCACTGTGCGCACGGGATGTTGTTGAAACCATCAAAGCAGACATGGCCAAAGGAAAAGCGGCATGAGCTACATTAAAAAACCCCTCATCATAAACGCGAAAACCAATCGCAACGAGCTCGGCCTTACGGCTCGCGACTACGAAGGGGTGGTGTCAACACTGTGCGCCGGCTGCGGACACGATTCCATTACCGGAGCTATTGTTCGTGCTGTTTTCGAACTCAACATAGAGCCGCATCGCCTTGGCAAAATGTCAGGCATCGGCTGCTCGTCTAAAACGCCCGCCTACTTCGTTAGCGGCTCGCACGGGTTTAACTCGGTTCACGGCCGCATGCCGTCCGTAACAACCGGCGCCAACGCGGCCAACCGCGATCTCATGTATATCGGCGTATCCGGAGACGGTGACTCACTGTCAATTGGCATGGGGCAGTTCGCACACGCCATCCGTCGTAACGTAAACATGTGCTACATCATCGAAAACAACGGCGTTTATGGTCTTACTAAAGGCCAGTTTTCGGCATCTGCCGACAAAGGCAGCCGCGCCAAGCGTGGTGAAGAAAACATGCAGCCACCCATCGACCCGGTTACAACAGCTATTGCCATTGGCGCCACGTTCGTGGCTCGCAGCTTTTCAGGAGACAAAGAGCAGCTTGTTCCATTAATAAAAGCGGCCATGAATCATGACGGTTTTGCCTTGCTCGACGTCATTAGTCCTTGCGTCACGTTTAACGATCATCAGGGCAGCACCAAAAGCTACGCCCATACGCGAGAGTTCTTCAATCAGGTTGTGCAAGCCGACTACATTGCACCACGCGACGAAATTAAAACTGAGTACGAAGAAGGCAAATCAAGTCAGGTCAAGCTACACGACGGTAGTCAGGTAGTTCTACGCAAAGTTGACAACGCCTACGACCCAACTGATCAGGCCGCCGCTTTCACCTACCTGAGCGATCACGCCGCAAAAGGTGAAGTGGTAACAGGACTCTTGTACATCAATCAGGAGAAAGGCGACATGCACGCCGTTTCCGGCACCTGTCGCCAACCACTCAATGAACTGCAATACTCCAAATTGAATCCGGGAGCTGATGTTTTGACGAAAATAATGAGCACTTACCGCTGATTAATTCGCAGAGTCACCGCCAGAAGCGCTGCCAATGGCCGCCGTGCTTTTCGTATTTTTTCGTTTGATCTTCCTACTCAGGACCCGCTTTCAATGCATATTTCACGACTTATTTTCATTTTGACTATCAGCTGTTCGAGCCTCTTTTTCCCTGTAAAATCGGCCGCACAGAACACCGGCGGTGTTTTTGGTCCGGTCGTTAATGAAGGCCACCAATCTGTTCAATACCGCCTGGCCTTTATCGACGACAGTGATGGATTCGCGCAGCGTATCCACTACGAGAAAGCCCTCGACTCCAAATATATGTGGCGTGTTATTGGGCAAACCCGCAAGACGGGTAGCTCGGACTTTGATTTTGATTACGTTCAGGGCGAGCTCTTTTGGGACGTCACCGATGACACCAGCCGATTCTGGCAGTCTGGATTGCGGCTGGACGTCAGAGTCAGAGACGGGAATCGTAACGAAACCATTGGGCTCAACTGGATGAACCAGTTTCAACTGTCCAACGGTTGGCAGGCGCGACTGCTGGCGCTCACCTCAGTTGATATTGGTAGCGGTGCCCGCGACGGAGCTGGTCTACAGACGCGGGGCAACCTGTTCAAAACCCTGCCTGATCGCAAACAGATTGGTCTTGAACTTTACAGCAGCTATGGCACAACTTCAGACTTCGCTGACTTTGATGATCAAAGACACACACTAGGCCCTTTTGCGGTAATACCGGTGGGCAGCAACGGCTGGAGTATCTTTGCAGGCGCATTGTTTGGGCTAACAGAGTCTTCCCCAGATGCAGACATTCGATTTTGGGTCACACGAAATTATTAACGAATTGCCTGCTCAACTGTAAGAGTTCATCTCACCGAGCGCTCGCGACGTCACTCTTTGTCGAGAGTTAATCTGTAACCCAAACTTCGAGCTCGGCGTCAATCATTCCTCTCTCACTATAGGTCATAAGGTGATTCCTTACAGAGCTTGTGGTCGCCTGCCCCATAGCAACGAGCAACGCACCAGACGACGTAGACAAATCATCTGCAAGCTGCATTTCCGATGTCAGATTTTCCACATGGACTTTCCGCAACGATCGTTCTGGAGACTGCGAGCATTCCAGAGCCTCAAATACTCTCGGGTCATATCTTTCTGGTGCCTTTCTCATTCTGCTCAGGGCTTCATGGACGTCATGTCCCGCAGCAACTAGAACATCGAGGTCTATAACAGCACGCAATATTCGAGCGCCCAGCGGAATCTGCTCTCCTTTCACGTCATCACGAGGCGAACCACTGCCATCAAAGTTCTTTCGTTGGTATCGAATAGTTTCAGCAATACTTTCCATTCTCGGGATTTTTCCAATTAGCTGAGCTCCCGATGAAGCATGACCTGCAAACTCCAAACGTTCCTGGTCCGTGAGCCGTTTACCTGTGTGTATTTTTTTCATCAAATCAGATTGCAGGGAAACACAACCAATCTGTGAAAGCATGGCCATAGATTCGAATTCCCATGAGTCGGCAAAACCCAGTTTTCTTATTACTGCAATCGTTCTGGCTTTAATACGGGAACAGCGTCCAAAAATCTCCGGATTCGCTAACGCTAAAATATCAGTAAGCACCTGAATACTGTCTTTCAACGTTTTCTCGAGAAGTTCTTCCTCGGCCTTTATTAATCGATGCTGCTTAAGGCCGGCATCTACCGCGTTAGCAATTTCTTCCGAACTGGTGGGCTTGTTCAAAAATCTTAAAATATCACCCTGGTTGATTGCATCAACCGCAGTTTGCTGATCGGCATTACCCGTCAATATTATACGAACCGTATGGGGTGACAGTTCTCTCACTTTAGAGAGTAACTCAGCCCCGTTCATTTCCGGCATTTGCATATCAGAAACGATCACCGCAAAGGGGCCTTCTTGCTCAATAATTTCAAGTGCATGCTTGCCGCTATCGGCTGTTTTTAAAATATAGCGCTTACGCATACTTCTCTGGATAGAGCGCAAAACATTAGGTTCATCATCAACGAATAGTATTTGTTCATTCATATACAGGATCAACTTTGTTAGATTATTGGTCAACCGCCATTGAGCGCCAGGCTTCAATGCGATCAGCGAGATTAAGACGATTTATGTAGGCCATATCGATTGCTTGAGAATCATCGGAATCTGAGTCTCGAAGAATAGAGTCCGCAATGTGGATCGCAGTAAGCGGTGTAAATTCCTGAGCAGAACACTGCGAAGGTCGATGTTGGTAGCCAATAGCTTCCACGATCACGCTCGGTAACCCCCACATAGAGGCGAGACATGCTCCGATCTCCATATATGAATACCCAAGCAATTCGGTTTCAACGCTCCATTTGGAAGAACCCGTTTCTTCGACCATCTTGAGAGTGCGGGCCAACTCACTTGGGTTGTCCATTGCCATTACGAGAGTGCCAATACCACTAAGCAGACCACCCATTAATGCGAAGTCAGCGGTCATTTTGTCATCGTCAAAATCCAATGCGATTTTTTTAGCTAGCGTTCCTACTGCAAGCCCGTGCGACCAGACTGTATTTAGTCCCAGTTCAACAACGGTGTCAGGATCAAACTGGGAAAAGACACCGTTAGCCAAAACAATGTTCTTAATAGAGTCAATACCAAGAAACATGACCGCTTCATGGGACGATGAAATTTGACGAGGCAACCCGAAGTATGCTGAGTTAACGATCTGAAGCATCTTCGCCGAGACGGCAACGTCAGTCTCGATTAACTCAGCGACCTTCTTCATTGACGGATCGTCTTGCTCAAGCTCATTGATCAGACTGCTGTAGGACTCAGGCAACGTTGGAACAGACTCGATCTCGGCAATACGTGATCTGACCTTGTCATCCGCCACTAACTGCTGCAATGCACCGACACGTGTAACTGTGTCCAGTAATTGATCTGCACTGCACGGCTTGGCCAAGTATTGGTGTGCGTTTTTAATACACCGATAGATCATGTTAGAGCCCGACTGCCCAGACAGAGCAATACGGATAGCACCCGGGCTATTCTCGCGAACGCTAGTCAATAGCTGCACGCCATCCATCTTCGGCATGCGCATATCCGACACGATAACGTCACATCGCTCATTCTGTATGGACTCCAGTGCATCAGCACCGTTATCGAAAAATTCCATGCGCCATTCTTTGCGCATCGGGCGCAACATTCTTTTGAGACCATTGAGGATATTGGGCTCATCGTCTACAAATACCACTCTGATCATGCCGCTACGGCCTCCTGATCCTGTTCCATTGGATTAATCGGAATTCGTATAATGAAGGTAGTTCCTTTACCCACATCTGATTCAATGTTTAGCTCGCCTCTATGCCCATCCACTATGGTTGCATAGGCCATTGCAAGCCCTTGACCTGAACCAATCCCAACTTCTTTGGTAGTAAAAAACGGGTCAAAGATTCGATCACGATTCTCGTCTGGTATGCCACACCCCGTATCAGTCACTCTGATTTCGGCCATTTCACCTTTCTTTTGCGTCGACACCGTAATCGTGCCCAATTTGCCGGTTGCATCCCCATTTTTTTCGTGAATCGCGTGTGCTGCATTTACAATTAAATTGAGAACAACCTGACTGATTTGCTGCGGATAACACCTCACTAAAGGCAAATCTGTAATAAATTCTGTATGAACTTTTGCCACGTACTTCCACTCGTTAGAGGCAACCGTTATTGTATTGGCAATCGTTTTACTCAAATCAACCAGTTCTTTGTCCGCACTGCCAGGATGCGAAAACTCCCTCATTGCAAGAACTATATTCGAAATTCGTTTCACGCCATCTATGGATTGTTCTATCGCGGTAGGGACCTCCTCAGCCAAATAAACTGCATCCGCATTTTCAATCGCAAGTTCAAGTTCGGCGACGCTACTTTGACCAAGTGTCCCGGCTTTGTGTTTCTCGAAGAAAGTGTCGTAAGCGCGAACGAGCTTTAGAAGGTCACCGAAGGAGTCCTGCAAGAATCGGGTATTGTCTCCGACAAACTGCGCTGGCGTGTTAATTTCATGAGCGATTCCAGCGGCAAGCTGACCAATTGATTCCAGCTTCTTTGACCTGGACACCTGAAGCTCGAGAGCTTTTCTCTCTGTAATATCGGCAACAACTGCGATTAGTACAGGCTCATCATCGGATTGTGACAATTGAACCTGAATCTGAACAGGATAAGTCTCTCCGTTTGCACGCTGATGCATTGTTTCGAATTGTTTCGAATTATTAGGACTAGCCGCAAGCTCAGCAGTCAACTCGCCATCAGCTGGAAGGTTAAGAAAGGGGTTGATGTCAGCAGGACCCATTTGCAACAGCTGCTCGCGTGTATAGCCGAGGTTGTTAACGGCACCTTTGTTTACACTTGTAAACTTGTTCGTTTTCGGATCCACCACATAAATTTCGTTAATTGAATCATCCAGAATTTTGGCTAGCCGCATCGCTTCTTGCTCAGCTTTTTCACCAAGCTTTTTTTGAACGCCCATGCGGTAGTCGAAGAACATGGTTAGATGCGTGATTCCCAGCACTACCAGTGCTGCTATCGCAAGAGATACGGCCATAAAATCGTTTTGCACACTCGAGCCGGTATGATCCATTGCCATGCCTTCTATAGGCACATAAGAGGCTGCGTACATTCCAGTATAGTGCATGCCACAGATGCCAATGCCCATGATGCATGCAGCAACGAGCTTAAACCCAAACAGTCCATTCTCTTTGGTGTTAGCTACCGTTAATGCAATAAAAATAGCCGCTGTGGCGGAGACAAAAGCAATCACAATAGAGGCCAGAACCAATAGCCGGTCGTAGACTATTTCAGCCTGCATTTCCATGGCTTCCATGCCCGTGTAGTGCATTCCGGCAATACCGGCACCCAGAATCAAACCGCTAGACACAAGAGCGAGTTTGCTTACTGCAGAACGCGAACCAACATATATGGCAAATGCTGAAGCTGCCATACCTATTAGTAACGACAGCGAGGTAAGCGGAACGTTATAAGAAAATGGCATGTCCATTTTGAAGGCCAACATACCTACAAAATGCATGGACCATATGCCAATGCCCATCGACACAGCGCCGGTTACCAGCCAATAAGTTGAGGCTGTACCTGTTGAAGACGCGACACGCCTCGCCAGTTCCAGTGCTGTATAGGAAGCGACAACCGCCACCACCAACGACAATGACACAAGGAGAGGATCGAAAAAGCTTTCGTTCATACCGGCGTCCCTTGCCTGTGGATTGATTGCGATTTCCATTTGCGAAGCAATATGAAAACCTTTAGTTCTGTATATATCGACCAAAAACAACAATTCTTGAAAAGAGAATAGGTTGTAGAGGAAAACTAAGGCTTTACGATTTAGTCGGGTTACTAACACGCCTTCAGTAGTGAGCATTGCTATTGACTCGCCGACGATTAGATCTAAAGAGCGAGTGCAGCAACCCAAGTAATATAACGACGCGTGAAATCAACGAGATAGTACTCGACACCGGCAAATTAACCCGTCTCGCGCTACCCGATAAACAGTTTAGTCTATGACTTGCAAGACAAAACACTTTAGCGACTGGGACATCATGCAGTAAGCTGGTGATATCCAGAAAAGGACTTAGGGGAAAATCTTATGTGGAAGTCAATCGCTCTTTTGGTACTCGGAATAACCGGGCTCATGGCGGCCGTTAATTTTAATTCAGACAGTGGACACCCAGCCACAGTGCCGGACGCGAACGCACCAAAACTTCGGCCGGGTGAGTGGCTGGACATTCGTCGCCTTCAAGGTAGCGAAATATCACCTAACCAGCGCGCTCGAGTCAGCGCCCAGCTCGCATTACGCAAGGAACAAAACCAACGCAGTGGCGGACAATGGACCTTTCGCGGACCCGATAACATTGGTGGCCGTGTTGTTGACCTCGTAGTGGATCCAGCCATCGCGGACACGGTTTACGCGGCGTCTGCGTCCGGAGGCGTTTGGCGTAGCAACAACGCGGGCGATACCTTCGTAAGCGTTTGGCCAAACGACAGCGCCCAAAGCATGGGAGCGCTCGCCATGAGCAGCACTGGAATCCTGTATGCGGGAACAGGTGAATCCAATCCGGGTGGTGGCAGTCTGACTTACGGTAATGCTGGCGTGTTTTCTTCCAGCGACGGTGGCGCTAACTGGACACCTCTGGGTCTTGAAAATACGGAGCGTATCAGTCGTATCGTTGTTGACTCAGCGAACCCGGACCGTCTGTTCGTGGCGGCAACTGGCCCGCTCTACAACGAAGGCGGCGAACGCGGTGTATATCGCAGTCTCAACGGCGGGGCTACGTGGGAACTAAGTCTGGCCGGTGATAATTTGACGACCGGGGCGTCGGACATTGTGATTGACCCAGAAAACCCTGATCGACTGTATGCCGCCATGTGGGACCACCTAAGGCAGCCTGCTCTGAGGCGCTACGGCGGTGAGGGCTCGGGCATTTATCGTTCAGACGACGGTGGCGATAGCTGGAGTCGTTTAGGACCGGCCAACAATTTGCCGGCACCTGATGCGGATGTCGGGCGCGTGTCAATTGGCCTGGCGCCTTCAGACTCTTCCGTTCTCTACGCCCTGTACTTAACCACACGCGGTTTTTTCCAGAATGCGTATACCTCAACGGACGGTGGTACCACTTGGTCCGCACTTCCTTTTGACACCAACCTCGCGAGCTCACAGTCTTCGTTTGGATGGTGGTTTGCTCGCATCTGGGTGGACCCGGCAGACGCCAGCCACGTTTTCGTAGCCGGCCTACCGCTAAGTGAATCAACAGACGGTGGTGTAACCTTTACCAATCAAACCTCAATTCACGCCGACCAGCACGCCATGGCCTGGGACCCGAACGTGCCAGGCCGCGTCTATCTTGGCAACGACGGCGGCGTTTACCGCTCCGAAACCAACGGCTCAGCCCCCTGGGTGTTTGCAACCAAGCAACCGTTCACACAGTTCTACACGCTGGACGTCAGCGAAAACGACGGCAGTCGCATTGTAGGCGGCACGCAGGACAATCGCTGTTTACGCTCCTACGATAATGCAGGCAACGCACTATGGAACCGACACGGTCAGTGTGGCGACGGACTGGAAAACCTGATTAACCCACAAAACCAGGACATCGTTTACAGCTGTTCGCAGTACGGTTTTTGTGGCGTTTCGTTTGACGGCGGCGCGACTAGCGGCCCCATTGGAGCCGTTGCTTCCAGTCGACGCAACTGGCAAACGCCGCTGGTATTTTATCCGAGCAATCCTTCCTCGATGATCTATGCGGGTAACCTGGTCGAGAAATCAACCGACGGGGGCCTGAGTTGGTCTACCATAAGCCCCGACTTAACTGGCGGCGACCCCTTCCCGTCACCCATTGATCCGTATCCGTTTGGAACCGTTACCACGGTTGCGGTTGCTCCGGGCGCTAACGACAAGATCATGATCGGCACCGACGGAGGTCGAGTGTGGCGCTATGACGGCTTCAGCTGGACTCAAATAACAGCGCCCAACTTGCCTAATCGCTGGGTGAGTAAATTGTTAATTGACCCTTTAAGCTTGGGTGACGCTGTCTACCTGAGCTATTCCGGTTTTAGGGACGCCGACGACACGCCTTACGTTTTCTATACGAGCGACTTTGGCGATACGTGGACAGACATTAGCACCAACCTGCCATCCGCTCCGGTCAATACGCTGGCCACAACCGATTCAGGACAACTGGTAGCCGGCACCGACGTCGGTGTATTTATACAAGGGTTTGACGGCGACTGGACCACGTATGGCGACCTTCCACTCGTTCCCGTTACCGACCTGAGAACCAGCCCCTCAGACGGAGCGCTGCTGGCTGCCACATTTGGCAGGGGAATTTGGTCGATTCAGACATTCATCATTGACCCAAGCGACACCGACGGCATTCCAGACGGTCAAGACAACTGTACCTTTGTAAACAACGCCGATCAGACCGACGTTGACAACGACGGCATTGGCAACGCCTGCGACGCAGACTTTGACCAAAACTGCATTGTTAACTTTCTCGATTACAGTTTGTTTATCGACGCTTTTCTGAGCTCTGACCCACTGTTCGACTTAAACGGTGACGGCACGGTTAACTTCCTTGACCTGATTACGGTGAGCAACTCGTTCCTGCAGCCGCCGGGACCCAGTGCAACGCCGTGTGTACCCAACTGAAGCCGCCACGTTTACTAGCGTCACGGCAGAGCTTTTCACGAAGCAGATGACACGGATTTATAGCTTATCGACAACCTGTGAATAAATGTCCGTAAGCTTTCCTGACCGCTGGCCGCTGTGTAAGACAGACATCTAAAGGAAAAACGGGAAGGGACAAAAAAAAGACCGCATCGCTCTGTGTCAAACACAGTGCGGTGCGGTCAAATTGGAGGTGCGTGTTTGGGGTCATCCACAGTAAATACGCACAACCTAAGGCTCTACTAACAAAACGTCCCTGTCAGTACTCGTCCATAACCAGTCTGGGATCGTCGTCAGACGCTACTCAACAATTTGCACAGGGAGAACCTGTGTGCATGCAATCGTCGGCCGAAACTACCCATTAGATTTTTTTAAACGAAGGTCTTACTAAACCTTTCTGCGTCGGCTCATGCCAGCCAGACCGAACAGCGCTGAGGCAAACAACCAGGCAGCAGCCGGTACAGGAACCGGAGCCGCTGTGATTGTTCGCGAGAAAGCACAGCTTTGGTCGCCTGCGTCACAGGCCTGGCCGAGTTCAATGAACGTAAGGACTTCAACTTCTTCACCGAAATCGTCGAATCCGACTCCCCGGAAAAAGAGACCAAAGCCAGCTTCAAAATAGTCGTAGGTTCCTTCTGCAGCGCCTCCATCGACCGGAGTAAACGCACCCCACAGAAAGTCAATACTGTCACCGGCAGCCAGCTCCAACGCATTATTGCCAGGTGACCAGCCGGGACCGAAATTGAAATTATAGTTATCAGTACCGACGCCGCCCAATCCGCATTCACCGTTAGTGCCTACGACAAATGAACCCGAACAGCCCGCTGATATTGACGCGAAGGCCGATTCAATAAAATCGAATTCGACAAAAGCGCCCTCACCCATATTGGCGTCGAATGAAAACCCGCCAGTAGGCAGGTCAGCGGGGTCAATCACACCGCCGTATGAACCATCACCATCAGGGTCGCTTGGGTCAAATGTAAAACCCGTATCAGTTGATAACGTCAGCCAGACTTCAATGACGTCATTAGGGCCAGCCGTACCGCTGGGTGTTGTAAATTCGACTGTGGTCGCAGCCTGAGTGCTGAAGCCAAGTGCCAGTGTAGCCACGGCCAGAAATTTTCTTATAAACATGTTTTATCCCTTTTTGTTGTTACCGTTTTGCGAACGGTTTATCTGTTTGGGCTTAGGGCGCTGAAAAAGTTACCTCTGCCTAAAGACTAAGGCGAAAATGTGCACAGAAACGGCTCACAAATAACCAATTCTTTTTTAGGGTCACTTAGGTTTCTGAAAGATAATGTATTTTTGCGGCTTTACACTTGAATTATTAGAAAATAAAAAATGATCCTGATCGCGTAGTAATTGCGCCTCTATAACTAGAGATCACCCCATACGGAATATCTGAGACAGCAATGTCTCAGCCAGATAAGGAACTTCCACACTGAGTCGTCCGAAACGAGCGGCGTATAGGATCAAACAGCTATGAGTCGACCCGCTGATCGGGACAAGCTGATAATGGCGCTTTGCGATCGTCTGATTGCTAGAAGCGCGGCGGAGCGCCACGCCTTTCTTGAAAAACTGGAGGCCGAAGATCCAGGTTTACGCACAGCAGTAGAGGAATTGCTGGAATCGATTGAGAATTCGGGAGAATTCATGGTGCTGGAAGACCGCAGCGAAACGTAGCGGGTAATGATTTAGCGAGCTCGGTGCACCGGACAAACGGAAGAGCGAGCGAACAGTCCAAAGTTCAGGCTACGTCAGACACGGAAGTAACTAAGACGTATTACCTTTATTCATGACTTGGAACAGCCAGCCTCGCGCCACTTCCCAACTGCGCTTGACGGTGGCGGGAGATTTGCCCAAAACAGCGGCTGTTTCTTCAATGGTGAGCCCGCCAAAAAAACGCAGCTCAACCAAGCGCGCTCGTTCAGGATCAACCTCGGCCAGACGACCCATCGCCTCATGTAACATTAAAACGTTAGTCGTTGGATTTTGGCTGTCGGCCGATAAATTGGTCAGCGTTACCTGCACGCCGCCGTCGCGTTTGACCGCACCGCGTTTACGCGCTTCGTCAATTAAAATCTCCCGCATAACGCGCGCTGACATAGCAAAAAAATGTGCCCGGTCCTGCCACTCTATGCGGTTAAGATTAATAAGGCGCATGTACGCTTCGTTAACCAACGCGCTGGGCTGCAGGTCGGCGGCATTACGTTCATTGGAAAGATAGCGAGCCGCGATGGTACGTAACTCAGCGTAGATCTTTTCCATCAGTTGCGCTCTCGCCTGCTCGTCACCTTCGTTCCACTGCAGCAATAGCTCGGTCACATCTGACACCACGCACCTCCGTTTTTCTTTTATTGACTTAACGATCGCACCTACATGCCAAGTCGTTTCAGGCGTTGCACGCTGTAATTTCTTTGGAGCGGTCTAAAACCGCTTCTGAATTGAAACCGGCTTTTGCAACTTTGGCCACCTGACTCCTAGCTTAGCACTTTTACAGGATTGTTAAGGTACATCGTAACTTTGGTGCGGCTAACTCTTTCACTTCTGTTACCTGCTGCCTATCCCGACTGACTGTCTGGCAAGAGCGGTGTTTCTACGCCAATTGCAGGAGCGGCTTCCAGCCGCGAAAGGTGGTTTCAATTCTCAATAATGTCGCGTATTTCATCGCGGCAAAATGAGCCGTGCAGCCCGGCCGGCCACTGGCCGGACAAGCCTGGAAGTGTTATCAACACTCAGAATATCGCGACAGGCAAAAAAAAGCCGCGCGGGTTGCCCCGCGCGGCTTTCTCTTTCGATTTGGACGAAGCTACTTGGATGCGTTTAGAGCGTCCAGAGCTTCCTGACTAATATCGAGGGCGCTGCCTTTGGCAAACAGCACGGAACGTCGGTCCAGCAACAAATCGATGTTGCGTTGTTCCACAATTCTATTCACTACGGCGTCGAGCTTAGGCCTTACGCTTTCCACAAAAACCTGCTCTTTCTCTTGCTGCTCACGAGCCATATCGTTTTGCATTTTTTGAAACTCGCGGAGTTTCGAGCCGTAACGTTGGGTCAACTCACGTTTCTGGTCGTCGCTCAAAAAGTCGGCGTCACGCGCTCCGTCTTCCTGCATTTTCTTCAGCTCTTCAGCCATGGCTTTGAGCGAATCCTGACGAGGCTTAAACTCGCGCTCGAGCTGTGCTTTAAAGTCGTTGGCCTGATTCGAGCTCAACACAACGCCTTGAACATTTAAAACGGCAATATTGGTTTGTGCGGCTGCGAAGCTGGCTGTGAACATCAGCAAAGCACCGACTAGAATTTGGGTAAATCTCATACTTTCTTCTCCGTACGGACGATTAGGTCGATCGTGATATTTGAACGCCGACCGGGCAAATAGTTCACGGCTTATCGCCGTTCAAATCAGCGTATTTGTCAGATTTTGTTACGAATATTATTTCAGGGACACCGCCCAATCCGTAATCTGCTCCTCCAACCGCGACGAGCACTGGCTGAAGCGACCGCATCATACAATGATACGTTACGCGGTAAAAGCGATACGACGGCAAGTCCGGGCGTTTTGTGGCTTTTCATGCGGTTAGATTGGGAATCACCCGGCTCGAGGAGTATTATCCAGTATCTACGTAACACCACGTATATAAAGGTCCGCGCCAATGACGATCAAATTTGAAGTAAATGGCCAATCTGTCGAATTTGACGGTGCCACCGATATGCCGCTGCTGTGGTATCTCCGGGATCATGCCGGACTCACTGGCACCAAGTTCGGGTGTGGCATTGCGGCCTGCGGCGCTTGCACCGTCCATATTGACGGCAAAGCGCAAAGATCCTGTGTGATGCCGCTCGCGGCGCTCGAAGGACGAACCGTGCGCACGATCGAGCAGTTGGCCGACGGCGACGAGCTTCACGCCGTGCAACAAGCCTGGCTCGCACACGATGTTCCCCAGTGTGGATACTGTCAGGCCGGACAGCTCATGGCCGCCGCCGATTTGATCGAACGGGTCGAAGACCCCAACGACGACGACATTGCCACCATTACGAACATCTGCCGATGCGGCACCTACCCCCGAATTCGAGCTGCGATTAAAACCGCGGCAAAAATTAAACGAACACATAGCTCGTCGCCGTCAAACCCGGACTCTGAGACCGGCTCTAAACCAAAACCCGGCGATCGCTCGGCCGACGGGGGTGTGTCGTGAGTACTCTGTCCCGCCGTCAATTCATGAAACTCGGGGTTGCCGCCAGTGGCGGCCTTATGTTGAGCGTGCAGCTGCCAGCGCTAGCCGCGACCGGAAAGAAGACCTTAACTGACCCTTGGCTTTACGTAGACATTGCTCCCGACAGCTCTGTGACCATCGGAGCACGCGGCGCTGAAATTGGGCAAGGCGTAAAAACATCACTACCGATGCTCGTCGCTGAAGAACTCGACGTTCCGTGGACCGCCGTAAACGTAGTGCAACTTCCCTATGTAGCGCTCGCTACCGAAGAAGGCCACACCAGCAAATACGGCCGCCAAAGCGCGGGAGGCAGCACCAGTATCTCCGGCGGCTATACCGAACTGCGTAACGTCGGCGCAGTAGCCCGACAATTACTTGTGGATACGGCAGCAGAGCGCTGGTCGGTAAAAGCGAGTGAACTAACGACAAGCGATTGCAAAGTACATCACGCCGACGGTCGTTCATTGAGGTACGGCGAGTTGGCCAACGAAGCGGCGCAGCGAGAACTACCCGTCGAAGCACCAACACTTAAATCAGTCGATTCGTTTTCAATTATTGGTAAACCAACACTAACGGCAGACGGCAAAGACATTGTCACCGGTAACGGATTCTACGGCATCGACGCGACAGTACCTGGCGCACTGGTCGCGGTCGTTGCACGCTGCCCCTATTTCGGCGGTTCGATAAAATCTGTTAACGACAAAGCCGCCAAAAAGATTCCAGGCGTTCGCCATATTGTTGAGCTGCCCGCACCCGATCCAAAAGCAGGTATTACCGGCCACATGGCTGCGGGTGTTGCCGTTGTAGCTGACGACACGTGGTCGGCAATGAAAGGCCGTGAAGCGTTAAAAATTCGTTGGCGCAAGGGACCCTGGGGTAACGACTCGACTGAAGACCTGGCCAAACGCGCCAACAAAGCACTTGAAGGCGAGGGTCAAAGCGCAAGATCGGACGGCGCGCTAAACGTTGCCCCCGGTGAACGCACGGTTGAACATACGTACACTCTTCCGTTCCTTGCACACAGCACCATGGAACCGCAAAACGCCCTCGTGGACATTCAACACAACCACGTCACCGTAGTGTCTTCTGTGCAAGTGCCCTCACGAATCAGTGATCTCGTCAGTACGATGACCGGCGTGGACAAAAGCAATATCGATATTGAAATGCCTCGCTCAGGCGGTGGCTTTGGTCGACGCCTTGAAAAAGATTTCGTTGCAGAGGCCGTGCTCATTGCGCAAGACGTGAAGCTTCCGGTCAAACTGGTGTGGACACGCGACGACGACATGCAAAACGACTACTACCGTCCTTTTGGTATGCACAAATTTACCGCTACGCTCGATGAAGACAACAAGGTCGAAAGCTGGCATCACAAGACCGCTTCTACCGGCAAACGATTTGGTCAAACCGGATACGAAAAAGCGCCTGCCTGGCTCGCAGTTGTTGAACCCGACCAGTTTCCGGCCGGCTGCATTGACAACTATAAAACTGAATTCATGCAGCTTGAGTTTGGTCTTTTGTGCGGTTGGTGGCGAGCTCCCGCGCCTACGTTTATTGCTTTCCCCGTGCAAAGCTTTGTCGACGAAGTGGCGCACGCTAGCGGTCGTGATCCACTTGAATTGCGTTTGTCGTTACTGGGCGAGCCTCGCGAACTGGACTACAAGGACCACGGTGGTCCGAAGTTTCACACAGGCCGTCTAAAAGCCGTGACCGAACGCGTAGCCAAAGAAATTGGCTACGGTCGCGAACTTCCAAAAGGACACGGCATTGGCATCGCGTCCCATTTTGTCTTTGGTGGATACGCCGCACACGCAATCGAAGTGTCAGTTGAAAAAGGCAAACCGCGAATTCATCGCTGCGTTTGCGTTATCGATGTTGGACGTGTTGTGAACCCGCTTGGTCTTCAGGCACAAATGATGGGCGGCACAATCGACGGATTGTCTACTGCGCTTAATTTGGGCATTACAGTCAAGAACGGCAAAATTGAACAGACTAATTTCCCGAACTATCCAGTGATGCAAATGCGTGACGCACCGGATGTCGAAGTGCACATAATGGACACCGACTTTCCACCTGCGGGCGGCGGCGAAATGGGCATTCCTACTGCCGCTCCGGCGCTGTGCAACGCTATTTTTGCCGCGACCGGCAAGCGTATCCGTAATCTGCCAATTGGTCGTCAGTTAGCTTAAAGCCCGACTAATATCAGCGCGCACTCTGCAATCCAGGTTATTCAACCCGTTTCGCGCAGCGTCTCGTCCGTCACCGGCGGTGCCAGACAGCGCTCGTCTTGCGCGTAAACCTCTTCGGTTAATTCAGCAATTTTCTCCACAAGGCGCGAATCGCTGGCGCTGGCCGTATAGAGATTAATATAGATGTCGCTTAGCGTCGGCAAGCCTTCAGGCACCACAATGCAACCGGGCTCCATTGACGTTTCGACTTGCGGAGTAATAGCGAGATCAGCCGCTACCATGGCGTGTACGGTGGGTTCAGAATTGGTGTCCGTTACAATTTCCCACGGGATGCCAGCCTGGTCTAGTGAATCAATTGCGTCCTGTCTTTGGGAACATACGTTACACATAGCCAACGGTATGGGGCGCTTTAAATACGCCTGTCCACCCTCCGCGCCCATCCATACTTGTTTTACTTTAGCCAACGTACGCCCGCCCCGATGCAAACGCTTTTCTGTGGTCAGCGTTAAATCGACTTCGCCTTTATTGAGCTGTTCCAACAGCAAGCGTGTTAGCGATGACACCAAACTGATTTTGATACGCGGGTAACGCTCTTTGGCTCGCTGTAAAATCATGGGCACGTGCGGGTAAATCAGGTCAATAGGCACTCCAAGGGTGATCTCGCCTTCATAGTCGTCATTGGTCAGGCGCGACCACGTCTCATCGTTGAGTTCAATTAGACGACGCGCGTAACTAACCAGCTGCTGCCCGGTCGCCGTCAACACCACACCGCGACCTTCACGGTGTAGCAACTTGGTGTCGAACGTCCGTTCAAGTCGTTTGATTTGCATGCTCACGGCCGACTGTGTGAGGTGATTCTGCTGCGCCGCTTTGGTCACCGTGCGGGTATCCGCGATGGCGACAAGAGAGCGCAGCGCGCCGATGTCCAGATTTCGCATGTGTCAGCCTCCGTGATGAGTGCGATCACAAATGATCGATATTTTTTCAGTGCCTTCCCTGTCGATAATACATCAGCATCAGACGCATAAATCATTATTTCAATCACATTTGTTGATAAGTACTATCATGAAAACGAAAGGATCAAACCCAGTCAGGGCCCGAGATGCGCAGCGGCAAATCGGCTCCAACGCTGCCCAGCCGACTGGTTGCGCTATTGCGATCATCGCGTAAACCGGTGCAACTGTGTTTCGGCGGCCAAGGTCAGCAACATTCTGCGACACCAGCCCGGGTTTTAGTTGATTAAGCGGCCAACTTCACAACCGCCAACACATGAATTGGATAGAATAGAAATGTGGCCCAACCACCCGGTCGGGCGTCTGCGCCAAAAAGAGTTTTGAGCCATGAGTAATCTATTTATCGCAAAGCCCCTAACGCTTCCTTGCGGGGTTACGCTCAAAAATCGACTCTGCAAAGCGGCGATGACAGAAGGACTGGCTGACCCCACTGGTACAGCAACGCCACTGCATAATTCATTGTATTCGCACTGGGCAAATGGCGGCTCAGGACTACTTCTTACCGGTAACGTTCAGGTCGACAAACGCTACTTGGAACGACCGGGAAACGTTGTGATTGACGGGCCTCAGTCTGAACACCAACTCCAAGCACTTCGTGAGTTTGCGACCAGCGCCACTGCGAACGGTACACACGCCTGGACACAGCTGTCGCACGCCGGCAGGCAGACTCCGAAAATCATTGCCTCCCGACCTGTAGGTCCATCTGCTGTCGCTGTAGCGCTACCGGGAGGTCAGTTTGGTAAACCAAGGCCGCTTGAGCAAGAAGAAATCGAAGATATCATTCAGCGTTTCGCACACGCCGCCGCCGTTAGCAAACAGGTCGGTTTTACCGGCGTGCAAGTACACAGCGCACACGGCTATTTACTCTCCGAGTTTTTGAACCCCAGGGTAAATCTGCGGACCGACCAATGGGGTGGGTCACTCGAAAACCGGGCACGTCTTCTCCTTTGCGTAGTGCGTGCAGTACGTGAGGCTGTCGGCGCCGATTTTCCAGTTTGCGTAAAACTGAATTCATCTGATTTTCAAAAAGGCGGCTACACTTTCGAAGACTGTCAACAGGTCGTAACCTGGCTCGAAGAAGAGGGCATTGACTTACTCGAAATCTCAGGCGGCTCATACGAACAACCTCGAATGATGAAACTGCACGGCTTGGAGCCCGTTACCGAAAGCGGCGTTAGCGAACGCACTGTCGCCCGCGAAGCCTACTTTTTACACTATGCGAAAACGATTGCGCAGACCGTAAAAACCCCTCTGATGGTAACGGGTGGTTTTCGTTCTCTCAGCGCTATGGAATCCGCACTTGAAGAGGGATCGGCTAACGCAATCGGCCTTGGGCGTCCTCTATGCGTCGACCCTGACGCCCCCGAGCAACTGCTTAACGGCAACGTTAAGACACTCGAGAAATGGGAAGACACACTCGCACTGGGGCGAGGTTGGTTAGGACCGAGTTCCAAGATCGACTTGATAAAAGCCCTTAACGGCTTTAGCTCCATGGCGTTTTATTATCGCAATATCGACCTGATCGCCGCGAACAAACCTGTCGAGCGATCAATGAATATGCTCACCGCTTTTATCAAACTACAGCTGAGCGAGCGCAAGAAAGCAGCCGCCATTAAACGAGCCTGAGATGAACTCAACTATAGACCCAACCATTCTTCCACTGACCGTCTACTTCGATAAGTCGTGTCCAATTTGCCGCGAAGAAATTGCGGCATTGAAATCGATAGACGCGAATGACGCACTCACTCTGGTCGATTGCTCTTCACCCGAATTCAACGATGCGGCTGCGCAAGAGCGTGGTCTCACATCCGAAGAACTGAAAGCCGCGATGCATGTTCGCGACGCAAAGGGAAACTGGTATTTAGTCGTCGACGCATTCGTTGTGATGTACGAAGCGGTTGGCTTTGACTCAGCGGCCGCACTGTTACAAAAAAGGGGCTTTCGCTCTTTGTTCGAATGGATATACCCGCTGTTTGCCAAGCATCGCCACAAACTTCGCTACATTGGAGCGGACAGGTTCATGCCGTGGTTGATTCGGCGATCGGCGGCAAAGCAGGCTGCGAAAGCGGCCCACTGCGCCATAAAGGACAATGAATCAGGTCAGAAATCGTCTGATTAAAACCGTTCTTGAAAGAGAGAGTCCCAAGTAACTCCTAACTCATTCGCGCCAACAGCGCGTCGGCCATTAGCTCGGCCGCATCCGGAGCCAGGTTAAACATCAACTCCGGCTCAGCCAGCTCTAGTTCCATTAGTTTAAATGCGTCCTCAATAATGAGCCCGTCAACTCTCGCGTAGAGAGGCCACTCGTCAAGCTTGTTGGCGGCGTGTTCGAGACATACAGCGGCTGCACCTAGCGCTTGTTCCGAAGGTTGCACGCGTTCGTAGCGACCGCCAAACTCACTTTGAATTCGAAACTCTTCTGCTTTAGGTGTCTTACATACGGCGTGGGCAAAGCGCCCGTCCACAAACACCATGGATAGCTCACCGGCCGTTTTAATTTGCGGCATAAAAGGTTGCACAACGAGTCCAAACTCCGACCAGGGTTGGGCCACTTCGATCGCTTTGGCAATGTCTTCAACCGAATCACTATCAAACAGACTTAGACCGCGAGCTGTACCACTCACAAGACATTTAAGCACGGCTTTGCGCCACCCATGTTGCGAAGCTGCAGCCTGAACAGACGCTACTTTCGGCTCTACGGCCACCATTGGCAATACGGGAGCACCCGCGTTGTGCAAGTCAAACAAATAGCTCTTGTGAATATTCCAATGAAGAGTAGCGAGTGAGTTTTGTACTCTGACCCCCTGCGTCTCAAGCTGATTTAGCCACAGTTGAAACTCGGGAAAGTGATCGAAATAGTCCCATGTTGTGCGTATAAGGACCCCGTCAGCTTGCGTGAAGGGTTCAAACGCTCCATTCCACGGCGCACCGGAAACGGTAACACCGCGCTGTTCCAGCGCCCGTGCCAAGATACTGTCGCTCGTCGAAATAGCGGGTTGAGTCAAGCAGGTAGCGAAAACAATATGCATAGTAAGAACCGAAAAAAAAGAAAACGAAAGCTACAAAACCAAAAGCTCAACAACGTGCGAACGCATTTAGGCGAATAACAGCGCGAGTGCCGTATTCAGCTAAAACCGAGCGACAAAGGAATATATTAATCCACCACCCGCATTGGAACACCAACCCGTTGCCGTTCGCCCCACTGTGCATCCTCCTTCGTTTTTGCAGAAGAAGGTCGCAGCGTGCCTTGACCCTTAATAAGGTCCGCGCCACGCTCCCCTATCATCATGGTAGGGGCATTCAAGTTACCGTTGGGTATGGTTGGGAAAATGGACGAGTCCACGATCCGCAGTCGTTTTAAACCGCGCACTCGCAGGTCTGAATCAACTACGGACATGTCGTCGCTTCCCATCTTGCACGTACCGGACGGATGGTATGCACTCTCAACCTGAGACCGCACAAACGCGTCGATATCGTGATCACTTTGAATGTGCTCACCCGGCTGAATTTCACCGTCGCGATAAGGATCGAACGCCGCCTGACCAATAATCTCGCGAGTCAGACGAACACAGGCACGAAACCCTTCAATGTCGGTTTTATGCTGCAAATAATTAAACAAGATCTCGGGTTTGTCCTGCACTCGGTCACTAGACGCCCTAACCCAGCCTCGACTCACCGGTTTGTTGTGACCAACATGGACTTGAAAACCGTGACCTTCGAACGCAGCTAACCCGTCGTAACGTATTGCCGCAGGCAGAAAGTGATACTGAATATCGGGCCAGGCAACACCCGCTTTTGAACGAATGAACGCACATGACTCGAAGTGATTTGTGCCACCCAGACCGCTCTTGTCCAACACCCAGCGCGCGCCAATCTTGAACTTGTTAAACACGTCGAGCTTGCCGTTAAGCGTAATCGGTTGGCGGCACCGATACTGAAAGTAAAATTCCAGATGATCTTGCAAGTTTGCACCTACTCCGGGTAGTTCGTGACGCACAGCAATGCCGGCGTCTTTTAGAACGTCAGCCGGACCCACTCCTGACACCTGAAGCAAGTGAGGCGAGCCGATGGAACCGGCACTTAAAATCACTTCTCGGCGGGCTAGCACTTGCTCCGTTCCCGTGCTACGACTGTATTCAACGCCCACCGCTTCAAGGCCGTCAAACAAGACTCTTTGAGCAGTCGCATGAGTAACCACCGTGAGATTAGGCCGTACTCTGGCTGGTATCAGATAGGCGTTCGCAGCTGAATCTCGTACGCCGTTTTTAATGTTCATGTGCATCGGGCCAAAGCCTTCCTGCTGCGCTCCGTTGTAGTCGTCAGTTTCCGCATAGCCCGCCTGAACACCCGCCTCTATAAACGCGTTGTATAGCGGATTCTTGCGATTGTTGCCGTTGCATACATTGATCGGGCCGTCGTCACCTCTAAAGGCGTTGCCGCCACCCATCCAGCTTTCGAGTTTCTTAAAGTACGGCAGGCAGTAGCGATAGCTCCACTTGTCGGCACCCGCCTCTTCCCACTCGTCAAAATCGCGCGCGTTTCCACGCACAAACACCATGCCATTAATGGAAGAGGAGCCGCCTAACACCTTGCCTCTTGGACAGTGCAAAACGCGACCATCAAGACCCGGTTCCGGCAGCGATTCAAATTGCCAATTGTATTTCTCCGTATTCATTGGAATCGACAGTGCTGTTGGCATTTGAATGAAAATACTGCGATCACTTCCACCCGCCTCCAACACCAACACAGAGACATCAGGGTCTTCGGTCAGACGGTTTGCCAGGACGCAACCAGCTGAACCGGCGCCCACGATGACGTAGTCGAATTCTTTTCTGGTCACAGGCGGCTACTCGTTCTTGATAGGTAGACATCAATCATGCCGACAATCTAGCTCAAATAGACGCAACAAACACGGATAAAATTCGCTGATTAAGTGGCTTATAGCTACACTGCAGGTTGTTACGTCAAGAGCGAGCGTTAAGTGATGCCGTCTGCGAATATTCTCATTATTATGGTCGATCAAATGAGCGGCACCTTACTGGACAGACCGCTGGTTGACGCTGTCCACATGCCAAACATTAGAAAGCTGATGGCACGCGGCACCACCTTCACCAACGCATACTCTTCAAGCCCCTTGTGCACGCCAGCCCGCGGCAGCTTCATGACCGGGCAACTGCCTTCACGTAACGGCATATATGACAACGCCGCTGAATTTACGGCGTCGACGCCGACTTTCGCTCACTACCTGCGTACTCTCGGCTATCACACAGCGCTCAGTGGCAAAATGCACTTTGTAGGCCCAGACCAGTTACACGGCTTCGAAGAAAGACTAACAACCGACATTTATCCGGCCGACTTCGGCTGGACGCCAGACTGGACTAAACCTCTGGAACGCGTTGACTGGTGGTACCACAATTTGAGTTCGGTCACCGATGCGGGTGTCGCTCAAATCACCAATCAACTCGAATTTGACGACGATGTGGCCTACCACGCCAAGCTCAAGCTGCATCAATACGCACGCCGTCTGGACCCGCGCCCCTTTTGTCTCACCGTGAGCTTTACTCACCCACACGACCCTTACGTCGCGCGGCAGAAATACTGGGACCTGTACGAACACGAGAACATCCCTATGCCCGCGGTCGCACACATCGCTTACGAACACCAGGACCCACATTCACAGCGATTGTACGACGCCGTTGACCACACACATTTCGAGGTTAACGACGCACATGTGCGTAATGCTCGCCACGCGTATTTCGCCAACGTGAGCTACCTCGATGATAAGATAGGCGAACTACTCAACGTTCTCGACGAGTGCGACTTTGCAGACAACACGCATATTCTGTTGTGTTCCGATCACGGCGACATGCTTGGTGAGCGCGGTCTTTGGTACAAGATGAGTTTTTTTGAAAGCTCATGCCGTATCCCTTTTGTCTTTAGCGCCGCGCAGCAATCGTCTTCGGCTGAAGTACACGAGCCTGTCACCACGCATGACGTGTTGCCCACTGTGGTAGAGCTGGCCGGTGGCAGCGTAAACGATCTGGCGTGCTCGATTGACGGCGAGAGCGTGCTTCCCCTCACGGAACGTCAATGTCAAACCGAGGGCAAAACGGAACGCACCGCGTATAGCGAATACTGTGCGGAAGGCTCGGTTGCGCCGATGGTTATGATTCGTCGCGGCGACTATAAGTATGTATATTGCCCGGCCGACCCTCCTCAGCTGTTTAATCTGTCGCAGGACCCACAAGAACTGAGTAATCTGGCTGGAACAAACGATCACGCCGCAATTGAAAACGAGTTCAGGCAAGAAGTCAGCGCCCGATGGGACTTTGAGCGTTTTGAACGGGACGTTAAGCTGAGCCAGTCGTGTAGGCAATTGGTCAATACCGCCAACCGCAAGGGTCGCTTTACGTCCTGGGACTTTCAACCTGTACAGAACTCTCGCGAGCGCTTTATGCGGAATCACCTCGACCTGAACGAAGTAGAGGTCTCGAACCGGTATCCTAAAAAATAGACTGCGTGAGCTTAGTGTGTCGATTTAGCTCGGAGCATTCTGACAGAGATTGCCACACCCGCTGTGCGGGTTCGCAATGACCGAAGTGGGAATAGCATTCGCTTTGACGAAGGTCGGAATAGTATTCGCAATCACCAACGTCGGTTGGGCGTTCGCAATGGCGGTTCAGGGAACGTCATTGCGAGCGCGAAACGCTTGGCAATCTCGTAACGAAGAAAAGAAGAAACGAAAACAACACCGTCGTCGGACTACTGACGAAGACTCGCACTACGCTGCTTGATGATGCGACACAGCTCTTTAACGCCCGGCCCGGCCGCATCTGACTGTGCTAACACAAGATATATCGTGACAAACCGCTCGCGACCCACACTCAACGGCAATGGTTTGAGCTCACCGGATTCCAGTTCGTTAACAATTTTATGCTCGGGAAACCAGGCATAGCCATAACCTCTACACACAGCACCAATAGACGTCGACATATGACTAACTGTCCAGCGTTGCTCACCCTGAGTAGTCGTTCGCCCGGAGCGCTCGACATTGGTTTCACGCACAAACAGATGTCGGTGTTGCAACAAGTCTTCGGGTTTAAGCAGCGCTTGCTGATGAAGCGCATGCTCAGGACTTGCCACCGGTAAAAACCTGAGCGTCAGCAACGGTTCACCATGAAAGCCCTGCGGAATGGTGGTCATGAGTGCAATGTCGGCGCGACCGGTGTGTAAATCTTCCAGCGTTCCACCCATGACCGATTCGTAGAATTCAATGTGGGTGTGCGAACACTGCTGCCCGAACTCGTCAAAGCACTCGAGCAGCAACCAGACCGGAAACACCACGTCGGCGCTAATGCGAATTTGTGGCTCCCAGCCCGCCGACACCTGCTGGGCCGAAAACTCAAGGCGCGCTGCATTGTCGAGCAACGCTTGGGCACGCTGGTACAACAGCTCACCGGTCGGGGTTAGCACCGCACGCCGCCCCTTGACCGTGAACGCTTCTATCTGGAGGACCGATTCAAGCTTCTTGATGGCGTACGTAACCGTCGACTGACTTTTGTCCAACTGTTCAGCCGCCTGAGCGTAACCACCTGCGTCGACAACGGCCAAAAGCGTGCGCCACTGATCCAGGGTAATTCGGGGTTGCTTGGCAAACAACATGACACCTCAATTGAATCAATGAGTTAAGTGAATGGAAATCTCATATTATCGAAAAAATCGATAATTAAAAGCGATATTTTACTATTTTTTATCTATTTATTTGAGGCTTTAATACGTACATGCCACACGCAGTCATCAACAGCATCTCCACGGGACCGACATTATGAAACGCCTAACGCTCGTACACACCAGCCTCAACGGCACCAAAAGCCTTTCCTCTTCGCTAGCCAAAGAGTATGCGTCGACTTGGAAAACACAGCATTCGGACAGCATGGTCACGGAAATTGAATTTGCCACCACGCCAATACCCCATTTGACGGCCGAAACGTTTGGCGCATTCGTAACCCCTCCCGAAGAACGGTCTGCTGAACAGCGAGACCTCGTGGCGCCGTCAGACAAGCTCATTGAACAACTCAAAGCATCTGACGAATTAGTCCTTGCCGTGCCCATGTATAACTTTGGGGTGCCGTCTCAGCTGCGCGCCTACTTCGATCATATTGCTCGCGCCGGGACAACGTTTCGCTACACACCGAATGGACCTGAAGGACTTGTCGAACTCGAAAAGGTCACCGTAATCGCAACTCGCGGTGGGCGCTATGCAGGAACCGAGCTTGATACTCAGACCACCTACCTGACTAATTTTTTCAACTTCATCGGCGTTAGCAATATCGACTTTATTTACGCTGAAGGCACTGCGATGGGTGAAGAATCTCTGACGTCTTCGATAAACGAAGCGCGCCGTTCGATCAACGCAACCGCAATACAGTCCGACTAAACCGAACGCAAACACGCACTTCCGTGCGACGTAAAAAGGAGAACCGACATGAAAACCAGAACACTCAAGCGTTTAATACCGTCAATCGAAACGTCAGATGGTGCTGGCGTGAAGCTCCGCCGTAGTTTGGGGGCAAGCGCTGCTCTGCGCGTCGACCCTTTCCTCATGCTGGATGAGTTCGGCACACACAATCCCGACGACTATATTGCCGGCTTTCCACCTCATCCTCACCGAGGCTTTGAAACAGTCACGTACATGCTTGACGGCCACATGCGTCATGAGGATCACATGGGCAACGTAGGTGAACTGACAGAAGGCGGCGTGCAGTGGATGACCGCTGGACGGGGTGTTATTCACTCGGAAATGCCTCAACAAAAAGAAGGTCGCATGCGCGGGTTTCAGCTGTGGGTTAATTTGCCTGCCGCTGAAAAAATGGTGCCGGCGCAGTACCGCGACATTCCAGCTGGTCAAATTCCGGTGGACCAATCAACCGACGCGGCGATTAAAGTAATCGCCGGGACCATTGATGCCAGCTCGACGACTACCACGAGACTGAGCGACAACTCAGGTTCTGACGGCACGAGAGAAACCCTCTCCGTAGGAGATACGATTTCGGGACCCATTCAGGGCTTAACGACCGAACCCGTCTTTCTGGACGTGGTTCTGCCTCCCGAGACTGTCTTTACTCAAAAACTGCCCGAAACACACAGCGCGTTTGTTTACGCTTACGAAGGCGAGCTCGAGCTGCTGCAAGATACGGAAACCCGGGAAAACGGAGCAGTCCGAATTCCTGCGCAGCAGGCCGCCGTTCTGTCTGATGGTCAAGAGCTACGAGTTGCCAGCGCCGAGACTGAAACACGCTTTATACTGCTGGCGGGTAAACCGTTGAACGAACCGGTTGTTCAGCGCGGACCCTTTGTGATGAACACCCAGGCCGAAATTAGTCAGGCCATTCACGACTATAGCAACGGCGTGTTGACCGATTGACCTTGCGGGCCCATTAAAGCCACACCAGACTTTGGCCCACTTCGACTTGAACCCTCCTCAACTGAGCAACGGGCGGACCTGTGCAACACAGGTTTCGCCTTAGTTTATTACTGCATTTTATCCGTTCACTGACCGGGCGGGGCCAGGTTGCAGCACAGCAATCGAGCCGTATGAGGAAGAAAATCGTTCAAATTGAACTTAACATGGCCGTTATCCCGCCAGCGTTTGCGCTTGCCAGACTCCTCTGCGACTATAGTTTTCATGTCAGATCACAATTTGTGACTTTCTGACTCTGTAAGTAAAGAATGACAAGCTAAGCCTTTTCATCATCGCATGTAACATTTGACGATTGAGATCACGGTCACACCTTGAAAGCGTCCACAGCGGCGTGAAGGTTTCGTGCACTCATCACAAACAGGGGATCGTCTTGAAAATAGTAAAACTGATTAGCGCGATAGTTATCGCGGGAATATTTAGTGCCGGGGTCGCAGCTGCCGACGTCTCGGAACGCAAAGCAACCACTAATATGTCGTCCAAAGAGTTGGCCAGCAGCTGCGCCATGCTCGACGACATGAAAAAGCGTCCGCTTATGGACGGCTTGTTAAACAGACTTCTTGTGCTGTGTGGCCGTACCAGCGAGTTTGGTGGCGTAGAGTCCGAAAAATACGACCCGGACCACAACGTTAACCGCATACCTGGCACCGACGTCGAAGTAAACGACGACGCAGGTGAAACCGGCAACACGCAAACCCAGAACGAGACTTCACTGGCGATCAGCGGAACCACGGGCACAATCTGCTCTGGCTACAACGACTCATACAGTGGCGTAACCGTAGGCGGTGGCTTCACCGGTTTCTCAAGATCAACCGACGGCGGTAACACGTTTACCGATAACGCCGCGTTTGACGCAAACAGCTTCGGCGACCCGAGCATGATCTGGCGCGAAGCGGACGGTAACTTCTATCTGGCCACGCTGCACTCTGACGGTCTTGGCGTTTACGTTTCAAGCGACGACTGCCAAACCTTTACACTCGGTTCACTCGGCCACGTTGGCACCGGTGACGACAAAGAGCTCCTCGCCGTTGACAACAACCTGGGCAGCGACTTTTACGGTCGTATTCACCTGGTATGGGTGGACTTCAGTGCTGGCGGACGTATATATGCGACCTACAGTGACGACGCGATTAACTGGTCAACACCCGTCGTTCTTAGCGACGCCGGTGCAACCGTTCAGGGCGCTTACCCAATCATCTCAAATGATGGCCGACTATACGTCTCCTGGATACGATTCAACCCATTCCCGTTCGGCAACATCGACATTGAAGCTGTTCGCTCTGACGACGGCGGTGACAGCTTCACCGACCTGGCCAACCCGCTTACCGATGCTCTTAGCCCATTCCAGACAGCCGCTTCAAACAGCTGTGGCCGTCCAGCACTGAACGGTAACATTCGCTACCTGGGCTCACCACAAGTTGCGGTTACACCAAACGGCGACCTGCACATCGTTTACAGCTACGACCCTGACGGACGTGATGTCGGCGACGTTGTTGACGTATTCTATCGTCGCTCAACCGACATGGGTGCAACGTGGTTACCTGAAATTCGCGTACACGACGACGCAACTTTAACCGACCAGTTCTTCCCTAGCCTCAGCGCCGGCCCAACTGGCCGCATCGTAGTGGCCTGGTACGATCGACGCTTCGACACGGACAACAACCTCTTTGTTGACTACTTCGCTGTCATGTCAGAAGACGGCGGTGCTTCGTTCGGTCCGAACGAGCGCATCAGTGACGTATCGTCACCCATCTTCATCGACCCGGGCCTTGCGGCTTGCTACCACGGTGACTACGACCAGCAGCTGCAAACCGCTTCATCAGCGTTCTTGCAGTGGGCTGACGATCGCGTACTGGGTGGCGCAGGTCCTAACGATTCAAACGTCTACCTTGACGAAAATATTTTCGAACCTGATTTCTTCCTGACTGGCACCAACACCGTTGCTGCAGTCTGTGCACCTGACAGTGCAGACTTCGACATTCAAGTCGGTGAGGCGTTAGGCTTCAGTGATCCGGTGACGTTATCAGCGAGCGGCGTTCCTGCTGGCATGACGTCTGCCTTTAGCACCAACCCGGTTATTCCTGCGGGCAGCTCTACGCTGACCATCAGCAACACCGCGGCTGGTCCTGCAGGCACCTACAACATTGACGTTACCGGTATTTCGGGATCTAAATCACGTGCTACTCAGCTTGTGCTAACCGTTGCAACCGCTACACCAGGCGTAGCCGCTTTGGCCGCTCCGGTAAACGGCGCGACGGAACAGGCTTCTTCACCTACGTTTAGCTGGGCTTCAAGTTCACAGGCTGCAACCTACACCATCGAAATCGCGACTGACGCCGGTTTCGCAAACGTGGTTGCATCTGATCAGGTAAGTGGCACGAGCTATACGCTGCCTTCAAGCCTGGCACCACAGACTACGTACTTCTGGCGTGTCACGGCCGACAACGTGTGCGGCGAAAGCACTCCGTCTGCAACGTTCTCGTTCACTACCCAGAACATCATTTGTGTAGTAGCCGACGTGGCTCTTCCGGATAATCCGGCTCCGGCCACAACCAGCCAAACTCTTGTCGGTTCAGGTGGCGAGTTAACTGATTTGAACGTAACCATCAACGCGGCTCACACATACGTCGGCGACCTTACGTTTACATTGACGCACGAAGACACGGGTACCGCTGTAATCATCATCGACCGTCCTGGACGAATCGATGCCGGATTCGGCTGTAGCGGAAATGACATCGACGCCACACTCGACGACGACGGGCTCCTGCCTGTTGAAGACCAGTGCGACAACGCTCCTGCTTTGTCAGGTATTCTCAGTCCAAACAACCCTCTGTCGGCGTTTAACGGCGAAGACCTGGCGGGTACATGGACTCTGAGCGTTCTTGACGGCGCAGGTGGCGACACAGGTACACTGAACGAATGGTGCCTGGTTCCTGCACTGGTTGACGTGGTAGTTGACAGCGACGGTGACGGAGTTGGCGACGACGTCGACAACTGCACCAACGTTGCAAACGCCTCACAGCTAGACAGCAACGGTGATGGTTTCGGTAACGCTTGCGACGCTGACACCAACAACGACTGCATCATCAACTTCCTGGATGTCAGTGCGTTTACTGAAGTGTTCAACACCATGGACGCTGACAACGACTTCAATGGAGATGGCAACGTCAACTTCCTTGACTACGTGATCCTGACAGGTCAGTTCACGCAAGTACCAGGACCTAGTGCCTTGGCAAGCTGCGAAACTAACTAATCGTTTCACGGTAAAAACAGAAGGGCGCTCTTGAAAAAGAGCGCCCTTTTTTTATTGGATAAAACAATGTCTATTTTAAAAGCGCAGCATCTCTTACTGACTGTCACCTTGGGTGCGGTACTCTCATACAGCACAACAGATTCAAGCGTCTCTGAATCGCCGAACAACAATACCGACGCGCAGCTGCCAGACCCGCTTGCAGCGGGATGGCAAGGACAACCGGTGTGTGCCCAGCTTCCAAGTGGCCCGCAACAGCGCGTGCTCAAATGCACCTTTCCACCCGGCGTCGGCCACGAGCGGCATTTCCATGCGCCGCATTTTGGCTATGCGCTATCAGGTGGAACCATGCAGTTGACAGACGCAAACGGTACGCGTCAGGTTGACCTGGCAACAGACAGTCACTTCACAAGCTCCGGTACTCCGTGGCACGAGGTACTTAATGTCGGTGAAACGACTGTTGAGTACTTGATTGTAGAAACGCTTTCAAATTGAAATCACGAACGAAACGATACCAGTCGTTTTACTACACCCTTCTGATTGAATATTGCAGGCACACGCTGCTGTACCTATCACTCAAAGTATCAGATAAAAAAATGCCCCGGTCATACCAGGGCATTGGATCAACGTCTTTCTAAAGCTGGCGACGCCTCAAGGCACAAGACCACTCGGTCCCGGTGGAAGATTGAAATACTCGATGAGAACCGAGTAGTCGGCAAAATTACAGTTACCTTCGCCGTTAAAGTCCTGATCGACGTCACCGCAGCTCGTATTGAAAAACGGCACCCAGGAGCTGACGTCAAGAAAGTTGACGACGCCATTGTTATCCAGATCCGGATCGCAAATGTTTCCGAAGCCGTCATTGTTGCTGTCTCTCTGGTCTGCATTAGCAACTAGCGTACAGTTGTCCGCATTATCAGACACCCCGTCGCCGTCACTGTCCAGCGATACTGAATCACCGTCACGTACCGCCCAACCGTAGGCATTGTTTATTTTCAACGCGGGCGACTGCCCGCCGTTAGTAAAGAAGAAATTCCACGCCAGATTATCAGGAGAGGCCGCAAATTGGGTACTCGACCAGTAAAACCCTTCGATGCCGAGGAACGGTCCTTGATCACCTGTCAGAGGGGAACCGCCACCCAAGTTATGTTCGTGCATATAACCCAGCTCATTGTCCTGACACATCGCTTCGGAAACGAGCGTGCAATCAACCACAGTGTCGTCACCGTTGACATCCATTGAAGGCAAACGCCAATCGTCGTAATCACCAAAAGAGAGGTTCTCAGCCCAGGACATCTGACCTGCCCAGTTTGACGACGGCTGTCCGAGCTGGGCGTTTTGTAACCACGTGACATCCAGAACGCTGTCGTAAATAAGGCCTGCGCCACGGTCGAAGAGCTCGGCATTAGCCGGTAAAGCTGTAGCCAGTGTTAGCGATGCGATTAATACTATTTTTTTCATTCTCACGACTCCCCATATTTTCTTTATGGTGTTTACTGTAAAGGCGAATTAGATAAAAAAAAAGGATCATGGCCACATCAACGCCCGATTTTAGACGCCAACCAACCCATATCTCACCTATACTTTAATCATGCTATTTGAACTCCCCGACCACGACACTCTGTATCAGGCCCTTATCAATCGCGACATGCGCTTTGATGGACAGGCTTTTGTTGGCGTCACATCCACCGGTATTTTTTGCCGCCTAACGTGTGCCGCGCGTAAGCCCAAGTCAGAAAACTGTCGTTTTTTCGACAGCCCCGGAGCCTGTGCTCAGGAAGGTTTTAGACCGTGTAAGCGCTGTAAACCGTTAGGTGAGGAGGCCACTCTCGAGCCCGCAATTCACACCTTGCTAACCGCCCTGCAGGAACAACCGGAGAGACGCTGGCGAGAACGCGACGTGCAGCAAATGGGGTTTGATCCATCAACGGTACGTCGTTCGTTTAAAAAATACCTCGGTACAACGTTTCTTGAAATTGCCAGGCTAACCCGACTGCGTGGCGGCTTCGACACGCTCAGCGAGGGCGGCAGCGTAATGGACGCACAGGTAACCGCGGGTTTCGAATCGGCGAGCGCTTTTCGCACCGCGTTCCGTCGCTTGCTCGGCGACACGCCCGCCCGGTTTACGGGTAAAGAGTTACTCAAAGCCGACTGGATAGACACGCCACTTGGGCCCATGCTCGCGGTATGCGACGCAAGCAGTCTTCACCTGCTCGAGTTTATTGATCGCAAAGGTTTGCCAAACGAGTTGAAGAAACTCAGCAAGCTTGTTCGTGGTGACCTCGGCCTGGGTCGCAGCAAGGTGACTGATCAAATTGAAGTCGAACTAAACGCTTACTACACCGCCAAATCGGCTGAATTTAACACCCGACTTGCGTATCACGGCAGTGCGTTTACTCGCTCCGTGTGGGATGAGCTGCGCTTGATTCTGCCGGGTCAAACTCGCAGCTACAGTGACATTGCCAAAGCCATTGGAAACCCAAACGCCGTGCGCGCGGTCGCCCGCGCCAACGGCGCCAATCAAATCTCTTTGGTTATTCCCTGCCATCGAGTGATTGGCGCCGATGGTTCGCTTACCGGCTACGGTGGTGGCTTGTGGCGTAAGCAGAAACTTATAGAGCTCGAGCGGAAGTTCGCTGCGCAATAACTTTCAGTAGCGCTTCAGCAGAGTGATAACCCAGCACAAGCTGCCCGTCTTCCAACACAATGCTCGGCGTACTACTTACGTTTAAGCTACGTGACAGCTCCAAATGATCATCAATAGGATGCTCACAAGTTTTAGTTGGCGGTTTCTTGCCATTCATAGCGGCGGTTATCGACGCCTCGGGATCTTGAGCACACGCTGCGCTAACGCTTTTCACGTAAGACGCCGAACCCACTCCCGCGCGCGGCAACAAGACGTACTTAACATCGATCCCGGCCGCTTGCATGGCAGGTAATTCATTGTGCATGCGGCGGCAGTGCGGACAGTCAATATCAGTGAACACCGTCACCTGATGTTTGGGCTTTGCCGCAGGATAGTGAAAGGTTGAGGCGCTGGAGTCGTCAAGTAACTTGACTCTGGACCCCGCGAGGCTTCGCTCGGTTAGATTGACACCCTTTGCCAACGAAAGCATAGGCCCTCCCAGAGCAAATTCGCCGTCGTTGGAGACGTACAGAACCTGAAGCCCAATGGCGACTTCGCTAATACCCGGAATAGGAGACGGGCTAATTTGAACGTCTTTCGCATTGGGCTGGAGTTTGGAGATCGCCTCTCGAACGGCTTCGGAGGCCTCAGCTGCTACTCCTGATAACAGCAGCACCTGAAAAAAAGCGAGGGTAATAAGTGTTTTTGGTTTTACTGATGACATGGTTTGAACTCCAGAATAAACAGAACTGAAGTAAACACTGAACGCATCTGAAAAAACGCAAATTAGGGGCTAAGTAGACCTAAAATGATCTCAAATCAGTGGCTTAAGCTTAACCTTTTGACTTACCAACCTGTTTTCGAGTGGTCTATCCACTGACTCAAACGGCAATACGTCACTCGACGGGAAGCCGCGAAGCCGTTCGCAGTGAGCTGGCCGGACGGCGGCGTCGTTGTCAAACAGCGAATTGGTGACGGTTGCCGATGCAGCTCGATCTATCAGAAGCGGCGACTGGGCCAGCACTGTCCGGTCACTCGCACCGGCGGTCGACTCAAGTACTCTTTGCGACATAGCCGTTTGCAACATGCGCTGAGCAAACTCAGACGCGAACACCGGACTGGCCTGAAGCTGCTCGGTATCGTCCGTGTCCTGAACCAAAATTAATACTCGGTCATGAAGATCAGCTGCCGTGCATTCGTAGCCGTTTGAATTGGCCTGATCAGCCGCACGGGTGGCCCACTCAAGCGCCGACGTCATTTGCCCAAGCTGCTGGTCCGCTCGACTCATTAAATCCATCGCCGCGATTAACGAGTAAGCGTTAGACTCCGGCGCTAACATCGACATGACGTTGTCGGCACGCTGCCTGGCTTCCAGAGCTTCGCCGTTGACCAGATACGCCTCGGCAAGCAGTAGCCGAGCTTCAATAAACTCCGGTCGTTCGACGACACTTAAACCCAAATATTCCAGGGCCAGATTTACATCACCTCGTTGCAGCGCAGACGCTCCTTCACCAAACGCGACCAGTGCCGGAAGCGTGGTCGGCGACACAGAGCTACTGATTTGTGGCTGCTCGCTCACATCCGCCGTCAAGTAAACGCCAGCCAGTCCCATCAAAGAAACAAAGGTCATGGCTGCAGCAAGCCGTAGCGGTTTACGTTGCGGGCGGGCGTTTATCGGCAACACCCACTGGTAGCCACGATTTGGAAAAGTTCGAATCGCGGTTAGAGGCGCAAGAACCGCGCGCAGTTCGCTTATCGCCTGAAAGACACTTTGGTCAGTTACGTGTTCGGTATGCCAGATATTGGCGATCAGCTCGCGCTTGGCCACCACGCGATCACGTGCGTTAATCAGCTCCCGCAGAAGCTCCGCCGTTTTCGGTCTCAACGTCACGACCTGGCCGTTGGCTCGCAGCTCTAAGGTCTGGGAGTTAAAACGAAACTGTTCGAACGCTAAATGACGCATGTCTTTCTCTGTTCTTGTTGATTCCAAGTGGTTTAATTCAAGGCAGTGATCGCACTGCCCGTAAACCGCTACGCGACGCTTTGGTCAGTGTAACCCAGACAGTTGGTCGTAGTAATTCTGATTTTATGTCAAACCAGATACGCACAGTCTTGTAGGCCAAACGGCGTGACAAACACTGTGAGTAATATTCGAAACCAGACGGGATCACTTTGTAAAACAAGCTGCTATCTGTATCCTGAGGCGACTTGTCACGACACGCACCCGGTTTTTGTGAACACACCCGATTTCAGCTACAACTTTTTTCGACTCGACGACTGGTTCATTCGCATTGGTGTCGTCTGGTTCGGAGTTTGCGTGGTCATGTTCTTGACCAACCAGTTCCCGTTCTCTTTCGCGAACCCCTTGTTTTACGCCATTATTATGCCGCCGGTGCTCATTTGGTTTATCGGACTCAGAGTACGAAAAACCGAAAAACGCACTCAGTCAGTCTGGCGCATTTTGTACAGCAATACGTCGGTTAAAGTACCCGAGCTGCTCGACAACAGCGATATCTCACGAAACCAGCTGCAAGACGCCGTAAAGCTTCTGAACAACCGAGGACTGGGGTTTTACGTATGGAACAAGAAAACCGACACCATAACGGACGGTCGTCTCGACGACGAATACGTGATGGTCGATTCGTGCGAATCGTGTGCGGCACCGGTAGGCCTGAGAGTCTCCCTGGCCGGCACCGAGGTCCCTAGCTGCAGCTATTGCCAGTCGCCGGTGGCCAGCGGACAACTCAATTTACTCAAGCAGGCAACCATTGCAGAATTACGCGGCTACGAACCGGCCGAGCGTCGATACGGATTGCCGGTACGCCGTGGTAAGCGCCCGTTTTCTATATTTTTATTCGTATTCCTGCTGATTTTTTGCTGGCCGCTCGCAGTGTTCTACGGCTTGTACAAAACCCGCTCACAGCGTCGCAACCGCTGGTAAGGTCCGTTTGGCCACAGCGTCGAATATATTTACATAAATTCAAACCCTGAACGAACAACATCACGTAGTCCATTGATTCTCCGGGATTTCCCCTAGTGGCATGGATGTTGCTTCTTTTTACTATATAAAGAGACGTTAGCTGACTAGCGCTCACATAATAATACTTAAAATAATATTCAGGGGATTCACACATGAAGTACCGTACTCTGGTTAATACGGGTGTTGCCGTTGCTGCCGCGACTTTTATGCACACCTCATCAGCCGACATTATCGCTTTCGACCTGGTCGACAGCGCCAGTCAAAGCCTCATCAGCTACACCAATCCGTACACCGACGCGTTCTCGTCACCCGGTGACGGTTTTCAGGTTTACCAACAGGGCACCTCTGCAACCATTCCGTTTGCACTCGTTGATGAGAGTGCTGGCGGTTTTCCGAACGACAGCCTTGGCATCGTGAACTCAACCAACACCGACACCTTCTTCGGCATCGTTGACACACAAAACGCCGACAACAGCGAGCCGGTTGCGGCTCAATGGGTGTTTGATATTGCCGGTGCGAGCAATCTGGGCCTGTCAATGGACATGGCTGCCATGGGCGACTTTGAAAGCAGCGACGTATTCAGCTGGCAGTACGCAATTGACGGCGGTCCTCTGATGACTCTGTTTGAAGGCATCACCGACGACACCATTGCCCAGGACTACACTCTGGAAGGTGGCAGCATGTTTACCCTTAACGATCCAATGACCGTTAACGGCATGTCACTGAGCAACGAGTTCCTGAACTTCTCGAACATGCTCGACGGCACGGGTTCAACGTTGACTCTGCTGCTGAATGCGACCACTAACGGTGGTTCAGAAGGCATCGCGTTCCAGAACATTATTGTCACCGGTGACAGCATAACGACCGTCAGCGAGCCATCCATTCTGGTTCTGTTCAGCATGGGTCTTGGTCTGCTCGGTTTTGCACGCCGCAAGTAACACCTCCAAGCCTTAGCCAAAGGAAACGTCACACCGACCTATCCGAATGCTACGGCTAAAACGATTGCCTCGTCTGACAACGCAGTCGTGTTAATCTAAAGCCCGCGCTGGGAACAGCGCGGGCTTTTTTTGTGGACTACCACAGCCCAATTCTTTCTTCGCCTTACATGACAGGGACACGACTCATGAAACGCATCTCGGTTTTTTTACTCGCTTTAGTTTTTGCCGCCACGGCAAGCAGCACGCTCGCGTCTGACTACTCACGCGCCATCGCCAAAGACTACAAGAATCATCTTGGAGCACTTTGGGATCACTTTCATCGCAATCCCGAATTGTCGCTCATGGAGCACAAGACAGCCGCGCGCCTGACAGAAGAACTCAGCGCGGTCGGTTTTAAAGTAAGCGAAAATATTGGCGGAACAGGTATTGTCGCCATCATGGAAAACGGACCTGGCCCCATGGTCATGGTACGCGCCGACATGGACGGCCTGCCTGTGGTTGAGAACTCGGGTCTTAAGAACGCGTCAAAAGTAAAAATGACTGACTGGGACGGCAACGAAGTCGGCGTCATGCACGCGTGCGGTCACGACGTACATATAACAAGTCTGGTGGGCACCGCTCGCTACATGTCTAACAACAAAGATGCCTGGTCTGGCACGCTCATGTTAATTGGCCAGCCTGCCGAAGAACGCGGCCCGGGCGCATCCGCCATGATGGACGACAACATTTGGGACACGTTCGGACAGCCCGACTACGCCATCGCCTTCCACGTTGGTGCAAACAGAGAAGCCGGAAAAATCGGCATTGATACCGGCTCACCTTATGCAGGCGCCGACACGGTCGACATTACCGTTCACGGTGTGGGTGCACACGGCGCCTCTCCTCACATGGGTAAAGACCCAATTGTGATCGCCTCGCAAATTGTTATGAACCTGCAAACCATTGTTAGCCGCGAAATCGCTCCGCGTGACTCTGCGGTTATTACCGTGGGCGCTTTTCACTCTGGTACCAAACACAACATCATTTCAAATCGAGCTGACCTGCAGCTTACCGTTCGCAGCCTGAATCCTCGCGTGCGCGAACAGCTGTTGACCGCGATTGAACGTGTGGCCAAAGGCACAGCTCGCACAGCCGGCCTTCCTGAAGACAAGCTACCCGAAGTAGTGGTAAGCGAGTTTGCTTACCCACCGACCTTCAACGACAAGACGCTGGCTCGACGTCTTATCGGCGTTGTGACGGAACAAATGGGTGCTGACATATTACTGCCGCTAGAAGAAGGCGGTGGCATGGGCGCCGAAGATTTTGGTTTCTTCACCACCGACCCGTACATTCCAAGCGTTTACTTTGGCGTCGGTGGCACACCAAAAGCAGACCTTGACGCCGCCAAGAACGGTGGTAAACCGGTGGCCAGTCATCACAGTCCGCTGTTTAAAATTGCGCCGGAACCATCAATAAAAAGTGGTGTTGAAGCAACGGTTCATGCCTTGCTGGATTTAATGCCGTCTGAATAGTTGAATGTCGGTGAGCTCGCATCAAACTCCGGGAGAGCTCACCGACCTGACCCCCAACCCGCTCACTTCAGATGGTGCCTATCAACGTGACTGGTCAGAGCACGTCAGCCTGATTGCGACAGCCGTGTCAGGCCCGGGAAACAATCGCACTTAAACGCCTTATTACTCTTTCTTTTGATCCGATTTTGGTTCGGGCTGCGCCTTCTTAGACAGGCACCCCAAAAACCACCGTTGTTGTGCTCACGAAAAGAGCGCAGCCCGCATCAAGGATCACACTATGTATTTTCATGGCGACCTAAAAACAATCGTTAGCTTGGCTTCAATCGCACTGATTGCCTTCGGATCACTGTCATCACGGGCGGCTGACTCAATCATTACCCCACATGAACTGGCCGCCTACCCCGAGGGCATCTCAACTTATTACGGAAGTGAGACGCGCGCCGATAGACGCCTGTCAACGACAGGTAGTGCGAGTCCAGAGCAAAGGTCAAGAGCCGCTGATTCGGCCGCAGCGAGTGTCGAAGATATGGCTTTTCAGCAGCCAACTGTCTTTGCCGATTCCGACGCTGACGGTGTGGCCGACGGTGACGATGCCTTTCCATTTGATCCGACTGAAATCTCGGATAGCGACAATGACGGTATCGGTAACAACGCTGATCCGGACGACGACAACGACGGAACGCTTGATATTAACGATGACTTTCCGTTCAATCCGGCCAGAACAAAACCGATTCAACCCTTGTTCCCGCAAACAAACGGTGTCACCGATTTTCCAGATCACCAAACAGGAGACCAGTTTGAATGGATCATGCAACAGCTGACTGAACCCACTACTTCGCTTGAAGACATTCAGGAACGGTTTGCGGTTGGCTTCAACTTTCTCGAAATTCAACAGTTCTTCGACACGTTGCGGGCGGCCTATCCTAACGCCCGGGTTATTGAGCCGATTAACGTCACCGCTAAAATTGCCCAGGTTATTATCGGTGACCCAACCATGCCGGAAACCTTGGCCGGCTACGTCGACCTGCGCACCCGCTTTTCTGACGGCAAGATCATCTATTTCTTTGCCCAGAATTTTCCCCAGTTTCCTTCTTCTACGTTTCAGGCAGACCAGAATTTAACCCTGCAACAAGCCGGCGACCGCGTTGCCTCTCTAGCCGAAGGAACCTCTGTTCTGGTGGGACGCATTAATGCTGACAACCAGTGTGAATCGATTTACTCCATGAATGCTGAAACGCCGCGAGCTACGGGTTCCATTTTCAAAGCGTGGGTTTTAGGAGCCGTTGCCGAAGGTGTCAAGAACGGTACAATTTCGCCGGACCAGGACGTCGCGCTTGTTGCGAACGAACTCACACCCGTGGGCGCACTGCTCAACACCGAGCCACTGGGCACGCTCATTTCTGTCAGCGACATGGCAAACATGATGATGGGAAGTAGCGACAACACCGCTACCGACCATCTGCATGAACTGGTCGGCCGCGCGGCCGCCGAAAACGCACTAACCCTGTTCAACCACGCGACGCCGTCGGTTATGACGCCGTTTCTGTCAATCAATGAGACCTTTCATCTGTACTGGTCCGTGCCCGAGGCTGACGCACTGGCTTTTGCAGCGGGCACAGACGCCGAACAAATCGACTACATGAACAACGTTCTGGTTCCGTTGGGCCCGGTGACCTCGTTCCCTATGGCTAACGGTTCGATTTTGGTTGACGGCACCTGGCAAGCCAGCCCGATGGACGTGTGCAACGTGATGGCCGGCATGCGTCAGTATAACGACACAACAGCGGAGTTCGAAATGGTTGACCAAGCCTACGGTGCCAACGCGGGCGCTTGGCAAGCCAGACGAAATTGGGAGCGCGTGTGGTTTAAAGGCGGCAGCTTGGCTGACGGATCGGGGCTTCTGGTGCTAACGCTGGGCTGGATGGTTGAATCAGACGACCGTGGGGCCTACGTGATCATCGGCATGGCGAACACGCAAAGTAGCAGCCCTACCCGGATTGACTCCAACGCATTTTTGTCGGCCCTGTCGCGTATGATCGATATTGTTACAGAAGAAAACTAGCGTATTGCGAACTGTGCTCGTTATAAGAAACAGCACCGTTCGCATTTAGCTTTTTAACGGTAACTTTTGCACTCGACTAACCAGAACGCGCTGTCGCAGACAATAAACCAGCAATGTAAAAACGACCCACAGGGACAGGCCGCCGCTGCCACCTCCATTGTCAACAACAACAGGATCCGGCGGAGGCGCTGCGCTAGCCGTTAGCAACGTTGTATTGCCCGCATCGAACATCAAATCGTTATTATACTCAGCACCAAAGTTAACCTGAAGAAACGGCGCCTGCGTCACGATGTTGTCGGAGTTTTGAATGCGTCCGGTACCGTCCGCTCTGAGTTCAAATAAAGCCGGATGAAAACGACCGTTGTCGTTTTCCCGGCCATTGAACGTAAAGACCACTGCGCCGCCCACCAGCTCGGCCACCTGAACGCCGTCGGTGAGCACGGCCGACTGACTGATTTCAAAACTCAGTGAACTTCCTTGAGCGTAGAATTCGTCACCGGTCATGCTGCGCATCAAATCAAAATTGGAAAACCCGGATGGCGTACCAGCCGTAAGCGCACCCTGAACCTGGTAGTCAACTGATACGATGGTCGGGTTGTCGTAGGCTCCGGCCGCCAACGGTGCGTCAATTTCAATATTGAAATTAAACACGCCAACATTACTAAAGACGTTAGTGACAACGTAGTCTGTGTCAGACGTAGAGAATGTCATGGTCTGCGCAGAACTGGCGCCTGGCATGGCCAAGAAAACAAAAAGTGCGAAAAACAGAATGGTGCGCCACATAAATATCGCCTTGTGAGAGAGCTTTAACAGTAAGACCCACGTTAGTGTACCGAGGTTCCTGCTAATTGGTTATCATACAGAGGAACTGGCTTAGCCAGTAAGACGTTAAGGCCACACATTTGGGCGGAAGCTTACTCAGGAAAGCCAGTTACAATGAAATCAGTCAAGAAACTACTCGAAAAGCACAAAGAACTTGTGCGCTCCGAAATGAAAAAAGTGGTTTCTCACGTACAACGTGTCGACGGCGAATGGTATATCAACACTATTCTCATTGAAGGCAGCGACGTGCCGTTTCGTTATAAGCGACGTAAGAAATATCAAAACCTGAAAGGCGCGCGCGTTGACATGACGTACTACGCGGCCGTTGAGTCCGTTTCCGGTATTGAAATAGAAGTTATGAACGTCGTGCAAATTCACCGCTCATAAAAGGCGCAACGTATGTCCCAGTCTATCCCACCCTATGCATTTGACACTGCTATTGTGCGCTCGCCGGCCGCAAGCGTAGTCGATGGACTGCGTGACGGTAACGGCCCCAACCCGGACTTTGAGGTGGTGTGTCATGAACACGCACAGTATGTCGAAGCGCTTAAACACGCAGGCGTAAACGTTGTACGGCTTCCAGCCCTCGATGCCTTTCCCGACTCGGTTTTCGTCGAAGACCCTGCGCTGGTCTTTTCTCAAGGCGCCATCGAACTTCGACCTGGAGCGCTTTCGCGGCAAGGTGAAGTAGCTGAGATCAGCTCGGCTCTGCGGGAGCAGTTCGACGTGGTACTCAGTCTGCCGGCAGGCTATGCCGACGGCGGAGACATGTTGTTGACGCCAAAAGGTTTGATGATTGGGCTCAGCGCCCGAACGGACGAAGCAGGAGCAAAGGCTCTTCAAACCTGCCTGAGTAAATTCAATATAGCGAGCCAAATTGTCGCCACGCCACCCGGCGTTCTGCACTTTAAATCAGATTGTTCACTGCTTGACGAGGAAACCGTTCTGAGTACCCAGCGACTGGCCTCGTCCGGCGTTTTTGACGGGTTCAAGGTTGTACTCGTGCCAGACGGTGAAGAGGCAGCAGCGAACGCGCTTCGTGTAAACGACAGCGTTCTGACAGGAAAGGGTTATGCGCTTACAAATGAATTACTGGATAAGCACGGTTATAACGTCGTGGCTTTACCAACGGACGAAATTGCCAAAGTTGACGCCGGCCTTTCGTGCATGTCTCTGCGCTGGAAGAAAGCCTGATCGATAACAACAAGTGATTGCATCAAGTTGCCTGGCGCGCTTGGCCAGCAAGTCGTCATACGGTTTTAGCACGTTCTGAAGAGCGCTGATCAACCTTAGGCATTGCTGAACCTTGGCCGGAGTAACATCACACTCCTTCATCCTCATCGGTGAAGTCGACCCCGGTTTGTCGTGCCCTGTTAACTTTCAACTGCAATACATCGGGTCGCGAGTAGTGACCAAATGGATCAAAATTCTGCCGTTCTCTGCGCACCGTTTCGTGATCGACGGTTGCCACCAGGAGTTCCTCAGCGCCTACCACCGGTTCAATTAGCCAGGCACCGTCCGGCGCGGCAATGCACGAGCCACCGTCAGACATGAGTCTTGGTGTATTTTTAATAATCTCGTCTCGAGCCGGCATGTCGTCGGGAATATCTTCATGACGCATGAGGCCAGAAACCGACAACACCCACGAACGGGACTCAAACGCAATGAAACGCGTGCTGTCGATGGTGTTACGCTGGGCGCCGGGCCATACCGCTACGTGCAGATCTTCGCCTTGAGCGTAGAGCGCCGAGCGCGCCAGTGGCATCCAGTTTTCCCAACAGTTTAAACCACCGACAGTAAACGGCCCTAGTTCAAACACGCGTAAACCGTGACCGTCTCCAGTTCCCCAGGACAGGCGTTCTTCGTACGTCGGCATGAGCTTGCGATGACTGTTACGTACATTTCCGTACCGGTCGACCCGAATCAGTGAGCAGTAACCAGTGTGACCACCCCGGTCTTGGGGTCTCTCATAGCAACCCACCATGACTTCGATTTCCCGGTCCGCCGCGACTTCACACAGCGCGTCCAAATGTCCTGCCTCAATACACACAGCTTGATCCAGGTAGTGCGCGTGAATTTCTTTTTGAACATCGGAATCAAACTGAGCACCGTCGGTAGACGAAAGCCAAAACGGGTAGCCGGGCACAAGCGTCTCACCAAAAGCGACAAGCTGACAGCCCTCGTCGGCGGCTTGCTCAACCCAGTCTATGACTTTATCGAGCGTACGATTTCGGTCAAGCCAGACCGGTGCAATTTGGGCCAGGCCCACTGTTATTGAATCGTTCACAGGTGTTTTCCCTTCAAATCGGCGAGTCGTGTTTGCAACATTGTACGCTGTACGCACAGCTTTCTCATGCCGCAGAGCGACGTTATGAAATGGACAGAATGTCGTCGAGTGCACCGAAGGCGTAGATCGTCCTCGAACGATAGATGTCACCCGCCTTCAAAACGGCGCTGGGAAACAAAGGCTGATTAGGAGAGTCGGGGAAACGCTGTGCTTCGAAACACAGCCCCGTTCGGGGAGCCAGCGCACCCGCGAGATAATCGCCGGTGTAGAGCTGCAGGCCTGGCAACGTGGTGTACACGGCCAGAGCAACCGGATGTTCGGGGACGCTTGCTACCGCGGCCAGCTTTAGCACGCCCTCGTGCATATCCAACACAAAATTTTGATCAAACACGTGCGTTCTGAGCGGTTGGTTATAACGAGGAATTGGCTGTCCGCCATTTGCCGGGGTTGGCCTCAAATCGAATCGCGTGTCAGCCACGTTTGTTATCTTACCGGTTGGCAGATTTTCGTCGTCAAGCTCAGTAATCGCGTTTGCATATAGGGTGACGCAGTGGTTATCAATCGACGAACGACTAATGCCGTCGGAGGCATTCAAATTAAAATAGGCATGACTCACCAGATTAACCACGGTGTCAGAACTACTGCGTGCTTCTACATCAATTACAAGCTGATGATTCTTGCGCAGTGTGTACGTAACGCGTACATCGAGGTCTCCCGGATAACCTTGGTCACCGTCGGGTGATTTGAGGGTGTACACGAGCGACTTAGCGCTGTTCGTTTTTACTAGACTCCAAGGACGAGTATTGAACCCCTCAATCCCGCCATGCAGCGCATGTCGTTCTGACGACGATTTTGAAAGTGAGTAGGTTACACCGTTCAAGTCAAATGTGCCGTTGCCGATGCGTCCGGCATAGCGACCGCACAGAGCGCCTACGTAGTATTTATCGTGCTCGTAATCAGCCTGATCGGAGTAGCCCACCACGACATCAAGAGCGCCGGTTTCAACCGGGACGCGCAGACCCACAATGCGTGCGCCGAGCGAACTACACGTCAGCTGCAGCTCGCCGGGCCGCCCGAGAGTGGTGACAATCGGGTCTTGTGCAACACCCGTCGAGGGTTGGCGCATGGCAATAAACTCATTGAGGGTGAGTCGGTCATAGTGACAAATTAATGTCTTCCTTGCATGCCCTTTTACGTCGTTCTGGTTGATAATAGCTTTAAAGTTTGCAACACCTACAGCACATCGCTTGACAAAGGAAGCAGCGGAATGGACAAAGTCAGATGGGGCATGATCAGCGCAGGTAATATTGCAGGCCAGTTCGCTCGAGACATGGCATACGTTGACAACGCACAGGTTGTTGCCGTGGCGGCTCGCAGTGGAACCGACGCCTCGGCCTTCGCCGAACAACACAATATTGAGCGAGCTTACGAAGGGTACGAGACGTTAATAAACGACCCGAATATAGACGCCATTTATATTTCAACACCGCATTCGCTACATCTGGAACATTCGCTACAGGCTCTTGCAGGCCATAAGGCCGTACTTTGCGAAAAGCCAATCACGACCCGCTCCGCAGAGCTTGAAACGTTATTACAGGCGACCAACAAGACTAACGGTTATGTGATGGAGGCGATGTGGACCTGGTTTCTGCCCGCCTTAAAAAAGGCCAGGGAGTGGGTTACTGAAGGGCGCATTGGCGAGCTGCTTCACGTTAACGCGAGTTTTGGTTTTGCGTTTCCGTATGACCCTGAGTCTCGTCTATACAATCCAAAGCTCGCAGGTGGCTGCCTGCTCGACATGGGCATTTACCCAATCGCTGTGGCGCGATACTTCTACGACCACGCACCTAACGCGCTCAGCACCACGGCACGGTTTGCACCAAACGGCGTTGAAAACGATGTAGCCATGCAGTTCAATTACGACAGCGGTGTGGCCTCGCTTTCGACCTCCACCCGCACGACATTGCCAAACGTGGCGTACATTATCGGCAGCGAAGGGTATATCCGAATGCCCGACTTTTGGCGTGCTCCCGAGTGTCATTTGCACCAGCAACAAACATGCACGGAATCGTTTTACGACAAGCGGCAAGGTGACGGCTTTGAATTTCAGATTTCAGCCGTGAGTCAGGACGTCATAGAAGGTCGCACCGAATCGGCAACGGTTACACACAGCGCAAGTCGCGCCTTTCAGGCCGACATGGACTGGGTGAGGTCTCAGTTCGCTGAGTCGAAGACGAGGGGACACGACGATTAAAATTGCCATTATTGGCTGCGGCCCGGCCGGGCTTAGCGCCGCAATTGCCTGTCATCAACGTGGGCACGAAGTCGAGTTATTCGAACGGTTCGATGCACCGCAGCCCCTCGGGTCCGGCATTATTTTACAGCCTACAGGGCTTGCCGTTCTCGACGCGCTCGGGTGTCGAGACGCCATCATGAAACTTGGACACGTCATTAACACCATGTCCGGACAGTCAATGCCGAGCAACAAACAGGTTCTTAACGTTGAATACTCGGCGCTTGGCGAGGGTATGCACGGACTGGCCGTGCACCGCGCCGCCTTGTTCGAAGTTCTTTTCGCCAAAGTTACCGCACTGGGTGTGCCGGTACACACTTCAACAGAAATCAGGAGTCTGAGTTACACAACCAACGGTGTTGTGCCGACAAGCCTGGAGCAACACGGCGAGTTTGATTTGTGCGTTGACGCCTCGGGCGCCAACAGTGCTCTACACGTATACGCCGATACCCCGCCCAAGCGTCGCTGGCTAAAGTACGGCGCTATTTGGGGATCCCTGGACTGGCCGACCAACGTGTTTCGAGAAAACGTTTTGTCACAGCGCTATGTAGCGGCGCATACCATGATTGGGGTTCTGCCAATAGGGCGTCACGCCGGAGTAGAGCGCGACCAGGCGGCGTTTTTCTGGAGCATGCCGAGCGCCGACTATGCGACGTGGAAAGCCAATGATCTTAACGACTGGAAAAGCCAGGTACGTTCTATTTGGCCAGAAACTGACGTCCTCCTTGAGCACATCACGTCGCACGACCAAATGACCATGGCCCGCTATGGACATCACACGCTCGCCAAACCCTACGGAAAAAGACTGGCTTTTATAGGCGACTCGGCCCACGCGACGAGCCCCCAACTTGGACAAGGTGCCAACATGGGGCTTCTTGACGCCTGGGCGCTCGGTTTCGCTCTTGGTAATCCTCTGGGTAATCCTCTGGGCAATAAAGAGAGCACCGGTCCAAATCACACCAATGGCCGCTCACTGAAGCGCGCATTAGAAGTGAACAAGGCCCTCCACGACTACGCCCGTATTCGACGCTGGCACGTTCGACTGTTTCAACTTGCCAGTTTAAGCCTCACACCTTTCTACCAGTCTGATGGCGCTGTTCTGGCCGGTGTCCGCGACCTATGTTTCGACCCGGTCTCCAGGCTGCCGGTAGCCAAGCGTCTGGTAGCTGGTCTGGTTACTGGCTTGCTGACCAATCCTCTGGAACGCATGGGTTTATCAGCTCGAAGCGAAACGAACGCTCTGGATAGTAACCGCCGCCGCTAGAATCTATATCCTCGTTTGATTTGCTCAATAAGCGGCTTGCGGCATACACTTCAACTCGGCCATATTCAGCCCGCCACCCCATGGAGTGATCCTGATGAAAACGACTCTCGTACCGCTGCTGCTCTCTGCGCTTTTGTGTGTACCGTCTTTCGCTGACTCTTCAGACGAAGAAGCTATCAAAGCAACTTTGGTGAACATGTGGGCCGCACTCGGAAAAGGGGATATCAAAAAATACGCGACTTATGTGCACCCCGACTACACGCTGTTTGGAGAAAGCGACGTCTATCTTGCAGAGGGCAAGGCACTTGAAGTTAGAGCCATGAAAGACTGGGTTGGACGAGCCAAAAACGTGCAAACAGAAATGCACGATGCCAAGGTTACGGTTCGACGTGATACAGCCTGGATAACCTACTACTGGACCGACTCCGGATATACCGGCGATGAACGCTTTACCAGCCGAGGCAAGTCCACCCGAATTTTTGTACGTGAAGACGATCGCTGGCTGTGCATTCACGGTCACTTTACGGCCGTCGAATAGACCCGGAATCTCTTTTGAAAGCGTGTAACTCCTGCGGAAAATGCTGCACAAAGTATGGCGGCGGTAGCCTGTCTGCCACTCCCGCTGAAATCGAAGAGTGGGAAGAGAGCAGACCCGATATTTTTCGCTATGTATCGAATGGGGACATTTGGTGCGACCCGGATACCGGTACCCAGCTTGAGCGCTGTCCGTTTCTGTATAAAAATACCGGCGGGCCACAGTGGCTGTGCAAAATATACGCCGACCGACCCGACGACTGCCGCTTGTACCCCTCTTCGGTGAATGAAATGGTGCAGGATCAATGCGAGATGCTTGAACGCAAAGACCTCCTGAACCCCAGGCGTGCCGACAAAGACCTTGACGATTTAATGCGTGATAGCTGGTCCGGTAATCGTTCCTGAGCAGCCTTCAGGTCGGATCACTTTGACGCGTCCAGGTTTCTGACGGCGTATTCCGCACCGTCTGGAATCAATATAAAAGACGTGTGTTAATCTATTCTCCTCAGCCATTTTCAATGTAGAGGCTTAGTTAACACCATGACTCATCGCATACTGAAGCAGTTAATTCTGGTCCTCACCGGTCTGGCGTGTATTTCGGCGCAGCCTGCAAAACTCGAAGACCAGCTGTGGCTGGAAATCACTTCCGATAACTTCACGCTTCACACCACGCTTGAAACAAAAGAAGCGATCGACGTCTTACACTATTTAGAACTGTTGCGCGCCGCGGTTCCAGTCGTGACGAACATAGCCAGTACGGAATCTCCGATACCGACCACCATTATCGCTGTCAGGAACATAAGGGAACTCAAGAAACTCGGACTTGGCCGAAATTACGGCGGCGCTTTTTACCGAGGGGTCAGAAACAATCTTATAGTGCTTAGAGACTCCAAGTTCCACGAAAGCAGCGGCGTCGCCATGCACGAATACGTTCACTACTTAACCCGAAACGGCAGCTCGCAAGAGTACCCAAGATGGTATTCGGAAGGGTTTGCTGAATACTTCGGCACCGCCGTACTTAATGGAAACAGTTTCGAAATCGGGCGTTTCCCGGCAGAACGGGCCAGGCAGTTTAGAAACTGCGACTGGCTGCACCTGGCCAAGGTCATTGCCAACACCGGCTCGTCTGCCTGCATGTTCTATCCCGCATCCTGGGCCGCGGTACACTACATTCAGTCAATGCCGAATCACGTTAAACTGTTCAGCGACTACTTACAGCGAGTGGAGCAAGGCGAGGATGACGTTGAAGCTTTTTCTACTGCATTCGACGTTAACATCACAACGTTCAACTTCCAGATCAAGCAGTACGTTAAGAAGGGCAAGTTTTCCTATATTGGTATTCCAGCCGATGAATTATTAACACAGTTCGAAACCGATACCCGGCCGTTATTGAAACACGAGGTAACTCTTTTGCTAGCTCAGGCAGCTTTTCGCATGGGCAAGCTCGACAACGCACAATACTGGTTTGAACTCGCCGCGAACTACAATGAAACACGAGCTGAGGCCGAAGCGGGCATCGGCGATGTGCACAAATATCAGAAAGACTATGAGAGCGCCGAACCACATTTTATAAAGGCGGTTGAGCTTGCCCCCGAAAACATCAACGTACTGCTCGATATGGGTGAGTACTGGTTAAGCCGTGCTCGAGCTGAAAAAGACAACGAGCTACGCGATATGCATTTAAAAACGGCACGCAAGTACTTCGGTAAAGCCTGGAAACTGGACGACACCGGACCTGAAACCTACGCGATGTACGGCCGAAGCTTTTTATTGCAAGAAAATTTCGAAAAATCGATTGACACACTTGAGGCGGCCAACCGTATTCTGCCGTCGGATATTAACGTGCGCATGGACCTCGCCGAAGCTTATACGGGCCTCGGCCAATTTGACGACGCAAGAGGGCATGCGCGAGCGGTGAGAGCCTGGAGCCACGACAGCAGCTCGGTAAAAAAGAAGGCTGAAGAGCTTTTGAAGAAAATTGACGCGTCGCCTTAGCTGAGCTTGCGAAACTTGCCGGGACTTTGCTCGAAGTGACTGCTGAAGGCTTTGCGAAACGCCGCCTCAGATTCATACCCGACTTCGTCAGCAATTTCTGCCATTGACTTTGATGTGTCGCTTAGCAGTTGAGCGGCCGTTTGCATGCGCCAGTGACGCACGTAGTTTCCTGGCGTCATGCCAACCTGTTTTTTGAATCGCTGCGTGAAAGCCGATTCGCTAAGCAGTGACGAATCGGCCATTTCTTTCAGCGTATGCGCCCCGCCTGGATCGCGGTGAATGGAGGCGAGTATCGGACCCAACCGACTGTCCGCCAGCGCACCTATAACGCCTGCGAGTCGACCCGATTTCATTTCACATCGCAGTGCCTGAATAAACACGAGCTCGGCAAATCGGTCGACGGCGACGTCGCTACCTAGCTCATGCTCTGCCGCTTCTCTCATCCACAGCTGCACCAGTTCACGTGCTCCCGAACTGTCCGCGTCACCCAGGTTCAGCATCATGGTGCCGGGAAGACTCTCTAATAACGGTTCCGCTGCACGTCTGTTAAAAGAAAAATAACCGCATACAAGACGGGTCACAGCGCCCTCCATATGGTCCGGGGGAGGCTGATTAATATTGGCTGGGTCAGGCGCGCTAGGCACATCGTTTGGCAAGAAGTTTCAAGTAGACGGCAAGGCGTTTCGAATTGTTGAAGGACGCTTGTACGTTAACAAAAACCTGAAAGTGTACAAAAGCTGGAAGAAAGACATTCCGAACAACATCGTAAAAGCTGAAGGTCAGTGGCCTGTGATTCAGGACATTCCTGCCAGCGAGCTGTAAGACGGAACGACGCTGAGCCGGTCCTGCCCTCCCCTTTTCAGGCCGGCTCTGTCACCCAAAATGAGAAGCACGTTTTCTCGCGACAGACTTTGAGTAACCGACAAAAATGCACTAATTCCAACCCCCATTTGGAGTGCCATCTTTGCGGATCGACGAGAGTCGATCCGCTTTTTTTGCCTTAAGAGTATCGACAGATAGAAACAATCCTGCGCAGCATCGGCTCAAAGTGTCTGGTAATTACGCCAAAACAACTCAGCAAACCCAATCAGGGTTTTTAGGTCTCGCCATTTAAATTCGAATAATAGTGACGATGGCCATCTCGTAAGTAATAGAACGCCTTTTCGCGGCTGGAAGCCGGTCCTACGACAGAACGCGTTCAAACAGCCAAACGCTTGCCGTGATGCCAATAACGTAGCTTGCGACTTTGTCGAATCTCTTGCGTACTCGCAAACGTTCGAGAAGCAAAAGAACGACGAACACATCCGTCAGAAAAGCCAGCTGACCGACTTCAACGCCCAGATTAAAAGTGAATAGAGCTAACGGCACATCACCCTTCGGCAAACCTATTTCAGACAGTGCGCCGGCGAACCCAAAACCGTGCAGCAAACCAAACAGAAACGCCACGAGCCATGGCCAGCGCTCAGAAGTACGCACAACGCCCTCTTCTTTCGACACGATTTCATACGCTAAAAAAACAATTGAAAGTGCTATCACTGCTTCCACAGGCCGTGAAGGCAAGTTGGCCCAGCCCAGAGTTGCCGCCGCAAGCGTTAAAGAATGAGCCACGGTAAAGGCTGTAATAGTCTGAACCAGTCGCTTTGGCGTTCGTATAATTAGAATCAGTGCGAAAACAAAGAGCAGGTGATCAATACCGAATAAAATATGCTCAACACCTAAAATAAAGTACGTGCCTGCGACACCAGCGGCTTCACCGTGTGCTGCAACCGTCACAGCTGGCGCGTCAGGTGTTGCTCTGAGCGCTTGCAGTTCGCCGTTAATACTCTTAACTCGCACCAGTACGTCGGTAGGCGTCGAACCAAGGCCGGCTAGTTCAATGCTCTGGCCTCCAAGCGACGCTTCGCACATGATGATCGCTTTACGAATAACAGTGCGGTCGCTTCTCACGCTCCCCGGGTCACCGTCTAGCTGGCAGATAGAAGGAAAAACCGGCTCTACCGAAAGCGGACGCCCGCCAACTAACGGCACCTTCCAAACTACGCTGTAGGTGTTGGTGACCGTTTCGTTAAGCTCAAGGTAACCCGGTCGCAGTTCGTGTGCGGAAACCGGCAACTGCACACAAAAAGCAAAGGAAAGTGCGCACAATAAAAGGTAAAAGCGCTTTTCCATGAGTTTTACTTGGCAGACACGTCAATAATGACGTCGTAGTCAGATCTGAGATCGTCGTACGCTTTGTTTTGAAGCAGTGAGTTTTGCTCGGAAAGCCAGTCGTTAACCACTGCCGCTCTTACTTCTGACAGGCTCGGCGTGTAAGACTCTTGTCTATGCGTGATTTTGACCAAATGAATTCCGAAGCCGGATACAACAGGTCCCGTCCACACATCGGGTTGGAGCGACAACAGCGCATCGAAAAACACTTTTCCAAACGTTCGTGTAACCTTTGCCCTGTCAGCCTCCTCAAGGCGTGATGGTAAACCGATTACGTCACCGACACTCTCGGCGATGGCCCCCTTGCGCAGCTGTTCCAGAGCGACCTCAATTGACTCGGGGAGCGCGAACGAATCAGAGGTCAAAGCCGGCTCGCTGAGTTTATTCTCGTTTACGTAGTCGCCTAGGTCGCCGCCTGCAAAGTACACCTGTTCAAACGACACGATCGGGCTAGTGACATAACGGTCAATATGTTGTCCAAAGTATTCGGCTAACGCTTCTTCACTCACCTCGTCGAGCGTGAGCTCAGGCACGAGCAAAAACTCGATTTTTCGACCGAGTCGTTGGCGTATCACTGAATCGTTTACGTCGAGACCGAGTTTGACGGCCTCGCGATAGTAAATTTCTTCCTTTATGTAGTTACGCACAAGAATCTGAATTTCATCGTCGGTAGGCTGCCGCCCCCGCGTCATCTGCCACTGATCGGCAAGGCGCGCAATGTGCGCTGAACTGACGACAATACGCTTGTCGTTACCCGAGCCGGATTCTCCCCGATAAGCATCCAGAGCAAAAATAGCCGCGCCGGCTAATAGAAAATGCAGGAGTGGCTGCCGCAACAGTGTGGGAATCGCACTCGTCACTTCACTCATGGTGTTAGTGACCTACTCAATTTATAACCGGAAGAGGGGAGTACCAAATGGGTGAGCTGTATGCCCTCTCCTGTGAAATCAGTTTGGCGTCCTTGGGAATATCTGCGTCGTAACGCACAGCGTCGTAGGCCGGCCAGCGAGGCGTCGGAATTTCGATGACGCGCACGTAGTAAAATGCAGCCACCGCAGGATTAAAATCAGGATCCGTCCAGGATGTAGCAAGTGCCGGGGCGCCAATTGTATTAGTCCACTTTGGAACAGTCAGGTCTACGGTATTACCTACTGAAGGCAGCTTGCCATCAGCGCCGGGCACGCGGCTATCAGACCACGCAACATCGTAAACGCGTTCCTCAGTCTGGCCATTGTCGTCAATCCAGCCTTTGACAATTTGAGCCCGGTCGAGATTGGCACCTTCAGGGTCCATCAACGCGCTTAGTATAAACGTGGGCGCAGAACTCTTTGCGCCCGAAGCCAGGTCGCCTCCCATGGGCACACCCCGCGAATAACCTGCGTTGGCAATATTGGCCGGCTGGGCATCCACGTCTGAAAAATCCCAGCCACCAAAAAACCTGAGTGTAATGCGTGGCCCGGTGGTGGCGTAAACCTCTTTGCGCATCATGGCGTCGAACAATGACTCCCGTGTGTTTTCTTTCGCCCAGACCGCTGCGTAACCAGATGCCAAATAGTTCCAGCCCACCCTGAGCCCACGGCCCGCCAAAGAAATACTTCTGGACGCCCTCTTCGCACCGGGCTCAACACCCGCGTGCTTGCCGTAATAATTATCGGAATCGGCCGTGGCTAAACCGGTGTGCGAATCGGTTGACCCTATAGCGCCGAACTTAAACGGGTTAACACCGGTTTCTTGTTCAATCTTAAGGCCACGCTTTAACGCCTCGCGGACATAGTCGCCGGCGAGCATGTCATTCGTTTTTAATCCTGCCAGAGTCAAATTTCCGCGATCCCACCCGTCGTCGCCGTAGTTAGCAAACTCGTCGTTTGGAGATAAAAATGGGTGAGATTCGGAGTCGCCTTTGATCTGAGTAATTTCAACCAGCGGCTCCCAGCGAGCTCTTGCGTTAGCGTAGTCCAGGTCAATGGGGTCACCCTCAAAGTCGGTGAAGGCAAACATGCGGCCATTCGAAATATTTGAATTATGCGGAATTGCTAACGCTTGTCCGCCGGTACGCTTCTCGTACGCACTAAGCGCGGCCCACAGATCTTCCGGGTCTTCGCTCATGCCCGAAGAAAACGGCAGTGAACTGCCGGTTTTTTCGCTGCCGTCGCGGTACACAACAACCCGGTGCAAATTGTCGCCACCGGGAGCAGGGGTAAATTCGTAACCAATAAACGCCGTAAACTTACCGGGGTCATTGTAACGATCGACTACTTTTCCTCGTGCCTGCCACACGCTAAACGCAATAGGACCGACCAGCTTTGGATCGCTAATAACTTCCGGGTTTGTGCCCGCCGAATGACCTTCAATGAGCTCACGCGTAGCGATTTGTCCCTGCTCACCGCCGGCGCGCAACATTTTACTCCAGCGAGCGACACGAGGATCAGCAACAAGCTTGGGGTTACCGTCGTATATTTCCTGGCCTATACCAAGCCCAACTGCGTGATCGGCAATAACCAAAAAGTCGAGAGGACGCTTCAGCCGTGCTTCAAGCCCTGTTGTCGACGTGACCTGTTCGCCGCTTGCAAAACGTAACGCGTCTTCCGCACCGAGCCGGGCACCGAATGCAAACGCGTCAGCCGAGTCAGAGGTGTGCAAGTGGGTATCGCCCCAGAAAACCTGAGTTGGGTAACCGGCCGTATCCTGACTCATCTTATTGTCCGCCGAATCAGTATCTACTGAGTCGCCTAAATCGCTCTTTGACGTTGAAGCAACCGTTTCCAGACTCTCTGTAGCTGAAGTCGATTCCGTTTTCTGACTGCAGCCAGTCAAAACCAGTAAACCTGCAATAACCATCCATCGAATCACTGTTCTTCCCCTCAACTAAAGTGCCACGAGCAGATTTTCAGAGTACATTTTCACACCGATTACCGCTATAGAAACATTTGTTGCAACTGAAAAACCCGGCCTAACACTACCGCTGGACTTGAACAGGGACTAAACTGATTGCGACGTGAATCTGTCAGTGCCAACAAAACTACCGGATGATAAACCGGCACGCTGTTACACTCCGTCGGCGAGAAAAACGGTAAACAGTCCGGCGTCAACCAATATGTTCGGACGGGTTCACTAGCACAACAAACTAAATGGGGAATAACATGGCATTAGTAGAATTTCTATTTCGATGGACGCACGTATTGTTCGGCATTACATGGATCGGAATGCTTTACTACTTTAACTTTGTACAAGGCGAGTACTTCAAAGAGGCTGAAGCCGCAGCAAAAGCTGACGCCACCGCAAAACTGGCTCCGCGTGCTTTATGGTGGTTTCGGTGGGGTGCCATGGGAACCTTCCTAACAGGTCTCTATCTTCTGGCCAAGCTCGGCAGCGGCACCAACCAGTACATTTTACTTGGCGCCATAATGGGCATTTTTATGTTCCTGAACGTATGGCTGATCATCTGGCCCGCACAAAAGGTCGTAATTGGTCTGACAGAGGGTGACGCCGCAGTAGCCGCCCCGAAAGCGCTGAGGGCGTCGCGTACCAACACGCTATTTTCCGCCCCCATGCTGTTCGGCATGCTCGCCTCCAAGCACGGTGTGTACAGCGCCGCAGGTTTTGGAGGAATTGACCTGGCTGATATGGGACTCGTTATCCCTGTTGTCTTGATTGTGCTCCTGCAAATTAACGGCATGGTTGGACGAGTTGGACCCATGGCAAGCGTAGTGGGCGTTATTCATATTAGCCTCGCACTCACAGCCGTATTATTTTCACTCGTTCACTTTCTGTAGGGCCTAATCTGTAGAGTCTCAACAGACGACGACTTAACTCTGCGAAACAAGATCAGATAAATGTATTGACCAGTTACATTTGGTAAAAAGTTTGGTCGTCGTTCATAAAGTGCGTCTTTTGGGTCAACTCTCCACGGCGCTAGACTCAATCATCCACCGCATTGGAAACTGAACATGCACATCATCGCCTCGGACACACACCGCTTGCACAATGCGCTGGAGCTGAGTCAGGGAAAGCTCGATGTTTCAACAGAGTCGCCCAGCCGGGCGACTATAATTGCCGACGCGCTCAAAGCGAGTGGTTACGTTCTGGAAGCACCCGATTCACTCGACCTGAAGTTACTTAACCGCGTTCACGACCCCGACTACGTTGAGTTTTTATCGACCGCATGGGATCGCTGGCACAAGCGCTACAGCGACTCATCCTCGGCCATGGCCTTTACCTGGCCCGCTCGAGGTTTTAGTTCGATACGCCCCGAAGATCTGGTCGGGCAATTGGGCTACTACAGCTTTTCAGCGGACAGTTCGATTGTCGAGGGCACCTGGGCCGCTGTGACCGATGCGGCGGCCATGGCGCAAACAGCAGCCGACCGAGTTATAAGAGGCGCGTCGTCGTCCTACGCGCTGTGCAGACCCCCAGGCCATCACGCTGGTAAAAACCAGTTCGGCGGTTACTGCTTTTTAAACAACAGCGCGGTGGCTGCGCAAAGGCTTCGTGACAGCGGCCACTCACGCGTCGCTGTGCTCGACATTGATTACCATCACGGTAACGGAACCCAAAATATTTTTTATTCGCGTTCCGACGTCTTAACCATTTCAATACACGCCGATCCAGCTGAAGAGTTTCCGTGGTTCGCGGGCCGCGCTTCGGAAGCTGGCGAGGGTGAAGGCCTTGGCTGGAACCTGAATCTGCCGTTGCCGCGCGGCACATTGTTACCTGAATGGAAAAACACTCTGGGCAAAGCCTTTAAACGAATTGAAGAGGCGCAAGCCAGTGCGGTAGTGGTTGCGCTCGGAGTCGACACGTACGTTAACGATCCGCTAGGCACCTTCACACTCGACACAGACGACTACAGCCGTATCGCAGCGACAATTCAGCAGCTGGGGCTGCCGACGGTGATCGTTCAGGAGGGAGGTTATGCCGTAGACGCTATTGGCCGAAACGTGGCGGCCTTTTTGGAACCCTTTAATGACTCGCTCAACGAGCAGGAGCAATAACTGAAAAACCGTCAAACTGATATTCGTGAGCACCTTCTGCGTTCTCAAAAGGCATTTTTCCCGAGTCAATCGCTTCAAACGCCCGCTTCAATTTAAGCAAATAATCACCGTTAGCGATGGGCACGTTGTGTGCCGTCAGCAGTTGATCAACAAACGGTGCTAATTCGGCCAGACGGTTAACCGAGGTACGGTAGTCGTCAAAATCTGCGCCCGCAATATGCGCGTACAGCGGCGCCAAATAAAATGTATCGCCGGTTAACAACAACCGATTTTGCCGGTCAATCAAACAAAGCGAATCGGGTGAATGACCCGGCGTTCTGATTACCTGCAGTTTCCGGCCGCCCAAATCGATGATACTGCCCTCATCCAAAAAGGCAGAAAGTGTGAACGGTTGAATTTCGTACTCGCTAACATCAATGCCCGGCGGAATCGGTTTAGCCATCCAGTCGCCGGTTACGAATTCAACAACCTCGGGCGCGGCGCGACCCGAAGCGTTTTTCCGCGTGAACGCGTGATCAATGCCTTCTATGCGATCAAACTCATAGTTGCCACCCACGTGATCGTAGTGACTGTGCGAGTTGACGACCAGCACGTCCAGCTTGGTAAGCTGAGTCACAACAGGTCGCATACGAGCAATACCGAGACCGGTGTCAAACAACAGCGCTTGATCGTCGCCGACTACCAAAAAAGAAATCACTTCTTCAAACTGATGTGGCTCGTAGATCGCGTAGATATCGGGAAGCACACGATACACCTCGAACCAGTTCTCGTCCTCAAGCACCCGCTCGTAAGCCGACCACTCTTTGCGAGGTAACGAATCCCACCATTTGGTTGTATCAGAACCACGCCCGTGAATCGACTCGGCTGCGCTCTCAGTCTCGTGGTTTGCACCCGGCGTCAATGTAGTGTCTGAACACCCCATGACTAAACACACAGCGAACACAATGGTCAGGATGCGTTGCATAAGAAAGCACTCAACGTTAGAAACAATAATCAGATCCTATATCACACAGTCGCTTTTCACGAGCAGCGAGACCGACTGTCCAATCGTTTTACCCTCGGTTCAACTATTAATGTAGGCCACGGAACTCTGACACCGATTGCCACGCCCGCTACGCGGGCTCGCAATGACGAGGTGTCTGAACCGCTTATCAGCGACAGAATGAGCCTTAATCTAACAATTGATCGTTGGAGCGGCATCCTGCCGCGATAACTCGCATCGTATACTCCCACGCCGGATCGCGGCTGTAAGCCGCTTCAACGCACCCTACTCTAAAAAAAAGACAGGACGTATTTAGCCTCACTATCAATTGATCGTAGGAGCGGCATCTTGCCGCGATGATTCGCATCGTGTACTCCCACGGCGGATCGAGGCTGGAAGCCGCTCCAACGCACTCCTCTTCACCGAAACGGGCAAGCTTGGAAGTGCGCTTAGAGCACAAAAAACACGCTATGTATTCGGAAGAAAACGCAAGAAAAAAAGAAACGCCAAAAGCAATCCGATAAATCCTGGAGAGTTGTCAGAGTCAGGAGATGACGCAGGTCTGGCAGCCAACTGGTCCCTTTTCGGAAATATAGCGGACCGATAGGGAGCCATTCCGAAAAGGGACCAGTTGGGTGCCAGGCCGGAAACCCCGGAAAGCCCAAACTTCAATTCAAAAGTGGCCCATAGAGAGACGTAGTCCCCAAACATAGAAGAACTCTGACAGAGATTGCCACGCCCGCTCTGCGGACTCGCAATGACCTATAAACAAACTTTTTTGACCCCTACCCTAGAAGAACCCTGACAGAGATTGCCACGCCCGCATTGCGGACTCGCAATGCCGTTTAAACAGACTCTTTTATCCCCCAACCTGCGAACAACTCTGGCAAACATAGCCACGCCTACTAAGCGGATTCGCAACGACAACGGGAAGGCTTAACACTAATGGGGGCTCGGGGGCAAAGCCCCGATAAGGGGGCATGGGGGCTTAGCCCCCATCAACACCTCGTAAAGTTCGCACATGCAAACTCACACACCGCCCCAAAGCATCCAGCGCATACCCGCCCTCAAGACACGAAACGATTTCCCCATCTGCATGCTCATCAGCTACATCCATAATCGTCTGCGTAACCCACTGGTAGTCGTCATCACATAGAGAAAAGTTGGCCAGTCGATCTTCAGCGTGAGCATCGAACCCGGCCGATATAAAAATCATCTCAGGTTTAAAATCGTTAAGCGCAGGAATCCATTCTCGCAAAACCGCATCGCGAAACGCCTCACTACCCGTGCCCGAAGGCAACGGTACGTTAACAATATTCGACTGTTCAGTTTCAGCACCGTCGTACGGATAGAACGGATGTTGAAACGTTGAGCACAGCAAAACACGTTCGTTAGGAGAACAAATATTCTCAGTGCCGTTACCGTGATGAACATCGAAGTCAAGAATGGCCACGCGGTCCAAACCAATGTCTTCGAGAGCGTACGCCGCCGCAACGGCCACACTGTTGAGCAAACAAAAGCCCATCGCCCGGTCACGCTCAGCGTGATGACCAGGGGGACGCACAGCACAAAATGCGTTGCGCACACTTCGTTCACTAACAAGACGTGTCGCGAGTACCGCCGCGCCAGCCGCGTGCCAGGCTGCCTCAAGCGAATGTGCGTTCATATACGTGTCAGGGTCGATACTGCTCAGCCCGGACGTCGGAGCTGTGTGGTCTAACTCACTAATAAGACGCTGTGTATGCACTCGTTCTATATCAGCAAGCGCCGCACGCGGTGCAGTGTGATGTTCCAGCATGTCGAATACACCGTCGGCCTTTAGCTGATGTGTAACCGCTTCGAGTCGCTCGGCACACTCAGGGTGTCCCGGCGGCCCCCGGTGCTTGAGAAACAACGGATGCGAAATATACGCCGTAGTCATACCAATTCCTGTCAGGTAACGTCCGTCGTCAACGAATATTCAGCCGTACCAGACCAAACATTTTCGCAGACGAATAATTGACGCCGAGTATAACGTCTATTCGCAGATGAAAAACTCGAATAACCAGCGCCGGAGACTAGAGTTTAGATCCAAACGGAATTGGCTTAGAAATAATAAATAGTGATACGGAGCCGGTCTCAAACAGTAGGTGCTAAACTAAAACGGCAGGTTGCATCGTAAAGTGGGAGAACTCATGAACAGACGACAAGGACTCAAGCTGTTGGCAGGCGTACCGTTAGCGCTCTCGACGCGGCTGAGTTTCGCGATTGCAGACCCCTGGTCTCGCGTCGCCGACATGCCGTTTCCCACGCAGGAAATTTACCCGGCCAAGCATCGAGGTGAACTGGTGGTAGCCGGTGGCATTGGCAGCAAAATGGGCATCCCTTTTTTTCCAGACGTATGCGTAGCCTACTGCCCCTCTACCGACACATGGCGTGAGCACAGCAAGCTTCCCGAATCACGGCACCACGCGGCTTTGGTAGAAGCGAATTCGAGACTCTTTTTATTTGGGGGGTTTAACGGCGGACTAACGCACATATGGCGCATGCGTAAATCTGTGCTCGAATTTGTAGACAACGAATGGCAACGCGTAACCGAGATGCCAGCGAGGCAAGCGGAAGGGGTTATCGCTACATCTCCCGACAATCGGATTCACGTGGTGACAGGACAGAACCCGAAGAACGAAGCGAATAAAAAACGTTCGGACCATAGTGAGGTGCGCACTCACTGGAGCTGGAATCCAGGCACCAACGACTGGCAAGAGCACGCAAATATCCCGACGGCTCGGAACAGCGCAACCGGCGGTTGGGTAGGCAACGAACTCGTCGTCGCAGGCGGTCGAACGTCAAGCGGCAATCTTGACACTGTTGAAATATACGACCTCAACGAAAACAGCTGGCGTTCTGCTCGACCGTTGCCTCTACCGCAAGCGGGAACCGCAAGCGTCACAGTGAGCGACGGATTAATTGTTTTCGGTGGCGAAATATTCAGCCCCAAGGCCAATGTATTCAAGCAAGTGTGGCGCTACTCGGTAGCAGACGATCGCTGGGAAGCGCTGCCGCCGTTACCCATACCACGCCACGGATTAGGAGCCGTTCGATTCGGAGAGAAAGTATTTGTTGTCGGTGGCGCACGCCGACCCAGCGGCTCCGGGACGTCGAAAGCCGTCGAAGTTATTGATTTAGATAAAATTTAGAATCTGGACTCTCAGATTAGCGTAATAGACAAAACCTATTGCTTTTATATTAATAATCAATTTGTCAAATAGGGTTCAACACAACTAACATGAAGCCATAGTCTCGCAGTAAAAACCAGCCTGGTAACCGCAAACTGGCACCAGTCTGGAAACATCTGCAGACACTACCTACCAGCAACTGGAGTCGACCGTCATGCTTAAACCTGTTTTTTCCATCGCCGCCGCGGTGATGTTATCTGTGCTCGCCGCACCTTTGGCTCTCGCACAAGCCGAGCCAAAATCAGTTCAATTCTGGTGGCCTGAACAACTCGATCTTAAACCACTACGCCAACACAGCGATGCTTCTAATCCGCTGGGCGCGGACTACAACTACGCCGAAGAATTTCAGACGCTCGATCTAGACGAGCTGAAGAAAGACATTGAAGCGTTAATGACCACTTCACAAGACTGGTGGCCAGCCGACTACGGTCACTATGGGCCTTTTTTCATTCGCATGGCGTGGCACAGCGCGGGAGTTTACCGCGTTGCTGACGGTCGTGGCGGCGCAGCCGGTGGACAGCAGCGTTTTGAGCCGCTGAACAGCTGGCCTGACAACGGCAACCTGGACAAAGCCCGACGCCTGCTTTGGCCAATCAAACAAAAGTACGGCCGCAAGATTTCGTGGGCCGACCTGATGGTACTGACTGGCAACGTCGCACTCGAATCCATGGGTTTCGAAACGTTTGGTTTCGCCGGTGGTCGCCGAGACGACTGGGAAGCTGATCTTGTTTATTGGGGCCCGGAGAACGAATTCCTCGCCGACGAACGTTATAAAGGCGACCGTAAACTGCAGAAAGGACTCGCCGCCGTGCAGATGGGTCTGATTTACGTAAACCCGGAAGGCCCTAACGGTGTACCCGATCCGTTACTGGCCGCCAATGACATTCGCGAAACGTTTGGGCGTATGGCGATGAACGACGAAGAAACCGTCGCGCTGATTGCCGGTGGTCATACCTTTGGCAAAGCTCACGGTGCTCGAAAGCCGGCCGACTGCGTAGGTCCGGAGCCAGCAGCTGCGGCCATTGAAGAACAAGGCTTGGGCTGGAAGAACAAGTGTGGCACCGGTAAAGGCGTCGATGCGACAACCAGTGGACTAGAAGGGGCGTGGTCTGTAAATCCGATTGCCTGGACTTCTCAGTATCTCGACAACCTGTTCAACTTTGAGTGGGTGCAAACTCGTAGTCCCGCAGGTGCTATTCAGTGGATCCCGGCGGACGGCGCTGCGGAAAACCTGGTACCCGACGCACACGACTCAAGCAAACGTCACGCACCGATTATGTTTACGACCGACCTGTCGTTGAAATTTGATCCAGCCTATCGCGAAATTTCACTTCGGTTTAAGAACAACCCCGCCGAGTACGCTCTCGCGTTTGCCAAGGCGTGGTTCAAGCTGACTCACCGTGACATGGGCCCGGTGACTCGTTATCTGGGTTCAGACGTTCCAGCTGAAACACTGATTTGGCAGGACCCGTTACCAGAAGCCGACTACAAAATGGTTAGCTCGCGCGACATTAACCGACTCAAGAACCAGATTAGAAAATCTGGCCTGACTAACCAGGAACTGATTCGAACCGCATGGGCCTCAGCTGGTAGCTACCGTGGAACCGATATGCGCGGTGGAGCCAACGGTGCACGTGTTCGACTCGCACCTCAAAATGGTTGGGCAGCAAATAGTCCGGCTGCTTTGGCTGACGTACTGACGAAACTTGAAGTCATTCAAACGAGCTTCAACGACGGTTTACGCGGCAAGAAAATCTCCCTCGCCGACGTTATTGTTCTGGCGGGTACAGTTGCGGTTGAACAAGCAGCAAGTCAGGCCGGACACAAAGTCGACGTGCCGTTTACACCTGGACGAGTTGACGCAAGCCAAATGCAAACCGACGTGAGTTCGTTTGCTGTGCTTGAACCAACTGCTGACGGCTTCCGCAACTACTACGGCGAAGGAAACTATCGCTCACCTGCTGAAATGCTGGTAGATCGCGCCAGCCTGCTAACCCTTACCGTGCCTGAAATGACGGTATTGGTCGGTGGCATGCGAGCACTGGATGCCAACACAGGCGGAGCCAAGCACGGTGTGTTTACGGAGCGCCCAGGCACTCTAAGCAACGACTTTTTTGTCAACCTGCTCGACATGTCGACCAAGTGGTCGAAGTCGACATCCGACGAAGGCATCTATGAAGGTCGTGATCGCCAAAGCGGCGCTCTGAAATGGACAGCAACCCCGGTCGACCTGATTTTTGGTTCGCACTCGGAGCTGCGCGCTGTTGCTGAAGTCTATGCCTCCGCCGATGCGGACAAGAAATTCGTCACTGACTTCGTCGACGCATGGACTAAAGTGATGAATCTGGATCGTTTCGACGTGAATTAATTATTACCGAGGTTTGTGTAAAACCGGGCGGGCCTTCCTGATTTGGAAGGCCCGTTTTTTTATTGGTTGGCTCAGACTTTAACGGCCAGCTCAGATTCTAATGGCTGGCTCACGTTTTACTAACTAGCTCTGAGCAGTAGATAACTGCGACTAACCAAACAATTCCAGGACTCTGTCAGCTCGAACCTGAATCTAGTTCATTGCGAATTTTAGGCCCCGTCATTGCCAACCTTAAGCCCCGTCATTGCGAACCCGCGCAGCGGGTGTGGCAATCTCCGTCAGGATACTTCGAGCTAGACAGTAAAACGTTACATCACGAGATTGCCGCGCGCTTCGCGCTCGCAATGACACCCCAACTCTCTTTCAACGCCTCCTATGACGTCACTCGACTTCTTTTTACCGCTTACTATAACGTTGCGCTCAGGCTAAAAACCCTCAAGCACCGTCTTGCCAATCGCGCGGCCGCTCTCCTGAAGCACATGGGCTTCACTCAACGCCGAGACGCTCATGCGCCCCAGGTTATTCGTAGCAGTGGTTTTTATCTTACCGGCGTCGACCAGATCTGCCACGCGGTTAAGCAGCTCATGCTGCTTAATCATGTCGTCAGTCTGAAACATGGAGCGAGTGAACATGAACTCCCAGCTGATAGACAGCGCCTTTGGTTTCGCTGGTTTAATATTCAGCGACTGGGGATCGTCAATCAGACCAATGTGGCCTCGTGGCTTGATCAGCTCGACAATGGAGTCAAAATGTTGATCGGTCGCAGTTAATAACGCCACGTGACGAGGCTCAAGCCCCAACTCTTTCACCTGCGCCGCCAGAGGTTCACGGTGGTTAATCACATAGTCGGCTCCCATTAGCTCAACCCAGTCTCTGGTTTCTTGACGAGAAGCCGTGGTTACAACGCGCAACTTCGTAAGCTGCTTTACCAGCTGAATCATAATTGAACCGACGCCGCCCGCTCCGCCGACGATTAATATCGAGTCTCCTTCGCCTTCACCTTCGACCAAACCAAACGAATCGAAGAGCATTTCCCACGCGGTAATCGACGTTAATGGAAGAGCCGCAGCATCAGTGAAACTCAGCGAAGGCTTTCGACCGACAATGCGTTCATCGACGACATGTAATTCCGAGTTAGTACCAGGGCGGGTTAGATCGCCAGCGTAAAACACTTCATCACCCACTTTGAACAAGCTGACGTCGCTGCCGACCTGAGTAACCACTCCGGCCGCATCGTAGCCAATAACTTTATTACCCGACTCCGGCGCAACATTTTGACGCACTTTGGTATCGACAGGATTCACAGAAACAGCCTTCACTTCTACCACCAGATCGTTTGCACCTGGCTTAGGGCTTGGTGCGGCAAACTCAACCAGCGCGTCGGCCGCTTCAATAGGCCCTGCCTTTGTATACCCAATCGCTTTCATATTTAATCTACCCTTCCTCTTCAAAATACCTTACCGTAAACGTTGTTCGTCTTTACAAGCGCAAATACGAGAGCTCGTGATATGTCGAACTAACTCCGCCACTTTATCGAACAACCCATACTGGCATGCTGCTCATCGGGACCCTTTCCGGTAGCGGAAACCGAACGCATGGCCTCCACCAGCTCGGGAGTTCTGTTGTCGGCGTTGCCCATACGCGCGTCGTCTAATCGGCCGCGATACTGCAGCTCACCCTTCGCGTTAAAGCCGAAGAAATCGGGCGTGCAAACAGCGTCGTACGCTCTACCTACCGTTTGATCTTCGTCTACCAAATAGGGAAACGTAAACCCATGCTGTGAAGCAAACGCTTTCATTTTTGGCGGGCTGTCCTCCGGCACGTATACAAAGTCGTTAGAGTTAATCGCCACAACCTTTATCCCCTCACTCTGAAGTTGCTTTGCGTCCTCCGCGAGACGGTCTGCAATCGCGATTACGTACGGACAGTGATTACAAATAAACGCGATTAAAAATCCGTTCTCTCCTTCGAAGTCCTCAAGGCTGTAAGAATTTCCATCGGGATCCGATAACGTGAACGGCGCTGCCTGCCAGCCCGTGCTTACAATAGGAGTATTTAGCAACATGAATTCTTCCTCGCTTAATAACGATAAAACCGAATAGCATCCGATTATACGAACATTCTTCATGTCGTCGTATCACAAAGTTAAAAACTTGGCCGTTAATCGATTAAATCAACTATTATCTATGTGAGAACCTGACAATGAACGAGAGTTACTGTTGTTTGGACCAACGATGTATCGTGCGACCAATCAAGATGTCGAAGTCAACGTGTCTACCCCATGCCCGAGGAAGCCCCATGAAAAAGCTGGTTCTGTTTACTCTACTGCTGACGGCCTGTGCCGCACCACAACGACTCCCGTCTTCACCTGAGGCCGCCGAAATACGCCCGGAAGCTTTTCGGGCACACGTTGAATTTTTGGCAAGCGACCTCCTGGAAGGAAGAGAAGCCGGCACGCGAGGATATGACCTGGCCGCCGCGTATGTAGCCGCTCAATATGAACTAATTGGCCTTGAACCCGCCGGCGACAACGACTCGTATTTTCAGTCCGTCCCACTTCAAGCTGCGTGGCGCGACACAGATCAAATTAGCATGACCGTGATACAAAACGGTTCGCAGCGAAACCTGAAATTTAAACAAGACTACCTTGTTCGCGGGACACCTACGGCACCCGTGAGTAACGTTGAAGCCGACACCGTGTTTGTCGGTTTCGGTATCGACGCGCCGAACCGTAACCACAACGATTACGAGGGCCTCGACGTGCGTGGAAAGGTTGTGGTTATACTCGCCGGCTTCCCTGACGGATGGCCGAGCGAAGAAGCCGCCTATTACAGCTCAGGTTCAAACAAGCTCAAAACGGCAGGAAAATATGGTGCAATTGGCTACATTTCTGTTTACACCGATTCTCTTGAGAAACGCGCACCGTGGTCGCGGATGACGCGTAATACTGACTCGATGTCACTGTCCTGGGTCGACAAAGAAGGCGTGCCGCACACCAGCGCGTCAACCGTTACTATTGGCGGCCTGATGTCTCCCGAAGCATCGGCCATTCTTTTTGAAGGAGCTCCCGTCAGCTACGAGGCCGTACGCGAAGAAGCAGTCAAGGGCGCGCCAAAAGGATTCCCGCTTCCCACCCGACTTCGACTTCAGGCTGGCAACCGATACGAGTCGCGCACCAGTTCAAATGTTGCGGGCGTTGTTCGCGGCACCGATCCAACGTTGCGAAATGAATACGTCGTTATTTCAGGCCACCTCGACCACCTCGGCATTGGCAGTGACGTAAACGGCGACAAAATATACAACGGCGCTCTCGACAACGCCGCCGGCGTTGCCGCCATGCTGGAAGCAGCTCGTGCCCTAAAAGCCAATCCACCACGGCGCTCTGTCATGTTTCTCGCCGTGACTGCAGAAGAAAAGGGATTACTCGGCGCTGAATATTTTGCTCTTAACCCAACCGTACCTATCGACTCAATTGTGGCAAACGTTAACCTCGACATGCCGATACTCACCTACAACTTCACCAACGTAATTGGCTTTGGCGCAACGCATAGCAGCCTCGAGAGCGTCATGAGCGAGACGCTTCAAACAATGGGGCTTGGTCTGGCACCCGATCCGTTCCCGAAAGAAGCCATTTTCATCCGCTCAGACCACTATCGGTTTGTGCAACAAGGCGTGCCCTCAATTATGTTGGCAACGGGCACCGATTCGACCAAAGGTAAAGGCAAAGGGCTTGAAGTATTTACCAAGTTTCTAGGCAGCCACTATCACCAACCCAGTGACGACCTGTCGGGGCCCATTGACTACGCCGCCGGCGCCAAGTTTGTCGAAGTGAACTACCGGATACTGCAATCGATTGCCAACGCAGACCAACGCCCTACATGGAACGAAGGTGATTTCTTCGGCGAGATTTTTGGCCGCTAGGCCCATTTAGTTCAAGCAAAGTGTAAACTCAAACCCGCTCTGGAATGCTCTGGCTTATTTCTTTGCAAGTCTAATTGGGCCTTTGAAGCCGGTAGGGTCCACAACTTTGCCCTTTTGCTTAATGACAATTTTGCCATCGTGTGCCAGTAGTCGGGCTGCGCTGCGTACACGTTCTATTTTTTGCTTGTCTGCTTTGTTGTCGGCGTCGAGAATTTCGCTTGGGCAGATTGTTTTCCCGGAACCGCGCTTGTCTAACAACACCATGATGTCATTCATCAACTGCTCAGGCACGCCTTTGCCACGACACGCCTGACTGCAGTACTTAACCTCGTCCCAGTTTGCGGCCCACTTCTTGCGGTACTCCATGAGTCGGCCGCACGCACAACATATTTTTTGTTCTTTCATAGGCGTTTATGGGCCTTATTAGTAACCGTATACCGTTGCGTTGTTGATCTTCCAGACGTCCTGAGTGAGATGAATAATATACGCTGTTTTGTATTCAAGCTCGCGCCCTTCCAATTCAATTTTCCAGTGTAAATCAACAAAACAGGCGTGCTCACCAAGGGACACATACTGCTCACAGACAAACCGCGCCTTTTTATATCCAGCTTGTTTAAAGCCGTCACAGTAAACAGCCATTTTGGCTACCAGCGCTTCTGTGTCTGTAAACGTTTCAATGCCGGTGGAATCGAGCACTACACAGGGAACAGTGTAATGGCTCGCTATTTTAATGGCGTCAAAGTCGTCGTAGCCATTAATGTAGCTTGCGAAAAACGTTTCGATTTCAGTGGGCATGTAACACCTGACAGACTAGCTAGAGTTTAAAGGTCGCGAGAAATACACGCTTGCGCCGAGCTTGCGAAGGCGGAACTTATATGTTGACGTAGCGTGGCACTCTCGATTTTAACAGGCGTACAAGCACTGGGTCGCCTCGCTCGAAGTCGTCTGGAATATCCAGCACGGCAAGCTTCTTGCCTTTGAGCAACGGCCTGAATTTTTTGGCTATCTTGTTGCGGTGTGAGCGTTCCATCACAAGAATGGCATCGGCCCACTCGATTAGGTCGCCGCTAACCGGGGTAGCGCAGTCTGCGTTGGTGCCCGCTCCAATGGCCTCAACGTTTGGGTACTCTTGAAAAACGTCTTCAGCCGTAGGGCTTCGCAGCCTGTTTTCACTACACACGAAAAGCAGGTTCATTGTGTATTCGCCTCAGTATTGTTAGCGTTCGCGGCCTTGTATTTGGCGGACTCCTTGGCAAAGAGTTTGACCGTGCTTCCAATAAGCGGTCGATATAAATAGCGTAGCAACCAGCCAGACGCAACGCGACCACGCTCTTCCAGCGCAACACGAGCTCGTGGATGGTCCATGAAAGATGGACCTGATACCCGGTAGTTAAGCGACGGTGGTCGAAACTCGAGTTCGCTCAAATATTTTACCGACTTGTACCCGTAGTGAGCCGGCGCAACGAGTCGAAGAGGCGCACCGTGGTCGACGTCGAGCGGCTCCCCGTTCAGAGTGTCGGCAAGCAGCACGTCAGAGGCGAGTAAATCTTTAAGTGGCAGCGCGGTACGTGCCCCGTCCTGTGCACGCATGGCCACAAGGGTAGCGTCGGTTTGTGGCTTAGCCTGCGGTACGACAATGTTTGAATAGAAATCGGCAAAGCGAACGCCTCCCCAGCGTAACCCACGCGCGCTCCAGGTTGTCACGCAGTGAAAATCGCTGAGTTGTTCAGTGCGAGGAAGATCTTTTAATACGTCAACAAGATTGAGCTCATTGGTAACCGCACCGGTTATTTTTAATCTGGCCACCGACTCGCGCGGAAACCGTTTCGCAAACGGGGTCAAACCAAAACGTGGGAAAATTTTCGATTCGCGCTGGCCTGGTGGAAGCGAGTCGCTCATGCCGAACACTCCTGAAACCGGAACATTAAAAAACCAACCTCCGCGCAATTCCGAATTTCATGGGAGGTATGCTTTTCATTCTGCCAACAACCCGGACACGCTGCTTCATTTTTCCCCAAAGAATGACAGATACTATTCGTGTTCCGCTTTAACGTTCACACCAATCAAGGCACAAACTTCGGAATCATCATGCCGCGAATAGTGAAGAACAACATGGCGGCCAAAAAGGCTGACATTGGGACAGTAATAATCCACGCCGCCGCAATTTTAAACAGCGCCGAACGCTTAACCAGCTCTTGACGATAAACTTTACGAAGCTGCTTGCGTTCTTTATTGGAGAGCTCGGCCACAGCCTTGTTCTTTTTAAGCTGGGCCAGCATCAGTCGTTTTTCTTCCAGAGGCGCACTTTCAAAGTCCTTCATAAATTGCGCTACTTCTTCCTGATCTTGCCCGGCATGATGACGCTCAATTTCGTGAATGACCCGAGCATATATCGACTTTTTGTATTCGCGAAGAAATCCAACGCCAAACACGCCGCCAACGGCAATGTGGGTTGAACTGACGGGCAGACCCAGCTGAGAGGCCACGATTACCGTTAGTGCAGCGGCCATAGCAATACAAAACGCTCGCATTTGGTCTAGCTCGGTAATTTCAGTACCAACGGTACGAATCAGCTTAGGACCGTAAAGAGCCAGTCCCAACGCAATACCCACGCCGCCAACCAACATGACCCATAAAGGAATGGCAACCTTGCTCGACACGTTCCCGCTGCCTACAGCGTCACTAATCGCCGCTAACGGGCCGACCGCATTGGCGACGTCGTTGGCTCCGTGAGCAAAGCTCAGCAAAGCCGCTGCAAATATGAGCGGCACCGTAAACATCGCGTTAACCGTAGGCTTACCGTTTTCTTTGTTAAGACCAAATTTCTTAACCATGGGACGCATAATCAAGTAGATAACAACGGCAATCAGGAAACCGATACCTATCGCTGTGATGATATCGACTTTAATGAGTTTCTTGAGGCCCTTAAGAATCAGATAGGCACTGAACGCCCAGGCCATGATCGCGACGAGCAGCGGCACCATTCGATTAGCGGCCGCTAACATATCCTTCTTGTAGGTAATCGAGTGTTTTATCCAGTAGAGAAAAAGCGCTGCAACGGTCCCGCCGATAACAGGAGAGATCACCCAGCTTGCAGCAATGGTTCCCATAGTTGGCCAGTTCGCTATGCCCCAGCCACCAGCGGCAATACCGGCACCAAGAACGCCGCCGACAATCGAGTGTGTCGTTGAAACCGGAGCGCCTAAATAGGTCGCCATGTTCAGCCAAAGAGCACCGGCGAGAAGAGCAGCCATCATTAGCCAAATAAATTCATCGCCGTTTTGGATAAGAGACGGGTCAATAATGCCTTTCTTGATTGTGCCGACTACGTCACCGCCTGCAATTAGTGCACCGGATGCTTCGAAAATAGCGGCAATCAAAATGGCGCCTGTCAGAGTCAACGCTCTCGAGCCTACCGCGGGACCTACGTTATTGGCGACGTCGTTTGCGCCAATGTTCATGGCCATGTAACCGCCAATCATGGCCGCGATAACCAGCTCTAAACTGATGGGCGCACCTTCCGCACGAATACCCGAGGCGTACAGCATGACGGTGACGAGAAACAGCATGGCTACACCAATGCGAAACATCTCTTTGCGCCCGCGATGCGTTGCATCTTCGATGCCCCTGATTATTTTGTCTTCCATCTTATCCCCATTTTTTTTCGACTTACGTGTTACCGAGACAAACCGGGTAACAAGAGAAATCGGAATTTATTATCGCCTTGCTGGCCGCGCACGTTACCTCGACTTTTAATCCCTAATAAAAGTCGAACACACGAGCGGTTTCCGGCCTTGGATTTCTTAAAGGCACTTGCATTTGTACGCACCTGTTACAGCACCCCTGCGTACAATTTACATTTCATTGGCAAGAACATTGAGCCCTGCAATTGCTGGGTTGTGACTCACTATTCGTGCCGTCAGATTAGTCTATTATTGGGAAAATTCAAGAAAAACCCTACTTGACTTTTGGTGCACTGAACAAAGGAGTATTAAATTGCCTGATACGACATATACCTTGCTGATATTGCCACTTTTTCTTGTCTTTTAAGGCCCACAAGCCTGCATAGAAAAGGGGCACCAGCGGCGCAAGTTTCGATCAAACTGCACAGCATGACATAAGCTGGTGAAAGTATGCTTCAGATTCAAGCCTTCTTCCCGTCAAAAAGCCGGGTCAGGCATTGCGCGAGTGGAAGCCGCTCACGGTTGACATTTTCAACTTGTCACACTGCGTCGTTCAACGCAGAGTGTCGACCGCAGCGTCGCAATCGATAACTAAAGCTTCACTACTTGCGGCTAAATCATCTCTTTCGTGCTGTGGCCTGGGGACGCTTATGTCAGACGCCAGACCTGCTTTTTCCAACAGTTTAATAAACGTAAATGCAGGATCACTCTGGTTTTTATCCAGACCAATTTGAGCTGACTCCGGAAAGGCGTGGTGATTGTTGTGCCAACACTCACCGTAGGTAAGAAGACCAAGCCCCGGAATATTAGAAGCTTGCGCGCCCGCGTCGGTTACTCGCCACTTACCGGGCCCAGGGTTGTGGCAAAAACAGGTGATCGTCCAGTGACCCAGAATACTGACGGCGATTCTGACGAAAACACCCCATACAACAAATGACCAACCACCGAGAATAAAAAGTAAAACGGCGAGTGGAACTTGATGAAACCGCCATGTTTTTTTTAGCCATTGATAAAAAGGATCTTTCGCGTAGTGCGGCTCTATAGTGATAACAGGTGCCCGTTCAAAAACGAAGCGGCTGGTAAGCTGCCACCAAGTGTCCCTCCAGTACGACTCCGTATGTGAGAAGTACGGGTGACACGTTTTTTGTCGCTGTGCCCAGTCACGCGTATCGTGAATTCGAATAATTCCGTATGGACCTGACATACCTACCAGAACGCCAATGTAAATTAGAAATTTCTCAACGATTGACGGACACTTGAACGTACGGTGAATCATCATTCGATGCACCCCCGCGCTATGGCCAACCAGTAGCGAACAGTATGTGAGCACCAAAAATGGAGCGAACGCTCCCAGGTTAAAAGTGAAAGGTGCGAGAACTAACGCAAGTGCTCACATCCCTAAAGACCAGGAAGACTTTGCGAAGTCGTACACCACAACACCAGAATTAGGACAAGCGCCCGAACCATTTACTCTGTAAACGGGTTGCATCATCTTGCTAATTCCCTTCCTGAAATGGAATCATGTCGTTTCGTGCGGGTAAATCTTTTGCGGTTTTAAGGTCACAGACAAGGCCAATTTTTTGCAGGCCTAACAGCACCCACCAGCCTGGATCAGGCTGGTTCGGTTTAAGACCTAGTCTGGCCGACCCCGGAAAGGCATGATGGTTGTTGTGCCAGCTCTCACCCATGGTCAAAAGTGCTGCCCACGAAATATTGTAACCCTGGGTTGCGGCGCCGACTACGTGCCAGCTACGCTCGCCTTCGTTGTGTGCGAAAAAACCAATGATCCAGTGTCCGAAAATACTCACAGATACCCTCGAGCAAATGCCCCAGAAAACCCAGCTCCATCCGCCGAGCCAAAAGAACAGTAGTGCCCAAGGCACTTGTTGAAGCATCCACGTCTTTTCCATGAGAGCGTAGACACGGTCTTCTGCAATGGTCTTTTCAATCTGTATTTCAGGAGGATGGACAAGCTTGACAGAACAAAACATTTGCCACCACAGGTCCCTGTACCATTTTTGAGAATGGGAAAAGTAGTCATGACACTTCGTTTGTCGTTGCGCCCAGTCGCGTATGTCGTGGGTCTTTAACATGCTAAGGGGACCGGCAATCCCCACTATGGTGCCGAAATGCACAAGTATGTACTCAAGCCATTGGGGGCAGCTGTAACTTCGGTGAATGAAACGTCTGTGCATACCCAAAGAATGACCAAAGCACAGCGTAAAAAGTGCACTCACTACAAAGACGATTACCGCGCCCGTGTTCATAGTCAAAGCGCTGCCAATAGTTCCACCAATCAACATGGATCCAACCCATAGAATCTTTACGGGATCCGGTGATACAGCTCCGTCAACCGCATTTACAATATCGGTTTGGCTATCGATGCGCGGATTGAAGTAGCGCGCGGCATCGTTACTAGTTTGAGTTTTCACGGATCATTACCTCGTCAATCAAAAAGTCAGCCATTTGAGTTACTCCGAACTGCTGAAGCGGGTGAAAGTACCAGGCCGGGTCCAGCTTTCGTTCGTAATCAATGTGTAGTGTGATTTCTGTTTCAGTGGGTGAAATTTCGCGAAGCACTATTTCCGTCTTCTTTGCCGTTAAGTAAGAAGCAAAATACGATGTATCGCTAATAAAACGCGTAGACACCCGATTAGGCTCAACGTCGACTATCTGTAGTTCGATCATGCCTTCGTGAGTGTTGGTAGCGAACCAGCGATGGTAACGAGTATGAACCCGATGAACGTCACCCGACTGTAACGATCCCGCCTCAATGTGATAAGGCATAGGAAATATTGATATAAGCCACCCACGTTCTTTTTGAAGGTCAAAAGGTAGCGCGATGTTGCTCAAAATTTCGGGAGCGCTCAGAGATACGTTCCGAATTACAGTGACACGCGAGTCTCGCTCGAAAGAAAGACTGTCGGTAGTTCCTTCAAACGAAGTGGCCAAGATAAGTACAGGAAGAGCAAACGCAAGCGTATTGCCTCTGCGTTTTGCTCTGGCCTGTCGGTACCAGTGGCGTAGGAAAAACATTACGGTTACGACGAAGAAATAAATCGGCATAAAGAACAGTACGCAGATGAACCCTTCAAACAGCACAATAGAGCTTCCAAGGAAAACAACGAGAGCAAAGAAAATATGGTCGCGGTAGGCGTGCCACCACTCATCGGTGCTATTGATTGGACGAAATGCCGCTATGAGAACTGAGATTCCAAAAGGAACAGCAATGTAAAGCAGGCTGGAGTGACCGAAATCGTTACTAAACAGGGCCCGAATGGTGAGCGAGGACAGGCCTATTAGCAGGAGAGTGAGCACCCAGGGCTTGCGAGAGCGTACAGCAACGTATTTTTGCGACTCGGGTGGTGTCCAATCGTTGTGCTCAGGCTTCACATCATTTTTCTTATCAGACGTCATAGTCTCTCAACATTTGGCAGCAACGTGGTAAAATAGCTAAACAGTTAATTAACTAATTAGTTAAATAGTATACATATGGATTCAGCATTTCAAGCCCTTTCATCGGCCACTCGCCGCAAGATACTCGCGTACCTGTCAAAGTCCTCGCTGACAGCAGGTCAGATTGCCGAGCGTTTTGAGATGAGCAAACCGGCGATATCAAAACATTTAAGCGTGCTGGAAAACGCTGGACTCGTGGAAGGCAATAAACAGGGATTACACGTTCACTACAGCCTGAACAAGAACAATCTGTTTGCCGACCTCAACGACTTTCTGGTGAATTTCTGTCCTGAAGGCCGACCGCTGAAGGTCGAGAGTGCGGCTATAAAAGCAAAGAAAACCGAGCCGTAAATAAGTAGACTGAACTTATTGACGTAGTTTATTGACGGCCTTATCGCCTGACTGAACACCAGACTATTCTGTGCCTACCCGGTTTTGCCCTCACGCTGGATAAAGCTTTTTAAGAAACCGTTCCATATACCGGTCCGTGCGATGCATAGGCACTTCGTTTTTGTGAAACCACTTAACCCGACTAAACTCTGAACGGTCAAAAACGAATTCGGTTTCCCGACGGCTTTGAAGCGTATACCAAATACACACATCGATATGCCCGCCGGTTTTTCCTACCGTTTCGTTAATGGTTAGAAACAGCGGGCGGTCGTGAAGAAATTCACCGTCGATGGAGAGTTCTTCTTGCGCTTCTCGCAGCACGGTTGCTCGCGGATGTTCACCTGGGTCAACGTGGCCACCGGGTGGCAGCCACAGACCGGAATTAACGTGATCGATGAACAAAATATAGTCACCGTCGACCAGTACAAAGTATGTGCATAAGTGCATGGGAGGTGTTGCCGGTTTCTTTATTCGACACAGCTCGACACCCGAATCGATCCACTCGAGAAGCTCTGATTGTACGGCACGCTCTTCTTGATCAAGCGGCGTTACGGACTCAATCTCTCTGCGAATTTCTACTCTCATTCAGGGTGCTCTGTTGGTCACCAGAATAGCGACAGGCTTAATTGGAATATTCAGTGTCAACTTTGGTCGCCGTTCTGTTCTCATTAATTTAACCCGGCACAATAATAATCTATTGCTCGTCCGAAAAAGAGCCTGGACCAATTCGTAAGTCGGTTAAGTACGGAGCTGCAGCGGATAATTTCAAACCCGCCTTCTGGAGTCAACAGGTCCAAAACCAGCTACGCTCTTTCGGAATAATAAAATCTTCTGTGCTATAAATAGCGCCGTAAACCACAGCACGGCCACACTCATAATGCACATTGCTACTTCAGAAATTGATTCAACCACGGCCTATAAATTGCTGGTGTCTACCGTACTGCCGCGGCCAATCGCATTTGTCACTACAGTAGATTCCGACGGTAACGTCAATGCCGCACCGTTCAGTTTCTTTAACGCCATGGGCAGCAAACCTCCCGTTACTCAACAGGCCGATTGACTGGTTTTATTCCGCACCAATCGTGTTCAAGACCTTTATTTCACTCACTTAGAGACGCCTGAATACGAAACTGGTATATATTGTAGGCATCTGCCGCTATGCAAAGACCCGCCATGAACTACCGCATTCAAATTGTGCTTATCATTGTCTTCACGGGCCTGCTCGCAGCCTGCCAGCCTGCCACACAACGCCCTGACCTGGCGAAAACCAGTGAAACTGACCGCGCGAGCGCAAGCACACTCAAGAGCGAAGACGCCCGCATATCCGAGTTTTTCCAGCAGCTCTATGACCGGGAGGTGGCTCAGAACCCGGAAGCCCAAACGTCTCTGGGTCTGGATACCGCAGACCAGGACAAGTGGTATGACCGGTCAGACGCCAATGCGGCAAAGAACCTGGCTGAAACCCGAGCGGACCTGACTGCCCTTATGCGCTTCGATCAAAACGCTTTGAGCGAAGACAAGCGGCTAAGCCGCGGCTTGCTCAAATACCAACTTGAACAAGGCATCGCAAACTCTCGCTACCGACGACAGAACTACATTGTTGACCAGTTCAGGGGTCAGGTCAGCAACAAAGTCAGCATGCTTTTAAACGCACATAAAATCGACAGTGTAAAAGACGCTAACGACTACATTGCCCGAATTGCCGGGCTCGAAGGTGTCTACGGCGAAATGACCAAACAGCTTGTCGACAGAGCGGCGTTCGGGGTGTTAACACCGAAATTTGCCTACCCGGATATGATTAACGACATCAGTAAACTGGGCACTGGTGCTCCCATTGACGGCGGCAAGGATCACATATTGTTGAGTGACTTTACCGGCAAAGTCGAAAAGCTAAACCTGTCTGCGAGTGTACAACAAACTCTAATTACACGAGCCGCTGCAGCCATTAAAGGCCCATTCAAATCAGGCATTGATAAGCTGCTCGCCGAAATCACCCGCCAGTCGTATTTGTCTGACGGCAGCCGCGGTGTCTGGTCACTGCCTGATGGCGAAGCGTACTACCGCTCGCTTATTAAACGACACACCACTCTTGATTTAACCGCCAATGACATTCACCAAATGGGTCTTGACGACGTCAACCGCATTCATAAAGAAATGCGCGATATTATGGCGAAGCTCGGGTTCAACGGCACACTGCAGGAATTCTTTGTGTTCGCTCGCACAGATCCCAGCAACTTCTACACCAACGACGACGCAGGTCGCGAAGCGTTTCTCGAGGACGCGCGTCAGCAAACAGCTGACATTTTTGCAGTGGCCGATCAGTTTTTTAACAAACTTCCAAGAGCGTCAATGGAAGTTAGACGCGTTGAACCCTGGCGTGAAAATTCCGTTTCTATTGCGTTTTATGAGTCACCTTCGCTCGACGGTACCCGACCCGGCTATTACTACGCTAATCTCAAAGACATGAACACGTATCAGAAAAGCGTGTCAACGGCGATTACCTATCACGAAGGTGTGCCGGGCCATCATTTTCAAATTGCATTGGCTCAGGAAATGGAAGGGCTGCCGGAATTTCGCAAGCATAGTTTTTACGGTGCCTACACAGAAGGCTGGGCTCTTTACGCCGAACGGCTAGCCAAAGACATGGGTTTTTACAAAGACCTCATGAGCGATTTTGGTCGGCTACACGATGAAATCTGGCGTTCGGCGCGTCTGGTTATTGACACGGGCATTCACTCAAAACGCTGGACACGAGAACAGGCCATTGACTACTTCCGGGAAAGCACGCCACTCTCCGAAGGAGACATGGTCACGGAAGTAGAACGCTTTTTTGTAAACCCCGGCCAGGCGCTGGGATACAAAATTGGCATGATTAAAATTTTGGAACTGCGCGACCGTGCCAAAACAGTACTTGGTGACGCCTACGATATTCGTGATTTTCACGATGTCGTAATTGGCAAAGGAGCAATGCCCTTACCGATATTGGAAGCGGAAGTTGACGCTTATATTCGCGAGAAAACGACATCATAGGTCTAAAACCAAATTCCACACGCGTTAACGAACGAGTCTAGTAACAAAGACGAGAGCCGTCTTCCTGGTCAACACAGCCGGTTTGAACCTGCTCATTGTCCAGGCATTCAAAGTATTCGTCGGTACGGTAGTTTACATCCTTGCTCAGGCAGAGCTTAATCGCCTGCATTTCCTCTTCTGTCGGGACACGACATGAGTCGAGATACAGCGCGCCATCCTTTGAGCAGCAGTTCGACTGAAACCGGCACGGAAAGACTCCGGCCTCGGGTGTGAAAGTATAGCGGCCATCTAGCAATAACGTCAGAGCATCAGGAGCGAGTGACGTCGTTGTGCTTTTCCAAACGACGTCCCTGGCACCGGCGGCTCGATAAGGACTGTCGGTTGTGAACTGGCTACGAATTCTTATGGCACGCAAGAGTGCCTTGGGGTCAAGTCTTCCCATATCCCGTTCTTAGAAACTTTGATCAGATTCAAACGTTTATTATAGATATAGAGCAAATATAGCAATGTACAAGGCAGGGCTCTACTGACATTCTTTGTCTTTGAATCCACGGACTGCGAATGGCACGACCTCTGCGAATTGAGTACCCCGGCGCTTGGTATCACGTGATGAACCGTGGCGCAGGTCGTGGGTGCGTCTTCCCGAACAATGCGTTGCATTACGGATTTTTGGCGTTACTTGGTGACGTTCATGAGCGCTATGCGATTGACTGCCACGCGTATTGCCTGATGGGCAATCACTATCACTTGCTCTTACACACTCCAAGCGGAAGACTTGGAAGAGCGATGCGACACGTAGACGGTGTTTACACTCAGCGCCACAATCGTCAACTCGAGACGGACGGCCCTCTGTTTCGTGGTCGATACAAAGCTCAGTTAATTGAGAAAGGCGATTACTTATGGACTGTAAGCCGATACATACATCGTAACCCGGTGGAGGCTAAACTGTGTACGTCACCGAGCGACTACCGCTGGTCCAGCTACCAATATTACGTCAGTAAGAGAGACACACCCTCTTGGTTAAAAAGAGACGAGACAACCCGGAAGTTTGGAAGCACTAATGGCTACCGTGCGTTTGTGGAAAACTACGAATCGCGTACTTGGGAAGAAAAAAACCTGTTATCCGATACCCAAAATCGACGCTACCCGCCAATTCTTGGCAGTGACGAATTCAAAAAAAGGCAGCTTTTAGCACAGACTCACGAATACGAAATCCCGGAGTCAAGGCCACAGTTTGAGTCGCTGGAACTACACTCATTAGTTGACATGCTATGCACTGAATGCGGATGGAAACGAGCTGCACTAGTCGAAGGCGCAACTAAAAAACAGCGACACAATCGCGCTATGATTATGGCAGCCATAAGGCGGCATACGCCTTCCAAACTGAAAGACATTGCCGCCGCCTTTGACTTGCATCACAGCACGGGCGCCAGCGCAATTCGACGTATCAACAGGATGAAAGAGACGAATGCTGAGATCGCGAATGTGATGCAGAAACTGTGTGCTCTCCTAAACAAAATGGGATATGGGAAGACTTGACCCCTAAGCTTAGGGCGCGTAAGCGCTGGGTCCCGGAGGTGACAGAAACATTGTCTGCACAACCAGTAAATCCAGGAAATTAACGACTCCGTCGCTATTAAAATCAGCGTCGGCGTCGGTGGTTAAAAAGGTCGCGGCAAAGGCCGAGATATCGATGAAATTAATCACACCGTCGTTATTGAGGTCTGCGTCACACGCGTTACCGTAGCCGTCTCCGTTGCTGTCTTGCTGCGCCGGGTTTGGGCGGGCAATACAGTTATCTTCATGATCAAAGACTGCGTCACCATCGCTGTCGAGAGACGCCGCTATGAGTTCAAACTGCTGAGTGTGTGTCTCGCCCTCGTAGTCCGCTTCAAAGGTATACGTACCGAGTGGCTGGCCAATCAGGTTAGCCGTCCAGTACCAGTAGGAAGCGGCATAGTGTGGGGCGTTGCTAAAGTGATTCCACTGAAGCACCACACTACCGTCTGGTCGACGCAGCCGATAGTTAGTCGTTTGCGTGTCCAGTTGGTCACGATAGTAGATTGACATGTAAATAATTTCGCCCGGAATAAAGGTGCTCCGGGTATTAGTGATGGTCGGAGTTGGGCACGTTTGAAAGGCGGGCGGTGCGAAGCCTGTACGCATGGCGTTGACCGCCGAGTCATAGTAGTCGCGCTGGTTCGCCCACCACGAGTCAATGTTAAGGCTGTTACAAATACCGGCGTATGGTTCAATCAGATTGTCGTTGTTGTCATACACTTCAAAGTGCAGATGTGGCCCAGTTGAACTACCGGAACTGCCAACAACACCCAGCACTTCGCCCGAGACCACGCTGTCTCCCACGCTCTTGGGAGTCACCGAGCCGCTCTTCAGGTGGCCGTACCAGGCAATAGAACCGTCGGCGTGCCGCACAAAAACCGCGTTCCAGTTGCTGCTGTTAAATCCGCAGTTTCGATCAAAATTACCATCCGATCTGGCTACGATCGTGCCGTCTGCAGCGGCCACTACGTTTACCTGGTCTGCGTCCATTTTCTTCCAGCCAAAGGGCCAGGTAAAAAAGTCGATACCTCGGTGGTTGTAACCGCTGGACAAATCGTAGGAGCGCGCTCCACAGCTGTAGTCAAGCAAAGCGTTAGGGAAGGTTGCGTCCTGATCGACGAAATTGGATATTCCGTGGAAACCGTTGTCTCCCAAAGAATTGGACGCTGCCAGAGGCCAGTCAAACAGCACACCACCCGCTCGTTCTTCGGGCAATTTTCCGGCGCGTGTTAGCTGGTCTATGTTACGTCTGATCATGGACCTGATTTCACTGCGTTTTTCGGCCGTAATATGATCTTGCGGCAGCGGTTCAGTCCACTCCCCGCCTCCAGCTGGTAGGCGCTCTGAAGCGACTGCAGACACGGTGAGCGCAGCACTGGCTAGAAGTATCGTTATTCTGTTCATGGCTCTGGAGATCTCCTGTTTTATTCTTCCCCTCTCTCTTATGGCGTAAAGGAGGCATAAAATGGATCACCGCAGTGAATAATCAGTAACAGACACCCTGAAAATTGAAACAACGCGAAATACTTATGTTAAGCACCAGCAACGGGCTATGTTGTGGAGGCGCGGATAACCCCGCTCAACAAAAGAACCGGAACGCTGGGCTGGTTACTCTAAGCTTTGGTACGACCCCAAATCTCTTCGTAGTCAGAGGTATCAACCTCACCGCACTCAATATCCATTTCCTGTGGCGCGTGTTCTTTCATTCGATTGTAGAGCAAGCCGTGGGCCGTTTGCGCCAGTGAATCGGCAATGATGCCGCTGGCGTGGTCACAGTTCCTTGCCATGTCCATGAGTCGATCAAAGGTGCGAATAAAGTTAAGCGTATGCCGACGACGAATCTCTGTTTTAAAAAACATTTCGTCGTAACCACCGTACGGCTTTGTATCGATAATCAAGAATTCTCGTGAAAAAACCTGATCGTCGCCGCGAGCCAGCATGTGCCACATTTCGCTTAGTCGCTCTTTGGAATAAAGCTGCCCTTCAGTAGCACCCATGCACGATATGAACTGCATGCCGCCAATCCCGCCAAGCTGAGACTTCACGTTGTCGGCAATTTTAAAAAACGTTTCTTGCCGGGCGTTCATTTCGGTGGCGGCAATGGCGGCTGTTTGTTTCGCAGATTGAATCGAGGTTTGTCTGAGTACCTCGGTATTGTCGGCCAGTTCTTTTTGTTGAATGAACAAACTGATGACCAGCCACAGGAATGCAAGAGGTGCAAAGGCTCCTTCGAGGAAGCTGCCAATGTTCTCCAGTGGAATATCGTAAATAGTGGTTTGACTGAACTTGCCATCGCGCAGGTAAAAGAAGCCTGCCAACAACCAGATAAACGTCAGAATGATGCCCATAAAAATTCGCCAGTCGACTTGGCGAAGAGCCTTTAGGAACCTGTGACTCATAGACTAATCCTCAATATTCAGTAGTCTGATACTACGCTATTAGAAACGGGTGACTATTGATTAATGCTGATAGGTTTCGGGAATCCCGGCAGGAAACGGTACCCGGCTATGCCAGCAGCATCCCATCAATCCAGCGCCGAATACACAGCGTAATTTACTTACATTTTGAGAGCCGCTTTCACCAATATAACGTGACGGCGAATTTGAGTTATCGTAGCTGCAGATTCAGGAGGAACCGGTCCCTCAGTTGGCCAGTTTCGCAGCAGAGCGTCTAGTGCAATCTGTGTGTTTCGTTGGCGATCGCCTGAGAGACTCGCTGCTCTGTCAATGGCGACTTTTGTGAAGCCAAAAGCGTCCTGATATTCTCCGGCGTCCGTTACGTTACTTCCAGTGACACCTATCTGATATTCCTCGAGCACCGTGTCCATCAAGTACTCAATAATATCGGCTGGATCACCGCCAACGGTTTCAGCCAACTCTTTGAGGTTTTGTTCAGCTGCCAGAAGCTGCGGTTCTATATCATTAGATGGTTTACCCTCGTCCAATGCTTTAGACACTGCCTCAAACAACTCTCCCTTAAACCCCAGCTTGTCTAAACCCTTACGCTCGGCAGCGTGAGTTTCTGACACCGGGTGCAGCAAGTGAGGCGCTGCCATTTCAGGCTCGCTCGCACGATACAACGCAAGCCCTGCGGCCACGTGACCGCTCATAAACGCGAGACGCTTGCTAATCGGTAGGGCCATGTGATTTGTGTGATGAGACGAGTCTCCATCTAAATGAGATGCGGCGGTGTGTGCTTCATGGTCTGATTTATGGGCCGACATGTTTTGATGTTGGCAACCCGATATAGCCAGTGCAAGAGTTAGTGTCACGGCCAATTTTTTTACTGAATCCACGTTTGAACTAGCTCCTGTTATTGGGTGTTTTGTTTTTTCCGTGTTACTTTCGATTATCAAAATAGGTAGCGATTCTTGTGCTCAAGAACCGTTGCGTGCATAGCAAGTCAGCGCAACATTCACGTGGCATTAGAGACTCACAGCGCTTGATCAACTCCTGTACTTTATAGGAAAGCTCAATACGTTGCGAATGATTCTTATTTCTATTAAGCACTCGCCAGAATATACGAACATCAGCATCGTAATTATCGAACTCGTTGAATTTAAAAAGAATGTATTCTTTCAACATTTGTTTGAAGCAATACTAGAACAGGCGCTACAAGAGAAATGGATGAACCTGGATAGCGACATGAAAGCAACCAACACTCAGTCAGAGTTTCAATCGCTAACGATACCGCTACGGGTATTTCTGTGGTCCTGTCGTCACTACGTTCACTCCGCCCGCCACGATCAGGCGCTTTGCACCGATATTTACGAGCTGTTCGAAACCAGAGGCCTTCCGATGGTGCCAGCTCTTATTGAAGACCTATTAGCCGCCATGGCCCAGAGCAGAATACGAACCATAGAGTTTAATCAACCAAATGGAGAAAATCTGCTCGACGACGAACGCAATCTCATTGAGTGTTTCACATCCCTTCAGACCTGTACTAGCCAATGTGACTGTCACAGCCTGTCAGACATGCTTGATGCCGTTGCCATGGACAACGTAGTGAGTCGAATGCATGCCATCTCCAGAGTATTGACCCAACACGATTGGCACCTTAGCCACTGTTTAACACAAGCAAGCAGCGACGATTTAAAAACGAGTCACACTGTTCACTAATTCGAAACATTCAGTGCTTTCCTTATGTAGCTCTCCCGTCAAACCAGTTGATTCAGCCAATAATAGAGCAGAGCATGTAGACAGATGCATTGAACCACACTTACAACGTCGACATTGGTGACCTTAACGGCGACCGTTTTCCCGACATTGTAGAATCTAACCCAAGCGACTGGAACCTGTTCTCCAGAACCCGAATTCAGAAAGTCAAATTATAAAGCTGGTAAACCCAACTCTCCCGCTAGACGAGTCGACTGACTCTAGACTCAGGCTAACGTATTTAAAAAGCACCTGATCCCACGCAAACTGACTCCTGTATAGTTCGACACTCACAAGTGATCGATTGAGTCAGGAAAATAATATGAATTTAAGCAACAACGCAAAGCCGGTGACGCTCGTACTCGGCCTGTTTATCTCCCTTTTTATCTCATTCTTTGCCGTCGCACAGGAAAGCGAAAGCGAAAGCGAAAGCGAAATGAGTGAAGAACAAATCGCATACATGCAGGAGATAAAAGAATTTTGGGACAACATTGATCAAGTCACAGGTGAAATTACCCTGCCCGGGGGGTTTGCAACGCTTAACGTTCCTGACGACTACTATTACTTAAGCCCGGAAGATACCGAAGAGGTTTTAGTGAGCGTGTGGGGAAACCCTCCCGGCTCTGAAACGCTTGGCATGCTCATGCCGCAAATTTACACGCCGTTTGACAAAGACTCTTGGGCCGTAACCATTGAGTACGTTGAGGACGGCTACGTTTCTGACGAAGACGCGAACGACATAAACTACGACAAAATGCTTAAGCAGATGCAAAAAGAAACCAGCGCCAGCAACAAACAAAGAGAGCGCGCTGGTTACGGCTCGGTTGAACTGCTGGGTTGGGCCGAGTCGCCTTTCTATTCGCACAACGATAAACATTTGTACTGGGCCAAAGACTTGCTGTTCGACGGCGAAACACGAGTTCTTAACTACGACATTAGAACGCTGGGACGCAAAGGCGTTCTCAGCATGACGTTCATTGCCAGCACTGATCAACTCGGTGAAGTGAACGGAGCGCGAGACGACGTGCTT
>JBGCFV010000013.1:0-125069 GCA_045107075.1 Gammaproteobacteria bacterium
CCAAAACGTGCGCCCAATGGCTTAACTGGCGCTGCGGCATCAGCACACACACGGCAAGAGAAAAAATCCGGGTTGCCCATGCTCTGGTTGGTCTTGAGAAAATCAGCGCGTCATTCGAGCGAGGGGAGTTAAGTTACTCCAAAGTGAGAGCGGTCACTCGCGTTGCTGATAAACACAACGAAGAGTTTTTACTCAACATTGCAGTAAGCGGTACGGCCGCTCAGCTCGAGCGTGTCGTTCGCTGTGAAATTCGCACCGAGCGCGATGAAGACATTAGCGCTCGAACAGAAGCCGCGTTCGACAACCGTGAGTTTAGCTGGCGTGAAACCGAGGACGGTAGCGTGGAGTTTTTCGGACGGCTTCCGGCAGAGCTTGCAGACAAAGTCATTAGCGCGATCAAAGCAAATGAGAAAAACGCAGCTGAAGAAACATCCTCGCCTAAAGCCCGGCGTGCCGACGCGCTCGTCTCACTTGCCGATTCAGGTTGTGAAGGATACGAAGTGTCTCTACGCGTCCCAGCGGGGACGTCTCAGACAGCGAGCAGTCTGGACAGCGGCGCCACTATTCCCATGGCTGCAGCCGAGAGGCTGTGCTGTGATGCCAGTATTATTCCTGTTGTGGAGGGAGAGCAGGGCGAAGTGCTGGACATAGGACGAAGAACACGAACCATTCCGCCAGCTATCTCGCGAGCCTTAAAAATAAGAGACAAAGGCAGCTGTCGTTTCCCCGGATGCACACACACGCAGCACCTGCAAGGACACCACATTCAGCACTGGGCACACGGTGGTAAGACAAGTCTCGATAACCTTGTGTCGCTGTGTTGGCACCATCACCATCTGATGCACGAAGGCGGGTTTGGATGCAGTGTCGTTAAGCGAAGGGGGAGAACAGGTGTGCACATTGTGTTTCGTCGGCCAGACGGAGTGATTATTCCGGATGCGTTTCGATTGGAGGCGGTTACCAGTCGGGTAGAGGAGCAGCAGGCTGGCTTCGGTATTCGCAAGACTACGTGCATGGCTAAAGACAGCGGTTCAAGGCTGGATGTTGATTTGATTTTATATGGGCTTGATTTGTTGAAACGTGAGCGGGATTAGTGCTGCTAGTTCACACGCTTAAGTTGCCGGTGATGGATAGGTAAGTTCTCCTAAAAAAATGGCCCCTAAAAAGGGGCCATAGTTTTTTGGTGGAGGCGGCGGGAATCGAACCCGCGTCCGCAAGTCCTCCGCCACAAGATCTACATGCTTATACCGTCTTTAATCTTACTGCTTGCAACCCGACGGGCAGGGTAAACGAACAGCCAGTTTAGTTATTTTTTAACGGCTCGGTCCCAAACATACCTTACTCGCGATCTTATGTAGATAACTCCTGAGATCCAAGTGCATAAGCACAGCCTGGCCAGAAGGCACTAAACTGGTTTTTAAGCAGCTAGTGCGTAGTTGTCGTCGTTGGCAACTATAAGTTTTTGTAGCTGGTTTTACGAGGTGGTCTACCCCTCGGCATGCACTTATGGTTTTGCAACCCACGTCGAAGCCAGGTCGCCCCCAAAGAGCTCGCACAGTGTAATCAATGTCTGTGCTGATTGATATAGAGTCGGATTACGGTAAATGGTTCCGGAAGAGCGTATTTTAAAGGCTAGCGATTACCTTTTAGAATGCGGGCTTTCTGGCGATCCCAGTCGCGGTCTTTGGATACAGCGCGTTTGTCGTGCTGTTTTTTACCTTTGGCAATGCCAATCTCCAGCTTGGCGCGACCTTTTTTCCAATACATTTTGAGCGCTACAAGGGTCATGCCCTTGCGTTCGACGGCGCCAATGAGGCTGTCGAGCTCGCCGCGGTGGAGCAGTAGTTTGCGGGAGCGGGTGGGTTCAGGCTTGATGTGGGTCGAGGCCGTTTTGAGTGGGGTGAAGTGGGCACCGAGCAAATACGCCTCTCCGCTTTGGATAATGACGTAGGTCTCTGTGAGCTGTCCTTTGCCCGCACGCAGGCTTTTTACCTCCCACCCCTGAAGCTGAATGCCGGCTTCCATGGTTCGCTCGACAAAGTAGTCGTGTCGGGCTTTCTTGTTGACCGCAATGGTCGACGTGCCGCTGGTTTTTGTGCTGGATTTTGCCATGGGTGGATTATAAAGAGTATTAGGGTCACGTACAGCGAATCTCCCACCTAATCAAGCTTGTGGCGCGTAGCGAAAAGGCGCAAAATCCGAGACAACGAGTTTTTTGGGGAAGAAACTGTGGAGAAACGCAGTTCGTTGCAGGGTTTTTGGTCTTCGCGCCTCGCCTTCATTCTGGCGGTAACCGGTTCAGCAGTAGGTCTGGGTAACATATGGAAGTTTCCGTATATCGCTGGTGAAAACGGTGGCGGCGCATTTGTGCTCATGTACCTCGTGTTTGTTTTCGCGATTGGCCTGCCCACTATGATGTCCGAAATCATGATTGGGCGTAGAGGACGACGTAATCCAGTCACGACATTGCAGATTCTGGGCGAGGAGGAGTCGGGTACGCGCAAGTGGGGACTCATCGGACTCGTGGGCGTTTTTGCCGGCATTATGATTCTGTCCTACTACTCGGTGGTAGCGGGTTGGGCTCTTGCCTACATTCCCAAAACCTTTAACGGTACTTTTACCGGAGCAACCCAAACCGACGTGGAAAGCATTTTCGGCGGCCACGTCAGCAATTGGAAAGCGGTGCTCGGCTACCACACGCTGTTCATGCTTCTGACCGTTTTCGTGGTCGCTCGTGGCGTCCAACAAGGCCTCGAGAAAGCGGTGCGCATTTTAATGCCGACGCTCATCCTGATGTTGCTGATACTTTTGGTTTACTCAATTAACAGCGGCGACTTCGGTGCGGCGGTCAGCTACATGTTTGCCCCCAAGTTTGACGAGGTCAGTCTCGACGGAGCTCTTGTAGCGCTCGGACACGCACTCTTTACGCTCAGCGTCGGCATGGGCGCCGTCATGGCCTACGGCGCCTACATGCCTGAGGATTCAAATATCGGTACCACTTCAGTTGTTATTGTTATCGCCGACACGGCTATAGCACTCCTGTCAGGACTGGTTATTTTTCCAATTGTGTTTGCTAACGGCTTGTCGCCGAGCGGTGGGCCCGGACTCATCTTTCAGTCTCTGCCGCTGGCGTTTGGCGGCATGAAAGGCGGCGTTGTGTTTGGCACCATGTTTTTCGTGTTGCTCAGCTTTGCCGCTTGGACGTCTGCCATAGGCATCATTGAGCCGGGTATAGCCTGGATCAACGAGCGCTTCGGCCTAACGCGTGCCAAGACTGCCGTGCTGTTGGGTTTCAGTATTTGGGCGCTTGGCATATTGAGCGCACTGTCGTTTAGCCTCATGGCCGACTTCACCACGCCGTTTGGCACCATGTTCGACACCATGGACTACCTAACCAGTAACATCATGCTTCCGTTGGGTGCCTTCTTTATTGTCGTGTTTGCAGGCTGGACCATGTGCCGAAATTCAACCTCAGAAGAACTTCGAATGGGTTCCGGCATGCGCTTTAACTTGTGGCGCTTTGCGTCTCGTTACATCGCCCCGATTGCTATTATTCTAATTTTTATGACACAAGTGGGTTTGTTTGATGGCTAAGTTTGAACGTACGGTGCGGGTGCCTTACTCGCCTGAGCACATGTACAAACTCGTTGACGATATTGCGAGCTACCCAGAGTTTTTACCCTGGTGTGAAAGTGCACGGGTCGACTCGCGAACCGATGAAGTGGTGGAGGCGACGCTTGGGTTTAAACAAGTTGGCTTTCGCGGAGACTTTACAACGCGTAACGAGCTGACGCCCACCTCTCGCATTGACATGGAGCTGCTCAACGGGCCCTTCGATCAGCTCAAGGGATACTGGAGTTTCTCCGATCACGCCGACGGCTGTGCCGTTACATTGTTTCTGCGCTATCGTTTCGATAATCCGCTGGCCGGTTTTATGTTTGCGACGGTGGTGGAAACTATTGCTGGCGAATTGATTGTCGCGTTCGCTGACCGGGCGGACGAGGTTTACGACGATCAATAGTCACCATGACCTCCGATGACACAGGTGCCGATTCACCCGTTCGCTGTGAAGTTGCCTTTGCAACACCCCAGCGTCAATTATTACTGACGTTGAGTGTACCGAGTGGCACAACAGCGCTCGGGGTTGTCGGTTTGTCTTCACTGGCAACTGAATTTCCCGACTATTCTTTTGAGGCACCGCTACTTGGCGTTTTTGCCCAGCGTGTCGAACACGATTACGTGGTGAAGGAGGGGGACCGAGTGGAGGTTTATCGACCGTTAACGGCCGACCCTAAAGAAGTACGTCGGCAGCTTGCGGCCGCAGGTTTGTCTATGGGGCAGCGCGGCAACGACGATTTCAGCTAGGGGTTGTCGAGCCAAAACAAGGTCCGCTTACGGGCTCTTTATTCTGAGGACGATGAGTCTGGGCTAGCGTCGTCGGTTTCTTCATCCTGACCGTATTGTTCAACTCTCAGAACAGAATTACCCTCAAAAAATACGGTTACCTTGCGTTGAACAACGACTCCGGCGTTGCCATATCTGGCCGAGTAAACGTAGTCCCAGCGGTCTTCGTGAAACGAATCGGCGATCATGGGTGTTCCCAGCAGATATTTGACCTGATTGCGCGTCATTCCCTCGTCTATCTGATCAATTTTTTCCTGGTCCAGAAAGTTGCCCTGTAACACGTTAATTTTGTAGCCAATACCGCAGGCACTGAGGCCCAAGCTCAAAACCAAAACACAAATGCAGGTGCGTAAAATTGAGGTATACTTCGTCATCATTCAAATCGCCATATTGTCTTGAATAGTGTTGCTCTTATCGAGTCGCCCCGGTGGCTCAAGCCCGCGGACGAGGCGAGTATACCGGAATTAATCGTTAACCAGTGAGTCTTCCAGCATGCCCGATAAAAATCAAAGTCAGGACCTTCGCAAAGCCGGGCTTAAAGTTACGTTGCCCCGGCTCAAAATTTTCGAAATCATGGAGCATTCGACAACGCGTCACCTGAGCGCTGAAGACGTTTACAAACTCCTGCTCGATTCGGGCGAAGACATTGGCCTGGCCACGGTTTACCGGGTGCTGACCCAGTTCGAGGCGGCCGGGCTGGTTACCCGGCACAATTTCGAAGGCGGTCACGCCGTATTTGAGCTCGACCAAGGCAATCACCACGACCACATGGTGTGCATTGAAACCGGTGACGTTATCGAATTTGTCAGTGACGAAATCGAGCGCTTACAGCACGAGATGGCCGAAAAGCATGGTTACACGCTTGAGGACCACAGCCTTGTTATGTACGTGAGACCTCGCGAAGACAAATAGGTTTCGGCTCAAGGCGACGTAGCGTATTTCATCGCGTCAGGATGGAGCTCCTGCGTCCGGTTTTAGTAATGATTCAACAATGCGCTTGGACTAAAGCCAGGCCTCAGGCGGTGCGTAATTTTAGCGCCTGAGTCAGCAGCTCTTTGGCGTGTCGACGAGTCGTTGTTGTCAGTTTAGCGCCACCCAGCATCCGTGCCAGTTCCTCCACGCGGTCAGCTCCTTTGAGTTCCACTACCTGGCTACGAGTGCGGTTGTCCAGAGTGGTTTTACTGACTTTGAAGTGCTGATGGCCGTGGCACGCGACCTGCGGCAAGTGGGTTACGGCTAATACCTGTCGTCGGCTTCCAAGTTCCTGCAGGCGTTGACCAATCATGTCGGCCACGGCACCGCCAACGCCCGCGTCCACTTCGTCGAAGACCATGCACGAAGACGAATCGGCCGAGGCTGAGATGACTTGTACGGCCAGGCTGACTCTGGACAGTTCACCTCCCGAGGCTACCTTTGAAACGGGACGGGCGGTTTCGCCTTTGTTAGCCTGAATCATGAACTGCACAGTATCGATACCGTTGCGACGGAAGGGTCCCTTGGCGTCGCTTGTTACGTCGACCGTAAACTCGCAGTCCGGCATGCCCAGTTCCTGAACCAGCTGGCCAATGTCTTTGCCCATTGTTTTGGCTGATTTACGGCGGGCCGCAGACAGCTTTCGGGCCACGGCCAAATACGCCTTGGCGGCCTCGTCGACTGCGCTCTCAAGCTCGGCGATAGACTCCTCGGCTGTTTCAAGTTCAATCAGTTCGGCGTTCAGGGAATCTAAATGTTGTACAAGCTGTTCCGGATCGACGCGATGTTTTTTGGCTTGGCCTGCAAGACCGTCAAGCCGTGACTCGACAAAGTCTCGGCGCGCCGGGTCCATTTCCAGCTCGTCGGCGTATCGTTGCAGGCCTGAGAGCGCTTCTTCGATTTGGATTTCGGCGCTGTCGAGAAGCTGATCGTATTCCTCGAGTTTGGCGTCGATGCCGGTTATTTGGGCGAGCTGTTTACGGGCAAACGCCAGTTTGGACTGCACCGAATTGTTGTCGGTACTCAACGCCCCGATGGCTTCCAGGCTGGATTCGGCAAGCGTCGCTACGTGGCTGAGTCGAAACTGTTCTTCACTCAGGGACTCAAACTCACCTTCAACGGGAGCAAGGCGGCTCAGTTCGTCCGTCTGAAAGCGGATTAAATCAAGTCGCGCGCCGCGCTGCTCCAGTTTGCCGCGAAGCTCCGTCAACGCGTCCTGCTGCTCTTTCCACTGGTCGTAGGCCGCGGCGGTTTTGTCCAGTGCACTTTGTTTACCAAAGCTGTCCAGCAATTCTCTTTGCACTGTGGGTTTGAGCATTGCCTGGTGTTCGTGTTGGCCGTGAATATCCACCAGCAATGAGCCTAATTCTTTGAGCTGCTGTGCGGGCGTTGGTTTGCCGTTAATAAAGGCTTTTGAACGCCCGGTGCTGTGTACTACACGACGAACCACACACTCGGTGTCGCTATCGAGCTCGTGTCGCTTGAGCCACTCAAGGGCCTGTTTCTGCTTGGCAATGTCAAACACGGCGCTGAGTTCCGCTTTGTCAGCGCCTTGGCGAACGCTTTGGCTGTCGGCTCGTTCACCGAGTACCAGTCCGAGCGCGTCAATTAAAATGGATTTACCGGCGCCGGTTTCGCCCGTCAGCACGGACAGTCCGTGTTCGAATTCAAGCTCGAGTTCTTTGGCAATAACAAAGTCGCGAATGTGCAGGTCAGTAAGCATAGTTCTTCATCAAAATCGTGTTAGCAGGATCGCTTTCGGAAGCTTAAGCCTTTTCGGGCTGGCCGTATTGGCCCCAGTTGAGTTTGGAGCGAAGCACCTCGAAATAATCGTAGTCGTTCGGGTGTAGAAGTGTAATGCGATCGATGGCCTGGGTTACTACCAGCGTGTCACCAACTTCAATTTCATCTGACATTCTACCGTCAACGGTGACAAATGCATCGGCGTCAAATCGGTGTTTTACACTCACTTCTATGTGTGAACTTCCCGGAATTACTACCGGGCGATCGCTCAGCGTGTGCGGGCAAATAGGCACCATGGCTACCGCATTCAAGCCTGGCTGCATGATGGGCCCGCCGCACGACAGTGAGTAAGCGGTGGAGCCGGTAGGTGTCGTAATAATGAGCCCGTCGCCTCGGTGGGTTGTGACGTAAGCGTCGTCTACCCGAACCTCGAAATCGAGCATTTGTCCCATGGCTCCACGCTGGACCACAATGTCGTTCAGAGCGTGCAGGCGCTGCTTAATGTGTTCGCCGTTGCGCAGAGTCGCGGTCAGGAGCATGCGCGATTCACGCAAGTAGTCGCCTGATAAAATACGGGTGATGCTGGCCTCAAGTTCGTGCGGCCGAATGTCCGCCAGAAAACCACGTCGGCCCCGGTTGATGCCAAGCAGTGGCAGCGTCGCGCTTCTGATCAGATGCGCCGCCTGCAGCATGGTGCCGTCGCCGCCAACGGAAATGACCAGTTCGCAGTGTTCGCTGAGTTCGTGTTCCGGGCTTGCTTTTACGCCTTCAAGGTCTACGTAGTTGGTATTGTCAGCAACCCACACTTCGCGGCCCAAACTTAGCAGCAAAGTCGTTAACGTTGAGACAGTTTCACGAACCTGTGGGTCGTGATCACGGGCAATCAGCGCAATAGACTGGAATCCGGGCTTGGTCATGGCAGGTCGCAGTAATGAAGGAGGCCTCACGATATCAACGCGTGCGCTCAGATAACAGCAATTTTCGGTAGTGTTTTGGTTCTGGAGGAGCAGCAAGCTTAAAAATCGGAAACGGGCAGACTTGGCTCTGAGCCTGAGATAAGATTGGCGCATCAGCCCAACTGGTACGGAGCTAAACCAACGCTTTATGGCAACCCAAGATGATGGCAACGGCCTGTCCGATCGGGCGCAGGCGCTCTTAAAAACACTGGTTGAGCAATATATTAATGATGGCCAGCCTATCGGCTCGAATACATTGCTTGAGCGCTCAGGTATTGCGGCTAGCTCTGCCACCATCCGCAATGTCATGTCGCGACTCGAAAAAATGGGTTTTATCCGCGCTCCCCACACCTCGGCCGGACGCATTCCTACCGACCTTGGCTATCGCTGTTTCGTTGACACGTTGCTAAAAGTTCCACCGCTGACCGATGTTCAGATGGCAAGGTTACATCAAGGTTTTCAGGCTCAGGCGCGTGAGGCGGTGTCATCCAAGGACATGGTACGCAGCGCGTCATCGATGTTGTCGAGCATCACGCAGCTGGCGGGCGTCGTCACGCTTCCGCAGCAGACGCACGCTGCGCTCAACCGAATCGAGTTCCTGCCTCTGTCCGGGGTACGTGTTCTTGTGATTATGGTGGTGAACAACCAGGAGGTCGAAAACCGCATCGTTGAGCTCGACCGGGAATACAGTGAGTCTGAGCTTCGACAAGCCTCCGGGTTCTTGAACGAGCGTTTTGCAGGTTCAGATATTGAAACCGTCAGGCGGTCGATGGTGGCTGAGCTTGAGCAAACTCGCGACGACATGAATCAACTTATGTTAAACGCAATACAACTGGCCAAAAGCGCGTTTGAGAAACCGGTTGAAAAGGGTGACGAAGCGATCGCCGTTGCGGGCGAAACGCACCTCATGGATTATCAGGATCTGTCCGACATGGAGCGAATCCGCGATTTGTTCAAGGCATTTAACCAGCAACAAGATCTGCTTCAACTGCTCGACAAATCGATGTCGGCAGAGGGCGTTCGTATTTTTATCGGTGAGGAGTCCGGTTACGAGCTGCTCGATGCCTGCTCGGTCGTCACCGCTCCTTACTCAAGCGAAGAGGGCGTGGTTGGCGTGCTGGCCGTGATTGGTCCCACTCGCATGGCCTATGAGCGGGTTATTCCAATTGTCGATATGACGGCAAATTTATTGAGTACGGCCTTGAAATCCAACCATTAGATCGCCATATTCTGCGGCATCCACAGGCGACACGGTCGTCTAAACATTACCACTAACTTTAAGAGTTCATCGTAAGCTTATGAATGACAATAATAAATCAGTTGATACTGAAGACGAGCCCGTGTCCGCAGAAGCGCAATCTGACAGCGCTGACGAGTCAGCAGAGTCCGGTTCCGCCGACAACTCGGGAGAAGTCACCATCGATTCACTGCAGGCCGCTCTGGCTGCAATGGAAGAGAAAGCCGACGACCATTGGGCCCGTTACCTCAGAACCGCCGCGGAAGTCGAGAACGTCCGCAAGCGCGGCCAGCGTGACGTTGAAAAGGCACATAAGTTTGGCTTCGAGAAATTTGCCGGTGATTTGCTGGGTGTGCGAGACAGCCTGGTCATGGGTCTCGACGCAGCCAAAGACAAAGCAACCGTTGAGTCTTTGGTCGAAGGTAGCGAAATGACGCTAAAACTGCTGGAGCAGGTGCTCACCCGCCACGGTGTGACCGAAATTAACCCGGTAGGTGAAGCGTTCAACCCCGAGCTACATGAAGCTCTGGTCATGGTCGACAGCCCCGATGCGGAGCCCAATACCGTTGTTCAGGTCGTGCAAACCGGATTTGAGATTAACGGTCGGCTGCTGAGGGCAGCGCGCGTCATGGTGGCCAAAGACTAGCGCCGCAACGTCGGGCCAAGTGCTTGTTTGTAAAGTCCTAAGGCCGTTTTGCGTGACACTCTTGTAAAGCGTAGTCACCACCCCAATGTATTCAACAACTTTTTAGACAAAATTTATTATCTGGAGTACGAGTTATGGGCAGAATTATAGGTATCGACCTGGGAACCACCAATTCCTGTGTCGCCGTCATGGACGGAGACACACCAAAGGTTATCGAAAACAGTGAAGGCGATCGCACGACGCCATCCGTCGTGGCCTTTACCAAAGACGACGAAGTGCTGGTAGGCCAACCTGCCAAGCGCCAGGCTGTTACCAACCCTGAGAACACCCTGTTTGCTGTCAAACGCCTGATTGGTCGTCGCTACGACGATGAAGTTGTGGCTAAAGACCGCGACATGGTGCCCTACAACATTATCGCTGCCGACAACGGCGACGCCTGGGTTGAGGCTCAGGGCAAGAAAATGGCGCCACCCGAGGTGTCTGCTCGCGTTTTGATGAAAATGAAAAAGACGGCGGAAGACTACCTCGGCGAAGAAGTCACCGAGGCGGTGATTACAGTCCCTGCGTATTTTAATGACTCACAGCGTCAGGCAACTAAAGACGCCGGACGCATCGCCGGTCTTGAGGTTCGTCGGATTATCAACGAGCCGACAGCGGCTGCTCTCGCGTACGGCATGGACAAGCAGCGCGGCGACCGCAAAGTTGCAGTTTACGACCTGGGTGGTGGTACGTTCGACGTATCGATCATTGAAATCGCTGAAGTCGACGGCGAGCACCAGTTTGAAGTGCTCTCTACTAACGGTGACACGTTCCTCGGTGGTGAAGACTTCGACCTTCGTGTGATTCAGTACCTCGCCAAAGAGTTCGAAAAAGAAAGCGGCGTAGACGTTAGCAAAGACGCCGTGGCTATGCAGCGTCTGAAAGAAGCGTCTGAAACGGCCAAGATTGAGCTGTCTTCAAGCCAGCAGACTGAAGTGAATCTGCCGTACATTACGGCCGACGCTAGCGGACCCAAGCACTTGAACATCAAGTTGACCCGAGCCAAGCTCGAGTCGCTGGTGGACGATTTGGTTAGTCGCACAATTACGCCGTGTAAAGTGGCACTGAAAGACGCAGGTCTGTCAGTCAGCGACATTGAAAACGTGATTTTGGTCGGCGGTCAAACCCGTATGCCGAAAGTATTTGAGGCGGTAAAAGATCTGTTCGGCAAGGAGCCTCGTCGCGATGTTAACCCTGACGAAGCGGTTGCTATTGGTGCCGCGATTCAGGGTGGTGTATTGGCGGGCGATGTAACCGACGTGCTGTTGCTCGACGTTACGCCGCTGTCTTTGGGTATTGAGACGCTCGGTGGCGTCATGACCAAGCTCATTGAGAAGAACACCACCATCCCAACCAAAGCCAACGAGACGTTTTCTACGGCCGCTGACAATCAGCCTGAAGTGACCATCCAGGTCGTTCAGGGTGAGCGAGAGCGTGCCCAAGACAACAAATCGCTCGGTCGATTCAACCTGTCAGGTATTGCGCCAGCACCTCGCGGTGTGCCGCAAATCGAGGTGACCTTCGACATCGATGCCAATGGTATTTTGAATGTGTCTGCCAAGGACAAAGCGTCGGGCAAAGAACAGAAGATTGTGATCAAAGCCTCAAGTGGTCTGTCTGACGACGAGATTGACGAAATGGTCAAAGACGCTGAGTCACATGCCGAGGAAGATGCCAAGTTCCGTGAAGTGGTTGACGCTCGCAATCAGGGCGACGCCATGATTCACGCCACCGAGAAATCGATGGGTGAGTTGGGCGACAAGGTCACGTCTGAAGAGCGCGGCGCTATTGAATCGGCTATCTCTGATTTGCGTAAAGCACTTGAGGGCGACAATAAAGAAGCCATTGAGTCGAAGACTCAGGCGCTTGCTGAAGCGTCAGCCGGAATGGCTGAGCGACTGTACGCCCAGTCTGAAGACGGTGCCGAGGCCGGCGCTGCAGAAGCACCGGCTGGTGATGACGACGCGGTTGACGCCGAGTTTGAAGAAGTCAAAGGCGACGACAGCAAACAGGCTTAAGCCTGGTTCGCCAAAGCGCCGAGTGAGAGCGCGTTAGAAGCTGGTGTGACGAAAGGCGGCAGTCGTGTGTAGAAAACGCGACTGCCGCGTTTGTCATTTAGCCCTGTTAGAACCTGGGATTAGATCCGGGACTTTGCATAGAAGTAGCACTTAATGTCTGACGATTATTACAAAATTCTGGGCGTAGAACGCTCAGCTGACGAAGCCACGATCAAAAAAGCGTACCGGCGTCTGGCGATGAAACATCATCCGGACAGGAACGCGGGTAACACGGAATCGGAAGCCAAATTTAAAGACGCCAAAGAGGCCTACGAGGTTCTTAGTGACAAGAACAAACGTGCGCGCTATGACCAGTTCGGTAAAGAGGGCTTGTCAGGTGCCGCCGGAGGCGGCGGCGCGGGCGGTATGCACGGTGACTTTGGCGATATATTTGGCGACGTGTTCGGCGATATTTTCGGAGGCGGTGGAGGTCGTCGGCGCGGCGGTGGACCCCAAGTCTACCGAGGTGCCGACTTACGCTACGGACTGTCGTTGACGCTAGAGCAGGTTGTGTTCGGTGACGAAGTCAAAATTGACATTCCCAAAGCGCATGAGTGTGACGAGTGCGACGGCACCGGCGGTGCTAAGGGTTCCAAACCCGAGAGCTGTGAAACCTGCGGCGGTGTGGGGCAGGTGCGCATGCAACAGGGTTTTTTCTCTGTCCAGCAAACGTGTCCTAAATGTCGTGGACGAGGCGAGATTATTGCCGACCCGTGCCGGGTGTGCTCGGGCAGTGGACGCGTGCGTAAAACCAAAACGCTGTCGGTAAAAATTCCGCCGGGCGTTGACGAGGGTGATCGCATTCGGTTGAGTGGCGAAGGCGAGCCCGGTCAAAACGGCGGCCCGCACGGCGACCTTTTCGTCGAAATTGAAGTAAAACCTCACGCTATTTTTACGCGAGAGAACAGTCACCTCATGTGTGAAGTGCCCATCAGTTTTGCGACCGCAGCGTTGGGTGGCGAAGTTGAAGTACCCACGTTGGGCGGTCAGGTTTCCTTGAAGGTGCCGAGTGGCACCCAGTCGGCCAAACGTTTTCGCTTGCGTGGCAAGGGAGTCAAGCCGGTTCGCGGCGGGCCTGTGGGCGACCTGTATTGCACAACGGTCATCGAAACGCCGGTTAAGCTGACCAAGGACCAAAAGGCTCTGCTAGAGAAGCTGGAAGAGTCGCTGCAGTCTGGAGCCTCGAAGCACAGTCCCAAATCACGCTCATGGCTGGATGGCGTCAAGTCGTTTTTTGACGATTTAACCCAGTGACCCAACGCACCCGGGTTGTACTGTTTGGTGCGACCGGGCGCATGGGCGCGACCGTAGCGCAATGTGTGTCTCAAGACCCGGCTGCTACGTTAGTCGGCTCGATCCATCGCTCAGATACAGACGAGCGTGAGGGCCGGGATTTGCATGGCCTTCTGGTCTCCGTAGACGACCTGCTTGGGCAGGCCGACGTAGCCATCGATTTTACGCTTCCGCAGGCAGTCGAGCGACACGTCGCTCTGTGCGGCGAACACCGCGTACCCTACGTGTGTGGCGTTACTGCACTTCCGGACTCGACTCTTGATGCGTTGGCGTTGCAAGCCTCGAGCATTCCGGTGTTGTGGGCTCCCAATATGAGTCCAGGCGTTACCATCTGTTTCGCAGCAGCGGCCGATATGGCCAGGCGGTTGAGTTCGGGAGGTGGGGGAAGTTACGAGGTGGCCATTACCGATATCCATCACAGCGGCAAGCTGGACGCCCCGTCCGGTACGGCGCTGGAGTTCGGGCGGGTTATTGCGAAAGCCAGTCTTACTGAGCCCGCCATCACGTACGACAGCGTCCGGGAGGGTAGCCATCCGGGAGAGCACCATATCTTATTCAAAGCCGGTGGTGATCAAATTGAGCTCCGACACAAGGCGGGAGACCGCGGCGAGTTTGCCTCGGGCGCGCTTCGGGCCGCTAGCTGGCTAATTGGTCAGCCATCCGGGCTCTATAACATGCGGAATGTATTGGGCATTACAAGTTCCTCGTAGACACTCGAGGCGTACCTGAAGTAAGATGCAATCCCAGCGGGAAGGGTGTTTAACCCCTCCCGTTTTGTGTATCTCACACAGCGAGCCGGCGTCTGCAACCGGCCCAAGGGGAACTTGTGACAGTACCAGCTATTCTTGCACTCGAAGATGGAACACTCTTCCGGGGCCGCTCTATTGGTGCGGCTGGAAGCACCGTAGGCGAAGTCGTTTTCAACACCGCCATGAGCGGTTATCAGGAAATTTTGACGGACCCGTCTTACAGTAAACAACTTGTAACGTTGACTTATCCGCACATTGGCAACACCGGTGTGAATCTGGATGACCAGGAGTCTGAGCAGGTTCAGGCGGGCGGTCTGATCATTCGCGATTTGCCTATTTTGCCTAGCAACTGGCGCATGGAAGAGTCTCTTCCTGACTATCTGGCGCGGCAAAACATTGTTGCCATCAGCGATATAGACACCCGCAGACTCACCCGACACTTGCGTACCGTTGGTGCATTGAACGGCTGTATCATGACGGGTAACTATGACGACGACGTGGCCATAGGTGCCGCTAAGAAATTCCCGGGTCTTAAAGGCATGGACTTGGCTAAAGTGGTGTCCACGACCAGTCAGTATGAATGGTCCGAAAGCACCTGGAGTTTGAGCGGCGACACAGAGCCGGTCAGCGCCAGGTTCCGGGTAGTGGCTTACGATTTTGGGGTCAAGCGCAACATACTGAGACTGTTGGTTAGCCACGGCTGCCATGTCACAGTGGTGCCGGCTGAAACCCCGGCTTCCGAAGTTCTGGACATGGCACCCGATGGCGTGTTCTTGTCAAATGGGCCCGGAGATCCTGAGCCCTGCGACTATGCCATCAAGGCCATCAAGGAAGTTCTGGAGGCCGGTGTACCGACCTTTGGCATTTGCCTTGGGCATCAGCTGCTGGCTCTTGCCAGCGGCGCGCGCACCGAAAAAATGAAGTTTGGACATCACGGTGCCAACCATCCGGTGCAGGAGTTGTCCAGCGGCAAGGTCATGATCAGCAGCCAGAACCACGGCTTTGCTGTCAATCAGGACAGCTTGCCCGACACGCTCAAAGCCACGCACGTGTCGTTGTTCGACCAAACGCTGCAGGGCATGTCCCGAACGGATACGCCGGCGTTTGGTTTCCAGGGGCACCCTGAGGCCAGTCCCGGACCACACGATCTACGACCTTTGTTCGAGCGCTTTATCCAACTGATGAGTGACCGAAAGAAGTAAATACTATCTTGTAGAACCTAGCGAAAGATCAAACGAGACCACAATTCATGCCAAAGCGTACTGACCTTAAATCCATACTCATTATCGGCGCCGGACCTATCGTTATTGGTCAAGCGTGCGAGTTTGATTATTCCGGCGCGCAAGCGTGTAAGGCGCTGAAGGAAGAGGGCTACCGGGTTATTCTGGTCAACTCTAATCCCGCTACCATTATGACCGATCCGGAAACAGCCGACGCGGTTTACATCGAGCCGATCCGCTGGCAAAACGTTGAATCTGTTATTGCCAAAGAAAAACCCGACGCTTTGCTGCCCACCATGGGCGGTCAAACAGCCTTGAACTGTGCGCTGGACCTGGTGCGTGAGGGTGTGCTCGAGAAACACGGCGTTGAAATGATTGCCGCTTCGCGAGAAGCCATCGACATGGCAGAAGACCGCGAGCAGTTTCGGGTTGCGATGGAAGACATTAATTTGGAAACGGCACGTGGTGGCGTGGTGCACGATATGGAAGCCGCGCGAGCTTTGCGGGAAGATTTTGGCTATCCGATTATTGTACGCCCGTCATTCACAATGGGCGGTTCTGGCGGTGGCATTGCGTACAACCACGAAGAGTTCGAAAGCATTGTAAGTCGTGGGCTGGACCTGAGCCCTACGACTGAAGTGCTCATGGAGCAGTCGCTTCTTGGTTGGAAAGAGTTCGAGATGGAAGTTGTGCGCGACAAGAACGACAACTGCATCATTGTGTGTGCCATCGAGAACGTCGACGCGATGGGTGTGCATACGGGAGACTCTATCACCGTAGCTCCGGCGCAGACTCTGACCGATAAAGAATATCAAATTATGCGTGACGCCTCGTTGGCGATTTTACGCAAAATAGGCATTGAAACGGGCGGGTCCAACGTACAGTTTGCGGTTAATCCGGACGACGGTCGACTCATTGTAATTGAAATGAATCCCCGCGTTTCGCGCTCCTCCGCGCTCGCCTCAAAAGCAACGGGCTTTCCCATTGCCAGAGTGGCGGCCAAGTTAGCGGTAGGTTATACCCTCGACGAACTCAGCAATGACATTACGGGTGGTGCCACACCGGCCTCGTTTGAACCGTCTATCGATTACGTCGTAACCAAGATTCCGCGCTTCACGTTCGAAAAATTCGCGGACGCAAATGACCGTCTCACTACCCAAATGAAATCGGTGGGAGAAGTCATGGCTATTGGACGAACGTTTCAAGAGTCTATGCAGAAAGCTCTGCGCGGAATCGAGACGGGCATTAGTGGTTTCGATCCGATCATGCCAAGTGAGGCTGGCAGTAACGCCATGGCCAAACTGCGTCACGAACTAAAGGCGCCGGGAGCTGATCGCATTCTGTATTTGGCCGACGCTATTCGCCACGGATTTACAATGGACGAAATCGGTAATCTGACTGGCATGGACCCGTGGTTTCTTGCCCAGATTGAAGACCTTATCTTGACAGAGAACGATGTGGCCGATGCCGGGTTGGCCGCGTTGGATGCAGCGCGGCTGCGAGAGCTCAAGCGAAAGGGCTTTTCCGATTTACGCCTGGCTGCCTTGTGTAACGTCAACGAAGCCGACATACGCTCGCGGCGACTGAAGCATAAAGTTATTCCGGTTTTCAAGCGTGTTGACACGTGTGCGGCCGAGTTTTCAACGTCGACGGCTTATATGTACTCGTCTTACGAAGAAGAGTGCGAGGCCGAGCCGTCATCGCGCGATAAAGTCATGATTCTCGGCGGTGGCCCGAACCGCATCGGTCAAGGTATTGAGTTTGACTACTGCTGTGTTCACGCGGCGCTGGCTCTGCGGGACGATGGTTATGAAACCATCATGGTTAACTGCAACCCTGAAACGGTTTCGACGGACTACGATACATCGGACCGGCTATATTTTGAGCCGCTCACGTTTGAAGACGTGATGACTATTATTGAGCTTGAAAAACCGGTTGGCGTTATTGTGCAGTTCGGTGGACAAACTCCGCTGAAACTTGCCGAGCAGTTGGAAGAGGCTGGAGCACCTATTGTCGGTACGTCGCCGGACAGTATTGACCTCGCCGAAGATCGCGAACGCTTCCAGAAACTGGTTCAAGACATTGGATTGAAACAACCGGCGAATGCAACGGCCAAAAACGAGGAAGAGGCTCTGGAGCGGGCTGAAGCCGTCGGCTATCCGCTTGTGGTCAGACCTTCTTATGTTCTGGGTGGTCGCGCTATGGAAGTCGTATTCTCACGCGCCGATCTCAAAGAATATATTAACAGTGCGGTTCAAGTGTCTAACGAGAGTCCTGTATTGCTGGATCGGTTTTTGAATCTGGCGACGGAAGTGGATGTCGATATTATTTGCGACGGGCAAGACGTGCTGGTCGGCGGCATCATGGAACACATTGAGCAAGCGGGCGTTCACTCCGGTGACTCAAGCTGCATCTTGCCGCCTGCATCGCTAAGCGAGGAGGTCAAGAAAGAGCTAGTGCGTCAGGTGACGTTACTGGCTCGAGCTCTGAATGTAGTGGGTTTAATGAATACGCAATTTGCGATTCAAGGCGACAATATTTTCCTTCTCGAAGTGAATCCGCGCGCTGCTCGAACGGTTCCGTTTGTGTCGAAAGCAACCGGACTTCAACTGGCTAAAATTGCGGCGCGCGTCATGATGGGCAAGTCGCTTAAAGAACAAGACTGTCTGGTTTCACCACAACCGCGTTTTTATTCGGTAAAAGAGTCTGTTTTCCCGTTCTTGAAGTTTCCGGGATCAGACCCCATTCTTGGACCGGAAATGAAATCCACGGGCGAAGTGATGGCCACTGGACCGACGTTTGCTATTGCATACGCCAAAGCCCAGCAGGCCTCTGGTATTAATTTGCCAGCTTCTGGCCAGGTGTTTTTGAGCGTGAGAGACAGCGATAAACCCAACGCGATTGAGCTGGCTCGTGATTTGGTTAAACGTGGATTCAAACTCATCGCTACGCACGGAACGGCGCGAGCGATTAACGGCGCCGGTATAGAGTGTCAGGGTGTCAATAAAGTACATGAGGGTCGGCCGCACGTGGTGGATATGATCAAGAACGGTGAGATTGACCTGATCGTAAACAGTACGGAAGGCAAACAGGCCATTCACGAATCGCACTCGATTCGTCGCGAGGCTGTACGTGGTAAGGTAACGTATTACACGACGGTCGCTGGTGGCCGCGCAGGCTGTGCTGCGATGGACTATCTGGATGTTACGGATGTCAATCGACTGCAAGATCTGCATAAGGAAGTAGATTTATGAATAGCAAAGTACCCCTGACTGTTAACGGTGCCGTTGCGCTTCGCGAAGAGCTGACGAAGCTGAAAAGCGAAGACCGGCCAACCATTATTAAAGCGATTGCTGAAGCACGGGCTCACGGCGACTTGAAAGAGAACGCTGAATATCACGCGGCCAAAGAGCAACAAAGTTTTGTGGAAGGCCGCATCAAAGACATTGACGGCAAGCTGTCGAATGCTCAAATTATTGACGTGAAGGAGATGACGGACACCGGCAAAGTTATTTTTGGCGTGACCATCGATCTGCTGGAAATTGAAACAGAAAAAGAAGTCACTTACAGAATTGTTGGTGAAGACGAAGCGGACATTAAGAAAGGTCTGATTTCCTTCACGTCGCCGATCGCGCGTGCCCTGATCGGAAAGTCTGCTGAAGATGAAGTAGTAGTCAGAGCGCCGGGTGGCAATATCGAGTACGAAATACTGGCCGTAAAATACGTCTAGCCAGGAACCAGCTCCAACTCGTCCCAGTAATAATAGTGCTGATTGTCCGAATTCAAATTCGGACGCGATCAGTTTTTTGGTAGCTGGATTTTTGGCTTGTCTTTGTTGCGTTTAAACAAAGTAGCCGTGTTGCCCACTCGCTGTATTAACAGGCATTCCTGATCTTCAACAATTTGCTTGAGCACAGCGTCTCGCTCTTTGCGATCTCCGACACGCACCTTGATTTTAATCAACTCGTGAAAAGCGAGTGCTGTACCGATTTCTTTTAAAACGTTTTCAGAAAGGCCCTGGTTGCCAAGCATGACGACGGCTTTTTTCTGGTGAGCAAGGCCGCGAAGGTATTTCTTTTGAGATTCGGATAAGTGCATGAGAATGTCATTGGTCGAAGGAAACGGACGCGGAGTCTAGCACCACTAAGAAGGCATCACCAGACAGGTTTTGGCAGGAGTATTTTAAATTGGCAAGAAAAGGTAGTAGCGGCCGGTGGCTGCAGGAGCACAGGAAGGACGAATACGTGCTTCAGGCCCAACGAGAGGGTTACAGATGCCGTGCGGTATACAAGCTTTTAGAGCTGCTCGAGCGCGATCCGATGATTCGGCGCGGGCAGCGGGTGCTCGATCTTGGCGCTGCACCGGGTGGTTGGTGTCAGGTGGCCTCTAAATTACTGGGTGAGAAGGGCGAAATCGTCGCTGTGGACCTGTTAGAAATGGAGCCAATTGAAGGAGTTACGTTTATTCAGGGTGATTTCCGAGAGGACGAGGTACTGAAACAGATATTGTCGTCGCTTAAAGGTAAGGCGGACCTTGTAATGTCAGATATGGCCCCCAATATCAGTGGCATACGTTCAGTGGATCAGTCGAGGTGCATGTATTTGGCCGAACTGGCACTGGACTGCGCAGGTCAGGTATTGGTCCCTGGCGGGTCCTATGTTACCAAGCTATTTCACGGCGAAGGCTTTGATTCATATGTTAAAAATGCTCGTTCCATGTTTCAGCAGGTTAAGGTCAAGAAGCCCAAGGCTTCCCGATCACGTAGCCGCGAGACCTACATGGTGGCGAGAGGCTATGAGGTGTAGTAGTGTTGAACATTAAGACGCGATCTTGCATCGCGTCATCTGGCCCGCACCCTGGTCTCCGTGTCTTGGGTTGTCACGTCGCTCGGGGTCGCGGGACAGACTTAAACGGATATCTCTATCCTTTACCAACACGCAGCACACAAACTCTGACTCTATTCACACACACTAATATTTCGGGAGTAAACCCTTGAGCGATCTGGGTAAGAACTTATTACTATGGGTAATCATCGCACTTGTGCTGGTCACAGTGTTCGACAACTTTGGTCCCAAGGCAGCACCGGCCAATTCCTTTGACTACTCCGAATTTCGTGAGCAATTGAACCGCGGATCGATCGACAAGGTCGTGTTCGAAGGTGACAACAAAATCTCTGGCACACTTAAAAGCGGTCAGCCGTTTTCGACGTTGAGCGTTGAGCGCGATTATCAAGCGTTGGTCAAAGAGATGGACGACAACAACGTTAGCTATTCCAGGGCCGAAGCAAAAGACCGAAGTCTTTTACTCATTTTGTTTATTGAATTTGCTCCCATTCTGCTGCTAATTTTTGTGTGGATATACTTCATGCGCCAAATGCAAGGCGGCGGTGGCGGTGGTATACGCACCTTCGGTAAAAGCCGCGCTCGCCTGTTGGGCGAAGATCAGGTCAACGTTAATTTTAGCGACGTAGCGGGCATTGAAGAAGCAAAAGAAGAAGTCGGCGAAATCGTTGATTTTCTCCGTGACCCTACCAAGTTTCAAAGGCTGGGTGGCAAAATTCCACGCGGTGTTCTGATGGTGGGACCACCCGGAACGGGTAAAACACTGCTGGCGCGAGCGATTGCCGGCGAAGCCAAAGTACCGTTTTTTACTATTTCAGGTTCCGACTTTGTTGAAATGTTTGTCGGCGTGGGGGCCTCCCGCGTGCGTGACATGTTCGATCAAGCCAAGAAACATTCTCCATGCATTATCTTCATCGACGAAATCGATGCTGTAGGTCGTCACCGTGGCGCTGGCGCTGGTTTGAGTGGAGGTCACGACGAACGTGAGCAAACGCTCAACCAGCTACTCGTTGAAATGGACGGTTTTGAAGACAACGAAGGCGTCATTGTCATTGCGGCAACCAACCGCGCCGACGTGCTGGATAAAGCGTTGCTGCGACCCGGGCGATTTGACCGTCAGGTGACCGTGCCACTGCCAGACGTTCGCGGACGTGAGCAAATTGTCAAAGTGCACATGCGTAAAGTCCCAATTGGGGACGACGTCAAACCTTCTGTGATTGCACGAGGCACACCTGGTTTCTCAGGTGCTGATCTTGCGAACCTGGTTAACGAAGCCGCATTAATGGCTGCGCGTAGTAACCGTCGTACGGTGAAAATGCAGGACTTTGAAGACGCTAAAGATAAAATTATTATGGGTGCCGAACGCAAATCCATGGTGATGAGCGAAGACGAGAAACGTAATACGGCCTTTCACGAGGCGGGTCATGCGATTGTCGGACTGAACGTGCCTGAGCACGATCCTGTTTATAAGGTTACGATTATTCCTCGTGGTCGGGCGTTGGGTGTCACCGTCTTCTTGCCTGAGGAAGATCGATACAGTGCCAGTCGTCGCCGACTCAAAAGCCAAATTGCGGTCCTTTTCGGTGGCCGTATTGCCGAAGAAATGACGCTCGGTGAAGACGGTGTTACCACCGGTGCATCGAATGACATTGAAGTGGCGACGAACATCGCAACCAACATGGTTACGCGTTGGGGATTGTCTGAAAAGCTTGGTCCGCTCAACTACACCGAAGACGAAAGTGCGATGTATTTGGGTCGCACGCAGTCGGGCCGAAAAGACGTGTCTCTTGATACAGCCAAACTTATCGACCAGGAAATTCGTGAGCTTATTACGACAGGTTACGACCGTGCACGCACTATTCTTGAAGAGAACAAGAAGGAGCTGTACGCCATGGCCGAGGCTCTAATGAAATACGAAACGATTGATCAGGATCAAATCAAAGACATTATGGCGGGACGCACACCGCGACCACCTAGTGACTGGGATGATCGTGGTGATGCCGGAGACGCTGGTCTGAGTGCGGATAGCTCTGACAGTGACACGAAAGCTGACGACGAAGGTGACAGTCCGCCAATCGGAGGACCTGCTGGTCAGAGTTAGTCGGTTTCGCTGAACAATTAAACGGGCGATTGCGGTAACGCAATCGCCTGTTTTTTTATGTCTAGAACGCGAGCGAGGTTGTGATCAATGAAATTTACGATACCCAACGCGCCTTCAGAATTGCCGCTCATTATGGGCATTTTGAATGTCACGCCTGATTCGTTCTCGGACGGCGGGCGCTTTAACAAGTGCGAAGTAGCGATTGACGAAGCAGCCGCCATGGTTGAAGCCGGCGTCGATATTATTGATGTGGGAGGCGAATCAACGCGACCCGGCGCAGAAGCTGTGACAGTTGAACAAGAGCTGGCTCGCGTAATTCCTGTGATTGAGGCGATTCGCACACGGTTTGACACAGCCATATCAATTGACACGATGAAGCCCGAAGTCATGACAGCGGCAACGCAAATCGGCGCGTCGATGATTAACGACGTTAACGCCCTTGAAGCCGAGGGAGCGCTCAAAGCAGCCGCTCTTGCACGCGTACCAGTCTGTGTTATGCATAAGTTGGGTTCGGCTAAGACAATGCAGAACGACCCAAATTACGTCAATGTAGTGGACGAGGTTGCTGCTTACCTTAAGCAGCGTATCGCGGCCTGCGTGGCGGCGGGGATACCGGAAGACGAGGTTGTTATTGATCCGGGATTCGGGTTTGGCAAGAAGGTAGACCACAATCTGCAGTTGTTTTCGGAGTTGCCCGCGCTATGCAATTCGCAGCCTGTGTTGGTGGGCGTTTCCCGGAAGTCCATGCTGGGCGCAGTATTAAACCGGGACGTGCATGAGAGGCTGTCCGGATCGTTGGCGCTTGCCGCACTGGCCACGTGGATGGGAGCGGCGATAGTTCGTGTTCACGACGTACCTGAGACAATTGATGCGGTACGCATCACACGTGCCGTGCGCGATGTCGGGTATAGTAAAGCCCAGTGACCAGCCTCAGGCCGTTTCAATATTGGAAAACTGTCAGGCAGTACTGGAGCTTAGGCAGTCTGTAGGAGCGGCATCTTGCCGCGAAAAAGCATTAAGAGAATACAAAGTCAGGGAGTAAGTATGGGGAATTATTTTGGCACGGACGGAGTTCGTGGGCCGGTAGGTGAGGCTCCAATGACCGTGAACTTCGCGGTTCGATTGGCAAGTGCGGCGGGCCGCGTAATGGTGCCTGAGGGCGGCAGCGTTGTGGTGGGCAAAGACCCGCGCATATCAGGCTACATGTTTGAGTCCGCACTCGAGGCCGGGTTTGTGGCAGCGGGTGTAAACGTTAAGCTGTTGCAGGTCATGCCCACTCCGGGCATCGCTTATCTGACCCGTGTTCTTGGCGCCGATCTCGGCGTAGTCATAAGCGCTTCGCATAACTTGTATCAAGACAACGGCATCAAATTTTTCGATCGCAACGGCTCCAAGCTTACCGACGAAGCTCAAGCCAAAATCGAAGAGCTGGTAGAAGAACCGCCAATAACACGACAATCCAAAAGCCTCGGTCGAGCAGAACGCCGATACGATGCCGTCGACCGTTACATGACCTTTTGCAAACAGTCTGTCAGTGATTCTTTGAACTTGTCCGGCATGCGAATTGTTATTGACGGCTCGAACGGAGCTACCTACAAGATTGCACCAAAAGTCTTTTCCGATCTTGGTGCAGACATAGTAACTATTGGCTGCTCCCCAAACGGCACGAACATTAACGACGGCTTTGGTTCTACTAGTCCGCAGGCTCTGCAAAGCACGGTCACCGCGTTGGGCGCGGACTTAGGCATTGCCTTTGACGGTGACGGTGATCGCTTGTCACTGGTAGATCGAAACGGCCAGCTAATTGATGGCGACCAAATTGTTTATGCGATTGCGATGGCGCGTAAACAAAAAGGTGAATTGAAGGGTCCGGTAGTGGGCACGATCATGAGTAACCTCGGGCTTGAGCAAGCCATGCAGCGAGAAGGCATAGAATTCTTGCGTGCATCGGTCGGCGATCGCCACGTATTAAGTACGCTCGCAAAAGAGGGCGGTGTCATCGGTGGAGAGACCTCTGGCCACATTATTACTTTGGACAAGACTTCCACGGGTGACGGTATTATCGCTGCGCTTCAGATGCTGGAGGCGATTGTTGATTCAGGCAAAGGGGTTGATCAGCTCTGCGCGGGCATGGCGCGGCTGCCGCAACTCATGATCAACGTGCGTATGGAAAGTCGTGTCGACATTAGTGATAACGATATTATCAACAAAGCGGTTGCAGCGACCGAGGCCGAGTTAGGCACACGAGGGCGCGTCGTTTTAAGACCGTCTGGAACTGAGCCTGTCGTGCGAGTAATGGTTGAGGGCAGCTCCAAAACTGAAGTGAAGCAGCACGCCGAAGCGCTGGCTGAGGTCGTTGCGAAAGCGACCTGACCTAAACAGTCCGGCGGTTTGTTGTAGCAACTGATCTATTTCTGGAACAAGGGGTGGCGGCGCTTCACGTACAAGTTTACGGCTAGCCACCCCAAATTTACCGAAGGGTCATGGCCGCCTTTATGCCGCAAAAAACCATACGATTTGTCGAGCGGCAAAGGCTAAAAAGAATAAGATTAGCAAGGTTACAGTCAATATACCCATTGGCGACGTTGCGTTGTTTATAAACGGCTGCACGTAGAGCCGGGCAACGCCCACAAATTTTTTCTGATCTTCTTCTTTTAAACCAAACGTCAGCTCCTCTCGAGCTTTGGGGACGTACAGTGTGCCAAAGGCCCAGTCCCATATAGCGAACAGGCCTCCAAAGTTCTTGTCCCAGTGAATTTTATCCACGCTGTGATGAATTTGATGTTGAGCGGGGCTAATGAATACGTGATTGAGCACGGGACCGTACGATATCCAGATATGAGAATGTCTGAGTGCGTATCCCATGGCGTAGTACCCGAACATGAGCGCATTGATACCGAGAATTGTGTAGACGCTGATGTGGTTACCGGTAGCGTAATTGAACAGTCCCTGGACAGTACCAAGACCCAGACCCTTGGCCGTACCGTAGGTCAGTATTTCCAATGGATGCGCTCGATAGTCGGTGAGAGGTGTGGGTACCTCGGCTGAATGGTGCACCTTATGGAACTCCCACAGAAAGGGAATCTTGTGGAGCAACAAATGGTGAAAATAAAACATCAAATCGGCGGCCATTGCCGAAAGCAATGTGAACGCAATGGTTAGCATTAAAATCATCGCGGGGCTGGCGGGTTGATAGGGTGTGGGGCTGCCGCCGGCCAGTTCCAGCGCACCGAATACCACCTGATAGGTAACTGCAGCCGTACCAAACGCGAGCGCTGGTTTGAATATCAGTCCCGCAATCAGAGGAAATGACATTATGTAAAAGACGTCCTGGCGCGTGGACCGATGGGTGTAGATTGATTTCGGAAACAAGTAAGAAACCAATTTTCGAACAGAGGGGTAGCCGGGCCCTTTGGTGTAGCAGGCGTAGGAAATACAGGCCAGGATCAGACAGGTCAGTATGAAGTACCATTCGGTGGCCGGATAGTACAGCGAGCCGAGATAACGTTTAATTAAGTTGAAAAAATCGGTCAGCCGTTCCAAGAAATTCTCCGTGTATATCGGGTAAGCGGGCACCCTGTTTGAGCACTCTCCGGATATTACTTACCAATAAGCACTGAGGCCATTTATCTCGCTATAGATCTTGCGCCAATAATTCATTGATTTTGCCCGGGTTGGCCGGTAAAGTGCCGCTTCTACACGATTTTGGTGTTGTTAATTTCTCACGAAAATAGTCGATATGTTCCTGATTATTAACAATATGAGGAAGGTACCATGCGTAAGGTAATTGCGGCTGGCAACTGGAAAATGAACGGTACTCGGGCGATGACCGCAACTTTGATCAATGAGATCAAAGCCGGACTGGGTTCCGATTGCCAATCGGAAGTGCTCATTTTCCCGTCTTTCGGCTACTTGTCTCTAGCCTGTGGGCTGATAGCCGGATCTCCGATTAAGCTAGGCGCTCAAAACCTGTGCACGGAGGCCTCAGGCGCTTACACCGGAGAAGTGTCTGGTGAAATGCTGGTCGATTTAGGCTGTACTCACGTCTTGGTCGGGCATTCAGAGCGCCGGGCTATGTACGGAGACAATAGCGAAATTGTGGCGGTTAAGTTTGAGGAAGCCCAGCAGGTAGGCTTGATACCCGTTCTGTGCGTAGGGGAAACCCTCGAGCAGCGCGAAGAAGGGCAGACCGAAGCGGTCGTGGGACGACAGCTTGAGGCGGTAACCAACCGTGTTGGGGTCAAAGCTTTGGAGCGGTCGATTTTAGCCTACGAGCCAGTTTGGGCAATTGGTACCGGTAAGACGGCGTCACCTGATCAGGCTCAGGAAGTTCATGCGTTTTTGCGTCGCACGATAGCTGCGCAAAATGCTACTATAGCCGACTCGCTGCAAATCCTTTACGGAGGCAGCGTGAATGGTGGTAATGCGGCAGAGCTATTTGCCATGCCCGACGTCGACGGTGGTTTGGTGGGCGGTGCATCGCTGAAGAGCGACCAGTTTTTAGACATATGTGCGGCGGCGTAAGACCGCGGTTGATAGGAAAACAATGCAACAAATTATACTTGTAATTCACTTGGTTCTGGCTTTCTTTCTCGTGCTGCTCATTTTGCTCCAGCAGGGTAAAGGCGCAGATGCCGGTGCGGCTTTTGGCGCGGGCGCTTCAGGTACCGTGTTCGGTTCGCGCGGAACCGGCAACTTCCTGTCACGTTCCACAGCCATTTTGGCTGTGCTGTTCTTTTGTTCCAGCTCATATCTTGCATACTTTGCAGCTCGCGGCGTGACGAACAAAAGTATTGTCGAGACGCTATCGGGCGAGCAGACGGAGATTCCGTCGCTGAGTCCGTCCCTTGACGCGCCTGTTGCGCCCGTCAATGAAGAAGTGCCTGCTCTTCCGGATCCGGTAGAGCCTGACGAAGGCGGCTAAAACGCCTCGTTAAACTGGGCCCAGTGTTACCGGGCCTTGCGTTACTGGCGCATTCTGCGGAATGTGCAAACGAAATATTGCCGATGTGGTGGAATTGGTAGACACGCTGTCTTGAGGGGGCAGTGGCTTTACGGCTGTGCCGGTTCGAGTCCGGCCATCGGCACCATCTTTATATTTGTTGGACCGCACAATAATATCTCCTGACATGATGCCTTACGCTTGGCGGCCTGTTAGAATAGGCCGGACCGGGCCGGTCACATTCAGGCTGCAGGTCGAACATCGTAAACCTCATCACTCAACCTGAATGATTGCGAAGTGACATGCTGACCGAATACGCACCGATTCTGATATTTCTTGCCGTTGCGACAGTCGTAGGACTCGTTCTCCTGTCGTTGGGCTTTCTGCTTGGCCCAAGCCGCCCTGACGACGAAAAGCTGTCGCCTTACGAATGTGGTTTTGAACCGTTCGAAGACGCTCGAATGCGCTTCGACGTTCGATATTATCTGGTGGCTATCCTCTTCATTATATTCGATCTCGAAATTGCCTTCTTGTTTCCGTGGGCGGTTTCGCTGGACAAAATCGGCACGTTCGGCCTTCTGAGTATGGCGTTGTTTCTGATTATTCTTGTGGTCGGCTTTATTTACGAATGGAAAAAGGGTGCACTCGAATGGGATTAGAGCCTGCGCAGAACGACGGTACATCTGACGGACTGGTTAACGATTCGGGTATGACCGATGAAGGGCAGGCGGGTCCTGGGTTTCTTACGGCCAGTGCCGATGCCGTCATTAATTGGGCGCGAACCGGTTCAATGTGGCCCATGACTTTTGGTCTGGCCTGCTGTGCTGTAGAAATGATGCACGCTGGTGCGGCCCGCTATGACCTCGATCAGTTCGGCGTCTTATTCCGACCGAGCCCTCGCCAAAGTGACGTGATGATTGTTGCTGGCACGCTGTGTAACAAGATGGCGCCGGCGCTGCGAAAAGTCTACGACCAAATGGCCGAACCGCGCTGGGTAATCTCTATGGGATCCTGCGCTAACGGTGGCGGTTACTACCATTACTCATACTCCGTTGTGCGTGGCTGCGACCGCGTTGTTCCGGTCGATATCTACGTGCCTGGCTGTCCGCCGACGGCCGAAGCGTTGCTCTACGGAATTCTGCAGCTGCAGAAAAAAATCAAGCGCACCAACACCATTGCACGGGGATAAGCCATGAGCCAACTCGATGCGTTAAGCGCACCCAATTCTCTAGCCTCTGCGTTGACAGAGCGCTTTGGTGATGCGGCCGCCGTTCTCAAGATCGGTCGCGGTGATCACACTCTGGTGGTCGGCAGCGACGACTGGGTTGAAGTAGCTACCGCGCTTCGCGATGAGCCGGCGTTCAAATTCGACATGCTAATCGACGTGTCTGGCGTGGACTACATGGGATACGGCAAAGACGAATGGAAAGGCAACGCGGCAACCCGCTCGGGTTTCAACCGTGGAGTTAATCGTCTTGATCCACAGCACAGCGACGCCGAAGGTCCCCGATTTGCTGCCGTCATTCATCTCCTGTCCATGACGAACAACACTCGACTGCGGGTGCGTGTGTACGCGCCAAACGACGACGCTCCACGGGTTCCGTCGTCATACCCAATTTGGAATGCGGCCGATTGGTTCGAGCGCGAAGCGTTCGACATGTTTGGCATTTTGTTTGACGGGCACCCGGACCTGCGCCGGCTGCTAACCGACTACGGTTTTGTTGGCCATCCGTTTAGAAAAGATTTTCCGATTAGTGGCCACGCCGAAGTGCGCTATGACCCTGAGCAGGGAAGGGTGATTTATCAGCCTGTTTCCATTGCGCCGCGCACGCTGGTGCCGCGCGTTATTCGTAACGACAACCGCTACGATGCTAACCTGACCGACGAAGGGTCGAACGAGAACGATCATGCGTGAGATTGAAAGCTACACAATGAACTTTGGGCCGCAGCACCCAGCCGCACACGGAGTCCTTCGTCTTGTGTTGGAGCTCGACGGCGAAGTGATTCATCGTGCCGACCCGCACGTGGGTCTGCTTCACCGCGGTACCGAGAAGCTTGCTGAAACCAAGCCGTTCAACCAGAGCATTGGTTACATGGATCGCCTCGACTACGTATCCATGATGTGTAACGAGCACGGTTACGTCATGGCGATTGAAAAGCTGCTTGGTGTAGAAGTGCCCGAACGTGCACAGTACATCAGGGTCATGTTCGACGAAATCACTCGCATTCTTAATCACCTCATGTGGATTGGCGCGCACGGTCTCGACATCGGTGCGATGTCTTTATTCCTGTACGCATTTCGCGAGCGCGAAGACTTGATGGATTGCTACGAGGCCGTCTCGGGCGCGCGCCTGCATGCGACGTACTACCGACCAGGCGGCGTTTACCGTGACCTGCCGGACTCCATGCCAAAGCAGCTGCCGTCCAAGTTTCGCTCGCAAAAAGATACTGACAAAACAAACGAAAAACGTGAAGGCTCTTTGCTCGATTTCATTGACGACTTCACCCAGCGATTTCCGGCATGTGTAGATACGTATGAAACGCTATTGACTGATAACCGTATCTGGAAGCAGCGTACCGTGAACATCGGAGTCGTTACGCCTGAGCGGGCTACTGCGCTCGGATTCACAGGTCCTATGCTACGAGGCTCAGGCATTGAATGGGATTTGCGTAAGAAGCAGCCCTACGAAGTGTATGACCGCATGGACTTTGACATTCCGGTAGGTATCAACGGCGACTGCTACGACCGCTATCTCGTACGCATTGAAGAAATGCGCCAGTCAAATCGCATTATAAAACAGTGCGTAGAGTGGTTACGAAACAATGAAGGTCCGGTCATGGTCGGTGACACCAAAATTGCGCCGCCAAAACGACCCGACATGAAAGGCGACATGGAGTCGTTGATTCACCACTTTAAATTGTTCACCGAGGGTTACTGCGTACCCGCAGGTGAAGTGTATTCAGCCGTCGAACACCCGAAAGGGGAGTTCGGTTGCTATCTGATTTCAGACGGGGCCAATAAACCGTTTCGCGTGAAAATTCGCGCTCCGGGGTTTTCTCATCTGGCATCAATGAGTGAGATGGTTCAAGGCCACATGCTGGCTGACGTGGTTGCCGTGATTGGCACCCAGGACATCGTGTTTGGCGAAATAGACCGGTAGTGATTCATGACAGACTCTGCAACATCAAATAGCGTTCTGTCCGCCGAAGTGCGGGCCGAAATTGATCATTGGGTAAAGAAATTTCCTGAAGGCCGTCAGCGTTCGGCGGTGATTACCGCGTTGCGCGAAGCACAGCATCACAATCAGGGTTATCTAACCGACGAACTCATGAACGCGATTGCCGAGTACCTCGACTTGCCGCCGATTCAGGTTTACGAAGTCGCGGCGTTTTACTCCATGTTTGAAACCAAGCCTGTTGGACGCTGCAGCGTTTCGGTATGCACCAACATTAGCTGCATGTTGAATGGCTCGGAAGACATTGTCGAGCACATTGAGAAGAAGCTTGGCATCAAGACCGGTGAAAGTACGCCGGACGGCAAGTTCTTCCTGAAGCGTGAAGAAGAATGCCTGGCTGCATGCGTCGGTGCGCCAATGATGATGGTAGATCACGTGTACCATGAAAACCTGACGCCTGAAAAAGTCGATCAAATTCTGGATGCGGTTGAAGACAACCCGCACGGACACTAAAGAGCAAGTTTATGAGCAAGTGGCTTGAACAAAAAAATCTGGTTGCGTTCGCTACTCACGGACACGACGAGCCGTGGTCCATTGAGACGTACGAAAAGCTCGGTGGCTATGATGCGCTGAAGAAAATTGTTGCCGGTATGTCACCGGACGACGTGATTAACGAAATGAAAGCCTCCGGTCTACGCGGTCGCGGCGGCGCCGGATTTCCGACCGGGCTTAAATGGAGCTTTATGCCTCGCAACGCACCGGGCCAAAAGTACATCGTGTGCAACTCTGATGAATCAGAGCCGGGCACTTGTCACGACCGCGACATTCTTCGCTATAACCCTCACGCTCTGGTTGAAGGCATGATTATTGCGGGTTACTCGATCGGCGCGACGGTGGGATACAACTATATTCGCGGTGAATTCATCGACGAACCTGTACCTCGATTCGAGGCTGCTTTGAAAGAAGCGTATGACCGTGGATACCTCGGCAAAAACATTCTGGGTTCCGGTATCGACTTTGATTTGCATGCTTTCGTCGGGGCTGGCGCGTACATTTGTGGTGAAGAAACCGGGTTGCTTGAATCGTTGGAAGGCAAGCCGGGACGGCCGCGTTTTAAACCGCCGTTTCCTGCCAACTATGGCGCCTTTGGCAAACCGACTACCGTGAACAACACCTATAGTCTGGCTTCGGCACCAAGCATCATTCGTAATGGCGCAGAGTGGTTTAAGAACTTGGGCGTAGAGAACGCTGGCGGCACGGCCATTTTCTCCGTGTCGGGTCACGTCAACAAGCCGGGTAATTACGAACTTCCGATGGGCGTTCCGTTCAAGGAGCTGATCGAGATCTGTGGCGGCATTCGCCACGGTCGCAAACTCAAAGCCGTAATACCGGGTGGTTCCTCAGTGCCGGTGGTGCACGGTGAAAAAATGCTCGAAGCGACCATGGACTACGATTCCGTGCAAGCCGCAGGTTCCGCATTGGGAACCGGTGCTGTGATCGTGATGGACGATCAGACTTGCATGGTGAGCGTGCTTGAAAGAATCTCACGATTTTACTACGCCGAAAGTTGCGGTCAGTGTACTCCCTGCCGGGAGGGCACCGGCTGGATGTACCGAATGATTAAACGTATTCGTCAGGGTAAAGGCACGCAAGAAGATATGGGCAAGCTGATGGACGTGGCGAACAAGATTGAAGGCCACACCATTTGCGCCCTGGGTGATGCGGCCGCATGGCCTGTGCAGAGTTTTCTGCGCCAGTTTGGCCACGAATTTGAATACATGATTGAACACGGACACAGCATCGTAGATGCTCCCGATTCTCGCGTCGCATAGCATAGCGTTATACAGACCAGGCAGTAAGGTAAGACATGAGCGATAACAAAATCTCAATTGAAGTTGACGGCCAGACGCTGGAAGCAACCGGCGGTCAAATGCTGATTGAAGTGACCGATGCTAACGGCATTTACATTCCGCGCTTCTGCTATCACGAAAAACTCACCATCGCAGCCAACTGTCGCATGTGTCTGGTAGAGATGGAGAAGGGCCGCAAACCGATGCCCGCATGTGCGACGCCCGTGGGCGATGGCATGAAGTTCTTCACCCGCAGTAAAGCGGCCATTGAAGCACAGCGCGCCACTATGGAATTTCTGCTAATTAACCATCCGCTTGATTGCCCTATTTGCGATCAAGGCGGTGAGTGTGAGCTGCAAGATTTAGCGGTTGGTTACGGCCGAGGTGTTTCACGTTACGCTGAAACCAAGCGTGCGGTTGAAGACAAAGAACTGGGCTCGCTTGTTTCCACTGATATGACTCGCTGCATTCACTGCACGCGTTGCGTGCGCTTCGGTGAGGAAATTGCGGGTATTCAGGAGCTGGGTACTATTGGTCGGGGTGAAAACGTCGAGATTGCGCCTTATATCGCGAAGACAGTCGATCACGAGCTGTCCGGCAATATCATTGACTTGTGCCCGGTTGGCGCACTAAATAGCAAGCCTTTCCGTTTCCGGGCACGTTCGTGGGAGATGGAACAAGCCGACGGCGTGTCACCGCACGACTGCTTTGGCAGTAATCTCCATGTCCACCTGCTTCGCGGCAAAATTATGCGCGTCGTGCCTCGTACGAACGAAGAGCTGAATGAAACCTGGATTTCTGATCGCGACCGTTTTGCATACACCGGCTTGTACACCGAAGACCGTGTAACGGAGCCGATGGTAAAACGTGACGGAGAGTGGGTTACAACAGACTGGGCTACAGCACTCGCTGCGGCGACCGACGGTATCAAGAAGGCCACCTCTCAAGACCGTACCCAGCTTGGCGTTCTGGCGGCTCCATGGGCGACGGTTGAAGAACTGCATTTGCTTGAGCGTTTGGCTCGCGGAACTGGCAGCGACAACATTGACCACAGGCTTCAGCAAATCGATTTCAGTGATCAGACGGGCGACGCTGATTACCCAGGCTTGGGTATGGCTATTGCCGATATCGACAACCAACAGGCGATAACGCTCCTCGGCTGTCGTGTTCGTCAGGAAGTGCCTATGCTCGCTCACCGCGTTCGCAAGGCTCACTCAAACGGCGCGGCCGTGTCGATTGTTAACGAAAGCAACGACGACTATTTATTCAAACTCGATGCTAACGTTGTGTCAGACAATTTGCTGAATGACGTAGCAGCGCTGGCTTCAGCCGCTAATGCCTCTGTGCCAACACAGCTTCAGTCGACGGTCGCTTCCGCTGACGTTACCGACACGCATCGACGTATTGTTAGCTCTTTAAAAGAGGCTGACAACGCAGCAGTGTTTCTCGGACATGCCGCCACGCGGCATGTTAATTTTGGCGCGATACGGGCCCTGGCTTCAGCGCTGGCTAAATCCTGCTCGGCACATCTTGCTGTTGTTGGTCTTGCGGCCAACTCGGCGGGTGCGGCGATGGTAGGTGCATTGCCTCACCGCACGGCCGGTGCACGGAAAGCGGCTCAGCTTGGGCTTGATACTCAGGCTATGTTGAACGCGCAGCTGGGTGCCTACGTGACGTTCGGCATTGAACTCGAAAGCGACGTAGCCAACGGTACGCATCACGCTCAAATGCTGCAGCAATCTCACGTGGTTGCGCTCACCAGCTACCTGACTGAAGCCATGCGCAGCTACGCCGACGTGATTTTACCTGTTGCCGCTTTTGGTGAGAGTGCTGGAACCTACGTGAACGCTGAAGGCCGCTGGCAGTCTATGCGCGGTGTTGCTCTGCCTCGCGGTGACGCGCGACCTGGATGGAAAGTTGTGCGGGTGCTGGCTAACAGTCTTGGCATCGACGGGTTCGACATGAACAGCGCCGAGGAGGTGTTGGCAGCGTCGCAACAGGCCGCCGGTGACCTTACAGTCAGCAACGTGTTTGCTGGAGACAAGGCAGCCGTTAACGCGCCAGCAAACGCTTTGAGTTCAGGTCTTTACCAGTCCGATCCAATTGTTCGCCGGGCCGCGCCGCTGCAGGAAATTGGTGTTGAGACCACACACAACGTCGACTCACTCAAGGCAACAGGTTAGGGCTTGGCATGGTTGAAATTCTGACAGGTTGGTTACCAGAGGGACTCCAGTTTACCGCCCGTACGCTCTTGTACATTGTGGCGATTCTGGCACCGCTGATTGTGAGTGTCGCAATGCTGACGCTCGCTGAGCGTAAAGTGATTGGTGCCATGCAGGCGCGCATAGGCCCGAACCGGGTGGGGCCATTCGGTTTGTTACAGCCGTTTGCCGACGTGATTAAGTTGCTCATTAAAGAAGTGCTGCTTCCGAGCAGCGCCAATCGCTTTCTGTTTCTAGTCGCACCCATGCTTACCCTTGTGCCGGCACTGGCCGTTTGGGCTGTGATGCCGTTTTCACCCACCGCCATTCTTGCCGACATCAATGCTGGTTTGTTGTTCGTACTGGCGTTGACCTCGCTAGGCGTTTACGGCGTCATTCTGGGTGGTTGGGCCTCAAACTCAAAATACGCATTGCTGGGTGCCATGCGGTCGGCGGCTCAAATTGTCGCCTACGAAATTGCGATGGGTTTTGCTTTGGTTGGCGTACTGATGGCCAGTGGAACGCTGAATCTTGGACAAATTGTAGAAGGGCAAAGCGGCAGCATTGCCCACTGGTACTGGTTACCTCTCTTCCCGCTGTTTGTGGTGTATTTTATTTCCGGGGTTGCGGAAACTAACCGCGCGCCTTTCGACGTTGCGGAAGGCGAGTCAGAAATTGTCGCTGGTTTCCACGTTGAGTATTCAGGCGCTGCGTTCGCCATGTTCTTCCTGGCTGAATACGCCAATATGATTCTCATCGCCATGTTAACCGCCCTAATGTTTCTGGGCGGCTGGCTGTCACCTTTTCAGGGTATCCCGGTAATCGGCGATACGTTCCTCGCCGCTCCCAGCTTTCTGTGGTTCGCGATAAAGACAGGATTCTTTTTGTTTTGCTTTTTATGGTTTCGCGCGACGTTTCCGCGTTACCGCTACGACCAGATCATGCGTCTGGGCTGGAAAGTCTTTATTCCAGTGACCATTGTCTGGCTGTTTGTAGAAGGCGTTATGGTCTGGGCCAATTTGGGCCCCTGGTTTTCTTAATGCGCGGCTATAGGTTGTAAGAAATGAGTTTGGTAAAAACACTGCTTCTCAGCGAATTGCGCTCAGGGTTGTGGGTAACTCTGAAACAGTTTTTCAGGAAACCCGTAACGCTTCGCTATCCGATGGAAAAGACGCCACAGTCTCACCGCTTTCGCGGACTGCATGCGCTGCGCCGTTACTCTAACGGCGAAGAACGATGCATAGCCTGCAAGCTGTGCGAGGCTGTCTGCCCAGCGCTTGCCATTACGATCGAATCGGACCAGCGCGACGACGGCACGCGACGGACCACGCGTTATGACATCGATTTATTCAAATGTATTTACTGTGGCTTCTGCGAAGAAGCCTGTCCGGTTGACGCGATTGTAGAAACTCGAATACACGAGTACCACATGGAAAACCGTGGCGAAAACATAATGACGAAAGACAAGCTGCTGGCGATTGGGACCAAGTACGAAGACATGATCGCCAGCGATAAAGGGGCCGACGCGGACTACCGTTAAAGGTTCATTGAAAAGTTGCGGCGAGCATGTCGCAACACCATTAATGCATACACAGGACAGACACTGATCTGTCCCGGATTAGGGAAAAAGAGTGATTACTACCGCCATTTTTTGGTTGTTCGCACTTGTGCTGATTGGCGCTGCCATCGGTGTGGTGACGTCACGCAACCCGGTTTACTCGGTGCTGTATCTGGTGCTCGCGTTTTTTAACAGCGCGGTGCTCTGGATTCTGCTTGAAGTCGAGTTTCTCGGCATTGTGCTGGTGTTGGTGTACGTCGGCGCGGTCATGGTGCTGTTCCTGTTCGTGGTGATGATGCTTGACGTCAACGTCGAAAAGGTTAAAGAGGGATTTACCCGTTACATGCCCATAGGCGTAATAGTTGCCGGGACCATCGTCGCCCAGATTGGCTACGTCGTGTGGCACAAGAAAATGGGTTTCGACTTTATGGCAACGCCAGCCACCACATCCAAAGAGTTCAGTAACACTGAGGCGCTTGGTGAAGTTCTTTACACCCAGTACGTTTATCCCTTCGAGCTTGCCGCTGTGATTTTGCTCGTTGCCATCGTGGCAGCGATAACCTTGACCATGCGCAAACGACAGGGTCTCAAAGCTCAGGACATCGCGAAACAGGTTGCTGTAAACCGCAACGACCGGGTACGCATTGTCTCCATGGGCGTTGAAAAAGAAACGTCAACCGAAGGAGAGGCCTCATGATCGGCTTATCGCATTTTTTAATGTTGGCCGCGATTCTGTTCGCGATTTCGGTTGCCGGTATTTTTATTAACCGCAAAAACCTGATTGTTCTGCTCATGTGCATCGAACTGATGCTGCTGGCGGTTAATTTCAATTTTGTGGCTCTGTCACGCTATCTGGGCAACATTGACGGTCAGGTGTTCGTCTTCTTTATTCTCACGGTGGCGGCGGCCGAGGCGGCTATTGGCCTCGCTATTCTGGTGGTACTTTTCCGTAGTCGTCGCACGATCGACGTCGACAAACTAGACGCGATGAAAGGCTAGGTATGAATACACTACTCATCATCGTTTTGGCGCCACTGGTTGCGTCAATCTTGGCAGGTTTGTTTGGCAAACAGGTTGGACGCTCTGGCGCGCACTGGCTGTGCATTGGTGGCGTCGGTCTTGCCTTTGTATTGTCAGCGCAGGTTTTTTACGGTCTCGTGTACGGTGGCGATGCGGTTATAAACGAACGTGTTTATACCTGGATGGTTAGCGATGGCCTGCATTTCGAAATTGGCTTCCTGATTGATAACCTGTCAGCTCTTATGATGTGCGTTGTGACCTTTGTGTCACTTATGGTGCACATATACACAGTCGGATACATGCACGAAGATCCGGGTTACCAGCGCTTCTTTAGCTACATTTCGCTGTTTACTTTCGCGATGCTAATGCTGGTCATGTCCAACAACTTTCTGCAGCTGTTTTTCGGCTGGGAAGCGGTAGGTCTGGTGTCGTATCTCCTGATTGGTTTTTGGTACAAGAAACCAACCGCCATCCATGCGAACCTGAAAGCGTTTTTGGTTAACCGTGTTGGAGACTTTGGTTTTCTTCTGGGCATTGCTGGAGTCGCGTACCTTGCGGGCACGCTCGACTACGCCGAAGCATTTGCGCAAGCGCCTGCCATGGCCGATCAGCAAATGGTGTTGATGGGCGGAATGTCCTGGAATGCCGTAACCGTTATTTGCATTTTGCTGTTCATTGGCGCGATGGGTAAGTCAGCGCAGGTTCCACTACACGCCTGGCTTCCGGATAGTATGGAAGGTCCTACGCCTATCTCGGCCCTGATTCACGCAGCTACCATGGTGACGGCTGGAATTTTCATGGTGGCGCGCATGTCACCCATGTTTGAGCTTTCGCCAACGGCGCTCAGTTTTGTCATGTTGATCGGAGCGAGTACCGCATTCTTTATGGGTCTGCTTGGCATTATTCAAAACGACATCAAACGAGTCGTTGCGTATTCCACCCTGTCGCAGCTGGGTTACATGACGGTTGCGCTCGGTGCGTCGGCCTACGCGGCCGGAATTTTCCATCTGATGACGCACGCATTCTTTAAAGCGCTGCTGTTCCTCGCGGCGGGTTCGGTCATAATCGCCATGCACCACGAGCAAGATATTCGTAAAATGGGCGGCCTCAAGAAGTACATGCCCATTACTTACTGGACATCACTAATTGGATCGCTTGCGCTAATCGGTTTTCCGGGACTTGCTGGTTTCTATTCAAAAGACATCATTATCGAAGCGGTTCACGCGTCTCAGACCTGGGGCGCGAGCATTGCTTATTGGTCGGTCTTGTTAGGTGTCTTCATCACCGCTTTTTACTCCTTCCGCATGTTCTTTTTGGTGTTCCACGGTAAAGAGCGAATGGACGATCATACGCGTGAGCATTTAAAAGAAAGCCCCTGGGTCGTAACTCTTCCGCTAGTGTTGTTGGCAATACCGTCCGTAGTGATTGGTGCAATCGCCATCAAGAGCACGATCTTTGGCGATTTCTTCAAAGACGTTATTTACGTTCATCCATCGCAAGACGTCATTGGTGCCATTGGCAGTCATTTTCATTCCGTTCTTGGGTTTACGCTAAGCAGCTTCAAACATCCTCCGGTGTATCTGGCCTTTGCTGGTGTGTTTGCTGCATGGTTTATTTATTTGAAGAAGCCGTCCATTGCGGAGTCTGCGGCCAAGCAGTTCTCACCCATTTACAAATTGTTTGAGAACAAGTACTACTTCGATCACTTTTACGAGAAAGTGCTCGCAGCCGGATCAAGAAACCTGGGTCACGGTTTTTGGAAATTCGGCGACGTCGCTGTCATTGACGACGGTCTTGTCAACGGCTCCGCCAATTCAATTGGGCGACTGGCCGGCTGGGTACGTAAACTGCAAAGCGGCTATTTGTACCGCTACGCGTTTGCGATGGTAATTGGATTGTCTGGCCTTATGGGCTGGCTGCTGTTCAAGTCTTGATTGTGAGTGTTACTGCATGAGTTCTATGCCATTGCTTAGTCTGCTAGTGTGGCTGCCGATTGTCGGCGCGCTGGTTGTCATGTTCGCAGCCGGACGCAACGACGGTCTCGCCCGTATGTTGTCGTTAGGCATCGCTGCTGTTGTGTTTGTGTTGAGTATCGGTCTGTACACAGGCTTCGATGCGTCTACGCCTGCAATGCAGTTTGAAGAAATCAAACCCTGGATTGCTGCGTTCAACATTAACTACCATCTGGGTGTTGATGGTTTCGCCGTTCCTCTGATTCTTCTGACTACCTTTACCACTGTGATTGTCGTCATTGCCGGCTGGGAAGTTATTCAGAAAAACGTCGCGCACTATATGGGCGCTTTCCTGATGATGGAAGGATTGATGAACGGCGTCTTCAGTTCGCTTGACGGCATGCTGTTTTACGTTTTTTGGGAAGCCATGCTTATTCCAATGTTTATTATCATTGGCATATGGGGTGGGCCTCGACGGGTTTACGCAACCATCAAGTTTTTCTTGTACACGTTCCTCGGCTCTGTCTTCATGCTGGTTGCTCTGATTTATATGTACACCCAGTCGGGCAGTTACAGCATTCTCGATTTCCATACCTTAAGTCTGACGTCGAAAGAACAGTTCTGGATTTTCCTTGCCTTTCTTGCCGCGTTTGCGGTCAAAGTACCGATGTTTCCGGTACACACCTGGTTACCCGATGCTCACGTTGAGGCACCCACTGGCGGTTCCGTGGTGCTGGCAGCCATCATGCTCAAGATGGGTGGTTACGGCTTCATTCGTTTAAGTTTGCCGATTACGCCCGACGCCAGTGCGCAGCTGACCTGGCTGCTAATTGCTCTGTCTCTGATTGCAGTGGTGTATATCGGTTTCGTTGCTCTGGCTCAAACCGATATGAAAAAACTGGTGGCGTACTCCTCAATCGCTCACATGGGTTTTGTGACGCTTGGACTGTTCCTGCCGTTTGTCATTTTTGCGAAAGGGGCGACCAGCGGTTCCGTACTCGGAATTGAAGGTGGCATGGTGCAAATGATTTCACACGGACTTATCTCTGGTGCGATGTTCCTGTGCATTGGTGTCTTGTACGACCGCATGCACAGTCGCAACATCGCCGACTACGGCGGTGTGGCCAACACCATGCCGAAGTTTGCCGCATTCATGGTGTTCTTCTCCATGGCTAACGCGGGTCTACCGGGTACGTCCGGATTTGTTGGCGAGTTCATGGTTATTTTGGGTGCGTTCCAGGCTAATTTCTGGTTTGCATTCCTTGCGGCAACCACTTTGATTCTGGGCGCCGCCTACACGCTTTGGATGGTCAAGCGTGTTGTGTACGGGGATATAGGGAACGACAACGTTGCCAAACTCACTGACATTAACCCTCGCGAATTCGCTATGTTGGCAGTCCTTGCATTGGGTGTGCTGGCGCTCGGATTGTATCCGGCTCCTCTCACCGAAATCATGCACGTGAGCGTCGACAATCTGGTTAACCACATCAGCTCATCAAAGTTATAAAGGCCTGATGAATGAATTTTGAATCGCCCAATTTTGCGCTCGCTTCGGCTGAGATTTTTGTCCTTACCATGGCGTGTGTTGTGCTGTTGTTCGACGTGTTTTCGAACGATTCGAATCGACGCTGGACGTACTACCTTTCCATCGCCACCGTAGTGGGTGCAGGTGTTGTTACCTGGATGACGGCAGGAGCGGGTACCCAGCTCACGTTTTCAGGCACTTACGTAGCCGATCACGCGGGCCTGATTTTGAAAATGGCGTCCTACGTGTCACTGCTGTTCGTATTTATCTATTCCATGGAATATCTTCGCGACCGATTGCTCGTTAAAGGCGAGTACTTCGTGTTAGCGCTGTTTGCCTTGTTAGGCATTATGGTGATGATTTCAGCGTCTCATTTCCTGACCATATACTTGGGTCTCGAACTGCTGTCGTTGTCGCTCTATGCGATGGTTGCCTTCGATCGCGATTCACCTATCGCGGCCGAGTCGGCGATGAAGTACTTTGTACTGGGCGCGATAGCTTCCGGTACTTTGCTGTACGGCATGTCAATGCTGTACGGCGTGTCCGGCTCTTTGGATCTGGCCACAATTGCATCCACCATGAGCAGCTCCGACGTGACAGACGGTAGTCGTCTGGTAATGCTTCTTGGCTTGAGTTTTGTTCTCGTAGGCATGGCGTTTAAAATGGGCGCAGTGCCGTTTCACATGTGGATACCCGACGTGTACCACGGCGCACCGACTGCCAGTACTTTATTCATTGGTAGTACGGCCAAGATTGCTTCGTTTGCCTTGATGCTGCGACTTTTGATTGACGGTTTGGGTGCTCTGTACGCCGACTGGCGTGACATGATCATGGTGATGTCGGTTTTATCTATCGTGCTCGGTAATATCGTCGCCATTGCCCAGACCAACCTGAAACGCATGTTGGCCTACTCAACCATTTCCCACGTGGGCTTTATTCTGATGGGCTTTTTAGCGCCTACCTCAGCAGGCGTCGAAGCCGCGCTCCTGTATACCATTGTCTACGTAATCATGTCGGCCGGTGCATTCGGCATGATCATCTTGCTGGGCCGCGAAGGCTTTGAAGCCGACGAAATCGACGACTTCAAGGGCTTGTTCCGTCGCAGTCCCTGGTTTGCAATGATCATGATGCTCATCATGTTCTCTATGGCTGGCGTGCCACCACTGGTGGGCTTTTACCCTAAGCTCAACGTCATCATGTCGGCGCTAAACGCTGATCTTGTCTGGGTGGCTGTAGTTGGTGTGATTTTCTCTGTTGTCGGTGCTTTCTACTACCTGCGCGTTATCAAAGTCATGTTATTCGACGAGCCAGCTGAAGACGCTCAGCCAATTGAAGCCAGTCTCAGCATGAGGGCAGCACTGAGCGTCAACGGATTATCCGTTTTGGTGCTTGGCTTGTTGCCTGGTACATTAATTGCGTGGGTCGCGGCTGCGTTTTAACGCTTTACCGCAGGCGATTTCGCAGAATGCCGCTCCTACACTCACCGGTAATCGTAAGGACCTGTTTTGAAGTGTCTCATCGAATGGATAGGCACAGGTTGGCTTTCTGTCTGGTTCTAGCCAGAGCCAGCTGAATAATACGCCACGGCGACAAAATGACAGGCCGTTCCGGCCATCACAAACAGATGCCAAATAAGATGAGAGTAGGGGAGTTTCTTCGCTGCATAGAATACGGTGCCCCCGGTGTACGCCAAGCCACCACATACGAGCCAGGTGAGTCCGGCCGCTGACATATTCATCCATAGTGGCACAATCGCCACAACAACCAGCCAGCCCATCAGAAGGTAGAGGAAGGTAGACAGTCTGCCTCCACCCACGCCACGCTTTGTTTTAATCAAAATGCCAGCTATTGCGAGAGTCCAGATGACGGCCAGCAGCGACCAGCCCCATGGTCCACGAAGAACGCCTAACGTAAACGGCGTGTAGGTTCCAGCGATCAGCAGGTAAATCGTGGCGTGATCAATCAGTCGGAAAACGCGCTTCGTATTACCCACAGGTAATGCGTGATAAATCATGGATGACAGATAGGTAAGCACTACTGTTACACCAAAAACGCTGGCCCCAATTACGGCCAACGCATCGTGCTCGCGGACTGTATTCGTAATCATCGCGGGAACCGCTACCAAGGCGACTAACAGGGCGAGGCCGTGGCTGATTGCGTTGGCTCTTTCTTCTCCCAGAGACTGAACACGCTTGGGCAGAGTTGTGGACATAGACATCCTGGTGCTGAAAAGTGGTTAGTTCCGCAGCTTTAATTGCGCGGAACAGCGACCTTTCGGAGCATACACCGACTTGCTGGACTTAGACTCATTATTTTTCAGGCGTACGAATGAGCGAGAGCGTGTCATTTTACGACCATTTTCTGATCAATCTCGCCGTGCCCGGACGACATGCTCATTCGACTTAGTCTTAATATGATCCGTTTCTTGGGGCAATTGCGCCTATGTAAAGAACAGGCCTAAAAATGGCTTACTGTATGTACACAACGCTAACTCCTGGGGATAAGAAATGAAGCCTTTTAGCCATTCGTTCGGACGGTTGGTCCAAGCAGGACTGTTCCTGCCAGCCGTCATTGTCACATTTGTTTTGTCTGCACCGGCCTTTGCCGAGGCGCCGGATATCGATTCGGCGATCTGCGTGTCTGACAGTAAAGAAATTTCAGCTCTTTTTAGCGCAGACGTTAACCGTTGTCCTCAAGCCCATGCCGGATACGATACGCCGATTGTTCTGAACCAGCGGATACCGCTTGATGCGAGTCGTACCGTTGATATGGACGGCCAGCGGCTCACATTTGACTGGCGTCTGGTGAAAGGACCCACTGGGAGCGGCGTCGACATCGAAGATGCAAGTTCACTGCGCACGGGGTTTACACCTGATCTTGCGGGTGACTACGTATTTGAACTTATGGTAACGGACTCCAAAGGAGGAACGGCAACCGACACTGTTACGTTTAGCACCAACAATGTGCCGCCGGTCGCACGTGCCGGAGCTAATCGAACCGCTCATTTGGGTGAGATGGTAGCGCTGAATGCGTCAAGATCATACGATTTGGACAACGACGTATTGGCGTATCAATGGACAATGGTTGAGAAGCCGACGGACAGTACAGCCCGGCTTTCAAATCCGAAAGCGGCCAGTTCTTCGCTGGTGTTAGACCGCGAAGGTGACTACCGAATTGAATTAAAAGTAAATGACCAGGCAGGGTCAGGCACAGGTTCGGAGCTCACGTTGAGTACCTATAATTCCGCGCCCGTTGCCAACGCCGGACGCGCTCGTGTTGTTGGTCCAAATTCCGATATTGTCTTTGACAGCAGCCGGTCAAGTGACTACGACTCAGACGCACTGTCTTATCACTGGTCAGTGCTTTCGGCTCCACAGGAGAGCAAAGCATCCTTTAATAATGCCAATGTCGACAACCCTACGTTCACTGTTGGCGGCGACGGTTTATACCTCGTTCAACTTATGGTTGACGATGGCGTCAACCTAAGTAATCCCGTAACAACGCTAATTGAGGTGAAGCGTGATCGGCTCGCCAACTTTGACCTAAACGACTTTCTTCCGTTAACCAACCGCAATGGTGGCGACGACACGGATGGTGACGGCATTCTCGATCCGGTCGACAATTGTGTTTTGGTTGCCAACGCGCCGCAGCGAGACACTGACGGTGATGGTATTGGTAACTTCTGCGACGCGGACTTGAATAATGACGGCGTCATCAACTTCATTGATATTACTCTGTGGACCCCATCTTTCCTTGGTACGGATGAAGACGCTGATTTCAACGGTGACGGAACAGTGAACTTTCTGGATTACATCATCATTACCAATGCTTTTTTACAGCAACCAGGACCTCCAGGCACAATCGTTTGGGTAAGCCTGGTTGATGGCAACTTTAACGATCGCACAAACTGGGAGCCCCAGATTGTACCGAGCGAGGGTGTGACAGCCATTATTGACGTGCCGCCAGCGGTCACTGTGACTCAGTCGGGTGGCGATATTAAAGTGAAGAACCTCGTTCAAAACGAAAACCTTGTTCTTGTTAACACAACCTTCGAAGCCACCGGTGCGCTCGAACTGGGCGGCACAATGATGTCGTCTTCAGTAACGTTGAATAACACCGAAGTCGTACCCTCTCTCGCCGGAACCGGAATGATGACGTTAACCAACAGCACGCATTCGTGGACGGGCAATAGTTTGAGTGTACCGGTCGTACTGAATAACGGCACGCGACTGTTAAACACAGACGGCCTGATCATCAACGACACGGTGACATTAAACGCCAGTTCGTTAACAACCGGGTTTACGTTTCTAAACGATCAAACGGTTTCGGGTAACGGAACGATTTTTATCAATGGTCTGGGTAACGGCTCTATTGCTGAACCAAGACTGCTTCCTGCTAACGGTGTTACGTTGACTTTGGCTTCTGGCCTAACCGTTCGCGGAGGCAAAGGCTCAATTGGACAGGCCTCAGCAAACCTTGTTGTGAACTCAACTGTTGCGGCCGATGTCGCAGGAGAAACGCTTCGCATCAGTGCTTTGGACTGGAGTGGCACTGGAACGATCAGGGCCAGTAATGGAGGCGTTATGGAGCTCTCAGGCAATATGAATAACTCTGGAGCCACTCTTAACGTAGACACAGCGGGTGGACAGTTCAGGCTGTTAAATGGCGGAGCATTACGCAATGCCGTAATAAATGGAGCGCCCGGTACCAACATGACTGTTAACAACGGTAGTACGACGTTTGAGAACCTGATCTTTAACGGTGACATAAACATGCTGAATGGCGCATCTACAAGTGTGATCGGCGGATTAGCGCTTAACGGCAACGTGTTGATCAATGCGTCCAGTTTAGCCACAGGTTTTGTATTCCTTGACTCGCAAACACTGGGTGGCAACGCGAATATACGAATAGACGGTTTCGGCAATGGTTCAATAACGGAACCGAGACTGCTACCGGCGAACGGTACAACTTTGACCATTGCTCCCACTGTCAATATTACGGGCGGCAAAGCTACTATTGGTCAGCTAACGGCTAGTCTAATACTCGAGGGAAATATTACAGCCGATGTTGAGGACGAGACTATTCAGATACTGGGATTAAACTGGAGCAGCAACGGCACGATTTCGGCGATTAACAACGGAAGACTGGCGTTCGGAGGTAACTTCGATAACGGCGGTAACACGTTAAACCTGGACACGGCTGACGGCTTTATAAATCTTCTCAACGGTGCAAGTTTAAGAAACGCCACTATTGCAGGAACGGCTGGTACCAGCATGACGATAAATAACGGTGCGACCAGTCTTGAAGCACTGAATTTCACCGGCGATATTGTCATGAATAACGGTGCGACGAGTACGGTAACGGAAGGACTAACGCTCATTGGTGATTTGCTAATTGATGCACCTTCGCTGGCCACCGGGCTGACTTTTAGCGGTACACAAACCTTTGGCGGAACCGGAACGGTTACCTTAAACGGATTAGGCAATGGATCTATTACAGAACCGAGGTTGTTGCCTGTCGGTGTTGATACGTTTTTGACGGTTGACTCGGGAATCACTATAAGAGGTGGTAAAGGGTCAATTGGCCAGAATCAGTCGAATCTAATTTTGTTAGGAGACGTAATTGCTGATGTAACTGGAGAGGAGATTCGGATTGGCGGACTCAATTGGTCCTCAACCGGCTCCATTCAATCCATTAACGGCGGTATTATCGGAGTGTTTGGCGGTTTCGATAACGCGGGTAACACGCTCAGCGTGGACACGGCCGGTGGCGAGTTTCAGGTATTGTCCGGAACGACATTGGCTAATGCGATATTCGAGGGCACGAATGGCTCGGTTTTGAGGGTAAACGGTGGTGTCACGAATATGGACGGGATGACGTTTAACCTTGACCTGAATCAGCTAAACGGCGCTACGACAAACGTCACTAATGGTTTAATCATAAATGGCACGTCGACTATTACCGCGCCGACACTGGCGACAGGCTATTCGTTTAACGGCAACCAGACTCTCGGCGGTGCGGCAACGGTTGTTTTCGATAGCGCAACTAACGGCAGCATCACGGAGCCCAGGTTGTTACCTACCGGAGCGACGGGCAGCACATTGACCATCGCTTCAACTGTAACCATTCGAGGTAGCAAGGGCACCATTGGTCAAATCCAGCGCAACGTCATCATGAACGGCACGATCAATGCGGATGTAGCAGGTCAGTCTATTCGCCTATTGGGAGCGAACTGGAGTGGCACGGGTAACTTCATTGCGAGCAACGGTGGTGACATAGAGCTGAATGGGACGCTGAATAATGCCAATCAAACGTTGAATTTCGATTCGTCAGACGGATCCATAACCGTATTGTCCGGGACGCAATTGCGTAACGCCGAGCTGGATGGAACGCCGGCTACGGTATTTGTCTTTAACAGCGGTACGCACACGTTTGAGAACCTTACTGTCAATGCAAACATGACGATGAACAATGGCGCCGTTGCCAATTTATTCGATGGTTTAACTGTCAATGGTACGGTGACAGTTAACGGATCGACCCAGTCAACAGGTTTTCAGTTCTCCAATACTCAAACGCTTGGGGGCAATGCCACAGTGTTCTTGAATGGCATCGGTAACGGCAGTATTTCGGAAACTCGACTGCTTCCGCTTGGCCCGGCCGAAACGGTTGTAACGATTGGACCCAACGTTCTGGTTCGAGGTGGGCAGGCAACGGTGGGTAATGTTTCCAGGGGGCTCATTGTTGAAGGTACTATTTCGGCTGATTTTGGCCGTATCAACGTCACTGGAAACAGCGTAATCAACAACGGTGAGCTTGAGGCTCTAGTAGGCAATACACTGTTTATTGACAACCTGTCTTCGTCGCCGGGCGATTTACATGTCGGTCCTGATTCCGAGCTGTTGTTGGCGGATGCCTTAACAGCATTGACTGCAGGCTCGGACGTGAAAATTGACGTCGGAGTTGGCGATACGGCGGGAGTGATTACCACGGTGGTGGGTACAAGCACTCTGAACGGTACTTTGACGATGAAACCGATTAACGGATACGCGCCTTCTGTCGGCACCATGTTTACGATCATGGACGTCGGAAATCCCGTTTCAGGCACGTTTTCCACCGTTGATTCTCAAGGGTTGGGAGTGGGAGAGAGCTTCAGCATTGATTACACGGGGGATGTCACCGCGACGGTGACCAACTAGAGAGTCATTGACCTGGGTTCAGGGGTGGGCAAATCCAGTCGGATTTGCCCGCCGGCCGTATTACCAATCAAAGACTTTGCGCGTCTTGGCACAATACCGGGTAAATGTTGGGCCAGCCGGAATAATTAATTTTACGCTGGTGGGCGGAAGGATGGGTAGGGACTCGAAAGTACGGCGTTTTACAGGCCTTTCGGCGAAAAATTAGCGGGAAAATAACGATTCAGAAATAATCTTATAAAGATCCACTATTCTCTTGCAAAAGGGGAGATGGGTTTGTAATATTCGCGACTGCGGATGCGGGGTGGAGCAGTCTGGCAGCTCGTCGGGCTCATAACCCGAAGGTCGTAGGTTCGAATCCTACCCCCGCTACCAATCGCTTTTTGTACGAAAAAAAGCCCCGCGAGGGGCTTTGTCGTTTCTAAGCGAAAGCCACCCATCTGCGGATGGGAAGCGTTAATCCCGTCAGACGGGAAAAAACGTTGTAAATGGGGCCGCATGGCCCTTTTTTTGTTGCTGGATGAAAGCCAGCTGGAGTTTGATTGAATGAGCCGAAAGGCCCAACAACTTATTGATTTGCTTGAGCCAACTGTCGAATCGCTGGGGTATCAGCTTATTGACTTAGAGTACAACGCAAGCTCAAAGCATGGATTGTTACGACTGTATATTGGCCACCCTGACGGGATCACGGTGGACGACTGCCAAAAGGTGAGTCACCAGGTGAGCGGCATTCTGGATGTTGAAGACCCGATAAAATCCGAGTACGACCTTGAAGTGTCGTCTCCCGGGGTTGATCGAATCCTCAGAACGACCGCGCACTACGAAGAGTTTATGGGATCGGAAGTGAATATCCGTCTCAAGCGACCCGAGCAGAACCGTCGCAAGTTAACCGGCGTTATAATGGCCGTGAGTGACAAAGAGCTTTCTGTTGAGGTCGAAGGTGAAACAATGGTGTTAAACCGAGAGAACATTGATAAAACCCGGTTGGTTCCGGTCTTTGACGTATAACGCAATGGTGTTGGCATGAATAAAGAAATCCTGTTAGTTGCAGATGCTGTATCCAACGAGAAGGGTGTCGACAAAGACATCATTTTCGAGGCGATCGAAATGGCACTCGCATCAGCAACGCGCAAGCGACACGGAGACGATATTGACGTGCGCGTCGCGATCGACCGTGAAACCGGTGGTTACGATACGTTTCGTCGCTGGTTGGTGTTTGCCGACGATTCGAACGAGCTTGAAACGCCCGACCGTGAGCTGCGTCTTGAAGACGCCCACGAGTACAATCCCGAGGCGGTGCCAGGCGACTTTGTAGAAGAGCCAATGGATTCCGTCGAATTCGGTCGTATCGCCGCACAAACGGCCAAGCAGGTCATCGTGCAAAAGGTACGCGAAGCAGAACGCGCTCAGGTTGTTGAAGCGTTTAAAGAGCGAGAAGGTGAGCTTCTCAGTGGTATTGTTAAGCGTGTTGATCGCAACGGTGCGTACCTTGATCTTGGCGGCAACGCCGAAGGCTTTATTCCTCGTGAGAATCTGATTCCGCGGGAAGCCATTCGCACCAACGACCGTGTGAAAGGCCTGTTGCGCGAAGTACGTTCTGAAATACGTGGGCCGCAGTTGTTCATGACCCGAACCTCACCTGAGTTTTTGGTCGAGCTATTCAAAATTGAAGTGCCTGAAGTGGGCCAGGGCCTGATCGATATTTTAGGTGCAGCCCGAGACGCCGGTAACCGTGCCAAAATTGCTGTTCGTACAAATGACAACCGCATTGACCCGGTAGGTGCCTGTGTCGGTATGCGCGGTTCGCGAGTTCAGGCGGTATCGAACGAGCTGGCTGGTGAGCGTGTCGATATTATTTTGTGGGACGAGAACCCGGCCCAGTACGTGATTAATTCCATGTCACCGGCCGAAGTGCTCTCAATCGTTGTCGATGAAGAGAAACACTCAATGGATATCGCGGTTGAAGAAGACCGTTTGTCTCTTGCCATCGGTAAAGGTGGTCAGAACATTCGATTAGCCAGTGAGCTGACCGAGTGGGATCTCAAAGTCATGACAGAGGCCGACGCCGAAGAGAAATCGGAGTCTGAATCCAAAGCGCTGGTTGAATTATTCACCAAGCGTCTCGACGTAGACGAAGAGGTTGCGGTTATTCTGGTGCAGGAAGGTTTCTCCAGTATTGAAGAAGTCGCTTACGTGCCGACAGGCGAGCTTGTCGCGATTGAAGAATTTGACGAAGACATAGTAAATGAGCTGCGAAGCCGTGCGCGCGACGTACTGCTGACGCAAGCAATTGTGAGTGAAGAGAAAATTGGCGATGCAGTTCCCGCCGACGATTTACTTTCACTTGACGGCATGGACGAAGCGCTGGCTTTTGTTCTTGCTGGTAAGGGCGTGGTGACACGCGAAGATCTGGCGGAGCAAGCAGTTGACGATTTGGAAGAAATCGAATCGCTGACTCCTGAACGTGCGGCCGAGTTAATTATGGCGGCACGTGCCCACTGGTTTGAAGACGCAGAATAGTTGTTCGCGCGGAGTAATATATGGCTGACGTAACCGTCACACAGTTCGCTGATGTACTGAAAGTAACCGTTGATAAATTGCTGGAGCAAATGGCCGAGGCAGGTATTGAGGTGGGTGGTGCATCAGACACAATTACTGAAGATGACAAGCTTCAGTTGCTGACCCATTTGCGAACGTCCCACGGTCGCAAAGACGAAGGCGCTGCGCCCAAGAAAATTACGCTCAAGCGCAAGCAACAAAGCGAGCTAAAGCTGTCAGGTGGCCAAGGCCGCTCACGTACAGTCAACGTTGAGGTGCGCAAGAAACGCACCTACGTTAATCGCGGTGTGTTGGAGGAAGAAGCGAAAGCGAAGCAGGATGTTCTCGACGCCCAGCGTGACGAAGAGCTTGCTGAAGTCAACGCGAAGAAAGAAGAGACGGAACAACGTCACCGCGAAATTGAAGAAAAACGCAAGGCTGAAGAAGAGCGCGTAGAGCGCGAGCGCGCCGAGAAGGCTGAGAAAGCCGAGCTTGAAGCGCGTAATAAAGCCGAGGCCGACGAGCGTAAGCGCGTCGAAGAAGAACGACGCAAGAAGCAGGACGCAGAGCGCAAGGCGAAGAAAACAACTGCCGACAAAGCGAAAGCTACCAAGTACGGTCGTAAAGAATTACACGTTGCTCAAAATAAGAGCGGTCGTCGCCGGACCAAGAAGCCGGTTCGACGTCGTCCAGTCGCGGTTAACGCGGACTCTCAGAGTTTTGAGAAGCCCACCGCTCCTGTTGTGCGCGAAGTTGCCATCGGCGAGACTATTACGGTTGCCGAGCTTGCACAAAAAATGGCGGTTAAAGCCAACGAAGTCATTAAGACCATGATGGGCATGGGCGCCATGGTGACCATCAACCAGGCTATCGACCAAGACACCGCTCAGCTGGTAGTAGAAGAGATGGGTCACACCGTTTCTCTGGTTAGCGACAACGTGCTGGAAGACGAAGTCATTGAAGCTGGTCAGGCCATTGGTGACGAGGTGACCCGGGCGCCGGTCGTCACAGTTATGGGTCACGTCGACCACGGTAAGACATCGCTACTCGACTACATTCGACGCGCGAAAGTCGCCGACGGGGAAGCGGGTGGTATTACCCAGCACATTGGCGCTTACCGCGTATCAACCAGTAAGGGCGACATTGCCTTTCTGGATACACCGGGACACGAGGCGTTTACCGCCATGCGTTCTCGCGGTGCACAGCTAACTGACATTGTTATTCTGGTTGTAGCCGGTGACGACGGCGTAATGCCGCAAACAATTGAAGCGATTAAACACTCTAAAGCCGCAGGCGTTCCCATTATCGTCGCGGTTAACAAAATGGACCGCGAGCAGTCGGACATTGAACGAGTTAAAAACGAAATGTCGCAGCACGAAGTTCTGCCTGAAGACTGGGGCGGCGACGTACCGTTCGTACCTGTGTCGGCCAAAACAGGTGACGGCATTGACGACTTGCTGGAGAACATTTCTCTACAGGCCGAGCTTCTTGAATTAACGGCTACCGCCGAAGGTCCGGCAGCGGGTGTTGTGATTGAATCCTCGCTTGAAAAAGGTCGTGGTGCAGTTGCAACTGTTCTCGTTAGTCGAGGCATGCTCAAAATTGGCGACACGTTGCTGGCCGGTACCGAGTTTGGCCGTGTTCGTGCCATGTTCGACGAGCTTGGAAAGCCGATTAAGCAAGCGGGGCCTTCGACTCCGGCCGTAGTGCTGGGTCTTTCGGGTACGCCGAATGCCGGTGACGATATTCTCACTCTTGCAGACGATCGCAAGGCACGCGACGTCGCGCAGCAGCGACAGGATAAAATGCGGGACCAAAAGCTGGCCAAGCAACAGGCTTCGCGTTTGGAAGACGTCTTCTCGCAAATGTCTCAAGGCGAGCGTGAAAGCGTTAACCTCGTGATCAAAGCCGACGTGCAGGGTAGTGCGGAAGCACTGAGCGACGCGCTCTTACGACTGGTTCAGGAAGACGTTAACGTCAAGATTGTGTTAAGCGCAGTCGGTGGTATCACCGAGTCTGACGTCAATCTGGCCGTGGCCTCCAATGCCATCATCATCGGCTTTAACACTCGCGCGGACAGTGCAGCGCGATCGGTGATTAAAGAGTCGGGCATTGACCTGCACTACTACAGCATTATTTACGAAGCGATTGACGAAGTTAAGCGCGCAATTAGCGGCAAGATGGCTCCTGAAATTAAAGAGCAAATTGTTGGTCTGGCCGAAGTCAAAGAAGTCTTTACGTCTCCCAAGCTTGGTCAAATTGCCGGTTGTCTCGTGTCAGAAGGCTTCGTGCGTCACACTTTCCCAATCAGGGTTCTGCGTGACAACGTTGTAATTTACGAAGGCGAACTGGAATCGTTACGTCGATTCAAAGACATGGTCAAAGAAGTTCGCTCGGGTACTGAATGTGGTATCGGTGTTAAGAATTACAACGACGTTCGCCCTGGCGATCAAATCGAATGCTTCGAACGTATTGAGGTCGCACGCTCAATTTAAGCGCGACGACTGACTATGCCTAAAGAGTTTCACCGCAGTGAGCGAGTCTCCGAGCTTTTACACCGAATGGTTAGCGACGTCGTGCGTAATGAAGTTCATGACCCTCGAGTAAGTTTGGTAACCATTACGGACTTGCAGCTGAGTCGGGACCTGACCGTAGCCAAAATTTATTTTACGTCACTCGACGACGAAGCTGATCTCGACGAAATAGCAACGGTCCTAATGAAAGCGGCCGGATTCATTCGTAGCCGAATAGGGCGCGAGATTCGTTTGCGAACCACGCCTGAGCTGCGTTTTTTCAAAGACGACGTTGAGCTGCGCGGCCGGGCCATGAGCGCACTCATTGACGACGCCATTTCCAAAGACGATGCGCGTCGAGTCGACGACGAATCCGCCGACGAGAATTCAGACGAGCAAGATGGGTCGAAGTCGTAAGGGGCGTGACGTCAACGGCATATTGCTGTTGGACAAACCCAGTGGGCTGACTTCCAATCGCGCGTTGCAACGAGCGAAAGGTATGATGTTCGCCCGCAAAGCCGGCCATACTGGCAGCCTCGATCCCCTCGCCAGCGGACTCTTGCCTCTGTGTTTCGGTCACGCGACTAAAGTGTCGGCGTATTTGCTGGAGGCACACAAGACTTATGAAGTGACAGCTTTGTTTGGCGCTCGAACCGACACAGGTGACGCGGACGGCGAAGTGGTCGAAGAAAGTGACCACGTGCCAAGTTTCACCGATATCAACGAAGTGCTTCCGTCCTTTTTAGGGCCGCAACAGCAGATTCCACCCATGTACTCGGCGCTCAAGCAGGACGGCAAACGTCTCTACAAGCTGGCCCGCGAGGGTAAGGTTGTGGAACGTCCACCTCGCGATATAACTTTGTACGAGTTAACGCCTCTGGAGTCAGCGCCAGGCACAATGGCACTGCGCGTCAAGTGCTCGAAAGGCACATACATTCGGACTCTGGTTGAGGATATTGCTGAGAAATTGGGTGCGCTGTCTCATGTGGGTATTTTGCGCAGAATTGGTGCCGGTCCCTTTGATCAGTCACAGATGGTGACGCTGGATCAATTGGAAGAGCGAATTGAGAACGATGGCAAGGAGGCCGCAGACGAGTGGCTTTTGCCGCTGGACACGGCCCTAACGGACTGGCCAAGCGTCGAACTCGACTCGGACACCGGGTTCTACTTGTTAAATGGGCAGCCCGTACAGGCACCTGGAGCCCCTCTGGAGGGCTCTGTACGCATATATGTTGATGAGCTTGGGCTGGTCGGGCTCGGCGAGATGTTGCCAGACGGGCGTGTCGCACCGAGAAAATTGTTTCGCTGACAGCGTGCCAGAATCAAGCGTCAAAATAGCTTGTTTTTTGGTCGAAATGGCTTGTGAGCACGGGGTGGCTACGGGTACAATGCGCGCTGCCAAAAAAGGTTTAAATAGAAAGATTTAGAGGAAAGAACGTCATGCCGCTTTCAATCGAGCAAAAAGCAGGAATCATCGAAAAACACTCACGCGGAAATGCCGATACAGGCAGTCCCGAAATTCAGGTCGCACTGTTGTCAGCCCGTATTAACGGTTTGACAGCACACTTTGCGCATAACAAAAAAGACCACCATTCACGCCGCGGGCTGTTGAAAATGGTCAATCAGCGTCGCAAGCTTTTGGACTACCTGAAAAAGAAAGATCTCAAACGCTACCAGGATCTGATTGCAGACCTTGGCCTGCGCCGATAATTTTCCCCGCTAATCCGGGTCAATTCAGTTCATCGTTATAAACCATGGGGTTTAGGGGCGGTTTGTTGTGACTATTCATAAGCAAGAATTTATGTACGGTGACCAAAAGGTCACGATCGAAACGGGTGAAATCGCTCGTCAGGCCAGTGGCGCCGTTTTAGTCTCTGTTGGAGACACAACGCTGCTATGTACAGCCGTGGGTAAACGTGAGGCCGATCCAGGTCGTCCGTTTTTTCCTCTGACGGTTAACTACCAGGAAAAAACCTACGCCGCCGGTAAGATTCCAGGTGGGTTCTTTAAGCGCGAAGGTCGACCTTCCGAAAAAGAGACCTTGCTCTCACGCTTGATCGACCGACCGGTTCGTCCTTTGTTTCCGAAAGGTTTCAAAAACGAAGTACAGGTTATTGCCACGGTTATGTCTTTGGACTCTAACGTCGACGCCGATATTCCAGCCATGATTGGCTGTTCAGCCGCTCTGGCTATTTCAGGCATGCCTTTCGCTGGCCCGATTGCTGCGGCCCGGGTTGGTTACAAAGACGGCGAGTACGGATTGAATCCTTCACGCGAGTGGATGGAAGATTCTGATCTTGAGTTAATCGTTGCCGGTACCGAAGGCGCGGTGCTTATGGTTGAATCGGAAGCGAATGTACTTCCTGAAGACGTCATGCTTGGTGCGGTTGTATTTGGACACGACCACATGCAGGTCGCGATCAAGAACATCAACGAGCTAGCTGAGAAAGTCGGAACCGAGCCTTGGGGCTGGGAAGCGCCTGCCGAGAACACTGCACTCAAAGACCTCGTTGCAACTCAAGCGACAGCGGGTCTGTCTGCCGCTTACGATATTTCTGAAAAGATGTCTCGTCAGGACAAAGTTCAAGAAACCAAAGCAGCCGTCATGGACGCGCTGACTGAAGGCGATGACGCTGAGTACGGCAAAGACGAAGTCTCCGGCATGCTCAAGAAGCTTGAAAGTGACATCGTTCGTAATCGCGTACTTGACGGTCAGCCACGTATCGACGGCCGTGACACTTCAACTGTTCGCCCAATCGACGTACGTGTTGGCTTGCTGCCGAGAACTCACGGATCAGCGCTGTTCACTCGTGGCGAAACTCAAGCGATTGTGGCTACTACGCTCGGAACAGGGCGTGACGCTCAGATCATTGACGCGCTCGAAGGAGAGTTCAAAGATCCTTTCATGCTTCACTACAACTTCCCTCCGTTCTGCGTTGGTGAAACCGGCTTCATGTCGGGTCCCAAGCGACGCGAAATCGGACACGGTAAGTTGGCTAAGCGCGGTATTGCTGCGGTTATGCCTAACATGGAAGAGTTTCCATACGTTATCCGCGTAGTGTCTGAAATTACTGAATCCAACGGATCCAGTTCAATGGCGTCTGTTTGTGGTACCAGCCTGGCTCTCATGGATGCCGGTGTGCCAATCAAGGCTCCTGTTGCCGGTGTTGCTATGGGTCTTGTTAAAGACGGCGACCGTCATCAGGTTCTGACCGATATTCTGGGCGACGAAGACCACCTTGGCGACATGGACTTTAAAGTAGCGGGTACCGAAGCCGGTATTACAGCACTTCAAATGGACATCAAGATTCAGGGTATTACCAAAGACATCATGGCTACGGCTCTTGAGCAAGCTAAAGATGCGCGCATGTTCATTCTGAAAAACATGAACGAAGTTATTTCAACTCCTCGTGAGAAAATGTCTGATTGGGCTCCCACGATCATCTCAATGAAAATTGATCCAGAAAAAATTCGTGAAGTCATTGGTAAGGGCGGTGCAGTTATCCGTGCCATTACTGAAGAGACCGGCGCTACCATCGATATCGACAATGACGGTACCGTTCGCATTGCTTCGGTTGAAGGCGCTTCAGGACGCGAAGCCGAAAACCGCATTAAGCTGATCACTGCTGAAGTTGAAGTGGGTTCTATCTACCACGGTAAGGTTGCTCGGCTGATGGACTTCGGTGCGTTTGTCACCATTCTTCCTGGTAAGGACGGCTTGGTGCACATCTCGCAAATCTCTGATGAGCGCGTTGAAAAAGTCAGCGACAAGCTGGCCGAAGGCGACGAGATTAAAGTGAAAGTACTGGAAGTCGATCGTCAGGGTCGTATTCGTTTGAGTATGCGTGACCTCGACGGTGACGGAAGTTCTGACTAAGTTAGAACTGACGTATCAAGAGACTTAAAAACCCGGGCCTGGCCCGGGTTTTTTTATGATTATAGTTCCATTTTTAACTTGGGGTGGTCACGTATCTGTCTGACGTATAAGACTTTATTCACGTTATCCTGAGAAAATAAGTAAGCTCTACTTCTAATATAGCAATCGGATGACCCTAATCTCTAATCTTTTGCGCCTAACTAAGAAGGAAGCGCTTTATCGCTTCATTTTGATAAAACATCAATTCTTGGGGATTAGAGATGAACTCGTTCAACTTATCGATCGGACGCATATTGAAAGCGGGACTAATTCTGCCCCCGTTACTCGCTATAATTGTTATAGCTCGACCGCTTGCAGCACAGTCACTTGATGCAGCCGAACAAAGCTGCATAACCGCTACACGTGACGTTGCGGCGCTGTTCGACAGTGTCAATCGTTGTCCTCAGGCCAACGCAGGTATGGATTTACCGGTTCAGCTCAATCAGCTGGTGGCGCTGGATGCAAGCCGTACAGTAGACCTCGACGGTCACGCCTTGCGTTTTGAATGGTTTTTGGTTGAAGCACCAAAGGGTAGCGCAGCAGCGGCCAACGAACCGTCTTCTTTACGTACCGACTTCACTCCCGACCTGGCAGGCGACTACGTGTTTGAGCTGCAGGTTACTGACAAAGCAGGTGCGGTTGCCAGAGATCGAGTGACCTTTAGCACCAACAACGTACCTCCGGTGGCACAGACAAGTAAAGACCTCACCGTGCAGGTCGGCCAAATGGTCTCTCTTGATGCTGCCAGGTCTTACGATTTGGATGGCGATGTGCTTGCCTACCAGTGGACGCTGGTTGAGCAGCCCAAGACTAGCAGCGCCAGTTTATCTTCACGTTCGGCTGACCGTTCTTCACTTGTTCTGGACAGCGAGGGAGACTACCGAATTGAGTTAAAGGTAAACGACCGTGCGACATCGAGTGCCGGTTCCGAGCTTGTACTGAGTACGCATAACTCTGCGCCGGTGGCCAATGCAGGCCGGGCACGCACAGTGGGCCCGAACTCAACGATTATCTTCAATAGTAGCCGTTCCGAAGATTTTGACGAAAATGCGTTGTCTTATCACTGGTCAGTGTTGTCAGCGCCGATTGGATATAAAGGTACGTTCGATAACGCATCAATCGATAGCCCCGCCATAACCGTTGGAACACAGGGTCTCTATCTGGTCCAACTGGTAGTGGACGATGGCATTGCAGTGAGCAATCCTGCAACAACCCTTATCGAGGTAAAACGCGACAGAATTGCCAACTTTGACCTTAACGATTACCTGCCATTGGTTAGCCGGGCGGGTGCCGTTGACACCGACGGCGATGGCATAGCCGACCCGGTCGACAACTGTGTACTGGTTGCCAACGCGGCACAGCGTGATACGGACGGCGACGGTATTGGAAACTTCTGCGACGCGGATTTGAACAACGACGGTATTGTGAATTTCGTCGACATCACATTATTTACACCGTTATTCCAGAGCAGTGATCCGGACGCAGATTTCAACGGTGACGGCAACGTCAACTTCATTGACTACTTCATAATAACCAATGCTTTTCTTACGCAGCCAGGACCCCCGGGCACCATTGTTTGGGTGAGTCTCGTTGATGGCGATTTTGACGAGCGTACAAACTGGCAGCCGCAAATTGTCCCATCTGCAGGGAGCACCGCCATTATTGATGTCGGGCCTGCCGTCACTGTGACGCAGTCAGGTGGAAGCATTACCGTTGAAAATCTGGTTCAAAATGAAAATATGGTCCTAGCCAGCACCACTGTTGAAGCGGGTGGGTCGATCCAGCTTGGCGGCACCATGTCCGCGTTGTCCGCCACGACTATAAATAACACCTCTATACAGCCGTCTCTGGCTGGAACGGGTTCCTTAACGCTTAACGCTGGTGTACATACCTGGAGCAACAACACCATCGGCGTACCGACTGAAATAAATAACGGAGCCAATGTTAATAACTTTAATAATTTGATGGTTGAAGATACCATCAGCATTAATCCCTTAAACCAGTTTACCGGGTTAAATTTTGCCGGTGAACAAACGATTTTCGGAAACGCTGGTACTATTTTGATTAACGGTGTCAACGGTTCTATTGCGCTGAATTTTCTACGCCCCACGAGTGGAGGCACTCTTACGCTGGGTGCTGGCCTAACGGTTGTCGGCCGCAATGGTAGCGTTGGAGCTGCAAGCGGTAACCTTATTATAAACGGTACGGTGTTGGCAGATTTAGCGGGTGAACCTATCAGCCTGGGTGGTGCGGTATGGTCCGGAAACGGAACGTTGTCAGTACAAAACGGCAGCACCATTAATATGTTCGGTATCAGGGACAATAGCGCAGGCGCGCTAAATCTGGATACGACGGGCGGGGGCGCTATTAATTTGTTGAGCGGCAGTACGTTAAGAAACGGTGCGGTCACCGGCACTGCAGGTAGCAACCTGACGATTAGTCCGGGGACCGTGAACCTCGAGTCGGTGATTTATAACCTGGACGTGCTCATGTCGAACGGCGCGAATAGCAACGTTACCGGTGGTTTGACGGTTAACAGCACAGTGTTCATGAACGCAACCAATCAGTTTACAAGACTACTGTTTCCTGAAACCCAAACGGTGGGTGGTTCGGGAACCATTGTTTTTACTGGAAGCGGTTCTATCACCCTTAAGAGCCTGTTGCCGCAAGGTGCTGACACGGTGGTAACCTTCGGAGAAGATCTAACCATTCGAGGCGGTCTTGGCACTGTTGGCAGTGCGTCCAGCAATTTCATTGTAGACGGTAGTATCAACGCCGATGTGGACGGCGAGACTATTCAGATTCTCGGTTTGAACTGGAGCAGTGACAGTACCTTGACTGCCAGCAATAACGCAACACTTCTACTGGGCGGCAATTTCGATAACGGTGGCAACACGCTTAACCTCGATGAGAATACGGGGGGTGCTATCAACGTTGTAAATGGCACCAGTTTAAGAAACGTAACAGTTACCGGTACTCCTGGGACCAACCTGACTCTTAACCCTGGGGGGAATACGAATTTAGAAGCGGTGGTTTTTAACCTCGATGTAACTATGGCAAATGGAGCGAATCCGATTGTTACCGAAGGGTTGACCATTAACAGTACGTTATTAATGGATGGAATCAACCAGTTTACAAGACTACTGTTCCCTGAAACCCAAACCGTGGGTGGTACAGGAACCATTGTGTTTGCTGATACGGGTTCTATCACTTTGAAGAGTCTGGTGCCGCAAGGTGCCGACACGGTATTGACCGTTGGAGAAGACCTGACGATTCGAGGCGGTTTTGGCACTGTTGGCAGTGCGTCCAGTAATACCCTCATAGACGGAAGCATTAACGCCGATGTGGACGGTCAGTCGATCCAGATTCTCGGTTTGACCTGGAGCAGTGACAGTACCTTAACCGCCAGCAACAACGGAATACTTTTACTGGCTGGCAATTTCGATAACGGTGGTAATACGCTAAACCTCGATGAGAATACGGGGGGTGCTATTAACGTAGTGAATGGGACCAGTTTAAGAAACGCAACCATCACTGGTACTCCCGGTACCAATCTGACTCTTAACGCTGGAGGCAATACGAATCTGGAGTCGTTAGTTTTTGACCTTGACGTAACATTGGTAAACGGAGGGAATCCGATTGTAACCGGCGGGTTGACGATTAACAGTACGTTTTTAGTCGATGGAATAAACCAGTTTACAAGACTGCTGTTTCCAGAAAGCCAAGCCGTAGGCGGTTCAGGAAGCATTGTGTTTGCTGAGAGCGGTTCTACAACCTTAAAAGCCCTGTTGCCACAAGGCGTCGACACGGTGGTGACCTTCGCAGAAGAGTTAACCATTCGAGGTGGCGCAGGCACCATTGGCAGCACAACTAGCAATACTATTATGAGCGGAAACGTCAACGCGGATGTGGATGGTCAAGCGATTCAGTTTGTCGGTTCTACTATATGGAATACGACCAGTAACGTGACTGCCAGCAACAATGGGGGAATCATACTTAACGGTAGTTTTGACAATTTTGGAACGCTTAATCTCGATACGACTTCGGGGGGTACTGTTAACGTTGCGAATGGCAGTTCTTTACGAAACGGAACGATTGTCGGCACCACGGGTACCAATCTGACTCTTAACGCTGGAGGCAATACGAATCTGGAGACGATGGTTTTTGACATCGACGTAACCTGGGTGAATGGAGCGAATCACATTATTACCGGAGGGTTAACGATTAACCGTACATGGACAGTGGATGGAATAAACCAGTTTACAAGACTGCTGTTTCCTGAAACCCAAACTATAGGTGGTTCAGGAACCATTGTATTTTCTAGTGGCAGTTCTATCACCCTTAAGGGTCTGTTGCCGCAAGGTCCTGACACGGTCTTAACCATTGGAAGCGGTATAACCATTCGAGGTGGCCAGGCTACTATAGGCAGTACGGTTTCCGATTTGATCATCGAAGGCACGATTTCTGCTGATACCGGTTCATTTAATCTGGTGGGTCAGTCAATAGAAAATAACGGGCTGCTAGAGGTGCTCAACGGCCATACGTTGAGTCTCGATAATCTGGCCGCGTCGCCAGGTGACCTGCACGCTGGCCCTGAGTCTGTGCTGCAGTTCCTGGATGCGATTGCTGCTTTAAACGCTTCAAGCGATGTCTTTCTGGATGTGGGCCCAAGTGGGGTACCGGGTTCTATTCTCGCCGTGTTCGATTCCAATGTACTAGATGGCAACTTGACGGTTAGCGCAGTGGACGGCTATATGCCTCCGGTTGGTACCGGCTTCACGATTATCGATCAGGACGGTCCTGCAACAGGTACGTTCGCGACCGAGAACTCTTTGGGTCTTGGCGCCGGAGAAAGCTTCAGCATCAACTACGGTTTTGATGTGACCGCTACAGTGACCAACTAAGCTACAAATAGTTGGCTGGAGTGGCCGGTGGACAGATCTGCGAGGGTTTGTCTACCGGCCGTCTCCATTAATTTGTTCTATACGACCTTGTCTCCGATCAGTGTTGTTGGGCTCTGGCTATCGCTTGAGTATTTTTCGACCCGGTTCCCCGGACAACATCCGTCAGATTGTTAAAAGAGCTCAAACACCATCAATTTCGTTTCGTAGCCACGCAATCCCAACCTGAGATTTTCGTTTTACGGTTGCTTTGGACAAGCTCGTGACTTCGGCCACTTCTTTAATAGTCAAACCACCAAAATAACGTGCTTCCAAAATACTCGCCGTGTCGGCGTCTATTTCTTTTAGTATCGTCAGGGCTTCATCCAGTTCTAGGATGTCGATTGGTTTGGCTTCCTCTTTTGAAAAGTTAGATGTTAACGTGACACGGTTGCCGCCGTCGCGTTTAACCGCGTTGCGTGAACGTGAGAAATCAATTAGGACCCTGCGAATTAACGTTGCCGATACCGCGAAGAAATGAGCGCGGCTGCTGTAGTTCATTTGGTCTATTTGTACGAGACGTAGATAGGCCTCGTTAGCAATTACCGTTGGCTGCAAGACCGCGTCTTTGGATTCGCCTTGAAGCTGCATCCGGGCAATTCTTCGCAGCTCACTGTACAACGCTGTGAACACATTGTTGCGTTCGTTTGCGTCGGCGTCGGACCAGTTTTGCAATATTTGCGTTATTTGATTCATATTCTTGTTTTTTTAACTTTGTCATCTTGGTCTTACTTCAGCGAAATCTTACACTATTACAGTGATAGTTTGTCTTGATTTTATATAAATCAATTAGATAGCGGCGTTTTTCGTGCGGCTTTCGCTGATTGGCCGAGGCAGTCATACTGTTGTTCTTGGAAAACGAAGGCGATGAATGGACGTTTCAGTAAACAAACAGCTGTTTGTATTGGTAGAGCAGGCGCTCACCCAAGAGCCGGCTGACCGTGCTGGGTGGTTGAGGGAAAACTGCTCCGCTGAGCTATACGGTAAGGCTGCGAGTCTGCTGAAAGCTACTGAGGGCGCCACCGTGAACTCAAACGATCTGGATGTTGCATTCGATTTCGGCAGTCATAAAGATTACCTCGGTCAACAAGTTGGTCCTTATCGAATCAAAGAACTGATTGGTGAAGGCGGCATGGGCTACGTCTTCTCGGCACGGCGTGACGATGGCGCATACGAACAAACGGTAGCGATTAAGCTTATTCGTGTTTCCGTGACGGATGCCACCCTTGTCGAACGTTTCGAGCGTGAGCGACAGATTCTGTCTGACTTGAATCACCCAAACATAGCCGCGCTCTACGATGGAGGGGCAACTGAAAAAGGTGTGCCTTATCTGGTCATGGAGTTTGTCGACGGTTTGCCGATCGACCGTTATATAGAAACGTATAAGCTCGACGTTGACGCTGTTCTTGATCTGTTTGTAAAAATTGCTTCTGCAGTTAGAGCGGCGCACAGAGCGCTCGTTATTCATCGTGATATTAAGCCTGCTAATATTATTGTTGGTCGTGATGGAGAGCCCAAGCTGCTGGATTTCGGCATTGCACGAAGTCTTGATCCGGCGACAGAAGGAGCGGAAAAAACCAAACTGGTTCGGCTGACTCCGTCTTACGCAAGTCCTGAGCAAATTCGTGACGAGCCGCTTACGACGGCGACTGACGTGTACTCTCTGGGCGTCGTGTTGTTTGAAGCGCTAACAGGTGAGTTACCGTTTGATGTTGGCGGTCTGTCTGCTTTCGAAGCTGAGCAACTCATGACGCAATCTGCGCCACGACGGCCTTCTTTTAGCTTGCAGACTGTTGCATTGAAGAATTCACTTAAGAAGTCTGAGCTGGATGCCATCGTGTTGAAAGCGCTGTCAATGAAACCCGAGCGACGCTACGAGTCAGCTGGTGCTTTCATGAAAGATATCCAGCGTTTCTTGCAGGGTAGGCCGGTTGAAGCAAGGCTAGACACGAATATGTATCGTTTGCGTAAGTGGATAGGGCGAAACAAGGCCGCTGCTTTAGCTTCTGTTATTGCTATGGTCGCCTTGATTGGCGGGCTCACCGTGTCGTTAATGCAAACTCAAAAAGCTCAGCGGGAATTGGCCAGAGCTGAGGCAGTCGGTAATTATCTGCGCGATATATTATTGTCTCCCCAACCTGATGCGTCATCTCCGATGCAGCTGGGTTCCAACGCGTCTATTGGCGACCTGCTTGATGCGGCGGAGCGTGCGCTCGAAGAGGATCTTGAGGATCAGCCGTCGGTTAAAATCGAACTGTACAACACCATTGCCACTGCCCAGATGTGGATGAGCAATATGGACGCGGCACTGCGTAGTACACGCAAAGCCGTGGAGTTGGCTTCAGATGACGGAATAGCTTCTGAAGAAGAGCTTATCGAGGCCATTCATGTAATGGCAACTGTTCTGGAAGACGACTACCAAGTGCAGGCTGCAATAAAGGCGTACAAGGAGGCCATTGAACTCGCCAATAAAGTAGGTCTGAGTGTTCGCGACTTGCATGTTCTGGTACGCAACGATTTGGCTGTGGCATACGCCAATATTAACGATTGGGAAAACGCCATGGCTTATCAAAAAGAAGCGCTGTCGTTTTTGAATGATGAGATTAATGGGGAAGACACATTACGAGTTGCCTTGTTAGCGAACCTGGGCAGTTTTCATTTCGAGTTGGGTGAAGTCGCGCAAGCAGAGAAAAGTTTACGTCAGGCAATTAAGTTGGAAGAAAGTCTGGATGGTGCCGACTACTACAGTTTGCGCGCCCGTCGACGACTTGCGCGGTTACTTCACTTCACCGGAAGAAACGAGGAGGCATTGATAGAGTATCGGGCATTTATCGACTTATCTGATTTGGAGCATATAGAAGCCGAATACGAAATAGCGTCAGCCCATTTGAGAATTGCATTGATTCAAATAGAGCAGGGAACGCTGCAGCCAGCAAGAGAACTCGTTGAGCGTTACCGCATTGAGTTTGCAGAATACCTTGAGGATGAAGAGGCCTGGATTTTTCATTACGTCGACGGGCATCTACTGCTAGCGGATAAGAAATACGCGGAGGCGCTGAAGGCATCTCTCAAGGCGCACGATTTGAGTATCGAAATGAGGTTGCCGCGGTCGGAGCAAATTCGTATCGACTGGTTAGTCGCTAAAGCGTTACACGGTCTCGGTCAATATGACGAGGCAAGCGAGAGGTTTCGGGCTGCGCAGGAGAGGGCGGCGGACTGGTACGGGCCTTCTAGTTATTTGATTCGGGATTCTGCAGGCTTCTTTACATCACGGCCATAACAGTTGACCTGCACAGCCGGGCAAAACGTCTGTTTACATTACCAAAGATGTGCAGAATCGTATGAGTGATTAGTCGCGGTCGTCTCTTTTGCGATCGCTGTCACCTTGCGGAGTGAAAGTCTTCAGCAGCTCTTCTTGAGCCGATTTCCAGAACGACAGGTTCTTTTTTGCAATGTCGGTAACAACGCTGACTGGATCGACGCCAACCACGCTCTTTAATCGTGAGCGAATTTGCTGCTGCTGTCCCATGAAGAGTTTCAAGCTCTGCTCCATGTAGCTGCTAACCATGCCCTGCATATTGCCGCCGTATGAGCGAATGATTTGCGACAGAAAATCGCGGCTGAAAATGGGGTCGCCGTTAGCTTCCTGCTCGCTAATGACCTGCAGCAAAATACTGTGGGTAATGTCGGCCTGAGATTTCTTGTCGATCACTACAAAGTCGACTTTTTCGAGCACCAGATTACGGATATCGGCAAGGGTGATGTAGCGGCTTTCTTCCGTGTCGTACAAGCGTCGATTAGGATATTTTTTAATAATTCGTGATTCGCTCATAAACTCTGAACCCTGTTAGTTGAGGGGAGAGGAGGCGCTGCAAACTGCAGAATCTCCCTAAATGCACTGCGGCATTTTCACTGTGTTATGAGTGTAACTGCCGAAGATGCTGCTTTGCAATTTGTAGTTAGGTGGACTTAGTCTAATGTAGCTATTTGTATATTAAACAAATTGTTAGATTGCCAGTGCTCAAAAGCGAAAGCCCATATTTCACGCACTGCAGCGCGACTCAGCGCCGGCTCCACAGGAAGCCCCAGAAGCTTAAGTGCGTGACACAATTGCTGCGCAACATTTTCATTGTCCAAAGGAGCGGCGCCCGTCTGTTTTGACAACTTGTCGCCTTTGGCATTAGTAACAGTCGGGACATGCATCCAGCTGGATTGAGTGGCCGTATCGTCGCCGGTTAATTGATTTCGAATCAGGATTTGACCGGCCGTTTCGTGCAGTAAATCGATGCCTCTGACAACTTCGGTGATGCCTTGTGCAATGTCGTCGACGCTGACGGCCAGTTGGTAAATGGGCAGATCGTCTTTGCGCCAAACGATAAAGTCGCCGTGGCGTTTGGTTTTACCAAACCGGATAGTTTGTTCACCTTGCAGTAAATCGGTGAACGTAACCTGAGAGTCTTGCGTAGCGAAGCGCCAGTTAACGACTGCGCTTTGGTCAGGAGCACTTTCAACACACGTTCCGGGGTAAACCCCGTTTCGTCCGCTCCGGTAGCGGATGGCGCGTTCAATTTCGCGGCGACTGCACTTGCAGCGATAAACGCTGTTTGACGCCTTGAGTTTTTCAAGCGCATCGCGATACAGGTCGAACCGCTTGCTTTGATATGTGACGTCGCCGTCCCATTCAAAACCAAAAAGTTCAAGTGTTGTGAGAAACGAATCGGATGCACCTTTTACTTCGCGGGGCGGGTCGATGTCTTCGATTCTAAGCAGCCACTGTCCGTCAGCTTGTCGGGCGCGCAGGTAGCTTGCGACCGCAGCAACAAGCGAACCCATGTGCAGAGGTCCTGTGGGAGACGGCGCAAAGCGTCCCTTGTAGGTCGCGGAACGGTCCACGCTACTCATGTTGGATTGTGCTGTGCTGCCCGGCGGCGCGCCGGGTGAGTATGGATAGGGCTAACCGCCCAGCTGCCGTTCGCGAATTTCGTCCAGCGTTTTGCAGTCGATGCAAAGCGTGGCAGTCGGTCGAGCTTCGAGTCGGCGGATACTGATTTCGATGCCGCAGGCTTCGCAGTAGCCGTAATCGCCATTGCCAACCATAACGAGCGCTTCGTTGATTTTCTTAATCAGTTTGCGCTCCCGGTCGCGTGTTCGCAGTTCGAGACTGAATTCGCTTTCCTGAGTTGCCCGATCGTTGGGGTCAGGAAAGTTCGCCGCTTCGTCCTTCATGTGGTGGACAGTGCGATCGACTTCTTGCATTAGCTCCGATTTCCAGGCGCGCAAAATAGTGCGGAAGTGCTCCCGCTGGTTAGCGTTCATGAAATCTTCGTTGCGTTCAGGCTGGTATGGACTCACCTTCGCAGGCGCTAAAAGAGCGGCACCGGCGCGTCGTGACGCAGCCGATTTCTTGGGCGCCGCTTTCTTGGCGGGTGCCTTGGACGCGGCGGCTTTTTTTGTGACAGTTTTCTTCGCTGTTACTTTCTTAGCCGTCTTTTTCTTAGTGGCAGTCTTCTTCTTCGCAGTGACTTTCTTGGTCACTTTCTTCTTTGTGGTGGTCTTGGCTACTTTCTTTTTCGTCGCCATTTTTTGCCCCTTTTGAGAACTCTGCCGTGCCAGAAAAACGCTCAATTATATAGCGATAATCTGAAATGTATACAACAATTTTATCCCTTTCTCGATTCAATCTATTGAAGCAAAAAAGCTAATTAAATCAGGGGAGTTGAACGAGGGCGGGAGCTGTCCAGTTAGTGTCTTGGTGCGTGGCCACAATAGTAGTGTAAATGCCGCCCCTGACATAGAACTCGGCCGTCAGGCGCATGAACTTGGGTGCGCAACCGCCGGCAAGGTCGTTCAGTATCTGATTAGTTACGGCCTCGTGGAAAGCGCCTTCCTCCCGGTAGCTCCACAAGTAAAGCTTTAGGGATTTCAGCTCGATACAAAGTTTATCGGGAACGTACTCTAAGTGCAGTGTGGCAAAGTCGGGTTGTCCCGTTTTCGGACACACGCAGGTAAACTCCGGAATCTTCATCCGAATGGTATAGTCGCGTTGTTCCGACGGATTAGGGAACGTTTCAAGTTTGCGCGAAGGCGGTGCTGTACCACCGGCGCCCAGTGCTTCATCCGGAAAAATTGTCACAAATTTTATCCTCTTCTGTAGCGAGTTTTAATCGCCGATTTCTAATGACATTGGCAAGACGATTACTTTACACTACAGCGATTGTTTCGACCATGATTTGGAAACTGTTTAATGCGATTGAGCACGATAAAGCTCGCCGGCTTTAAAACGTTCGTAGATCCCACCACCGTTCACTTACCCAGCAATCTTGTCGGCGTTGTCGGCCCCAATGGCTGTGGTAAATCGAACATTATCGACGCTGTGCGTTGGGTGATGGGGGAGAGCTCGGCGAAAAACCTGCGCGGTGACACGATCACCGACGTTATATTTAATGGCTCGAGTTCACGTAAACCCGTGGGCTCGGCAACCATCGAACTGATATTTGATAACACGGACGGAAAAATAGGCGGCCAGTACGCCGGCTATGCCGAGGTGTCTATTAAACGGACTATGAGTCGCGACGGCACGTCGACTTACTACTTAAACAATACGCGGTGTCGTCGCAAAGACATTACCCACGTGTTTTTAGGCACGGGTCTGGGTCCACGCAGCTACTCTATTATTGAGCAGGGCATGATCTCGCGTTTTGTGGAAGCCAAGCCCGACGACATGCGTGTGTTTCTTGAAGAAGCAGCCGGCATCTCAAAGTACAAAGACCGTCGGCGAGAGACCAATAACCGTATTCGACATACGCGCGACAACCTCGACCGCCTTAACGACTTGCGCGAAGAAGTCGACAAGCAGCTAAAGCATTTGCAGCGCCAGGCCAAAGTTGCCGAGAAATACAAAACGTTTCAGGCCGAGTCCCGTTTAGTCGAAGCGGAACTGCTTGCGTTGCGCTATGCCGAAATGGAAGACCGGCAGACAGCTGAAGCAAAGCTCACTCACGAAAAAGAAATGGCCCTTGAAGCGGCTGTGACCGAACTGCGTGCGGTTGAAGCCGATATAGAAAAGCTGCGAAGCGACAGTACCGAACACGGTGACGCGTTTAATGCCGTGCAGGAAAAATATTATAAGGTCGGTTCGGAAATTGCCCGGCTTGAACAAGACATTCAGCACGCTAAAGAACTCAAGCAACGTCAGCAGCAGGACGTCGATAAATCCGAGCAGGGTATTAAAGAGTTCGAAACCGACATTACAAACGATGAAGCCAAGCTCAAAGAACTCGCTGAAGAACTGGCGACCATGGAACCTGAGTGGGAGCGATTAAGCGAGTTGGGCACAGCCTCTGAAGCCAGTTGGCGTGAAGCTGAGTCACGCATGAATTCCTGGCAGCAGCAGTGGCAGGCAATTAGTGCTGAGAACAGCGAAGCCGTGCAGCGCGCGCGAGTGGAAAGCACCCGTATTGAACAAATGGAACAGCAGCTCAAAGGCCTGGTTTCACGTCAGGAACGGGTTGCGGTCGAAAGGGCTGCTTTGTCCATTGCTGATCTTGTAAGCGAACTTGGCCAGCTGGGAAATAACGAAAGCGGTTTGAAAACCAAACTTCAAGATTCGCAGGAAGAGCTTCAGGCCAGCAACGTCGAAATTCAGGAAAACCGTGAGCGTGACGTTGCGCTCACCAGAGAACTGGATCAGGGCCGCGCTACTTTGCAGCAGCAGAAAGGCCGTCTGGCCTCTTTGGAAGCTCTGCAGCAGGCGGCACTGGGTGGCGGGCAGGGCAAAGTAAGCTCCTGGTTGGAAAACGCACACCTGGCAGGGCAGCCGCGAGTTGCCCAACAGCTGAATGTAGAGGCGGGTTGGGAACAAGCCGTTGAAACGGTTCTGGGTAACTATCTCGAGGCGGTTTGCGTTGACGGAATGGACAGTGTTGCTGCAGTCATCGGCGACGTTGACGATCTCAACATCAGTTTTGTCGATCGTAGTCAGTCTGGTACGGCAGCGGCGGGCACTCTCGCATCGAAAGTATCCGATGGCGCCGGGGTTGGAGCGCTGCTCGCGAAAGTGCAGGTTGCCAACAGCTTGAACGAAGCACTCGCAATGCGTGATCGTCTGGGTGAGGGTGAGTCAGTTGTGACACCTGACGGTATTTGGCTTACCCGCCATTGGCTGCGGGTCAAGCGTGAAAAAGACGCTAATGCTGGCGTTCTGGCTCGTGAAACCGAATTGCGTGATTTGCGTGCAAGTGTTGAGGCGCTTGAACTTAAGACTGAGCAGCTCGATGAACAACATCAGCATGCTCGCAGTGAATTGAAAAGACTTGAGCTGCAGCGCGACGAGCGACAGCAGGCTGTAAACCAGATTCACCGTGAACACGTTGACCTTGTCGCTCAAATAGACGCCCGCAAGAGTCGCATGGACGATATGACCGCTCGCATTGAACGTCTGGATGTTGACGCCTCTGATTTGGCAACCAACATAGCCGGGATTGACGAAAAAATTGTGGGTTCGCGTGGCGCGCTCGAGACAGCTGAAGGGGCTTTGGGCGAATCCGAAGATCGCCTGCAACGGCTTAAAGCTCAGGAAGAGGGCGTTCGAAAAGAACTTGATGAGACTCGTACCAACTACGAGCGTGATCGCTCCGCTGCTCACAGCATTGAGGTCAAAGTCGAGTCCCGACGAAGCACACGCGACTCTTCCCAGCAGAATCTGGGTCGCTTGCGCGAGCAGCTGACAAAGTTGACTGAGCGACGTGCTGAGTTGATGCAGCAGTTGGCCGAAGGCGAAGAGCCTATGGCCGCGCATCAGGAGTCACTGCACGAATTGCTTGAGCAGCGTTTGTCTGTCGAAAGCGATTTGAGTGAAGTGCGCAAAACGCTTGAAGCAACTAATCAGGCTTTGCGCGAGGCTGAGCAAAAGCGTCAACACCGAGAGCAAGATGTCGCAGAGCGTCGGGAAGCCGTGCAGCAGGTACGGATTTCAGCGCAAGAAATTAAAGTTCGACGCGACACGATAGCGGAACGCTTCGCGGAAACCGGCATGGAAATGGCCACGGTTCAAGAGGGCTTGCCGGAAGACGCTGATCCTGAGGCTTGGCAGGAAAAGGCTGAGAAGCTCACGAACAAGATTTCGCGGCTTGGTGCTATTAACTTAGCTGCTATTGACGAGTTTAAAGAACAGTCAGAGCGTAAAGAATACCTCGATACACAACACGCGGACCTGGTAGAGGCACTGGAAATTCTCGAAGCGGCAATCCACAAGATTGACCGTGAAACCCGAACCCGATTCAAAGAAACATTCGATCAAGTTAATGACGGCTTTAAGAAATTGTTTCCAAAACTATTCGGTGGGGGCCATGCCTACCTGGAATTGAACGACTCTGACTTATTAACGGCGGGTGTGACCGTTATGGCGCAGCCTCCCGGCAAACGCAATTCGAGCATTCATTTGCTGTCGGGTGGTGAGAAAGCGCTGACGGCTGTTGCGCTGGTGTTCTCAATTTTCGAGTTGAACCCGGCGCCGTTTTGTATGCTCGATGAGGTTGACGCACCGCTTGATGACGCGAACGTAAACCGTTTTTGTAATATCCTTCGGGAAATGCAAGACAAGGTTCAGTTCATCTTCATTACGCATAACAAGTCCACTATTTCTCTTGCCGATCAGTTAATCGGTGTGACCATGCAGGAGCCGGGTTGTTCTCGTCCGGTTGCTGTTGACGTTGCAGAGGCGGTTGATATGGCGCAGGCCTCCTAGGCCTGCGTTATTCGAGCGTTGGTGTTAATTTGAGTCAGTCAACCAGTCGCGCTGTAGAGGGGCTTCGAGCTCGAGTAAGGTCAAGGCCGACTCTCGGTTGGTTTTATACACTTCAGAATCGTCGTATTATTACGTTATGAACGAACTGCGCTGGATATTATTGGGAGTAGGGTTAGTGCTTTTGGTGCTGATCTATTTCTTTAGTCGTCGCTCCACTAGAGACGACAGCGACTTGCTGCCACCCACGAGCTCGCGACAAGAACCCTCACTGACGTCCGACGAAGAGCTTTCTGCTCTCCCTGAATCGTCGCGCCTCTCCGACGCGGAGTATTCCGGTGACGTCGATGACGTGATTGGGGCATCGAGCTCAAGCCGTTTTGCGCCGGCCGAAGAGCCGCTTGTTACGGCTTCATCTGATGATGCTGTGGCGACAAGCGGTAGCGAAGCATCACCGGCGGTTGAGCCCTCACCCGATAGCGTTGTGACCGAAGTGCCAGAAAAAGTCATTGCGCTTCATCTGATGCCCAAGTCTGGACGCATGTTTGACGGACTAGCGTTTATTGGGGCCGTGCAGGCTGAAGGGCTCGCTTTTGGTCGTTTTGATATTTTTCATCGATACGCTGATCCCGATGCTGTCGGCGACAGCTCACCGTCGCAGTTCAGTCTTGCCAACATGATTAAGCCCGGCACATTTAACTTGCGAGACATTGACAGTCAGCAGTTCAAAGGTGCCAGCCTGTTTCTCGTGCTTCCGGGCCCGGAAGACGCCGTTGCAGCCTTTGCAGACATGGTAGCAACAGGTCGTCGACTCGCCGCCACCCTCGACGGTCAGCTCCTCGACGCTCAAGGCACCGCGTTGAGCAGGCAAAGCGCAAGTCATTTGCGCGAAGACATTATTAACTACCAGCATGGGCTTTCTGCTCCTCAGGCAGACTGAAAAAGGCCTCACCCACAGAGCTGAACTCATCCAACGGTACTCCAATATGAGTGTGTCGAAAAAAATTCGTGAACGCGTACGTTTTCTGAGCGAGCAGCTCACCAATGCAAATCATAGTTACCATGTTTTAGACGATCCGGATATTCCTGACGTCGAGTACGACCGGCTTTTTCATGAGTTGGTCGCGCTGGAAGATGAGCATCCGGAGCTGCGTGTACCCGGTTCGCCAACGCAACGAGTGGGGGCAACACCCATTGGGAAGTTTGAGCAAGTAACTCACGAAGTAGCGATGCTGTCTCTCGGTAATGCTTTTAGTGAAGAAGACGTGCACGACTTCGAGCACCGGCTTATCGAGCGCCTGAAGCAAGACCACGTTACTGCAGACAGCATAGAGTTTGCAGCTGAGCCGAAGCTGGACGGCCTCGCTGTGAGTATATTGTATGAAAACGGAGAGCTGATTCGCGCAGCTACTCGCGGTGACGGAAGCACCGGCGAGGACATCACACATAACATTCGAACTCTTAAGTCTGTTCCGCTTCAGCTCAGAGGTAAAAACGTCCCAGATCGTCTCGAGGTGAGGGGCGAGGTGTATATGCCGCTCGAAGGCTTCAAGTCTATGAACGCAAGGCTTGCCAAAGAAGATCTGAAAGAGTTCAAAAATCCTCGAAACGCAGCAGCCGGTAGCCTTCGCCAATTAGATCCCAGAGAGACCGCCAAGCGACCACTGACAATATACGTTTATTCGCTAGGGCAAGTCTCAGGCTGGGAATTACCAGAGACCCACAGTGAGGTGCTAAAGCAGCTAGCTGTGTGGGGGCTGCGAGTTTGTCCTGAAAACCAGATTGTGCAGGGGGCTGAAGGGTGTCTTGAGTTTCATCAACGTATTTTGGAGCGTCGTGGCCAGCTGCCGTATGAAATTGATGGTGTGGTCTACAAAGTAAATAATCTGACGCTACAAGACTCATTAGGATTTGTATCGCGCGCGCCGCGTTGGGCTGTCGCGCATAAGTTTCCGGCGCAGGAAGAAATAACCCGCATTCTCGACATTGAATTTCAGGTAGGCCGTACCGGAGCGATAACGCCGGTGGCAAGACTTGAGCCGGTGTTTGTCGGTGGTGTAACAGTAAGTAATGCGACGCTACACAACATGGATGAGGTTGAGCGCAAAGACGTTCGTATTGGTGACTCGGTTATCGTAAGGCGTGCCGGAGATGTGATTCCCGAAGTGGTTTCGGTTGTTATGAGTAGTAGACCAAAGGAAACCCGTAAAATTGTCATGCTCGAGCGCTGCCCGGAGTGCGATTCACTTATCGAACGTGTTGAAGGTGAGGCGGCATCACGCTGCAGCGGTGGCCCTGGAAAATGTCCGGCCCAGTTTAAACAGGGCTTGTGGCACTTTGGCTCTCGTCGAGCCCTCGACATCGATGGTTTGGGCGACAAACTGGTTGATGCTTTGGTTGATCACAAGTTTGTTACGTCGCTCGACCAGCTGTTTAAGCTGGAGCAAGGTCAGCTTGTAAGTCTCGAGCGCATGGGTGAGAAGTCGGCTAAAAAGCTCATGGAGAGTATTGAGAGCAGTAAGGGCACAACTCTCGCGAGGTTTCTCTATGGTCTCGGTATACGAGAAGTAGGGGAGAGCACGGCCGCGACGCTCGCAGATCATTTTGGTGATATCGAGTCGATTCAGTCGGCCAGCGAAGAGCAGTTAGTGGATGTTCCTGACGTGGGCCCTATTGTGGCCAATCGAGTTATCAACTATTTCGCGGATGAAAAAAATAAGGCTCTTATAAAAGAACTGCAAGACTGCGGTGTCCACTGGCCGGCGCCGACCGTTCCTGACTCTGAGCAGCAAAACGAAGCGTTCACCGGAAAAACATTTGTAATCACAGGCTCGCTTAGCGAAATGAAGCGCGACGAGGCAAAAGCGTTGATCATAGCAGCGGGCGGCAAAGTGACCGGCAGCGTCTCAAAAAACACCGATTATCTGGTAGCAGGCGAAAAAGCCGGCTCCAAATTGGCCAAGGCTGAGAAATTAGGCGTCATTATTCTGTCTGAAACCGAGTTATTGGGCTTGTTTGCTGAGCTGTAACAATCGATGATCAATCTGGTGGTTCTTGCAAGTTCTTTTTCTCCCGGATTTACGCGTAAATGGATCGGTAGCTATGAAAACAAACATTGAGTCAGTTTCTATTAAAGCGTGCTACATGATGCTTCAGCCAATAGTTAGGATTTTGTTACGCTTGGGGGTGTCGTATAAAACATTCACAACAATTGCGCAGAAAGTCTATATCGACTCAGTTTTAGATGACGAGGAAAATAAGATTAGTGCGTCTGCGATCGCAGCGCTTACAGGTATTTCGAGGAAACGAGTCGGCAAAATTATTGAGATCGACACAGAGGCTTTGTCGGAGCCAACAGAAAAGCTTGCTGTAACTGTTGTAATTGATAACTGGTGGGATCATATGGGAGACGATGGCAAACCTGTCCACCTTCCAGCAGTTGCGGATGAGGGCCTAGACATTAAGCAGTTAGTGGCTTCTGCAAAAGTGGATCTTCCTTTCTCTACAGTTCTAAAGTTAATCAAGAGATCTGCCCAAATCGAAATTGATGATGAAGGTCTCTTCTTTCCGATCTCGAGACACAATTCTAGTGATCCGTTGTTGAGTCCTGGGAGTATAATGGACGGTGCAGCCACTGCTTATAGCTTTACGGATACTTTGTATAAGAATATTTTCAGAGGGCATTCGAATCCCGCTAACATCCTCTTTGAGCGTAGGGCAAGAGTGCCATTGATGTCAGAATCGGAGTTTTCGAAATTTCAAGACTACTGCAAAGAAAAACTACCGAACCTTATCGAGGAATTTAATGATTGGCTAGAGTCGAGCGTAGGCGACTGTAAAATTACTGCTTCACCAAATCAAGGTTTAACAGGGATAGGAATATACGCGTTTGATTATCCAGAGATAAAAATATAAGCCGATCAATGACCACCTCTTGAGTGTTGGGCATATCAAAAAGGACGCAGACTGAAAGTCTGCGTCCCCTAATGTGAAAAATCTTATTCTAGATAAACTATCTGTTAGCGCTTCTGCCAGTTCCACTTATCGCCATAGTTCCGGTTCCACCAATAGCCATGGTTCCAGTTCCGCCGATAGCCATGGTTCCAGTTCCGCCGATTGCCATCGTCCCGGTTCCGCCTATCGCCATGGTTCCGGTACCGCTTATAGCTAAAGTTCCATTGCCGCTATTTGCTTGGAATCCCGAATTACCGTTTGAGCGGATTCCTGTTCCCGCAATAGCGTTAGTACCAGTTCCGCCGATTGCTCTTGTACCGGTGCCGCCGATGGCATTTGTTCCAGTTCCGCCTATTGCTTTAGTACCGGTGCCGCCGATGGCATTTGTTCCAGTTCCACCAATTGCTTTAATCCCAGTACCACCGATGGCCCTTGTTCCAGTTCCACCAATTGCTCTAGTACCTGTACCACTAATTGCATTGGTTTCGGTTCCACCAGTTGATTTGGTGCCGGTGCCTCCGATCGCCATTGTTCCAGTTCCACCGATGGCATTTGTTCCAGTACCGCCAATAGCAGTAGTGCCTGTTCCGCCAATCGCAGTCAAGCCGGTGCCGCTAATCGCTGTAATTCCAGCTACAGTTCCTCTTGGTGAACCTGCTGAAGTTTGATTGAGGCTTGTAAGTCCCGTTCCTGCGATTGCAGAAATACTATGAGAGCCAGTCGCACCCGAAAAGTGAGAGTTTGAAATTAGGCTTGTGCTATCGGAATGCGCTGTTGGAGCTAAGACTAATGCTGCAGCCATGATGGTGATAGCTGAAAACATCTTTGATGTTTGAGTATGAAACATGTGGATAATCCCCCGTGTAAATGTTGGTCTTACTCAATATAGTGGTAAATCTCGACTCCTGTCTTAATAGTTGCTTTTTTCCCATTGTCTTCTTTGACCTCGTGTGCGTTGAGAAATCGGTCTAATGTCTCCAATAACTCTGTACCTTTCGCGCGCACTAAATCAGAAAAATCTTCTAACGCGTCTTCCGGAATTCCCCTGTCCGTAAATGCGTTTCTTTCAAATCGTTTGCTCTTATCTGGATCCTTGGTGTGAAAGTTGTAATCTATCGTTTCAGCCAGATTTCCAATTATCGAACCCATTCGCTTTAGAACTTCGGCATCTAATTCTGCAGATATGTAAGCTTTTGTTACGACTCGAATAGACTCATCAGGAAGCTCTTCGATGACTTTCAATCGTTTCAATTCAACGAACATAGCTCTGGGTGACATGTCACCACTAAACTGTTTTACTAATTCTGAAAAACTAGGAACGTTGCCCTGTCTCTTGTCGAAGAAGAGTTCTAGCGGCATGTTGTACGGGCCGGTAAACTCTGGGCTTGTATGCCAACCGTCAAGAACTCGGTTGACTCTATTAGCCTTGTTCTCAGTTTTAGAAGGCTTTCCTTCGCCGAGCTCCAACTGACGCTTAACTTCCTTACGCGTCAAACCTGTCAATATTGCGATTCTTGTTCCTGATGGGCTTCTGCCATCAATTGGGAAGTCATCGTGCGCAATTTCCACGAAGACGCCCTTAAGTTCGTCTGCAAACTCGTCGAATGAAATTCCGTTTCTGATCAGGATCCGTACTAGCGGTCCCATAAAGCGACGATATGCCGCTAACAATCCTTGTTTTACGTCCGCTTCGTTAGTATTTGTCTGGCTAATGTTTGCCAATTTCTTGTTAGTCCGAATGCGTCGTTGAATTTGCTTAATTCTCTCGGGAAATATATCCCAGTGACGCTGTGCGTCAAGGGATATATTTCCCGGTGGAATAAAGTCGTCATCAGGAGGGTTATAAATTGTCCAGAGCTGCTTAAAATGTGTAGGACTTACCCCTGCGAAAACGGCGGAGAAGTAAATCACCGAGTTCGAAATATGTCAAATTATTATTGACGGGAAGTGGTAAGTATCTGATTGGAATACGATTAAAATCTGCTTCAACATAATGATAAATTATGTCGTGCGGAAATCGGAATTCAAGGACTTAAGGGGTAGCCTTAACCCGTAATAACAAAGGTAAAAATTTGATTATTTCCACGCGTTGCACATGAAACTAATTGAACCGACAGTTTTTTTTCGGATTTGCGCAAATAAAAAAAGCCGGCATCCATGCCGGCTTGAGTTCGCCTCATCGTTTGGGGGATTCTGAGGTTTCTGAGCCCGTCTGGGTACATAGACAAAGCTCAGGTGTATTTATACGCATCCGTGGCAAATTCATCTGTGAACCACGTCTCATATCGATAAATGACGAAAAATAGTCATATAAAACATAAGGATATGGCGTGAATTTTTTCGCCAAAAATGGCTCGTCTCAGAGTAATCCCTTACAATTTATTAACAATTTGCGCTTTGGCTTTGACGTCTTCGAGGAATTTATTGACCTGATCTGTTGCCAATTGCTCCCGTAGCTTCGCGGCCACTTGTTCAAACTCGGCTTTTCGAGTTTCCTCAACCAAGATAACGTGCCAGCCAAACTGGGTCTGCACAGGCTCTTTGCCGTAGGTGCCTTCCTCTATACCGGGCAGAGCGTCGCCGAAAGGCTTGACCATCTGAGCTGCAGGGAACCAGCCAAGGTCGCCGCCACGGGGTCCAGAAGGGCCGGTTGAGTGTTCTTCAGCCAGATCGGCGAAATCGCCACCGGCGTCCAGACTCGCTATCACTTCCCGAGCTTCAGCTTCCTCTTTAACGAGGATGTGACGCGCTTTGTACTCGGTACCGCTTGAACCAGAGTCGTAGGCCGCACGGACCATTTCTTCTGTCACTGGATTGTCTTCATTGTGTTTTTGCATAACAGCCTGGGCCAGCATGCTCAGGCTTTGCATTTTGACTCGCATCGCAATATCGACGTCTTTGTCGAGCCCTTGGCGCTTGGCTTCACCAACCATGCTGTAAAGCTGAGTAATGTCGTCGATTACCTGTTTTGTCTGTTCAGGCGTCACCGGGGCGTCGTTGAACCGCGCTTTGCGGTAAAAATCGACCATTTCCTGGTATATCGGCTCGCCGTCTACGGTTGCTACCACGGTCTTGGTTGAGTCAATTTTCGGAGTGCTGGAAGCTGAGCCCGAATTGGCTGGGGTGCAAGCCGTCGCGAATAACGCAACAAGTAAAATGGGAAGGTATTTCATTGAAGTTCTCTCTCGTTAGTTTATATGTAGTACGTTAATCGGGGTCTGATGCGCTAATGCTAAGCGCGTGTATGTCGGTTTTCATCATGTCGTCCAAGACGTCGTAGACCAGGCGGTGTCGTTTGAGGGTATTCAGGCCGCGAAAATTGCTGGCGGTGATAGTGAGTTTGAAATGACCTCGGCCGTCCTGCGCTCCGGCGTGACCGGCGTGCTTGGCTGATTCATCGAGCACGATCAGTTCGCTGACATCCAGGTGTTCCCGAAGTAGAGCGGTCATTCGCTCAATGCGTTCTTCATTCATTGTCTTCACTCTTGGGTCGGTCAGAAAACTCTCCTTTAAAGAGATACACCATAAGACCAATCATGAACACAAAGTTCATGATTTGAATGCCAAAAACTTTGAAATTTACCCAGGCTTCTTCGCTCATGGTGAAGGCTATGTACAAGTTGATGGCGCCGACGAAGGTAAAGTAGATAATGCTGATCAGGTTGCAGTTACGGTACTTTTTCTCCGGCAGTGTGGCCAGGTCCAGCGACTCGTCGTCACCCGCAGAAAGAGAGCCGATGGTTTCGAAAAACGACTGGACGCCCGTCTTGTCACGGAACACATGAGTCCACAGTAAAACCAGGGCGATGAGCCAGTGGTAGATTGAGAATTTCCACTGTAAGAACTCGGGGTCGCGCAGAACGAGCGTAATCGAGCCGAATATGAGCAACATCGCGGTGCTCACAATGTGGAGCTTGTTGGCCTTTCGGGTTCGAATCCAGTCGAACAGGGTGAGCAGGGTTACAGAGGCCATGAGCACCGCCGTCGCTACGTAAAAATCGTACAGCTTGTAGGTGCCGAAAAAGAGTACGGCGGGAATAAGAACAAAAGCCATCTGCATCTGGGTTACTCGTCTGTAAAATCGGGGTGCATGATACCTCAGCACAACAGATTTCAGCGAATTTAACCTCCAATTTGTGAGCCTTGTCGCTCTATTCCAAGTACAATAGCGCATGGCCCGATTTCTTGAAGTTCACCCTGACAACCCGCAGCCACACAGGCTGAAACAAGCAGCGGACATAATCCGCAGCGGGGGGATTGTCGTGTTTCCTACCGACTCCTGCTATGCGCTGGCGTGTCTTGCGGGCAATACGCAAAGCGTAGAGCGCATGCGTCGGTTAAAACAGCTGGACAAGAAGCACTTGTACACGCTCATTTGTAAAGATCTGAAAGACCTGTCCAAGTTTGCCCAAGTCGATAATATGGCGTACCGCCTGTTAAAAACGTTCACTCCGGGTCCTTACACTTTCATCCTAAAAGCAAGTAGGGAAGTGCCCAACCGACTCCAAACTAAAAAGCGCAAAACGATCGGCATACGCGTGCCCGACCACGCCGTTGCGCAGGGTTTGCTCGACGAGCTCGACGCACCATTGTTAAGTACCACAGCCGAGCTACCCGGTTCCGATTTACCTCTCAACGACGCTATCGAAATTAGCGATGTATGGGGGCACGGCATAGACGTTATCCTTGATGCAGGCTCTTGCGGTATTGAGCACACAACTATCGTAGATATCAGCACCGACGTGGCCACAGTTGTGCGAGAAGGCAAGGGCTCTGTAGAGCTTTTGGTAGACTGAGCACAAGCCTGTAAGGACCTGTGGAGCGTAAGTTTGCGCAAACCGCAGTCCCATAATCTGACCGTGTTTTCTGGCTAGCCTGTGCGTGTGGCGTTTCCTGTGCTGCGGGCGTAGACCCAACATAAGCGGGTGCGATTTCAATTACCGTAGTGCGCTTTCAGTTGCTCACATATTAACCACATAACTTTATTATTAAGTTCAATACTCTATCGGGCAAAGTGAATTTGTTTCCTGCGGTATGAACACTCAGTTTTAGCGCCATTCGAGCTGGCGCCTTTTAGCCCCAAACAGTCCCAGTCGAAATTCACCGAGGCTGACATTTGGGTTGACAAGACCCATTTCGCCATGACTGCTGCAACGCGCTTCTGACCCCGGTAAACTGGCGGCTGTTACAGCGGGACAGACCATCCGGGCCACCTTGCTATCTTTCGTTTAGGGAGCAATGTTACTCACGATATTTCGTAGAGTAACCGGCTATCAGGTGTTCGTTTTACTACTTCGCCGTCACGTCGGGAGACATCATTGAGTACCAGTACAAGCGCCAATCAGCGTGTGCTTTCAGGCATGCGTTCCTCCGGGAGGCTGCACCTTGGAAATTACCACGGTGCGCTGAAGAACTGGATCAAAATGCAGCGTGAGTTCGAGTGTTTCTTTATGGTAGCCGACTGGCACGCTCTCACTACCCACTATGACGACACGTCGCAAATTGAAAGTGACGTCTGGGAAATGGTCATTGACTGGCTCGCTGCCGGAGTTAATCCGAAACAGGCCACTATTTTTGTACAGTCAATGGTGCCTGAGCACGCTGAGCTACATTTGTTGCTGTCCATGATTACGCCGCTGTCCTGGCTTGAGCGAGTACCGACTTATAAAGACCAGCAGGAAAAGCTCAAAGAGCGTGATCTGTCCACCTACGGATTTCTGGGTTACCCGTTGCTGCAAGCCAGTGATATCTTAATTTACAAAGCAGCACACGTGCCGGTTGGCGAAGACCAACAGGTGCACGTTGAAATGACGCGTGAAGTTGCCCGACGGTTCAATTTTATCTACGGGCGCGAAACCGACTTTGAAGAGCGTGTCGCTAAAGCTATTCGCAACATGGGCGGCAAGTCAGCAAAACCCTACAAAGCCGCGCGAAAGCTCTATCAGGAGACCGGTGACGAGAGTGCTCTGGCTGCAGGCCACGAGCTCGTAACGCAACACGGCAGCCTTACGGTTGCTGATCGTGAGCGCCTGATCGCTTACCTTGAAGGTGGAGGCCGTCAAATTCTGGTGGAGCCCACGACATTGCTAACTGAAGTGCCAAAAATGCCCGGTCTCGACGGTCTCAAAATGTCCAAGTCATACGGCAATACGATCGGCATGCGAGAAGAAAACGATTCAGTACAGCAAAAAATCAAACGCATGCCGACAGACCCGGCACGTGTAAGGCTTTCCGATCCTGGTGATCCGAACAAGTGCCCGGTATGGGATTTTCACAAAATCTACTCCAGCACTGAAACCAAAGAGTGGGTTGAGAAAGGGTGTCGTTCCGCCGGCATCGGGTGTCTTGAATGCAAGAAGCCTCTTATTGACGCCGTAATCGCCGAAGTTGAGCCAATGCGTGAAAGAGCCGTGCAGTTCGAAGAAAACCACGATTTGGTCAAGAGCATTGTCCACGAAGGCAACGAGCGGGCGCGCGTTGAAGCACGTAAAACCATGGACGACGTACGACAGGCTATGAAGCTTAACTACAGCTAAAGTCGCAGGCCAATTTTGGAACGCGCCGAGCAATCCCGAAACCGTATTCAGCCATGTGGCGAGCCAACATGCAGTATACGAATTGATTTATTCAGTAATCGAAGACCAACTACTTAGTGAGACAACACCCGGTGAGTGAAAGCAGCAACAAGTCCGATGAGATTGAAAACGAAACCGTGGACGACGGAGAGTTGGCCGTGGAAGAAGAAGTTGTCTCGACCGACGAGGAGTCGCCGAGCGATTCTGACGCGGCTTCAGGCTCTGAGGAGTCGTCTGAAGCGAGTTCGGAAATCGCCGCCGATGCAGAAACGGGCACGGCTAAGAACACAGAACCTGAACACGTTGAACGGACTTCTGACGACACAGGCGAGTCCGAGTCAGACGAAGCTCCCGCAGACGCCAAAGCGCCTGATCTGGTTGTCGTTGAGGGTGTTGGCCCGACCGAGGGTGAGGCTACTGACCCGGAAGAGCCGGGACGTCCTATTCAATCCGAAATGCCGTTTGCGGTGGTTGAAGGCGAGCCTTACACCCAGCTCCCACAAGACCTGTACATTCCGCCTCACGCTCTCAAAGTGTTTCTTGAGGCGTTTGAGGGACCGCTCGACTTATTACTGTATCTGATCAAACGGCAGAACCTGGACATTCTGGAAGTGCCCATTGCCGAAATTACCCGGCAGTACACAGAGTACATAGACCTGATGGCTGACCTGCAGTTAGAGCTGGCAGGTGAATATCTTGTCATGGCCGCGATGCTGGCCGAAATCAAGTCGCGTATGTTATTGCCGCGCATGAACGAGGAAGAGGGCGAAGAAGAGGATCCGCGTGCAGAGCTGGTGCGCCGTTTGCAGGAATATGAGCGCTACAAAAAGGCCGCCGAAGACCTCGACAACATACCTCGCATGGAGCGAGACAATTTCGTGGCCACGGCCGAAGTACTGCAAGACGAAGTTGAAGATCTTGTGCCGGAGGTCGACCTTCGTGAAGTGCTAATTGCGCTTCAGGAAGTATTTCGTCGCGCTGAAATGTACAAGCATCACCAGGTCGATGCAGAGACGTTGTCAGTTCGTGAAAAAATGAGCGACGTGCTGAGCCGTCTGGCGGGCACCGAGTTTCAGGACTTCACTGAATTCTTCGACGTCACTGAAGGTCGCATGGGAATAGTAGTTACCTTTTTAGCCATACTCGAATTGGTTAAGGAGTCATTGATTGAGCTGGTACAAAGCGAGCCTTTCGCACCAATTCATATTCGTACAAGTTCTGACAGCAACGCCAAAAGTGGCAACGGTTAGTAGGGGTAGTTAAGAAAACGATGGACCATAAAACGATCAAGAACGTGGTTGAAGCCTCAATGTTTGCAGCTGGCAGACCTATGTCGATGAACGAGCTTTTACGGCTGTTCAGCGAAGACGAGCGCCCGGAACGCAAAGTTATGAAGGAGCTGCTGGACGAGCTTCGCAAAGAATACGACGACAGAGGTATCGAGCTCGTCGAGGTCGCCAGTGGGTTTCGCATTCAGGTGCGTCATCACATGGGCGAGTGGCTCGGGCGACTTAGTGAGCGCCGTGCGCCGCGCTATTCGCGTGCACTGATGGAAACGCTTGCGCTTATTGCCTACCGGCAACCGATTACGCGCGGCGACATTGAAGACGTTCGCGGTGTAAGTGTGAGCACCAACATTATTCGCACTCTGCTTGAGCGCGGTTGGGTTCGCATTGTAGGGCATCGCGACGTGCCCGGACGTCCGGCCATGTTTGGAACCTCAAAAGACTTTCTGGATTACTTTAACCTTAAGTCACTTGACGAACTGCCGAGCCTTGCAGAGCTTAAAGACATTGACAGTATGAACACCGAACTCGATTTCGGTACGCCTCCGTACGAGGATGGCGGTGAAGTTAACGATCTTCAGACCGCTGACGGCGGTGATACCCGTGCCGAATTCGAAGAAGAGTTTGGGGAAGACTTAACGATTGAGGGTGAAGAGCTGGTTGACGGCAACGAGGCTGCAGAAGACTCTGAGAGTCGTAATGTTGAAGACGGCGACGAAGAGAGTCTTGATAGTGACGAAGATCAAGACGATGACGAGGCTGATCAGGATGACGACGAAGATGACTTAGAAGTACGTTCTGAAGACGAAGACGAGGATGACGGTTTAGAAGAACGCTCTGAGGATGACGACGAAGACGACGAAGACGACGATGACGAACAGGACGATTCAGAAGAACGTTCTGAAGACGCAGATGACGGTCAGGACGGCGTTGACGAAGATCAAGAGCGTCATACTGAGGCATCAGATTCGGATGAAGACTTCGACGACAATGACCTTGACGAACTAGACTCTCTGGACGATGACGAAGAGTCCGGTTCCGCTGACGAGCCAAAGACGCAGAGCGCGTAAAGTTGCTGACACTATGACCGCCATTCGCATTCAAAAATCGCTCGCCAATGCAGGTGTTGGATCGCGCCGCCAGATTGAAAAAATGATTCAGGAAGGTCGTATTGTGGTCAACGGTGAGACCGCTTTGCTTGGTCTCAAGGTTACGCCTAGCGATCGAATTATGGTCGATGGCAAGCGAGTTGTTCTCGAAGAGACTGAGCCGGAGAAACAGGTTCTGGTTTATCACAAACCGGTTGGCGAAATTACCGGTCAACGTGATCCTCATGGGCGGCCGTCGGTTTTCGATAACCTGCCTGACCCAGAGCAGGGGCGATGGATTGTCGTAGGGCGTCTCGACATTAATACGTGCGGTCTATTGCTTTTTACAACAGACGGAGAGCTTGCGAACCGTCTCATGCATCCCTCTAATTCGCTGCAGCGAGAGTACGCGGTCCGTGTGCTCGGGAACGTGACAGAAGCGACGTTAAACGAGCTAAAGAAAGGCGTTCAGCTCGAAGACGGTATGGCGCGATTTAAACAGATAAAAGAAGGTGGCGGCGAAGGCGCGAACAAGTGGTTCCGCGTGGTGTTAACTGAAGGTCGTCAGCGCGAAGTGCGAAGAATGTGGGAGGCTGTAAACTGCAAGGTGAGTCGTCTTATTCGCGTGCGCTTTGGCAACATCAACCTCGAGAAGTCACTGCGGCCTGGCAAAACCCGTTTGCTTACAGAAGGTGAAATGGCTCGTCTATACACCTTGGGTGGCATGACGCGAAGCGACGCAACCTCAGGTTCTGATGGCAGCAAGCCCAAGCCGCCAACGCGAAAAAAACACCCAAACAAAAAGCGGTCGCGCCCTCAGTTTCGGCGCTAGTTCTGGCCTAGGCTACAGCCAAATTGTTTAGCAGAGCACCGTTCGAGTGTTTTGTTTTGTAAAAATCGACAGGATCATCGTGCGGTAAATAACTTATCAGTCATTACGCCGATTCCTGTCGCCGACTTGCTGTCCCTGACCTGGAATGGGCTTATTTAGGCTGCGCGTCGAACGTCTTGCCGGAAGTACCCTTGCTGTCTGGCCCCAGGCAATAGATAAACGGAGCAAGTACCTGTTCGGGTGTTAGCAACACTGACTTGTCTTCGGCGGGATACGCTGAGGCTCTCATGTCTGTGCGAGTGGCACCCGGGTTTACGCTGTTTGACCTTATGCCGCCTTTCTCACGGTCATGTTCGTCGGCCACAATTTGCATTAAACCTTCTACGCCAAATTTCGATACCGCATATGCGCCCCAATGTGCACGTCCTTTGCGTCCAACCGAGCTTGAGGCAAAGACGGCCGTAGCGTCTTCTGATTTCAGAAGCAAAGGAATGCATGCTTGAGTGAGCAGGAACACCGCATTCAGGTTGACGTGAATCACATCGTGCCAAGCCATTGGCGCATAGTGAGCAATAGGCGACATATCACCGAGAATACCCGCGATATGGGCCAGTCCGTCCAGGCGTCCGAATTCGTTCTCAACAACGTTTGCAAGTTCCGCGTATTGGTCGAGTTTGGCGCGTTTAAAATCGAGCGGTAGCATGGCGGGTTTTGGTCCGCCGTCGGCAACGATCGAGTCGTATACGGCCTCAAGCTTGCGCGTGTCTCGCCCGTTCAGAATGACGGTCGCGCCGAGCTGGGCACATCGTTTTGCAAGGGCAGCACCGATGCCGTCGCTCGCGCCGGTAATCAACAGGATTCGTTCGGCCAAGACGTTGTCGGAAGGGGTGTAGTCGGGAAGTGCAAGAATGCTCATGCAGCTGTAGCTCCGCAAGTTAGATTAAGTAAGAGTGTGCTTTACGCGCTGCACGCCAGGCCGCGAGCATACCGCGCAGCCCTACCGGCAGGCCAGTAAAAATGGGCGAGGCTTGATCTGGCGGGTTTTTCCACCATTTCAGTTCAAGGTCAATGAGAACCTGATTGGCAGGCGGAGCCAACGGTTGCTGTTCAGTTGGAAGCTGTGGCTGACCGGTCTTTACGTTTTCGGTCAGTGCATCTGGAGGGGTAAGCAGGCGGCCATCTTGAAAGTGTTCTGTTGCTCTCAAAATGCTCGCTGAATGCAGCTTTGTGGCCCACTCTCCAAGCGCCTGGGCGTCTTGGTTAGAAGCGCCTGATGCAAGTGCCAGAAGCTCATGGAGCGTGCCCAGCCGCAGCTCAAGATATTGGAGCCAGGCGTCATCGGAATCGATTGCTGTTCTTTGTTGAGACATCAGCGCGCCATGCAGGTGTCGGTGCATGGTGTGTACGATAGCTGCACTGACGCTGTCGCCGTTCTCTGGCGAGGCTTCGTGAATGTGCTGCAAGAGGGTCTGGGTCACGGGGTGGCGCGCGCTTGTGAGTGTAGTGTCGGTTAGCTCCTCGTGCCACCAAATGCTTTTCTCCGCGATGACCTCGGGGCTTACGCCAGTCAGCAGGTCCATGGTGTGAGCGAAACACAAAACCGCTTTGACCACAGGCCGTGCCGGTTCGATTGTGAAATGAGCGGCCCAGTAGCGCGCCGACCCTTGTGTCACAGATTGATCGAACAATTGCTCAATGGGTGTCTCGGATGCGGTGTCATTACTCATGTGCGGGTTTAGGTTTCCGTTTGATTGTCATTAGATTCGGCGGTGTCTTGCAGGTCGTCTTGCGATGACTGTTCTTGCATTTTGACGCTTACGCTGTCACCCGCATTAGCTTTCCCGGGCGAATCGGTTGTGGGGTTTGCGACTTCACGCGAGCGGATCTCAATTGGATCCAGCTCGGGAATATCTTTTGTATTGCGAATGCCAAGTTCGGTAAATTTGCGCGCGCCCGGCAGTACGTTTCGCTCCAGCGAACCCACGGCTTTATTGTACATATCGACGCTTTGTCCCAGGGCTTTGCCCATTTTGGCCATGTGTTCTGTGAACACAGCGACTCGCTGATGCAGGGTTTCGGCAAGACCGCTAATGACTTCGGCGTTTTTGGCAAGTTGGACTTGTCGCCATCCGTAAGCCACCGTTTTCAGAAGTGCCATCAGGTTAGACGGTGTCGCAAGAATGACTTTTTGATTTAGCGCATCGTCGAGAATAGCGTTATCAATATTGAGTGCAGCCGACAGAAACTGGTCGCCGGGTAAAAACAAAATGATGAAATCGGGGCTGGTCTGGAACTGTTTCCAGTAGCTTTTTGATGACAGCTCGCGAATGCGTTCCCGAACTTGCCGAGCGTGTCGGGTAAGCGCGACCTGGCGAGCGGCGTCGTCTACGGCTTCAATCGCAGTGAGATACGCATCGAGTGGGGTTTTTACGTCTACGACCAGCAGTCGATCCTCGGGCAGATTGACCAGCATGTCCGGTCGTATTGGGCCGTCTGATGTTGTGGTGTGCGCTTGCTCAACAAAGTCGCAGTGATCGACCATGCCAGCCAACTCGACGAGTCGTTTGAGTGTAACTTCACCCCAGCGGCCACGAACTTCTGGACGTTTTAGTGCGCCGACCAGATTAGCCGTTTCAGCTCTCAAGGTGCGTTGTTCGCTGTTCATTTGTTCGAGTTGTTGCGTGAGGCTGCCAAACGCCTTGGCACGCTCGTTTTCGACTTTGGCGATCTGTTCGCGGGTATCGCTGAGCGCTTTAGCAACAGGAGTGATTAATGATTCGACCGCTTTTTGTCTGGCACCCAAATCGGCCTCGGCTTTGGTCTGAAACTTGCCGAGATTCTCGTGAGCAAGTCGCAGGAACGACTCACTGTTATCCTTTAGCGATTGAGTGGCGAGGTGGTCAAATGACGTTCGCAGCTGATGACCCGCCAAATTGAAGGCTTGCTCTCGTTCGTCTGTGAGTTCTTGTTCGTGTTTAAGTTGAGCTTCGAGTACGGCCGTTCTTGTTCGCGCCGCGCCGAGTTTGCGTAGCGCGAATATCGACACAATGAGCGCACCGAGCAGCAAGCCGGCCGCTAAGCTAATGATAATCAAGATCCATTGTTGTTCAGTAAAGAGCATGGAAGAACCCGGTTCCGACGGTTGTTTTGCAGCCTGTCAAAATGGCATGGCTAACGTGTTCGTGATGGCGCAGCGCGAACGGCATAGCTGAAGTTTCGTTGGCTTAGGCTATGCCCAGTACAGAATTGGCGTGCTCACAGAGTTCTGCCACCGAAGTCGCTACTTTGTGAGCGTTCCAGGAGTAGGGGTCGTCAGATGGCAGAATATAGCCGTAGGCTGCAGCTATAGTGTACATGCCTGCTGTGCGCCCCGCAGTAATGTCGCTCAGCGCGTCACCGACAAACAGGCATTCTCTTGCAGGTGCCTTAATCAGAGCCGCGGCATGCAGAGCCGGCATTGGATGTGGTTTGCGTTTAACCAAAGAGTCGCCTGCAACCACGCAGTGTGGTGTATGCGGTAACGGCATTTGTGCGAGTACGGCGTCAGTCAAATATTCAGGTTTGTTGGTCACGATGCCCCATTTAATGGATTCTTTTTCAAGTAGGTCAATCCAGTTTTCGATACCTTCGAAGGCGCGTGTTTGGCTTGCTACGTTGCTTTCGTAGGCGTCAAGAAAATCACCGACCAGTCGTGTTTGCTCCGATTGGGAATAGTCGCCAAACCCCAGATTGACAAGAGCTCGGGAGCCGTGCGAGACGTAGGGTCGCGCGGCCTTGTAGTCGACGGGCGGGCGATCTGCGCGGGCTCTTAGTGCGTTTAGAGCGCCGATCATATCCGGGGCGGTATCGGCATACGTGCCATCAAAGTCGAGTAGTACCGCGCTGTAATTGCGCTCTGGGTGGGCCATCTATCCGTCCGCGCGGACGCAGTGCATCATGTAGTTCACGTCCACGCCTGGGCCCAATCGGTAAACCTGGGTAAGCGGGTTGTAGTGCAGTCCGGTAATGTGCTGTAGCGAAAAGCCGCTGTCACGCGCGTACTGTTCAAGCTCGGAAGGGCGGATAAATTTGTTGTAGTCGTGGGTGCCTTTCGGTAGCAGGTTAAGGACGTACTCCGCTCCGATGACGGCAAGTACATATCCTTTGGCGGTGCGGTTAATGGTGCTGAAGTAGGCGGTACCACCGGGCTTCAGCAGTTCGCTGCACGCGGCAACCACGGCCGCCGGATCGGGCACGTGCTCAAGCATTTCGAGACACGTCACAATATCGTACAAGCCGGCCTCATTGCTGGCCATATTTTCGGCGGTGATCTGCTCGTAACGTACGTCAACTCCCGACTGTTGCGCGTGTTCACGTGCTATGGCCAGTGGTGTTTCACCCATGTCGATGCCGGTCACGTCGGCACCGGCCTGCGCCATGGCCTCGCTGAGTAGTCCGCCTCCACAGCCAACGTCTATGACCTTCTTTCCGGCTAGCGGTGTGCGTTCGTTAATGTAGCCAAATCGCAGCGGATTAATCGCGTGAAGGGGTTTGAACTCCGACTGGGGGTCCCACCAACGAGAGGCGAGCTCTTCGAACTTGCGTATTTCTTCGGGGTCGATATTGGCTGTTTCGTTCATAGGATTCTCTTGCGTTACCTAAGCAGTTGGAGCGGAAGCGTGGCTGCATTATCCACGAACTTATTCACCACATCACCCCGGATTTAGAATATCGGCAATCTGTGAACATTGGGCGAAGAAGATCGCCTAAGTGACGGGTTAGGAAATTAGAATTGGGCACGAATAATGGGCTCAACTGTGAGCTCTTGCTGTTCGATTATTTCAGCGTCTGCTTTGGCTTTGAGATGTGTCGGAAGCGCGTCATTGCCAAGATGATTCCGGGTGCTTGGGCAGGGGAGATTATTCCGCTCTTTTGTGGGTCACAAAGCCAGCTGACCAAGTGCCTTCGGTTGGGGCTTTGGAACACGTGTAATAACGGTCTCGGGAGAAGAAAATTAAACGCCTTTTTCACTGCGATTTCGGCGAGTTATGTGCTATTATCTGCGCTTAATTTTCAGGCTTTTTTACATCGAATTTACAACGTTTTCAGATACCCTTAAGCGCCCCCTTTTCAGGGGTTAATGAGCGCAGGTTATGAGTGGTTGAAGCCGTCGGTTTTTACGGTTTCTTCAGCGTTAGAAATACGGTCAAAACGAGAGTCGCTTCCAAGAGTTGGTCGGCCAGCCTGAAACCACGCTTAAAACACGAGAACAACAGCGCTTATGGCAGATCCAGGTCAGGAAATCATTCAGGTTAATCTCGAAGACGAGATGAAGAAATCCTATCTCGATTACGCCATGAGCGTGATTGTAGGGCGTGCGCTGCCCGACGTACGTGATGGGCTCAAGCCCGTACACCGGCGCGTTTTGTTCGCGATGCGCGAATTGGGCAACGACTACAACAAAGCGTACAAAAAATCAGCCCGTGTCGTCGGTGACGTAATTGGTAAGTACCATCCTCACGGTGATACCTCCGTTTACGACACTATCGTCCGCATGGCGCAGCCGTTTTCACTGCGCTACATGATGGTCGACGGGCAGGGTAACTTTGGCTCGGTAGACGGCGACTCACCCGCTGCAATGCGATATACCGAAGTCCGTATGGCGCGTATTGCTCATCAGCTGCTGGCCGATATTGAAAAATCGACCGTCGACTTTATTCCAAATTACGACGAATCCGAGTCAGAGCCGGCCGTACTGCCCGCGCGTATACCCAATTTGCTTATCAACGGCTCATCAGGCATCGCGGTGGGCATGGCGACCAACATTCCGCCGCATAACCTGGGTGAAACCATCGACGCCTGCCTGGCTCTTCTGGCCAATCCTGAGCTCACCATTTTGGAGCTTATGGAATTTATGCCTGGCCCCGATTTTCCGACCGCAGCGATCATTAACGGTGCGTCTGGCATTCGCAGTGCCTACATGACAGGAAGAGGTCGTATTCACCTGAGGTCTCGCACCCATTTCGAAGATTTGTCCATCAAAGACAAGCAGGCCATTATCGTAACGGAGCTGCCTTATCAGGTGAACAAAGCCCGACTGCTCGAGAAAATCGCCGAGCTGGTTCGCGAAAAGAAAATTGACGGCATCACAGAGTTGCGTGACGAGTCTGACAAAGACGGTATGCGCATGGTGATTGAGCTGCGTCGCGGTGAGAATCCCGACGTCGTACTGAATAATCTGTACAAACAAACCATGTTGCAGACCGTGTTCGGCATTAACATGGTTGCGCTGACTGAAGGTCAGCCGAAACTGATGAATCTCAAAGAGGTTCTTTCGGCGTTTTTGCGCCACCGGCGCGAGGTTGTTACTCGTCGAACCCTTCACGACCTAGGCAAAGCGCGTGACCGTGCCCACATTCTCGAAGGGCTGGCTGTGGCGCTGGCTAACATTGATGAGATTATCGCGCTCATCAAAAAGTCTTCTTCCCCAGCGGAAGCGCGCGAAGCGCTTGTTGCTCGCGGTTGGGCGCCGGGTGTAGTTACCAGTATGCTCGAACGCGCCGGTGCCGACGCGACTCGACCAGACGGAGTACCGGGCGAGTGGGGTCTGATCGACGGTGTTTATCAGCTGTCAGCCGTCCAGGCCAAAGCCATTCTCGACCTGCAGCTGCACCGGTTAACCGGTCTTGAGCAAGAGAAAATAGTTAAAGAATACAAAAATATACTTTCTAAAATTGAAGAGTTACTTGAGATTCTGTCGAACCCGGAGCGTTTGATTGAAGTGATTCGGGAAGAGTTGCTTGAAAGTCGTGAGCAGTTTGTTGACGACCGCCGAACCGAGATCGTTCACAACTACGAAGACTTGACCGACGAAGACCTGATCACAGAAGAAGATGTTGTTGTGACGTTCTCACACTCGGGCTACGCCAAGGCTCAGCCGCTCACCTCCTATCGTGCCCAGAGGCGGGGTGGTCGAGGCAAGAGCGCCACGGCCGTCAAAGACGAGGACTTTATCGACAAGCTGTTTGTGGCTAACACCCACGACACGCTGTTGTGCTTCACGTCGTTAGGCAAAGCTTACTGGTTGAAGGTATATCAGCTGCCTCAGGCCAGCCGGGGTTCTCGAGGCAAGCCGTTGGTGAATTTGTTACCGCTCGAGGGTGACGAACGCGTCACCGCTGTGCTGCCTGTTCGCGAGTACGAAGAAGACAAGTTTATCTTTATGGGAACGGCCCACGGTACCGTCAAGAAGACGCCTCTAACCGCCTTTTCTCGCCCGCGAAGCAACGGCATCATCGCGCTGGGTCTCAAAGACGGCGACCATCTGGTCGACGCTATGATTACAGACGGCGAGCAGGACGTATTTCTGTTTGCAACCACCGGTAAAGCGATTCGATTTAACGAGCAGGACGTTCGACCCATGGGGCGGACCGCTGCAGGCGTGCGTGGTATCAAGTTGCCAGCCGATGCTCGGGTTGTTGCCATGATAAGCGAGGCAAACCTTCGGGTTGCCGCAAGCGAGAGTGCTGACAGTTCGGATCAGGCTGAAGAGGCGGTTGTTAAAGACCGGCCGTTGATTTTGACTGCCACTGAAAACGGCTACGGCAAGCGTACCGAAATTGATGAATATTCAACCCAGGGACGCGGCGGACAGGGTGTCATTGCCATCCAAACCAGCGACCGGAACGGTGCTGTCGTAGGTGCTCTGATGGTTCACAGCGACGACCAGGCTATGCTCATTAGTGCAAACGGCACGCTGGTGCGTACACCAGTTGATGACATATCGGTCATTGGCCGCAATACCCAGGGCGTCCGGTTGATTCGTATTGGCAGCGACGACAAGCTGGTTGGTCTTGCCGCGGTTGAGGACGACGAAAACGACGACGATGACGCAGAGTAACGGATATGAGTAAGTCACCCGCCGGGGATCTCGCCGCGATTCGCGAAACCATCGACAGCCTGGACAAGCAAATACAAGCGCTCATAAGCGAGCGTGCTCAAATTGCTCAGCGAGTAGGTGCTACCAAAGAGGCCGGGCGGCCAACGGCCGAGTACTACCGGCCCGAGCGCGAGGCGCAGGTGTTAAGGCAAGTCATTGAACGCAACGACGGGCCATTGGCCGACGAAGAAATCGTGCGACTTTTTCGTGAAATCATGTCGGCTTGCCTGGCTCAGCAAGAGCCGCTGAAGGTTGCCTTTCTGGGTGCCGAGGGCGCTCTGACTCAGGCGGCTGTTACCAAGCACTTTGGACATTCGGTAAATTCCATTTCTTTGGCTTCCATGGACGAAGTGTTCAGAGAAGTAGAGTCCAGTGTGGCGGATTTCGGGATTGTGCCGCTTGAAAGTTTTGCAGACGGATCTAACACTCACACGATGGATATGTTCGTGTCGTCGCCACTGTTAATTTGTGGTGAAGTCGAAATGCTGCTTGAGCAGCATCTTCTGGCGCGCGGAGCCTCTCTGGAGGGTATTGAGCGTGTTTACGCGAGCCAGCAGTCGCTGGCGCAATGCCGCGACTGGTTGAAAGCCGAGCTTCCCGAAGTTGATCTGGTCAGCATGGCCAGTAGCACAAGTGCGGCGCGACGTGCGCGCGACGACGCCTCCGGTGCCGCTATTTCCGGCTATGCCGCCTCTCGTGTTTACAAACTGAACGTGTTGGCCCGTAACGTAGAAGATCGACCGGACAACCGTACCCGTTTTCTTGTTATAGGCCGTGACTTGTTTGCCCCGAGTGGCAGCGATAAAACGTCTCTGATGATGTCCTCGAGTCATACGCCGGGAGCGCTTCAGGAGCTATTGCAGACGCTAAGCGCACATAACGTCAATATGAATCGGATTGAATCTCGCCCCAGTAATCGCTCAGGCTCCGACTACGTGTTTTTTGTCGACGTTGACGGTCACGCCAAAGACGCCCAGCTAGCCGGTGCTCTCGAGCAGCTGGAACAAACAGCGGTAGTGATGAGAATCATCGGCTCGTATCCCAAGGCTATTCTGTAGAACCTCTTTTCCCTAACCACCTCCTTAAGTGGACTCTCTGTCACTTTCTTAAGCTGTGTTGCCTGCCTCAGGCGGCGTGAGTGAGTCGGAATTCTGGCTTGCGTGTCGGCGGGCACAGATTAACTCCGGGCTCATATTATCGACGCTTTTTACTCAGCACTGCAGTAAACTCTTGGCAATGCTTGTCCGTAAGCTTCAATTAGAGTTGTCGGTAGAAGTTCAGGGACTAGTTTGCAATGGCTTGGTTCGCAGAAGCGGTATCTTGCCACGATCAAATTCGCAACACAGCTGTCGATTTAAAGAGCCTTTCGCGGCAAGGTGCCGCTCCTGCTATTGATCTGGACTTAGAGCGTGTTGCTTGTTTTGGGTCTCTACGACAGCTCTTAGTAATGACGCGCGCTATGAAGCGCAGCAAAGTTTCGACTAACCGTGTTTTGTGTGATTAATTTTGGGTCAGAAAACCATAACTTATGAGTAAAAAATCGAACGCTTCGCAAACAACCGCACCGTCCTATCGAGTGAAAGGCAGTCAGCCGTTAACAGGCACCGTCCGGGTTCCCGGTGATAAGTCGATATCGCACCGGGCCTTGATGCTGGGTGCAATTGCGACCGGAACGACGCGCATCTCCGGCTTGCTCGAAGGCGAAGACTGTCTGAACACGGCTCGAGTGCTAAGAAAGCTGGGCGTGCACATTGACGTCAGTGGTGATGACTCTGATTCGCGGGTTTGGACTGTTCAGGGTGTTGGGCCGGGCGGTCTCACCGCCTGCGACGAGCCGCTCGATGTCGGAAATTCCGGAACGGGAATGCGTCTGCTGGCTGGGCTGCTGGCCGGGCAGGGCGTTAATGCGACGCTGGTGGGGGATCGGTCTCTCATGGGCCGGCCGATGGAGCGCATCGCGGTGCCGCTGAGAATGATGGGTGTCGATGTCACGACGTCAGATGGGAAGCCGCCGTTGGTAATTGAGGTAAACCGGCGTCTTGTCGGAATTGACTACGTGTCTCCCGTTGCCAGTGCCCAGGTGAAGTCGGCCGTGATGCTGGCGGGTCTTGGGGCCTCAAGCCCTACGTCGGTGACAGAGCCGGAGCGCAGCCGTGACCACACAGAGCGTATGTTGCCGGCCTTTGGGTGCCCGGTCGAAGTTACAGATGGAGGTGCGAAATTAAGCGCTGTTAGCGGCCTTTCGGCGATAAATGTCGAGGTTCCCGGTGATATCTCGTCAGCTGCTTTCTTACTGGTGGCGGCCAGTATCATTCCCGGAAGCGATATCACCATTGAGCACGTCGGCATGAATCCGACGCGAACAGGAATTATCAAGATTCTCCGTGCCATGGGTGCTTCGATAGACGAGCGCAATGCCCGTTTGGTCCACGGCGAACCGGTCAGTGACCTGCACGTCGTGTACTCACCGCTTTCCGCCATAGACGTGCCGCCGGAGTGGGTTCCAAGCGCGATAGACGAGTTTCCTGTGGTCTTTATTGCCGCCGCGGCGGCCAAAGGGCTGACTCGTGTGACCGGAGTTGCCGAACTCAAGGTGAAAGAGAGCGACCGGCTTGGAACGATGGCCAGTGGTCTGGCCTCGCTTGGGGCGAATCTGGTTGAGTCCGATGACGGTCTTGAAATTAACGGCGGATTACTCGACGGTGGCGCGATCCACAGTCATGACGATCACCGCATTGCGATGGCCTTTACGGTAGCCGGAGCGCTGACCAAAAGTCCTCTAGTGATACATGATGTAACTAACGTAACTACTTCATTTCCAAGATTTTCAGAGCTAATGAAGCGTCTGGGAATGGACCTTGAGGAGATCTCATGACCGGAGCATGTGAACGCCCGGAGCGGGCTCCCGTATTGGCGATCGACGGCCCGAGTGGCGCGGGTAAAGGCACGGTGAGTCACATGGTGGCCAGTCGACTGGGCTGGCACCTGCTGGACAGCGGTGCGCTGTATCGCGTGACGGCAATTGCTGCCCTGCAGCGAGGCGTTGGCTTTGACGACGCTGAGGCACTTGCGCAAATGGTCGGAGATTTAAGTATTAACTTTGTCGCGACACCTGGCGGCCAAGAACAAATAGAACTTGACGGTCAAGACGTTGCGTCCAAGATTCGCACCGAACACTGCGGAAATCTGGCGTCCAAAGTAGCCGCTGTACCGGCCGTCAGAGAGGCGCTTGTGGCCGCCCAGAGGGGCTTTCGCAAAGCGCCAGGACTGGTCGCGGATGGTCGTGATATGGGTACCGTAATCTTCCCAGATGCCGAATTAAAGATTTTCCTGACGGCGAGCGCGGCTGAAAGAGCACAAAGACGGTATAAGCAGTTGATAGACAAGGGACTTGATGTTAGCCTTGCGGCCCTTTTGGAGGATATCGCTGAGCGCGATCATCGCGATGCAAATCGTAAGGTGGCACCGCTCAGGCCGGCCGCAGACGCCATGATGTTGGATACAACGTCGACGAGTATTGATGACGTAGTGTCTCAAGTGCTCGAATTGGCGGCACATTTGCGTCAGGGGTAAGAGAGTTTTTGGTGAGCAAAGACCTGGCTTCCAAAACGGAATGAACGGCAGACAGGGGTCTGCACAATCAATCGCTTAAGGATGAGTGGTTAATTTACATGCCCGTCGGGAATAGGAAATTTCCAGCGGTTTTTTTTTGGTTGGGCCGTGTGCCCTTGGGTTATTTACATGTCAGAGAGTTTTGCAGAGTTATTTGAAGAGAGTATTGCCAGTAGTCAGATGAAGGCTGGAACAATCCTGAACGCCGATGTTGTGGCGGTCAATTCCGACGTTGTTATCGTCAACGCCGGGCTAAAATCTGAAGCGGTCATTCCTGTATCGCAGTTTCATAATGAATTGGGTGAAGTCGAAGTAACGGTCGGAGACGTCGTTGAAGTGGCTCTTGATTCATTCGAAGACGGTTTCGGTGAAACACGACTGTCTCGTGAGAAAGCGAAACGTGCACGTACGTGGACACGTTTGGAAACAGCATTTGAACAAAGTGAAATCGTTAACGGCGTCATCAATGGTCGTGTTAAAGGTGGTTTCACAGTCGAGATCGACAACGTCCGTGCATTCTTGCCGGGCTCACTAGTCGATGTTCGACCTGTACGCGATCCAGGCTACCTGGAAGGCAAAGTACTCGAATTTAAGGTTATCAAGCTGGATCAACGTCGTAACAACGTTGTTGTTTCACGCCGCGCTGTCGTCGAAGACGAATACAGCGTAGAACGTGAGCAGCTGCTTGATTCACTACAAGAAGGCGCGGTTGCAAAAGGTATCGTTAAGAACCTGACCGACTACGGTGCGTTTGTTGACCTCGGTGGTATTGACGGTCTGCTGCACATTACCGACATGGCCTGGAAGCGCGTAAAGCATCCTTCCGAAGTGGTCAACGTGGGTGACGAAGTCGAAGTTAAGGTGCTTAAGTTTGACCGTGAGCGCACTCGTGTATCACTTGGCATGAAACAACTCGGTGCTGATCCTTGGGAAGCACTTGCACGTCGTTACCCGCAGAACACACGTCTGTTCGGTAAGGTCACCAACATTGCCGACTACGGTTGCTTTGTTGAAATTGAAGAAGGCGTTGAAGGTCTTGTTCACGTGTCTGAAATGGATTGGACTAACAAGAACGTTAATCCAGCCAAAGTGGTTCAGATTGGTGACGAAGTCGAAGTCATGGTGCTTGAGATTGACGAAGAGCGCCGTCGTATTTCACTGGGTATCAAACAGTGCAAATCCAATCCATGGGCTGAATTTGCGGTTGAATTCAAGAAAGGCGACAAAGTCACTGGCAAGATCAAGTCGATTACCGATTTCGGAATCTTCATTGGTCTTGACGGCGACATCGACGGTCTGGTTCACCTGTCTGACTTGTCCTGGGATCTTCCGGGCGAAGACGCAGTACGCAACTACAGCAAAGGCCAGGAAGTGGAAGCCACCGTGCTTGCCATTGATCCTGAGCGTGAGCGCATTTCGCTTGGCATCAAGCAAATGGATCAGGACCCGTTCTCAATGTACATGGCCGAGAATCCCAAAGGCAGCATGGTTACCGGTACGGTAACGGAAGTGGATGCTCGTGGCGCGTCTATTGACCTCGGTAACGGCATTGATGGCTACATGCGCGTCTCGGAGATTTCTCTGGAGCGTGTTGAAGATGCTCGAATGGTTGTGAAAGTTGGCGAAGACATCACCTCGCGTTTCGTAGGTGTTGATCGCAAGAATCGTCGAATTTCGCTATCTGTGAAGGCCAAAGAGGCTCACGAAGAAGCGGAAGCGGTACAAGAGTACCAGTCTTCCTCATCAGGCGGGACCAGTCTTGGCGATCTGCTCAAAGAGCAAATCACCGGAAAAGACGACTAAGCACTGGAAACGGCCGCCGATCTATAGTAAATCTATAGATTGGCGGTTATCTTGATGATTCCCGTCGGTTTTTTATGGAATGAATCGCGTTTAAACACAGGCTGAAAAATGACTAAATCAGAATTAATTGAAGCGATAGCTCGCAAGCAAAAGCATCTGCCTTCGAAAGATGTTGAGCTTGCCGTTAAGCACCTGCTGGAGCTTATGAGCGACGCTCTGGCGCAGGGCAAACGCATTGAAATTCGTGGTTTTGGCAGTTTTTCACTGCACTTTCGTCCGCCTCGTTTGGGCCGCAACCCGAAAACGGGCGAGCCAGTGGCTTTGGCTGGCAAGCACGTGCCTCACTTCAAGCCCGGTAAAGACCTGCGCGAGCGCGTCAATTCAAATCGCCACTTGCCGATTAAAAACTAACTCGCTCGTCCAGAGCTATCGCGGTCCTTGCGGCCGCGCCCGCGCGTTCGAGGTTTCGGCGGGCGGTCATCCATCCCTGATTGTTAACCTTTTGTTTTGATCCATTGGGTTTATACTTTGTATTCTGACTCGGTCTAATAAGGAACGCTCATGGTACGCGGCTTCATATTTGTCATCATGGCTATCGTTGTAGTGTTGGCGTCAGCCATGTTTGCTCACAAGAATCCTGGCACCGTCGAAGTTGATTTGATTGTGCAAACCTTCGAACCTGTCAAATCCATCGCTTTTGTACTGACGCTGGCCGTCGGCTGGCTGCTTGGTATTGCTACCGCGAGCCTCTATTTGCTCAAGACAGTGAACGAGAAACGCAAGCTTAAAAAGAACATCAAGATGGCCGAGGTGGAACTGAAAAACCTACGCAGCCTGCCCATGCAAGATGCCGGGTGACAGTACGCTCTTACTGTTCGTACTCCTGGTTCTGGCGGCGGCAGCCGGTGCGTGGACAGCGCGCCGCTTTACGCTAAAGCCCGACAAAGCCACAAGCAAACGTCCAGCGGTCAGTCCTGACTACTTCAAAGGCGTTACCTATCTGCTTAACGAGCAACCCGATAAAGCGATCGAGGTGTTTGTTCGCATGGCGGAGGTGGATAACGAGACGGTCGAAACTCATTTTGCACTGGGTAGTTTGTTTCGCCGGCGCGGTGAGGTGGATCGTGCTATTCGAATCCATCAGAATATTATTGCCAGACCCAATCTCGCCAAGAAGCAGCGCGATCAGGCGTTGTTTGCGCTGGCTGAGGACTATCAAAAAGCCGGTCTGTTCGATCGCGCCGAAAAGCTGTTCCAGCAGCTCAGTGCCGTGCCCGGGCAACGCAAGGCCGCCATGCGTTCGCTTGTGCGAATTTACGAACAGCAAAAAGACTGGACACAGGCAATTGAGGTTCGTAACAAGCTGGGCGTTCCCGCTCCGGAAGACGACGACGGCGGTATGGCTCACGCCTACTGTGAGCTTGCGCAGCAGGCCATTAACGAGGGCGACTACGACGCTGCTCGTGTTCATCTGCGCAAGTCTCGAACAAGCGGTTCTCAGCTGGTACGCAGTGCGTTTATGCGTGCAGCCGTGGCGGAGGAACAAAAAGACTACAAGGCGTCTATAAAGCTGTGCAAATGGATCGTTGAGCACGACGAGAGTTTTATTATTGAGGTCCTGCCGTTGCTGTTGCGTTGTCTGCGGGCAAGTGGAGGGGACGACAGTACCAACAAAGTTCTGCAGTCCCTGCTCAACAAAAAGCCAAAACTTCGCGAAGCCATGGCCATGGCTGCGCTGTCGCACAACGAATGGATGAACCCGGTTCTTCAAAGAGCCGTGCGTGATTTTCTCAGGTCCGACACGTTTGCCAGTAAGCTACGCGACGCGGTAATGAGTGAAGCAACGGAAGAGTCGCTCACAGACCAGCAGCTGGGCACGCTGGCTGAAGTGTTGTCGGAGTTAATTCGCAGTCGAGCAAAGTACGAGTGCCGCGCATGCGGTTATGCTGGCAACATGCTGTACTGGCAGTGCCCAGGTTGCAAAGACTGGGACAGCACGCGACCCATCATGCGGCTGGTAGATTTCAGTGCGCGTCGCGTCGTCTAAGGCTCAGTGGTCTGAGCAAGCTCTGGTTTGGGAGCGTTCACTTAACTGTCGGAGCGGCATCTTGCCGCGATAGGCTCACGTCAAATTCAACCCCGTTTATTGCATCAGAATGCCGCTTCTGCATGGGTTGTCGAGCTCCTGTACGGCTCTCTATGTTTCTCCTATCACGATTTTTCCTTATCCGGAAGAATGCCTTCTCTCAAAGTTGTGGTGTGACATCTTTGGAGAAAATGGGCGCATAGACAGGTCGTTCCGTCTCGAGTCGCATACGAACCAGCTCAGCTAGCGAGTGCGCTCCCATTTTCTTGATCACCTGAGAACGGTGGCATTCGATGGTGCGCTCGCTGACGTCTAGCCGACGTGCAGCCAGCTTATTGGACAGTCCTTCGGATACCAACTCAAACACTTCGCGTTCTCTTTTCGATAGTGTGTGCATGCGCAGCAGCAGCTCTTCGTGATCAATTAGCCGTTTCTGTTTCTGTGCTTCAAAGGCTAGTGCTGACCTTATGCTGCCAAGAAGTTGCTCTTCAGAATAAGGTTTTGAGATGAAGTCCAACGCACCATGGCGCATGGCCCTTACGGCGATAGCAATGTCGCCGTGTCCCGAAACGAATATAATTGGAATAAAGATATTTTGTTTTTGTAGCTCGAGCTGTAGCTGCAAACCGTTCATATCAGGCATTCGAATGTCCAGTATCAGGCAGCCTCTAGTGCCTTTTTCTATTTCCGTCAGGAATGCCGCAGCCGAGGCATACACTTTGTGCCGCAGGTTTTCCGACTCAAGCAACATGCTTAGCGATGTTCGAACACCCGCGTCGTTGTCGACAATGTAAACAGCCTGTTCTTCGGTCATGACTTAATTCTCCGGCGCCGGGGGTAGTGTGAAGTAGAACGTGGCGCCGCCATTGCGCCCGTTTCGATACGCAAGGCATCCTCCATGAGAGGCGACAATTGACTGGCTGATCGATAGGCCGAGGCCCATGCCGGTATCTTTGCTGGTTGAAAATGGGCGAAATAAATTGTCAGCGAGATTTGAATCGACGCCCATTCCCTGATCGGACACGGCTACGATGATGTCGTTGTTGTCTTCAAGGCCTGTGCGAATGTTTATCTGTCGTGATCCGGAGTCAGGTGTTTCCCGAGATGCATCAAGCGCATTGCGGATAAGATTTAACATGACCTGCTGAATTTCTACCGGATCTCCGAGAACGGGTGGGAGTTTGCGTGACAGATTTAAGTTAACCGTGATTTGGCTCGATTGGGCGTCGGATCGAATCAACTCTTCAACGTCGTCGACCAGTGAGCTGCAGTCAATCAGTTCGTTTCTGCGATCACGGCGCTTGGCGAGACTGCGCACGCGGGAAACGACAGCGCCAGCCCTGTGAGCCTCCTGACTTAGGTGACGCAGTGCATCCAATACCCTGTCAGGTTTGGCGGCGTCGGCTTTCATAAAGCGCATTGCTGATTGTGCGTAAGTTGAAATAGCGGTAAGAGGCTGGTCAATTTCATGAGCAATGCCTGCACTCATTTCACCCAGCACACACAGTCGCTCGAGGTGATTGAGTTGGTTTTGTTGATCTTTCAGCTGCGCTTGTGTCGCTATCCGTTGAGTCATGTCTTCAATATTGGCAATCGCGTATTCAGATTGCCCAAACGAGTCGTGGACCACTCCAATGGTCAACGTTGCATGCACTGTGTGGCCGTTCTTGTGAAGGTAGCGCTTGTTAAGCGTGTAATGATCCAGCCCGCCAAGAAAGTTTTGGTAGGCGGCTTGCTCGGTTGAGTCGATGTCGTCCGGATGAGTGAAGTCGGAAAATTTTTTACCGATAATATCTTCGATTTCGTAGCCCAAAATTTTAGCGAAAGCAGGATTAATGTCGACGATATCAAAGTTACTGTTGATCATGCTAATGCCAACGGGCGAGTAGTCAATTGTGGCTTTCAAGTGAGCGTTTTGTTTTTGTAGTTCTGTTTCAACGGCCACCTCAACTGTAATATCACGGATGAAACTGACAATAAGCCATTCTCCTTTGGTCTCGCCTTCTATACACCTGCACCGAATATGAATAGGCAGCGCGGAGCCATTGCTGCGACGTCCAATAAGATTGCGCCCCTTTCCAAAGAGGCTTTTGTTCGATACGCCCTCTGTCCAAAATGTGCTGAACTCGGATTCAACTAACTGAGCGCAGGCGTCGCTTAGAAGTCTCGTAAGCGGGGTGTCGGTAGAGCTATTAGGTTTCACGTCAAACATAACTTCGATTGCCGTATTCATTGACCGGATGCGATTGTGCCGATCGGTTATCAGAATACCGTCAGGAGCACGGTCAATGATTTCCCTTAAAAACGTATGTGACTTATTTGAGTTCAATCGTTCACTCACCAAACTAGTCATGTGTTCTCCGTGACAAAACTAGATGCCCGCTCAACTAAGTTTGATTGCGTGACTCTAGTACAGTTCAATTTAATATCGTGACAAAGCAGTGGAGTCATTTAAAAACTCCACTGCCTTGCATTTTTCTTACAAAGTCTTAGCTAAACAAAATTAGTTGGAATTGTAATTAAACGACAGGTACCACGCCGCGCCTACGGTGTCGTAAGCTTCCGCCGCTGTGTTAGTGCCGGTGTTTCCGAACTGTGTAATCTGTGGAAGTAATGGCGGCTTCTTGTCAAAAGCGTTATTAACTCCCAGTGTTACCTGATACGGACCGCGTGAATATCCAATAGACAGATCGTTGTACACATAGGACGCCACTTCATTTACGCTGGGAGCAAGACCCAAAGTGCAGAAGCAATCGTTCTCGTTAAACAGTTCTGGTGTATTTGAGTCTTTGCTTCTGTCCCAGTACCGCATGCGCCAGTAGGCTTGAAAGTTGCCCCACTCGTAGGAGAATTTTGCGCTGGCACGATTTTCAGGTGTCAGTATTTCACCGGCGTTAAAGTCTGCGTCACCGGTTTGAATGCCAATCTGGTCCCATTCAAGCAAGTGATTCCAAACGAGTCCTGCGCCAAAATTACCGGGTCCCAGATCCATGCTGTACGCGAGTTCAAGGTCGATGCCTGACGTCTCAAACCGGTTTTCGTTAGAGGTGCCGGAGTCAACGGCGTTTAAATTACCCGCCCCCGGACGCATGTCTCTGCGAGCACGACCTCCCGGCTGCAGACCAATTCCGCATGTAGGATCGAACTGGTCGGGACTGACGTCGTAGCAGCGACTGAGTACAACGTTACGTGACGTTGTTGCAATACCGTTGTCAATATTAATGTCGTAGAAGTCTGCGGCTACCGACAGGTTGGGGACAAACGCAGGCTGCCAAACAACGCCGAAAGTAAGCGCTTCGGCTGTTTCTTCATTAACGAACTCATTGCCTCCAACAAAGCCGCCGGTACCTTGCTGTTCAATTTGTGTTAATGCGAAAACACCTTGTGCATTAATACGGTCCTGAATGACCTGAATAGAGCGACAGTTGTCAGCAATGTTTCCGGTGCTGGCGTTAGTGATGCCGTCACACGGATCGTTTACGTTTGCGAAGGTTTCACCTGCGCCGGCAAACAGATCGGATATGTTTGGTGCACGCACTGATTCAGAAAGGGTGCCGCGAATTCTGAGTGAGTCCAGTACCGGTGCATCAAATCCGACTTTCCAGGTAGTCTGGCTACCCACTGTGGAATAGTCACCGACACGAAACGCGGCGTCCAGAATCAGTTTGTCGTGAACCGGGACACTTATTTCGCCGTAGAACTCGGCAACGTCAAATTGACCGTTAGTCGGAGCCGTGGCGTTGCCGCCACCAATGCCTGTTTGCGCAAAGCCTTCGTTAATTTCAGCGCCGGTCTCTTCGCGATACTCAACGCCTGTGGCAAACGCTACTGAGCCGCCGGGTAGTTCCCAGCCGGTGTCGCCTGACAATCCGACATGTAAAATTTCCTGTTCCACCGTGGTCTTTAAATTACCGGGTGCTTGCAGGTAGCGAACGGCGTCCGCTGAAATAGTGCCTTCACCAAATACGTTAAACGGTACGCAGCCGTTAATACGGGCTACTTCATCCACACATCGCAGTGTGCCGTCCGGTGCCATTTCTACATCAAGCGCAAATTTTGCTCGTTCGGTGTTAATTTGCCCGGTGTTTTCCTGGTCTTGCTCCGTGCGTCCGTAGCTGTAGTACGCGTCGATACTCCAACCATTTGGCAGAGATACGTCAAGGCCTGTTACCGCTCGCGCGGTGGTTCTATCTACCTGCGATGCACGAGGTCCAAACTCGATTAGTCTGCGCACCCAGCCATTGGTGCCGAGTTGATTGGTATTGGTAACACCGGCCGCCAGCAGGTTATCAATCAGTGTCTGAGGCATTAACAAATTACTGGCAACGTCGAGGCCTTGGTTGCCCCCTCGGCTAAACTGATAGACGTCGTCATTAAGGCTCAACGCAAACGGTTCGATTTCAGAATCAGTTGCCACGTAAGACCAGTTTATTTCAGTGAATAAATCGATACGATCTGTAATCGGGTAGCGCGCGTTCGCAGCGGCAAAGCGCCGGTCGACCGGATTGAATATCGTTCTAAACGCAGCTCGATTAAAACGGTCGGACACCTCGGGTGTACCGAAAGGGCCGTCGGCGTTTGACGGGTCGCGGAAGACAGAGCCGTCACCGTTAAACTGAGGGCCGGCTCCGGGCGGATTCAAACGTCCCTGCGGCGGAAAGCTTGAGCCCAGAAATACAGCAGACTCACCAAAACCGTCGCCGTCAAGATCTGCAAAAGCCAGGTCGAGTGAAGAGCGGTCTCGCTCTCGAGAGCGCAGGGGGTCGTCATTTGACCAGCCAACAGAGAGTATCGCCGAGCCGCCTTCGCCAAATTCACCGCCAACTGTCACGGTGATGTCTTCTTTGTTCTTGTCGCCGTTGGTTGACGCGCCGACCTGTGCGTCTATTTGAACACCGTCGATATCTGTTTTGGTAATGATGTTCACGACGCCTGCGATAGCGTCAGAGCCGTACACGGCTGATGCGCCACCAGTAAGTACTTCGACACGGGCGATCATGCTTGCAGGAATGGCGTTCAAGTCGACGCCGTAGCCACCTCCCGGCGGCGTTCCAGACACAAAGCGACGACCGTTGACCAACACCAGCGTGCGCTGGCTTCCCAGAAACCTGAGGTCGGTCAGATTAAGGCCGGAAAAGGTTGTAAAGAACGCCGAGTTGGAGTTGTTTACTGTCGAAATGGATTGCGGCAGGGTTTGCAGCAGGTCTCCGAGGTTGGTGACGCCTGTGGCCTGAATCTCCTGTTCACCGATGACGGTGACAGGCGTTGAGTAGTTGAATGTATTTCGTTTGATGTGAGATCCCGTGACCACAACTTCTTCCAGGTCCTCCGAGTCATCAATCGCGGTTTGAGCCAGGCTAATTGGAGCAGGCCCCATTAGTGCTATTGCGAAGGCCAGAACCGCTGATTTCTGGAACAGGCGGCTAATATTAATTGGCTTCATTTGTCCTCTCCTTGTGTGTGTGAACCACCTGCGGCTTCTGTTGCTGTGTGTCGGTGCCGGTTTTGCCGTCCTGTGGTTCCGAAAGCGTTCGTACCTACCGGCTTATGGTTAAGAACGTTGTATGTAAAAAGCTACATAATTGAGGAAGGGATTAATATCGTGGGGAATACGTAGGTTTTTAGCCTGAAATTTTGTTGTTTTTATGTGACAAATTGTAGATCAGAGGCCGTAGTAGCTGACTATTCAGCTGCTCCATAGATTAGATTAGATCAATTCTAAATGGCAAGAATGCTCGTTTTCTCAGGCACTCGCGTCCACAGAAGGATCTAATTTGAGTCGTGATATAACCCCGTCGGGTTGCGCGCGCTGTAAACGACAGCCGTAAAATGATGTGACATTCATTCGGTACAGCACAGGGATCTTCGGCTAGAATCGCAGACTAATAATTTTAATAGTTTGGTTGTCGTCAGAATCTCGGGCTGTCGACATCCGTTCGCCAAAAATACGCGCCGAGACTGAAACACTGTAAAGCGTTTCGGTTACCAGTGACCAACATTTTGCGATTTTATACGCCAGTACCAAGTCAGCGGCGATAACGAAAATCATTCTGGAAGGAAGTACTTTGATTAAAGTAACTCGAACGTTTTTATTCCTGTTCTTCGCGTCGGCGTTGGTGTTTTCGCTTGCAGGTTGTGGAGAGCAGCGTTCTCCAGAGGAGCAATTGGAATCGGCGTACAGCGACTACGAGGCCGGAGAGTATCGTACGGCTTTAATCGAGTTAAAAAATCTGTTGCAAACGGATCCTGGGCAAAAAGACGTTCGTCTCTTGCTGGGTAAGACCATGCTGCAACTGGGCGATGCTCCGGGCGCGGAAAAAGAGCTTGAGCGCGCCAGGGATCTGGGTTCGTCACCTGATGAATACTACGTGCCGTTGCTGCGGGCCAGACTCGCATTGGGTCAATTTGAGAAGGTTGCCGACAATATTAATGTGACCGGAATGAAAGACGAGGAGCAGCGTCAAATTGCCAAAACACTGTATGGCCGGTCCTTGTTTGCTGATGGACAAGTCAGCGCCGCGGTCGAAGCGTATCGTGCTGTTATTACTTCATCGAAAACGATAGAGCCCAAGCGGCTCGCGCATTTGGGTCTGGCAGAAATAGCCAGGGCTAGCGGTGATGTGCAACAAGCCATAGCCATGGCAACTTCCTCTCTTGAGCTCGACCCTGATTCAACAGAATCGGCCACGATTTTGGGTCAGTATTTTCTCGCGGACAAACAATTTGAAAAGGCGCGTGCGCAGTTTGAACGTGTGAGTGAATCGGCAAGAGCATCCAGTGAAGACCGTTTTACAGCCGCAGGGGGCAAAGCAGAGCTGGCACTGGCACTGAGCGATCTGGATGCGGCGAAACGCGCGGGTAACCAGCTGTTCGTTTTGTCGCCGAAACATCCTGTAACCCTCTATATGCTGGCGCGAATCTCGATTGCTAATGGCGAAAAAGATGCGGCCTATGAATATTTGCAAAACGTGTTATCCAGGTTTCCACAGTTTCGACCCGCCCAGGCTTTGCAGGGCGCGCTGAGTCTCGAGCGCAGGGAGTTCGAGCAAGCCGAAGCGCTTTTGAGCGCCGTACTTGCCGTGCAGCCGGGCGATATGGAAACGCGTAAATTGCTCGCTGAGACGCTTTTACAGATGAACAAGGCTGAAGCCGCGTCGCAAGTTCTGCAAGTTGGGATAGAGGCCGGCGCGAATGATCAGCAGATGATTACCATGCTCGGGCGCGCCAGTATCAGTCAAAGCGACAAGACCATTGCAATTGCACAGATGGAGCGGTCTCTGGCAGAGGATCCGGAGAACCTTGATTTGCAAGTCGTACTTGCAGCCGCCTATATGTCGAATGGGCAAACTGATCGAGCGACGGAAATTATTAAGTCTGGGACAGAGGGGAGTGCCGACGATGTACGCGGTGCGTTGCTGCTTATGCTGGCGGCCATTAGAGAGGAGGATAAAGTAGAGGTGCGTAAGCAAGCCGAACGGATTGCCTCCCAGTGGCCCGACAATTCCTTGGCGGCAAATTTGTTGGGAGGGTGGTATTTCAGCCAGAGAGAATATGAGCAGGCCAGTAAATTCTATAGCGCTATTCTTAAAAACAGCCCCAGCGACACCAACGCTCTGACCAGTCTGGGCCGCATCGATGTGCAACAAGAAAACTATGAAGCGGCTCGTAACCGCTATGTTGAATTCCTAAAAGCAGACCCCGATAGTCAGCCCGTGCTATTGGCTCTGGCCAACGTCTACCAGGCCGAAGGTGATTCAGCCAACGCGATTAAAATAGTCGAGCACGCATACGACATCGATCCCACGGCTGAAATTCCTGCCGTGATTCTGGCGCGGTATTATTTATCCATCGGCAATTTTGAAAAGTCTTACGATTTTGCCAGCGCCGCGTCTGAAGCTAACCCACGATCTGTGTCGGCCAACCTGGCTAAAGGTAGTGTGCTGATGCGTTTAGGCAAGGCGAGCGAAGCGCTTACCGCCTTTCGCGCCGCTTACGAGATAGCCCCCGATAATAAAACCGTTTTGCATGCCAAGGCGCAGTCCGAGTTACAAGAAAAACTCTTTCCCCAGGCTCGTCAAACGTTTCGGAAAATATGGAGCATAGACCCGAATGATCTGTTGGCGGCCCGTAACCTCTTGGTATTGGAAATTCGGACGGGTCGTGATAGTCAGGCCAACGACATTATGGAGAGCTTAAGAGCCAATAACGATAATCAGGACATTGTGTTCGATATTGAAGGTGATTTTTATCGCGAGAACAGAGACTGGGGGAAAGCGATTGTCGCGTACGAGAAGGCTTATGCAAGACGGGCGACCCGATCAGTTGCACTCAAGTTACACCGTGTTATGAATGAAGATGGAGGCGACGCCTCGGTACCTCTCACGAAATGGTTAGAGCAGGCGCCCAAAGACATACCTGTGCACACGCTGCTAGGTCAGTACTACGAAAAAGTGGGCAATGCCGGACAGGCGATAGCTCAGTATGAAATGGTGCTGAAGCAAAAACCGGATCTTCCTTATGTGATGAACAATCTCGCCTGGTTGTATTTCCAAGAGGGCGGCGACGACACCAATATAAAGGCTCTGGATATGGCCCGACGTGCATGGGAGCTGCAGCCGGACTCGCCGCATATTGCTGACACATACGGTTGGATATTGTTTCGCAGTGGGGAGGTCGAAGAAGGCGCCAGAGTGCTGGCTGAGGCTGAAGCTATTGCAACGCGTGCCGGCTCTTCTTCTTTGAATGATATTGCGTATCACAATGCGGTGGTGTTGAGCGAGAGCGGGGATAAAGCGGCCGCCCGATCGCTTTTGAGGAGAATCCTAAATGGTAACGACGCCTTTATGAGTCGCGACGACGCCATTGCCTTGCTTGAATCGATTCGTCGCTGAGGCAGGAAGCAAGCACTTATTTGCCGGATTATTTAGAGCGGGATGCTTGGCCGCTTCCCTGTACGAGAGTTATAAATTGATTGGTCTCGACGTTACTCCACTGTTCAGTATCGCCTCCCGGCCAGTAGACTGTGATGGTGTTAATCCGGCTTGAAGTAGCCAGTCCAAAGTGGACGCGCGGGTCGTTCGCATTAAGATAGCTACCGTCCGTGTGAGCGCGGCGCCATAAATCAGGTGCGCCGTCTCGGCGCACCACGACAAGCGCGCCCAGTCCGTCGCGGTTGGCTGTTTTTCCCCTGAGCCTCACACTAATCCAGTTGTTTGTTGTAGCGGCTTTGTTTATCAGCAGGTGCGCCGGCCCATCATTATTCGTGACAAGAATGTCGGTATCGCCGTCGTTGTCTATGTCGCCGAACGCGGCTCCGCGGCTAACGCCCATTAGTTGCAGCGAAGGGTCGTCTACAATTTCTGTAAATTTGCCGTCGGGCTTCTGCACGAAGAGCTGATTCCTTTGTGCGTAGGGGTGCTCCACGCCGGTCCCGCTTTCAGAGTCAATCGCGCCATTGGCAATATACAGATCGAGCCTCCCGTCGTTTTCAAGGTCAAACCAGGCCGAGCCGAAGCCCGTGTATGGAAGGCTAAGGCTGGCTAGTCCAAAGCGGGCGGTGGAGTCAATAAAGTTACCCTTGCCGTCGTTCCGATAGAGCGTATTACTTTGACCATTGAGGTGTGTCATGAACAGGTCTTCATCTCCGTCGGAATCAAAGTCGCCGGCGGTTACACCCATGCTCGCTTCCGGCTGGCCGTCGACATTAAGAGCGGAGCCGGACATCATGGCGCTGTCCTTAAAAGTGCCGTCACCCGCGTTTAGCCACAGCTGATTGGCCATCTGGTCATTAGCGACATAAATATCAGTGTAACCGTCCTGGTTGAAATCGGCGCCAATGACACCAAGGCCTGGTCCAAACGCCGCGCGAATACCGGAGCTTACGCTCACGTCGGAGAAGGTGCCGTTACCGAGGTTTCGATAAAGCGAGTCCGGGGACGATATATAAACCCCGGGAGCGCAATAGTCGCGAGCGCCGTGGGCCGCAAAACATTTTTTATTACGTTCGACCGAGAAGTTCACATAGTTTGCGACAAACAAGTCGAGGAGGCCGTCGTTGTCGTAATCGAGAAACGATGCGCTTGTTCCCCAGCCTGAATCGCCCGTGCCGCTGCGTTCCGTCACGTCGGTAAAGATACCCGAGTCGTTTCTCAGTAGTCGATTTTTGCCGTACTGGGTAATGTACAAATCACTGTCGCCGTCATTGTCGAAGTCAGCTACCGCCACTCCCATGCTGTAGCCGTGGCTTTCAATTCCGGCTTCAGCTGTGACATCAATAAATTTAAGTTCTCCAGTGGGGATAAGCTGGTTTCGAAAAAAGCGATCAGAATGTTTGTTGTCCGGTTTCTGGCTACCGCTTTGTACCAGATAAACATCAAGGTCTCCGTCATTGTCAGCGTCGAAAAGAGCCGCGCCTGCACCGATCATTTCATTTAAATAATATTCTCCGGTAGCCCCGGTCACATGTTCGAAGACAAGTCCTGATGGGCCAGCGAGCTCTTCAAAAAGCGGTGCGTTGTTCGGTGTGTCTGTTACTGGCTCGCTGCACGAAGTCGCTAAGGCGCACGCCACGATAAAGGCAGTCCGCGTAAACGGGTTTCGATTCATTGACTGAATTCAACCAGTGAGTCTGCGCGGTCGTCGCCAAATTTGCGGGCGAGCTCGAGTGCTTTTTCTCGTGCAGCGGTGGCTTTTTGAGGTTTGCTCTGCTGTTGAAACGCATCGGCCAGCAGAATCAGGTAGGAGATGCTGTAACGATCGTCACGTCGGGTGGCGTTCTCTAAATGTTGTATGGCTTCGTCAGCTAGCCCGTTAGTCAAATACAATTGACCGAGACGAGCATTGCCCTCACGCTGATTTGGATCAAGCGTGACGGCCTTTTGCAGGCTGACTAACGCAGCCTTGGGTTTATCGAGTGCGAGTTGACTCACGCCCAGGTAGGCATGAGCGTTAGCGTCATCCGGATTCAACGTCAGAGCGCGCCCGAACATCTCGATGGCAGTCTCATGTTCCCCCCGACGCTGCTGGCTAAACGCATAGCTAAAATGCAGCTTGGCGTTATCGGGCACGAGCGAAAGGGCGTCCTGATAGTATTTCTCGGCATTCGGATAGTCGCCGACAGCGGCATACAGCCCGACCAAAGAAACTCGTGCAGAAGCATTTGACGGGTTCCGGCGAATTGCCTCCTCAAAATGCCGGATGGCTCCGGATGCATCGCCGCGAGACACGCTGTTGCGAGCGCGCTGCATTGACGGCTGATCGCTTTTATTCAGTTCGCCAATCTCGGACAGTAAGCGGTCGGGCGAAAGACGGGTTACCTTGCTGTACTGTTCAAACAGTCGAAGATGTTCAGCAGCGGCGTCAGAGTCGCCCAAGGTGCGTTGGATTTGCGCCATTCCGTAGTGCGCGGTGGCGTTGGTTGTGTCGGTCTTCAGAACTCGCTCGAAGGCTTTGCGGGCGGCTTTTTGCTGACCCATTGACAGAAGGGCCTGTCCGAGGCCGACGCCAGCTGGAATGAAGGTCGGGTCGTTTTCAAGAATGGCGAGGAATTTTTCCTTTGCCTCGGTCTCTCGTCCAAGTTCAAGTAACAGATTGGCCGGCCTAAGCTGTCCCGCGGAGTACGAGGGGTCGACGACGGCGGCATCCGCGTAAGCGCTCAGTGCTTTATCCGGGTCACCCGATAACTCGAGTGCAAAGGCATGGTAGTACTGCCATCGATGATTATCCGGCGCCAGCAAGCTCGCTCGAGCGTAAAGCGGAATTGCCGAGGCTTGTTGATTGTAGGCCTGCAACAACATGCCATAACGACCGACGTCCTGTGCATTATTTGGCTGGTCCAAAACGGCCTTATGGGCGGCTGTTAGGGTCTCTATTGTTTCTTTGGACAGGCCGTCAAACGCGGGCGAAGGAATCTCCGGTAGCGGCGGTTCGCTGGAACAGGAAAAAGCTAGCAGAGCTATGCAGAGTATGAGTTTTTTCATAGTGCGGAATGGTGTCACGAGGGTTTAAGTGTGTCTATGACGCAGATCTAATGCCTGACGGCTTTCCGGTTGTCGGAGTACTGTCGGGTGCCATTGATCCATTGAGTTCGTCGGTAATTTTTACAGCACAAGCCTTGGTGTGGGTCTAATTGGCTCTAAGTAATTGATTAACTAAAATTTTTTATTTTGGCACGATTGATGCGTCATTTGGGATAGAACGCACACAATAACAATTAAACGATCTGGGGAACCCCAAATGAAACTGAATAAAATTCTAATAACAGCCGCTCTCGTTCTGTTTGGTCAAGCCGCGATGGCAGCACCTTTCAGCTACGACTGTACTGATTGCCCAATTAGCGTTGGTCCTGACCCTGAAATTTTCACAACCACAATCACGGTTGCTGAATCAGGCACTATCCTTGCCGACATGGATCTGTTCATTGACATGAACCACACATGGTCTTCTGACCTGATCATCACACTCGAGCACGCTGGAACCAGCGTTGTGGTCGCAGATGAAGTGGGTTTTGGTGGTGAAGACTACTTCCCGACTCTCTATGCTGATCTGACCGCTTTCACAGGTTTGGACATCATGGGTGATTGGAATCTCACAATCGAAGATGATGCTTTTGGTGACGCAGGACTGTTATCAAACTGGACCATCTCTGGTGATCTTCAGGCGGCTCAAGTTGCAGAGCCGGGCATGCTTGTCCTGATGGGCTTGGGTCTGCTCGGAATGGGTGTTGCACGACGCCGCGCCTAGTTTGATCTGAACGACAAAAAATAAAAAGGGCGTTTAAGCGCCCACTCAAGAGCCTCGCTTCGGCGGGGCTTTTTTGTGTGCGTAGATAGCGTTCGATTCTTCAGCTTTTTAAGGTGAGTGTTCTAGACGAGTGAATACGGTGTTTCTTTAAGCGGAGCATAACGTTGTTAATGAAGCTCCAGAGATTCAAAATTCGTTCAGTGATTGCCAGATTTCATGGCTAAACGTTTCCTTTGGCCTGAAATCGCAAGATCCGCTGTTGCATTTTGACGCTTACGGATGCGTTGGGGTCACGGGACCAAGTAGCGGTCAGAGGGCCTGCTCAGAAAGCCGCATCGAATGTCAGTCCCTTTACTCGGTCAGCCACGGCTCGCCGCTGCCTTCGCGTAGCTGAACCGTATGCGTTGAAGGTTCACCTGGCCACCATTCCCGGCTGCCGCTTGGCCAGACGACTGCGATTCCTTTAATTACATCGTCTGCCTTCTTTGCAAAGTGCACCCGTACATCGCTGGCGCTGGCGTAGCTGCCGTCGGTGTGGACACGGCGCCAGACGGTCTCGCCGTTAGAGTAGAGGAGCGCGACCCTGGTACCGAGAGCGCCTTGGTTTGATGACGTTCCCGTCAGCGATACATGTATAGAAGAAGAGGGGCTATCGGTTTTGTTTAGCAGTAAATGAATCGGACCATTGCTGTTAGTTACCAGAATATCGACGTCGCCGTCATTGTCGATATCGCCGAACGCGGCTCCGCGACTAACCAGCGGTGGCATGCTACCGAACCCGGCCTGATTCGTTTTTTCGACAAATTTCTGTCCGCCGATATTTTCAAATAGCTGATTACTTTCTTCATACGGATACGATGACATATCAACGAGTTCGTTCTTAATCACAACCGCGCCGTTAGCCACAAAAATATCCAGGTCGCCGTCATTATCAAAATCAAACCAGCGTGATCCGAAGCCGGTGTAGCGAAGGCTGGGAGGGCCTAGCGCGCTCATGGTGGTGGCATCCGCAAAACGGCCGCCGCCGTCGTTTAGATAAAGCGTGTTGGTTTCCGTGGTCAGGTGCGTCATGAACAAGTCTTCGTCACCGTCTCCGTCAAAGTCGCCCGAGGTGATACCCATGCTGGCTTCTGCCTTGCCAGCCGAATTGTACGCAATGCCGGACATCAGCCCGCTCTCTTCAAACGTGTTGTTGCCTAAGTTGCGCCAGAAAAAATTCGCTTGTTGGTCATTGGCAACGACAATATCGGTAAGCCCATCATTGTCGAGGTCGGCTCCGATAATACCGAGTCCAGGCCCTTGCTGGGCGGTAATACCAGCCTGCTTACTTATATCGATGAATCGGCCATCGCCCCTGTTTTCGAAGAGTGTGTCAGCGGTAGCGGGATATTGGGATGGCGAACAGTAGTCAAGACGACCGGCCGAGTCTTTGCAGGGTTTGTTGGCGTCGATTGAATAGTTGACATAGCGCGTAACGAATAGATCCAGATCGCCATCGTTGTCGGTGTCGATAAAGGAGGCGCTTGTGCTCCAGCCGCTGTCGTTGGTGCCTGACTCGACTGTGACGTCCGTAAAGTGACCCGTACCGTCATTTCGATATAGAACGTTATCACCGAAATTGGTTACGTAGAGATCCAGGTCGCCGTCGTTATCGTAGTCTCCGGTGGCTACACCCATGCCGTATCCGGTGTGGCCCACGCCAGCCTCTTCTGTGACATCGACAAATTGACCGCTATCGATTGAGTAGCCATCGTTTCGGTATAGTCGATTGCCAGTCAATGACGCGTTGCTCGACGAACCGTCAAGCGTGCCGCTTTGTATCAGGTAAACGTCGAGATCACCGTCTGAGTCGTAGTCCAGCAGGGCACCACCTGCACCCACGATTTCAGGAAAATAGAATTGTCCTGACGCTCCGGTCAAATGTACAAAATCAATGCCTGATGAAGATGCTACATCAACAAACTTAGGTTTATCGTTGGGACTCTCAGGTACAGGTGTCGTTGATGGTGTTTTGGAGTTGTTGTCGCACGCAACGACTATTCCACACGCGGTAACAAGCAAGACTCGAGAGAGTTTTCTAAACGATCCGTTTGAATTCACTGCTAATACTCGCTCGCGGTCTGGAAAATTAGAAAGCCCCCGGAGCCATGCTCCGGAGGCGTTCAAGCTGACTTTCAGTCTCTCGTTGCAGTTGTTTCTGCCCAGTTCGTTTGGCTAGCGCAACGGCACGCTGTAACGAGCGACCCGCAGACCGTACGTCACCGGTCTCTAGTTGAGCGGCGGCCAGAACTTTAAGGTAGTGGGGTGTGAGAGAGTCGTTGGGTTCCAGTGACTTTGTCAACGGCGCGACAGCCTCATCTGGCCTATCCAATTTCAGTAACAGATTGCCGTAGAAAAACAGAGCCTGCCGATTCGTTTCGTCAGCTTCCAACGCGCGTTTGTAGTGTTTCAAGGCGTCTGAATCATTACCCTGATCTTCAAGAGCCCGGCCAAGATTTCTCCAGCCAATTGCATATTCTGGGTCGATTCTCACGGCCTCAGAAAAGGCTTCCTCCGCTTCTTTAAAGCGCTTGTTGCGCAAACGGACTGATCCGATGTTGTTATACAGCTTGGGTATATCAGGTTTTACCAGGCGAGCTGCTTCATAGTAACGCTCTGCTTCCTGCGGATTGTTGATATCACCGTACAAGCCTACGAGATTGATGAGTGCCGAGTAGTTCTCAGGGTTATTTTCAAGCACCTGCTCGAATGCTTGAATGGCCTTGTGAGATTTACGTTCCTTCAATAGCTTCAACGCGTTATTGAAGAGACGGCTCTCGCTAACGTTGAGCGCCTTAACCTCAGAAAGAAGTGCGTCTTGAGTTTTAGCCAGGAAATCTCTATTGCGTTCGAACAGAGCAAAGTGCTCAGCGGCTAAAGCGCTGTCGCCTGCGTTTCTGAGAAGCGTAGCCAAGGCGTAGTGGGCGGCACCATACTTGGGCTCTAGTTTAATCGCTTTTCGAAATGCGCCCATAGCGGACTTACTGTCTCCGTTCTGAGCAAGTACCTGTCCGTGACCAAAATGGGCCGCCGCAAAACCTGGAGCGGCTTTTTCCAAAACGGAAAATATATTCAGGCTGGCGTCAACGTTGCCAGTCTCTGCAAGCAATGTCGCCGTTCTCAATTGCAAGGGTGGATACTCGTCACGCAGTTTGCTGGCCTGCTTATATTCGGTTAATGCCTTGTCATTTTGAGCGAGCGTTTGCAACACGACCGCGTGTAAGTAGTGCCACTGAAACTCTTTGGGTTCTAAAGAGCGGGCCCTTCGGTAAGCGATTTCGGCCGCCTCATTGAGGTTGTAAGCGTGAAGTGTCATAGCGAGCTTGCCGTTCGCTTCAGCGTCGTTTTGGGCTGCACGAACGTCAGTCAGCGCGGTCTCAAGATGTTCTTTGACCGCTTCATTAAGTCCTTCCATCGGAACGACCGGAAGTTCGGGCATCTCGATGCGCTGCGGGCCACAGGCGACTAACAGAAGTACAAAAATAATCAAAAATTTACGCAAGAACTTTCTCTACGATTTGGTTTGATCGGCGGGCACTAATTCAAGCAGCGGAGCGATATGTTGTTCGTAATGTTTGTAACGATCAACTGACTGCGTATAAATCGGCCGTGTAACCTGATCATAGCTTTGAGTCATAACGGTGCGAGACGACTTCCAGAAACGAAGACAGCGCTCGTCCCATGGCAATCCGCAAAACTCCAGCAATCGACGCGTTTCCGCTTGCTGGTTATTGACGAGGTCTTCGTATCGGACGTCAAGCCACTGTAGAGGCAATACGCTCTTCCAGTGAGTAACTAGCCGGTCGTAGTCCCGGAATGCGGATGCCATATGTTCTACATTAAAGAGGTACGGGAACAGTTCGTGGCTCATGCCGGCCATATAGCTCGACACGCCGGTGTCGCGAGGATCTCTGTGCGTAAAAATTACGCGTGCGTTGGGGAACATCATGGCGATGAGGCCAAGGAGTAAGCCGTTACGCAAGTTTTTGTTTACGTAAAAAGAACTTTTGGCAAACTCCTGTTGTTCGATTCCTGTTTCATAGGTCTTTACCATGCGCTCCAGCTGACCGCTGTCAACGTCTTCCAAAATGTTGGGTAGAGGCTTTCTAATGTTTAACGTCTTGGGCAACATGCGTGCCAGTACATCAAGATCTTTGATTTCACCGAGGCCGGTAGCCTGACGGTGGGCATCCAGTATTTGTTCGGTAAGTGTTGTACCAGAGCGTGCCATGCCAACAATAAAAATATGCTGTGCAGAGCTTGCCGGTGCTTTTGGCAGCTGTTCTACTCGCTTTGTCGAAAACCAGTTTATCAACTGGTCAATTTCATTCGTATAGGTAGCCGGATCGTATTTAATGTCGTGCAGCTGATTGGATTCGGTAGCGGCTTTCCAGGCTTCGTCGTATTGTCTGTCGCGATCAAGAATGCGGGCTTTCAGGCCGAGAAGTGACGCACGCTGTTGGCGTGTTTTTTTGTCGCTGCCCGTCATTCCGGGGAGAGTTTCGTCAAGTAGTGCGATGGCACCTGCGTAGTCGCCCGCTTGCATGCGGCAACGAGCGAGCGTTGTGGCCAACAGCGTGGGCTTGGGTGTTTTGTCTGCGAAGGGCTCCAGAAGCGACTGAGCTTCTTTCCACTTACCGGCTCGTTCCAAAAGTCGTGCTTTAATTTGCAGAGTAGAGGGGTCGCCTGGGTGTGTTTTAAGTACCTTGTCGCAAAACGTTAGAGCTTTATTTGTGTGCCCGCGCGCACCGTGAATTTCGGCAAGTAGAGCGTTGGTACGTGGGTCTTTGTCGTCCTCTGCGAGCGCTTTGTTGGCGATGGGCAGTGCTTCACTGGACACGCCAATGAGCAGCGCAATGTGTGCCAGAACTTGGAGCGCTGTTTTATTCGCGACGTTCCGCTGCAGCATTTCAACCGCAATTTTACGGGCTAAAGCCAGGTTGCCGCTACGAAAGGTTGCTTCCAGAGTCTGTTCAGGTGTCATAAGTATTTTTTCGTCTGTCCAAAACGATCAGGTCGGAGTGGTAATCGTACCCACTCCGACCTGAACTTGTGCTTCAAGCGTTATTTACGTAAGGATCACTTACGCGAAATAAGCCTTAGATTGCTTTACGTCGACGTGCGCCGCCGAAAAACAAACCAGCAAGACCTGTTGCCAGTAGTGGCAGAGCAGCTGGCAGTGGTACCTGAGTTGCGGTAGCGTCAAATGACAGGTTACCAGAAGTCCAGACAGCATCGACGGTGTCAGCAATGTCGTCGTAACCTTCGAAGAACTCAAGAACAAGAATTCCGTCAGCCAGAACAACGTCGTCAAGACCGTTGTCGAACAGGCTCAGGATGCCGCCACTGCTGTAAGCTGTTTCCAGGTTGTCGCCAGGGCCATCGTCACCAAATCCCGGAGAAATGATGATTTCGCCGTTAATTGAAACAGTTGGCTCTGACAGCCATGACAGACCTTCGGCCTGAAGGCTGACGTCCCAACCGACACCGCTAATGGTTACTGAAGTTCCGGAAGCAAGGCCCAGCTCTGCAGCCAGGTCAATGGTCAGAATTTCGTTGTCTGCATCGCCTTGTACATCCCAGCTGTTTACGCCGGTAACATCTACGTCAACAATTGCAGCTGAAGCGGCAGATGATGCCAGCGCCAGTGAAACGCCAACGGCGAGTTTGGTTAAAGTACGCATGTGTATTTTTCCCCTGTTATAAATTATTTATTGTTTGTTTGATTGCGCGATAATAATACATTGGTTTAACAAGGAATTTGAGTGTTTTTAACAAAAAGTTTGCGTATTTTCTAATCAAAAGCTCAATTTGGCGTGTGCTTAACGCGGTTATGTAAAACGTGTTGCGGTAGGCAGGTAAGGGAAGAGGTCGGAGCTGGATCGAAGCGCCGGAGTAATAAACAAGCGAGCATCGCGGACAGTCATCTTGACTTTGATTTTCGGTCGAGAAATGACCTTAAATTTGCTCTGCAAGCGAGGGTCTGTCTATCATGATCTCGAGTTAGAGGCTTGTCCTGCAGGCAACTTCGTCCGAAAACCAGTTAGAAAATGGGCGCCAGATAATAATCGATTGTTCATGGGGGGAATGATGGGTCAAGAAACTACAGTGTATGAAGCTTTGGCGGTAGAGAGCATTGGCAAACGGCTCAGCGCCATATCGGCTATAACAGACCGCATCGGGGCGGATTCCGAATCTTGGGAGGTCGCCGAGATCGGTGACGGCAACCTGAATCTGGTGTTTATTGTGACCTCGTCCTCCGGGAAAGTTATTGTTAAACAGGCTTTGCCGTACGTTCGGCTTGTCGGAGACAGCTGGCCGCTACCGCTGTCACGCGCCTTCTTTGAATACCAGGCTCTTGTCAGACAGGAACAACGTGATCCGGGCTCTGTGCCCGAAGTGTTTTTCTTCGACGAGGAACAGGCGCTGATTGTTATGGAGTTTCTTGACGATCACGCGATTCTTCGAGCGAAGCTAATGGCTGGAGAGCGAGTAAGCGGTTTAGCCGAGCGTCTGGGCTGCTTTGTTGGCAGAACGGCGTTTCGAGGATCTGATTTGTGCCTCGACATCGAAACACGCAAAACCGACACAAAACTGTTTCTGGATAATCTGGCTCTGTGCAACATTACCGAAGAGCTGGTCTTCACCGACCCCTATTTCGAGGCCGAGCGAAATCACCATACGGAAGGCCTTGACGAAATTGTCGCAACCTTGCGGTCCGACGTGGCAATGAAAGCCCAGGTTCAGCACATGCTGACGAAATTCACCAGCAATGCCGAGACCATGCTCCACGGTGATCTACACACGGGCTCCATCATGTGTACGTCCGACCAAACTCGAATCATCGACCCCGAGTTTGTCACCTACGGACCCACCGGCTTTGACCTTGGCATGCTCATAGCTAATTTTTTAATGGCTTACTTTAGCCAGCCAGCACATCGTGACGCTGACGAACTTGACGATTACCAGGAATGGATTTGCAGCGTAATCGCAGGAACCGTAGCCGCCTTTCGCGAAGAGTTTTCCCGGCTGTGGCACAGCGAACGCTCTGGCACGCTGTATCCGCATTCTCTATTCGAGGACCAAGGGCATTCGTCGCAGTCCGCGCTGGATGCAAAGCTGCGGATGATCTGGGAAGACGCCATTGGCTTTTGTGGCATCGAAATGCATCGTCGAACCTTGTCGCTCGCCCACAATGCCGATTTCGAAACAATCGACAATCCTCAAGTTCGTGGTGCACTTGAAGCGCGCAATTTAATGATGGGCCGTGAGTTGATTCTGGGTCAGCAATCGTTCGCTGACTGTGGCGACGTGTTAAAGCTGGCTCGTGACTACAGTCAAAGGACATGTCTATGAAAGTTCAGGGAGTGCCGTATCGGTCCATCTGGTATGACCAGAAGACAGAAGAAGTTCGCATCATTGATCAGCGCTGGCTACCGCACGACTTTCGGCTGGCTACGCTCGACAGTCGCAAAGACTTTGCGGTTGCCATTGCCGACATGTGGGTGCGCGGTGCGCCCTTGATTGGCGCTACGGCAGCGTGGGGCGTCGCTATGGAAATGCGCCTGCGCAGCGACACGGACGCGCTGAATGAGGTTTATGAATATTTGATCAAAACTCGGCCAACGGCCGTCAACTTACGTTGGGCGCTCGACCGCTGTCGCAATCACCTGTTGCCACTTGCCGAATCAGACCGAGCCGCTGCCGCGCTGGCGCTTGCCCATGAGGTCACCGAAGAGGACGTTGAAACCAACCGGATGATTGGTGTTCATGGTCTGGAAGTGATTCGTACAATAGCGGCGGGCAAGCCTGAGGGTGAGCCTGTGCGTTTGCTTACGCACTGTAATGCAGGTTGGCTGGCGACCGTAGACTGGGGCACGGCGACGAGCCCGATGTATCACGCCGCAAACGCTGGGCTTAATATTCATGTTTGGGTTGACGAAACGCGTCCCCGAAATCAAGGTGCGTTAACGGCCTGGGAGCTGGGCAGTCATGACATCTCGCACGACTACATTGTCGATAATGCGGGCGGTCACCTAATGCAGCACGGACTGGTTGATATGGTTATTGTGGGCACAGACCGCACCACCGCTGACGGTGACGTGTGCAACAAAATTGGCACCTACTTGAAAGCACTCGCGGCGCATGACAACGGCGTTCCTTTTTACGTCGGATTGCCTTCGCCTACCATTGACTGGACCGCGCACGTGGGCGTTGACGACGTGCCCATTGAGGAGCGTGACTCCGAAGAGATATCGCACGTACAGGGCCGTGATAAAGACGGTAGTATCGCAACAGTTCAAGTCACGCCAGAGAGAACCGGTACGGGTAACCCGGCGTTTGACATTACACCGGGCCGATTGGTTACCGGGTTGATAACAGAGCGCGGCATAAGCGCGACCGGTCCGGGTGTCTTGGCACAAATGTTTCCGGACAGGGCAGGGAATTAAAACGAAATGATAACAAACCGTTGGCAGGACAGCGAAGCCGAAACGTTTACGCGCCAAGCAGGCGATGATCCCGCAGATCAGGACTTGGCGCTGCGCGTGTATACCAGTCGTCTGATCGGTCAAGAACCGGACCTTGTGATGCATGGCGGTGGGAATACGTCCTGTAAGACAATGCGCCCGGATTTGTTCGGACAGCAGCAACCCGTGCTGCATGTGAAAGGATCCGGATGGGATCTGGAAGTTATTGAGGGAGCCGGTTTGCCCGCCGTTCGCCTGGAGCCTTTGCAAGAGCTGCGCAAACTTGCCCAGCTCAGCGACGAAGACATGGTCAATATGCAACGCTGTAATCTTCTCGACAGCACGGCGCCTAACCCTTCTGTCGAAACGTTACTGCACGCATACCTACCACATAAGTTTATTGACCACACGCACGCAACAGCCTTTCTGGTTCTGGCGAACCTGCCCAATGCCAAAGAAGTTTGCGCCGAGCTTTTTGGTAACAAATTGGCCGTGGTTGACTACATCATGCCCGGTTTTCTTCTGTCGAAAGCCGCGGCGGAAGTCTACGAAGCCAATCCGGAGGTTGAGGGGTTGCTGTTGCTGGGTCACGGTCATTTTGCTTTTGGTGACAGTGCCAAAGAAAGTTACGATCGCATTATCGAACACACGAATATCGCGGCTGCGCATTTTGGCATGTTAAACCCGACTACTATCGGTGAGCGGAACGAACCGACTGACACATCTATGCTGCCAGCGTTACGCGGGGTCCTTGGCCGCATGCAAAGTAAATTGCAGAACGACGAAGACGTTCCCATGCCTGTGCTCGACCTTCGCAACAGTGCTGAGGTTATGTCTTTTCTAGAGCGAAACGACGTCGACGCACTGGCCATGCGTGGGGTTGCTTCACCAGACCACGTTATCAGGACGAAAGGTCAGCCACTGGTGTTACCTGAAAGCGTATGGCGTTCAGGAGCCGACGCCATTGAGGAGGCTGTCGAACAATTCGCAGAGCGCTACCGGGATTATTTTCAACGTCAATGTTCACGGCTCAACGAATCGCGGACCATGCTATCGCCTTTACCGTTTCTGGCGTGGATCGAATCTGTTGGTTTGGTGGGTATCGGTGCTACCGCCAAAGCGGCGTCGGTGGCGGCGGATATTGGCGAACAGAACATGCGCGTACGTGCGACGGCTGAAGATGCGGGCGGTTTTTATCCTGTCGGCGAGAACGACCTGTTTGACCTGGAGTATTGGTCACTTGAGCAAGCCAAGCTGGGTAAGTCCAAAGCACCTGCTTTTGCAGGTCGGGTAGTCATGATTACCGGCGCTGCGGGTGCCATTGGCGCTTCTGTTGCCAAAGCGTTTGCAGCTGAAGGCGCATCGCTTGTCTTGCTGGACAGTGCCGCTGATTCTCTTGAGGAGCTGGAAGCGTCGTTAGGTAGCAAACACCGCTACGTGTGTATGGATATCACGGCAGATATCGCGGCGCAGACGGCTATGCAGGCCGCCGTGGCGGCTTTTGGTGGTCTTGATGTTCTGGTTTCAAACGCCGGTTCAGCGCCTGCCGGCTTACTCGATGACATGTCGGACGAAGACATGCGACGATCGTTTGAACTCAATTTCTTTGCGCCTTATAAGTTCGCTAACGAGGCCGCGAAACTGTTCAAAGAGCAAGGACGCGGCGGGCAAATTTTGTTCAATATTTCGAAACAGGCGGTAAACCCTGGCAAGGCGTTCGGGGCTTACGGTTTACCTAAGGCGTCGACCTTGTTCTTGATGCGCCAGCTCGCGCTTGAGCTAGGAGAGTCAGGGGTCCGAGTTAACGGAGTGAACGCCGATCGAATTCGCTCGGGCATTTTAAATCCGGACTTCATTAAAACGCGTGCCGAAGCACGCAGCGTCAGCGAAAGCGATTACATGGCGGGCAATCTTCTTGGCAGAGAGGTCGAGGCCGAGCACGTCGCCGCTGCCTTCGTTGCGCTGGCAAAGTCCGAGCGTACGACGTCACACGTTATGACAGTTGACGGTGGAAACGTGGAAGCAGCTCTACGCTAGGGACCGCTTATGTATTGTTGCACGATGCCAAAAGGCTCCGGTTCTATGGATTCGTCGCCATTAGTCCGTCTGAACTTTTCACTCGAGGTGTTGCTGTATTAAAGCGGCGGCCACCTCGGCACCGTTGCAAACAGGTGCTTCTTTTTTATCCAAGTTAAACGCCTCTCGCAGAGCGTCTGCGAAGCGACCTGCAAACCATTCCTCGTTGGTCAGTTCGACGGCTCTGGCATTATCTTTCAACCAGTTTGTAATAGGTTGTTCATCCGGAAAATGGCCGCGCTGGGTGAACACGAAAGGCAGTTCGTACGCCGCGGCCTCAACCGCCGTGCAGTAGCCGGGCTTGCCGACCACCGCATTAACCGACGCCATGATGTCGCGGTAAGGCCAGTTGTTTATCTCGTGCAGGAAATGCATGTTGTTTGCACTGCGCCCTTGATCGAAATTGATTAGCCAGTGATAAGCGTCTTCTTTTTCCATTGCGGATAACGGTAGCTGTGAAGCGGGTATGCCACCCAGACTGCAAAAAACAATTGGGCGTTCGTCGTCTGGTTGTATGCCCAGCGCCGGCCGAAAGTCACAAATAGCGTGGCCTTTTAACAGTAACGGTGGAATGTGCCGTGAGTGCTCAAAATGGTAGGGGGCGAGTGCCGGTTCAGGTAACAGCGCTAATGTGGTTTGAGCATAGGCTTCACACATTTGTTGGTACCAAATAGCCGGCTCGGTTTGAGTCAAGTCAAAATAACGCTTAACAATGTGGTCCCAGGATAAAGAAGCTATCGCAATGCTGGTGATACTCGCATTCGCCGCAGCTGCGAGAGATCGATACGAAATATCGGAAATGACCATGTCGGCTGACCATTTCTTAAGTTCTTCGGATTCCGTTTTGACTGAACGCTCAAACTGGTTGTGGAAGCGCGAGTATTCAGCGTACGTTGCGGGTAAATCCACGTTTATCGGGTCGGGTTGTATAAGCCCGACGTCCGGACTGCTCTCGCAGTGTGTGAATTTGAAATCCACCATGGAACGTGCGGCGCGCTCCAGGTTTTGAGTACACTGTATTCTGAACTGAACGTCTTTCTGTCGCTTTCTAAGCGCGCTTAAAACGGCCATCGTTTGGGTTAAATGGCCATATCCGTGTGATGTTATGGAGACGCTTATTCGGGGTCCGGGAGTTGGCATTAATGAGCTCGCTCTTTGTATTAGGGAATGATACCTTTTTTAGGCTGAGTTCACGTGCAGAAAGCCTCGCAATTTCGTTTTGAAACACGGTCGTTGTGTTAGAACTTCGCTGTTTCAAATGTGGCGT
>JBGCFV010000014.1:0-21315 GCA_045107075.1 Gammaproteobacteria bacterium
AAAATCGAGGTGCCATTCTCCTGTGAGTTAGTTTTCCCAAATCAAAAAGGGGCGTTTCTTAGAAAGGATAAGAATGAAAACTGGGAGCCATACGGGACATGTCAGTCTGATGCAGAAACATAACAATCGATACAACCATCGCGCAAACTCTTTAGTTTTCTTCCACGTGATTCAGCGACGACTGATCTTAATAGTTAGGAAGCCAGCGTAGCAACAAAAGTCAAATGGAATTCACTTCTTCTATCGCATTGTTTTTCGTACTTGTAATATATTTCGCTGCTAGTGTGCGTCTTGCAATTAAGGCAGATAAACTCCAACGGGATAACTATCAAAAATTATCGAAAAGTCTACGAGAGCGCGGAATGTTAGATTCTTTTGAGGGGCCAGACTACTTGAGGCCTCAATGGGAAATCCGCCTTGCGGAAATTGAGCCTTCCTCGAACTATAATAAAATTGCAAAACACCTTCAGCGAAATATTGATGTGAATTCGCTTACGGCTATAGAAACGGAATATTTACGGAATATTAAACAGGCCAATTCGTCCTTCGTACCTCTGTATTCGACTATGATTTTTTTTGTTATGTTCATAGTGTTCCACTCATGCTGAGACTATATATTCCCTGTCTAACAATCGATACAACCGACGGGTTGAAGGTTTCTTTTTTTCCAGCTGTGGCCCAACCGCGGCTGATTTCAAACGCTATATGACATTGTTTTCAGCGCTAGATTGAGATCCCTATGTATGGTCTTATTTATATTGTTCTATTTGCTTACGCAATTGCGATCTTGGTGTGCTATATCCCGTGGTATTTTTCTAAATTATGGGTCGACCAGAAAATTCCATGGATGCCGTTCTGTTTATCGATAATTTCATTGCTTATCGCGATGTTTATTATAAATATAGTTGACTTCAGTAACTTATTCATCGGAGTTCCCAGTTTACTCCTACCTACGTTGGTGTCTTTATCTATCTCACTCATTGCTATAGCGGTGTATCATTTGCTAACGGGTTTTGGGAAAGTCGAAGACATTGACTCAGACATATAACAAGTCGATGCAGCCGGGGGTCAAGCAATTGAGCTCTTTTTTAACTTTGCTTAACCGCAGCTGATCTTTATAGTGAGACAGACAGGAGAGGTTATCTTGGTAGCACCACAGCCTGAGCTAAACGCTCTTTTGCGTGTAATTTACATTGCAACAATTGAGGCCAGAGCAACTGCTTGGCTATCGGAGTCCGAAAAATCGATAGACGAACAGAGACAGGCGCTTTCGAAAGTTGCATCATTGACAGACGCAATCCACAACATTCCGCTGTATCTCGACAATTGGGAAAATTGGGATGAAAAAGCTTTTCTTAATGTTCTTCGGTGTCACGATGAAAAGTGGAAGGGGGAGGACGTTGTCAATTTAGAAAGCGTATACAGAAATCAGCTTGAAAATTACCTTGAATAATTGTTTGTTCAACAATCAATGCATCCGACTGGCTATGTGCTTGGGTTCTCTCCAACGAGATCCGGCCGCGGCTGATCTTAATCGTTATTTTGCCTTTGCTGGCGGAGAGATAATATGAAAGTTCTCACGGTGATTTGCGCCCTTTTTTTTATGGCTGGCTGTTCGACTGTTGGAGTTGATATCGAGAAAGTGATATCACCCGCACATAATCAGTTTGGTACCGAAATGCAGGCCAATACTTGGAAAGATTTTAAAAAAATGTTGGACAGATTTAATCTAATTCAAGGCCGAGACGAACAGATTATTTGTGATCCCCGAAAACGTAATAATGGACGATTTACTTATATTCATTGCGAATTTGGCACCAAGAACACTACTTATCAGGCTGAGTAAGGTCCCTAATGGAAGCTCGGCTGCAACATAACAATCAATGCCACCAGCGGGCAAACCCTTTAGTTCTCTTCCAGGTGATTTAGCCGCGGGTGATCTCAATAGTTACAAGTAATCGCACATGACATTTCTTACAGAAAGTGAAATCTTTGAAATTCTAGATTCAATAGCTGATGACGTTCTCATTTTTCATAAGGTGCGGCCTCACAATGGTGGGGAGATTCGTATTGGTTTGACCTATCTCCCGATATTAGAACCATGAACTTGATGAGATTTCCAGTTACCCTAACGGAATGGAGATTTCACAATGAAGAAGCGGTGTACAGACGAACAGATCATCAAGGCGATCAAGCGACATGAGGCTGGAGCCAAGGTCGATGAGATTTGCCGCGACCTAAACATCTCGAGCGGCACGTTTTACAACTGGCGCAGCAAGTTTGCAGGTATGGAAGTAAACGAAGCCAAACGGCTCCGAGAGCTGGAAGCTGAGAACAATAAGCTTAAAAAGCTTTTGGCTGAGAAGCTACTCGAGAACGAAGCGATGAAGGATGTGCTGTCAAAAAAGTGGTGAGGCCCGTTAATCGTAAGAGGGTGGCGCGCCACCTGATTAACGAGCATCATCTAAGTGAACGAAAGGCCTGCAAGCTTGCAGGTGTTAGCCGAACAGCGTTTCGTTACGAGCTCAGAACGCGCCTCAAAGAGCTGGCAGTAAAGCAGTCAGCTTATGGCTATCTGCTGCTGCACGGCATGCTAAAGGCAGAGGGGCTCGTCATTAACAAGAAGCGAACCTACCGCATCTACACCGAAGAAGGACTGCAGGTGCGAACCAAGAAGCGTAAAAAACTTCAGCGGCCGAGGCAGCCGATGGAGGTGCCTCAAGCAATTAACCAGCCCTGGTCGATGGACTTTGTGTCAGATCAGTTGAGCGGTGGTCGTCGTTATCGAGTGCTGAACGTGGTCGACGATTTCTCTCGAGAGATGGTGGGTCAGCTTGTATCCGTCTCGATCAGCGGTCGCCAGGTAGCCCGATTCCTCGACCAGCTTATCGAAGAGCGTTCGAAGCCCAACAAGGTTATTTGTGATAACGGTACCGAATTCACCAGCAAGGCCATGTTTTTCTGGAGTCGAGACACAGGTGTAGAGCTTGGATTTATTCAACCTGGAAAGCCCACGCAAAATGCATTCGTTGAGAGTTTAAACGGAAAGTTCAGAAATGAATGCTTGAACAGACATTGGTTCCGAACGATGGACGAAGCACGGTACGAAATTGATCAGTGGAGGCACCACTACAATCATGTGCGGCCTCACAGCTCATTGAACTACGTACCGCCAGTTGAATTCGCAAGACAGGCGGCATAAATTGAAGGAGTTCTCATCGAGAGAGTGGTACTAACTCGGGGGATAGGTCACCGGCAACACGCCTCTAGTCAGCTCACTTAAGCGCCACATCAAGGTTCTGGAAAAAGAGAAACAACGTATCCAAACTCAGATCGATACGCTGATCGACGAACAAGACAGGCTGCGTCACGTACGCAAACGGTTGCTCTCGATCAAAGGTATCGGAACACTGACAAGCCAAGCGTTAATCCCGTTGTTGTATCGCGATCAGTTTACCGACGCACGCCAACTGGCTGCGTACCTTGGGTTAACGCCGGTGCACCGACACTCAGGCACGTCTCTGCATCAGCGAGATCGGCTTAGCGGACGAGGTAACAGCGCGCTGCGCGCGCAGCTTTACATGCCCGCCGTGTGCGCCAGCCGTCATGATCCAGCGATCCGTGCACGCTACAACGAGCTTATTGCTCGTGGAAAGGCACCTAAACAGGCGCTAACCGCAATCATGAGAAAGCTTGTCCACATCTGTTATGGCGTGGTTAAAAACGACCAGGACTACCGGTGTTCTGCCGTGACTTGACCCTGTTCTGAAACATGGTATCTACGACCGTTAACGTTTTCTTACCACCCTACCCGGCCCTTTTTTATTGCTCCGACCCTGTCTCCTCATCAACGACCGTCGGCGACGAGTTCCCTCTGAATGGATACAAAAGCTGATCCAGATATTTACGTGGTAGCCGTTTCGTTGTTCCGTAATGTGCCGGCCAATGGTCACCCGGCATGTGGTAAGTACCGAACAGCCGGTCAAACAAGGGTAAATGAACGGCGTAGTTCGTATCGATAGCCGGTCGCTCGGAGCTGTGGTGCCAGTGATGATACTGCGGTGTCGCGAAAATGTACTTTAGAGGTCCAACCGGAATGTGTACGTTTGCGTGGACGTAAACGGCCTGAAAAGCCGCAAACGTCACGTAAATGTCGAGAGCCTGCTTATCCGTTGCCAGCAAATACAGGGGAACCATAACGAGACAGCGATCGACAAATGTTTGCACAACATGATTACGTGATCCCGCCATCCAGTCCATGTACTCGACCGAGTGATGAACGGCATGAAATTTCCACATGAACTCGTTTTCGTGAAACAGGCGGTGCGACCAGTACAGAACAAAATCGGCGCAGACAATAAGAATAATGACCTGGGTCCAAATGGGCAGGTCTTGCATCCACATCTTGAACGAATCACTAAATGCCCACCCGAACACTGTAGCCACGAAATAGTTACCTACAAGCAGCAGCACCGTAATGAGCAAGTGGTTTAGACAGAAATAGAATAAATCGAGAGACCACTCCGGACGCAATATGACCTGATTGCGATATTTAGGAAAGACCTTTTCAAGGAATATGAAAATGACCGCCGAGCCAACGAAAGCCAAAATTAGCCAGTCCAGCCCAAATGACATGGCGCCAGGCGTGACGGGCCCCGTGGGCAGCGTATAGCCACCCAAGGCCAGCGCTGCCAGCGTAAACAACGAACCAATTGCGCCTAATTTGCGCCTTTTTCCCAATATGAACGTCAGCACACCGAAGGCTAGTGAAAAGAACATGCCCACCATCAGTACGGTCTGGAGCGTGTCGGCATCATAGGCCGCTCGAAGCTCCGCTGTGGTTAGCAGGCTCGGATAGAGGTAGCACAGCACGGCTAAAAAACTCAACACACCAAGAAAAACCGCCAGCACGCCGCTTATTTTTCCTTCACCTAATCGAAACTCCCGATCAGGCATGGGCTGATCGTCACGTTGCTGGTACACGTACTCTTCGCCGGGTTGAGCTGGTTTATCGGTATTCATCCATTTGGTCCGCTGTTAAGGTCAAGCCGATTATAAGAGTTATTTGGGCAGAACGCAGCCGGCGGTCAACCCGGTTCAAGATAGAGGGCGACCGAGCCTGGAAGCGAAATCCAGCCCGTTTCTCAGCTGAAAATTCTCAGCAGTTTTTGCTCGTGCATGTCCTTCGAATAGTGCTGGCGATAATTGTCTTTTAGCTTTCGCGACAGCTCTTCTTTATCTTTGTATGAGCGGAATTTGGCGATACACAGTTTTAAGCTATCGCTGTTTTTTTCGTCGAAGTAAAATGGATAGTCGTCACCCAGCATCTCGCCAATTAACCCAACCCGCGTAGTCAGCACAATAGTACCGACCATCATCGCCTCAAGAATAATAGTAGGCTGACCTTCGTTCCATGACGGCAATATCAGCGCATCAGACTCATGAATCTGACGGAATTTCTCCTCGCCGTCTATAAACGACTGAATGTGTATAGTTTGGCTACTGTACTTTTCTATGGCGTCTTGATTATTTACAAAGCGGCCGAAACACTTCAGCTCAATTTCATTATTTTTTTCGAATACATCCAGCAGTTCGAATACACCTTTCTCTTCTATGTAGTTCGATATGAAAATGAATTTGCTGTCGCCAACAGTTCTATCGGAAAATTCATGTTCAGTATTCAAAGAGTTCTCAAGAACGCGGAGTTTTTTTTCATCTACATAACGAACGAAATAGTCTTTCTGACGCTCTGACAGAACAATCAATTTGTCCGTTAACCAGAAGACTAACGTTGCTATCCATCGGTTGACCACACTTCTATTGTAGAACGCGTGGAAATCGCCCCTGTGAATGTGCAACACAACCTGCCCTTTACCACTGCTTCTAAAACCAATAAGAGAACCCAGTGTTTTTAAGCTTCCAAAAGTTGAAAGGGAGAATACGGTGTAGAGGTAGTCGCAACGATTAAGACGGTTCAGAGTGAATATTTTTTTTATAGATCGGAATGCGCCGAGAAACTTTGAGCGATTTCGTTTGCCGTGGGCCGCCAAGTCGGTCAATTCTTCAATTATATGCATTTCCGTGTGCTGACTCAGCAAGTCGACGTTAAGCCTGTTTGACAGACTAATACCGTGTACTACACCAGGCGCCAATTCACCAAAGAAGAGCACTTTCTTTCTATTCATGGATTTCGGCTTGGCGTAAAAGCCTGATATTGGCCTGGTCGCAGATGCACTTTGCATATCAAGGGTTGAGACCCATAGTTTCTCGATACACTGTTTCCTCGAGTCGCCATACTAGCGAGCGACCTGTGCCTGATTCACCTGTGGAGCACTCGTTCCACTGACAAACCATTTAAACGCTACAGAAGCTGCGACATACAGAATCAACATTACAGTCATGATTCTGAAGTAGCTGAAGTTCTGGTACCAGACAGCACGAACACCCATAAATCCGAACACCAGATACCAGGTCAAGAAGAAATAGCTGTTGTACCTTAGCCCCCGCTTCAACAGCCAGCCGAAGGCGTAAGAAATCAGGAACGAAATCGCCACGCAACCCAGAATGCCGAAATTCCAGTATCCCTCCGCGACCTCAAAGATACCTCCCTGACTCATAATCTGCCCATTAATTGCTGTAAAATGCTCTAAACCCTCGGGACGTGGTAATCCCAGAAAGGCTGGCGGTGCTTTGAGAAGGTAGTCGACGTAACTCTGCCCGTATAAGAACCCGGTAATGCCCTCGTTGACTTGCACAATGGCACTGTAAGCCCCACCCAACATCATATTTCCCGTTTCAATCCAGAGCATTTTGTGTCCGTATTGCTCCCTGATCAATAAACCGCGATCAGACTCGAACATGATCTTCAATACGTTTTCGGGACTTACTCCGTAACGCCAAATTGCAATAAACGAGGCTGCAAAATAACCGGCAATCAAGACGGCAACGACCAGTAAGAACGCCTTCATCAAACGAACGTACTGCCGTTTGGCAAATATCTCCACGACCTGCTGGTTATAGATCAGCATTAACAAAACGAACGCCTGTGGCAGATAGTCAGCACGACTGCCAACCAACATGCCGAGGATTAGGGTGAGAATGGCGAATATTAGATAGTGTTTTTGAATGCGCAGCCCGCGAACCGCGACCAATAGCAGGAGAGAGATTCCGGTGTAGTGCAGAATATTGAAAATATTGAAATCAAGGTCGAAGCCCTTCTGCCCGTCGGAATAGACTTTACCACCACCTACAATACCTCCAGCCTTCCAAACATAGAGCAAAGCCGCGCTCACAGCTAACACCATACCGCCTATTTTGATGAGCTTTCGATGTGTGCCGGAGAGTTCAAAGTTGGCGTATCGACGATATTTAAATCGCATCAACGCAACATGCCACCCCATTAAAGAACCACACAGCGAAAACGTACCGGCCAGAACCAGCAAGCGCGTATTCTCCGCCGTTTGGTACGTAACCCCGAATGGCGCTACGAAGACCTCGCCATCGAACCAGTACCACACAAAAGCGGTCAGAATAATCAGAATCCACACAAGGAAATAGCGCAGAATGTAGAGTAAGTTAGCACTGGTTGATGTAACGGCAACGTATCCGTGCAAGCCTATCAGGACAGTCATCAACTCAAAGTAAGGAACTGATTCCCAAGCGTAGGCCGTCAGAAATACCAAGTATGAAATGACCAGTGTTATTAGGGAGTACACGATTGCGCGCCGGGAACGGGTCGCTCCCGGTGTTCCAAACAATAAAGGAAATGACTGGTTTAGATACATGATCAGTTTTGTTTCATTCTCTGTCGCTATCAGCTGATAGCCTGGACCAAACAGTTCGTGACGAAGTCAAGTTTACACGTAACACACTAACTCTTCGCTTTGTATAATCGCGCTACTGTCTTCGAAGCTGCATGAACTATCGGGAAACCCAGCTATCGTCTTCTTCGTAGCCTAAACTCAAAAGCGCGTCACCCGCGTAGGCATTAAACGCTTCTTTCGCTTCGAGATTAAAATAGTTCTTCCAGTCACCCACTATGCCCTTACGCATAAAAGAAGAGTTATCCTCCGTGCCAGCCTTACGCCCGGACATACGCTCAAACGAGTGGGCTTCTACTATTTCAGCCATTCGCTGTTTAGAACACGGCTTACCGGAGAGCAGCTCAACTATTCGCTGTAATTCTTCAACCGGATTCAGTCGCAAGTCTTCGTACTTCACATCAACACAGTCGCTCCGGCCAGACCAATTGAGCGCAAACTCCGACCAGGACATTCTAAGACTGCGCTTTTGTTCGTAAACGTATTGCATAAATACAGGGAGATTGTTTTCAACGTCGTCGTAGTCTGAAAAACGAAGGTCGGCGCGACACTTGTCCACAAGGCGATCGTTGCCCTTTTCGTTTTTAAACAATGAGTGAAAATACTGGGAGACCAGCACGTCACGACCATCGCGCCAAACAATTAAAATATTGTGCATGTTCCAGGACTGCATCACGTGTCCATGGAGAATACTTGAACGCAACATCGGCAGGCGATTTCTGGGAAACGGTATACCCAATGCATCACCCAACATTTCTCCTACCCAGCTACCCCCTGATTTCGGATACTCATTTACGACGTACAAAGGAATCGCACGGGTTGCGGTGTGCATAAGCGCGTAGCGGAGCAAGCCGTTCAGCTTAAACCATAGAAAAGTGTTTCTTTGTTTTATCATGAAACGGGCTTCCCGTTTGAGCGAACAGACTTTGGTTTGTACAGCCTGAATTTAGTCGCCATTGATACGACAAAAGACATCAAGACTTGAGCATAACCGTTCTTGACGTTGTATTTCCTGACCATTCTAACGAATGAACTGAGCTTGCTGTTAATCGATGCCCAGCTTCTGACATAACCGTCGGTGCTGTACTCAATCAGGGGTTCGGGCAAATTGGCATAGCGGCAGCCAACGCTTATTCCTCTTAGCCAAAGCTCTTTATCCTCTGCCCGCAAATAGGACGTATCGTAATAGCCTGCGACCTCAAAAAAGCGTTTTCGCATCATTACCGAAGGGTGAAAAAAGTGGGTCTTTAAGAACGGTAGCTGTGCAAGCTCGTCATGGGACTGTGGTAGTGACACTGAGTTCACCCTGTCACCCGCCTTATCCAGCATATAAGCGCCGGTTCCCAAAACGTCTACATCGTCGTGCAACTGAAAATAGTCGAACTGGCTCTGCAATCGGTCTGGTAAATTAATATCGTCTGCGTCGGCTCTGGCAATCAGTTCGGCTCGAGCAAGTCCTACGCCTTTGTTAAGACTCGCCGATAGCTGAATGTTGGTTTCATTGCATATAAGACGTATTCGGTCGTCGCGCTCAGCAAAGCTTCGCAGTACGTTGGCTGTCGAGTCAGTGGAACCATCGTCAATAACAATCAGCTCCCAGTCCTCAAAAGACTGGGCCAGAACGCTCTCTATCGCTTTACCGATATCACGCTCCTCGTTATAAGCGGCCATGACAATGGAAATCGCCGGTACAGGGTTTGGAGATGTCTTTTCAATGCTGATATGAATTCATCCAGAAGTTGCTGTGGAAGCAGAAGAATTTAAGACCGGCCGAAGAGTACACTTTGACAAGCCAGCCGGTGCCGCAAATACACTGAATGTAGTAGCGCACCGAGTTGAAGTGAACAAATCCTGGCCCAACGGGCATTGATTTACGGCATGTAGCCAGCACTTCACGGGCGAACCTTCTCGAGCTCGGTCATCATTGCTCTGGCTGAATCGACGTCAATATCTTTAAGCTTTACGTCAACCCGGTGAGGTGAACCTGGGTGCGAGGCTCTGTGGAGACTCCCCAAGGTCCGCAGCGCATCGTCTTCCGTAGCGCCCTTTAGATTTTCAGGTTGAGACAACAACTCCCGGAGTTCGTCGAGACTCTCTGGCTTATAAATGCCATTGAACGCATCAAAATAGATACTGCCCAATACGATTGCGGGTATACCGTACAAAACCGCTTCGAGCGCTACGGTACCCGTGAGGGTTACGACAACAGAAGCATGAGTAATGAGCGTATGTGAGTCTTCGCTTGTATCAGCAATTGTTATGCCAGGTGTGTGTACCAGTTGACTGTAGACGTCTAGCGGTCTGTATCCGAGCATAGGCGAGTGTTCTTTCACAACCAGTTCCATGTCGGCGGGAAGCGACGCCAACACATTTCTGAGCGTGTTGACCTGATTCTGGTAGTCAAAGGCCATACCTTCAACCGTAATCTCAGGCTCTACATGGAGGAAATAAACGGCGTAGCGTTTGGATTTTATTGCACTGAAAGGCACTTGATGCTTTTTCAGAAACCTCCGCCCTTTTTGTCGATTAACGTAGCGCACGCATTTTGCCAGAGGAGATATCACTTTTCGCGGAAGCACCTGCGGGTTTTGAGAACTCGTGCCGGCCCTCGCTCCAAGCCAGGGTGCCAGCCCCTCAAGCAACTGCCTGGGATAGAGACGTTTAATAAAACTGGGCGCGCCCTTGGCATGTTCTGAATGCAAATAGGCCGGCTTTGTCTTCTCATGCCTGATGCTCTTGAGTCGCTCTTCTACCATAGAAAGCTCGTCGCCGGTCATCGGGTTGGCTTCCATATCGATATAAGCCATGCGCGCCTGATGCCAGTCGTACCCTATTCCGGTTTCAAGATACAGGCGATTTGGCCAAAAGCGTACCGCCATGAAACCTCCTGCCTGCACTCCTTTTTCGCGTGCCAGACGCCACACCATACGGGTTGGCGCGAAGCTCGTTTCAACAAATACGAAGTCCGGCTTGAATCGGCTAATTTCTTCCTCAATGCGCTTGGCAATATGGCTCATGAAACACTTGGTACGGGCACCCGTCCAAATAAGCGGCAATGCATTCAAATCAATGTCGAGACGCGGCCGACCCTGAAAGAAGCGGTCCATTAATATGTCCGTATGCACAAAACGATATCCTATGCGCTCTTCCAAGTCCTTGAGCGATTGAGCTGCATCAAGACCTGAGCCAGCGGCATCAAGCTCCGCCTGGTCAGGCAAGATATCTTTAACCTCGTCAAAGGTATCGACCTTTTTGCCAAACTCGAATTCTTCTTGCCCCATAGTCAGGAACAGAGACTCTACAGGCTTTACCTTCGCAAGAGCCTGAACATAGCCTGCGTACTCCCGGATTTGCCCCAGGTGGCAAAAAAGCAGAATTTTCATCGTTCATACTCCAGGGCGTCGTGAGACGTAGCACGAGTTTTGATTAAACGTACTATTGTTGTCTGACCCCTATTCAAAACTGACCGGTTAATCAATGCTACGGAACGTGTTCGGAACAGCTTCGTTTATCACGGCGCAATAAGGTCCGTTTACGTTATTACCGGACGTCGGTCCAGCGTTTCAAGAACGTCCTCAATTAATAAATGCTGGGAGATCGATTCTTGCAGGTTCGGCAAGTGACATTGGCCACTGTCCATCAGGTCTCCCACAATGCCTCCGATTAAACTGGAAAAATAAGGGAACTGACTTAGCACCTTTCCGTTCTCTTTTATGCAGCTAAAGTCGAATTCACAGGCTCTTCCGTCGACCGTTATGATCATTTTATTGAGCAGGCCCTCGTCATACTTGTCGATTAATGTGAAACGTTTGTTAGAGTCAACGTCCTCAAACACAAGCTCGCCATATATTTCTTCGTATCCGTCGCGCTTACTGGCAAACACCTCGGTAACCGACGTACCCTGGCCAACTCTAAGGCCTTCTATTTTTAGATGACGTTTCATCACGTCGATCCAGTGAACGGCGTTACAAGACAGGCCCCAGCCCGAACCGCTTACTTCAACTGATCTGGCCTCTTTCTCAAAAAGGCAGTCAAACGTTCCACTACCGTACATCCATTGATTAACAAAAGTTGGAACCTGAGCTAATTGAAGACTCTCGTCGAATTCGTCGCGACTCTTGAACAGATACTTTTCCAGAATTATAAAGCGAGGGTTTCGGGCAATGCACTGCTTGTATATCGACAAGCGTGGCTCGCAGGATGTTGCGACGACAAACAATTCGATGGAGCCATTCACAGCGTCAAGAGAGTCGCAGAGCGATACGTTACCCAGGTCAAGTTTTTCAAGCTCAACGAGTCGTGCGGGGCTGTCTACCAGATACAACTTCGCGTCAGGAAACGAGGCTGTGATCCCCTGAACATATCGCATTCCAATATTACCGACACCAATAACGCAGACGTTCATAACATGTTCTCCGCCATCCAGGCATGGATTCTTTGATGTTCCGCGAGCGAAGGTAATCGTGTACCGGAACCTTGAATCAAGTCGTCAATCAGTTCATCCAGACCCGGCTTGTGACTTGTGGGAACGTAAGCCAACGGACTCACTATTGGCCTGTAAGAGCGAAAAGGAATCTCGTCATCGGGTTGACGCACTTCCATGCCCTCGGCTGTGCTAAACGCCTCAAGCGGCTTCGCTTCAAATACTGAGCCATCAACTCCATAAAATCTCAAAGAAAAATTTTCATGCGACCCATAGTTCATGTTTATGACCAGTGGGATATCAAGTTGGGTAGTTAACATGTAGCTCGGCGATACGTCGCCCAGACTGACAGCATCGCCAAACGGCCCCGCCAGATGCCAAAGCAAGTCAATCACGTGAATGCTCTGTGTAATGAGAGCGTCGACTCCTTTCTCGGGAATAACGGCTATGATCTTGGAAATTTTCCCAGCGTCTATAATGTCTTTGATGTGGTTGACCCAGTAATAGTATCGTCGGTTCATTAGCAGCACTATGTCACTGTTTCCGTCGTAATCCGTGGTATGACAATACGGCTTTTCGCAGTAGATATTGCCCTCTAGTTGGCTACACACTTCTTCGTGAGACTCGATGTTTGTGCAAACCAGCCAGTTGCTCACTTCATTGCGATTTTCAGAGATCAGCTTTACATCGAGCTGCGGAAACATCTCTTGAAACGATTGGACGTTCTCGGACTCCAGGTTCCGACTAAAAACCTGAGGGTTTATGCCTTTTGAAATGAGCACTTTGCAGTACTCTTTCGACATATACGCGCACCCGACAACACCCCAGTCTGTATTCATTTAACATTCTCTTTTTGTGCTACTGGCGTGAATTTCGACAATTCATCCAGAAATATTTCGACAATATGCGGGACTTCTTCGTTGGACAAACCAAATGAAGAAGGGAGACTTATTGACTTGGCCGACAGATCATCTGCCACCGGATAGTTACCGTGAGCAAAGTCGCGATACGGCTCCATCTGATGCATGGGATAGAACCCCGGACGCGCGTCAATTCCGCGAAATCCAAGATGGGTAATAAGCTGGTCACGAACCTCGGCTGCATATCCGTTAATCATGATTGTGTACAACCAGTAAGAATTCTCTGACCAGTCGTTTTTTGGCAGCAGACTGACACCCGGATGTTTCGACAGCAGGTGGTCGTAGGTTTGAAAAATTCGTTTTTTGCGGCTAAGCAGCTCATCAATTCGGCCCATTTGAGCCACACCAATAGCCGCTTGCATATTGGTCATGCGAAAATTAAATCCGGCGTAATCGTGCCAGTATCGCTTCTGGGGGCTCATGCCGTGGTCGCGCAAAACGCGAGCTCGCTGAGCCGTCTCTTCGTCTTTGAAGACAACCATGCCGCCTTCCCCGGTCGTGATCGATTTGTTGGCAAAAAAACTAAAGCAGGAACAGTCTCCGTCGAGCCCAACTCGCCGGCTTTTATACGTTGCGCCTAACGCTTCGGCACAGTCCTCAATAATGAGCAGATTGTTTTCAGTGGCGATCTTGTTGATTTCGTCAATTCGAGCGGGCTGGCCATAGATATGCACAGGCATGATAGCCTTGGTCTTAGATGTAATTAGTGTCCGAAGAGCATTAAGATCAATCGTCCAGGTTTCCGGGTCGATATCGGCAAGAACAGGCGTCGCCCCAGCGTGAATGATTGCGTTGATACTGGCGCCGAAAGTGAAGTCCGGTACGACCACTTCGTCGCCCTGCCCAATTCCCAGCGCAGTCAATCCGAGCTGTAGGGCCACGGTACCATTCGATACGGCAAGGGCGTGTCCGCCGCCTAGATACTCACTGAATTGACGCTCAAAGGCGGGAATAAATTGACCCTGCGACGAAATCCAGCCGGTCGTAACACATTCAAGCACGTTGCTTATTTCTTGCTCTCCAATATCTGGTTGGAGAACCATAAACTGTCTGATTCTCGAGCGAGTAGAAAAATCCACCACGCGACCAGTCTCATCTACCAACGGTATACATCGCAGATCCTGTTCGAGAAGCCCCCAGATTTCCGAGATTTCACAGTCGAACGGCAACGAGTGCGGAGAGTGATTAAAGTACTCTGTGGCATCTGTAATCAATTGATCTAGCGCAGCTCCATTGAGGAGCGCTCGACGTGCGTCACCGTCGGTAAACACACCGATCAGTCTTTGCGCTTCGTCGACAAAAAAAACGATGCCGAGGGTGTTGGTGTTGATTGCCTCCAACGCGTCGTGAAACGTTGCAGGTAGCGTAACCAGCAAACTCTCTAAAGGTATTTTATTAGCTGTGGTCATACTGCCTGACTCAACGTTTGTATTTTTGATTTAACCAAACTTGCCTGCTCTGTCAGCTTGTCCGGCGTGCAGTCGTATACTTCAACTGAGTAGTAGCCAGCATCGGGCTTCAAATGAGGCCAAAACCAGGCCTCCGAATCGAACGGCTGGTTTGAGTCTTCAAGGCCGTTGTTGTCACTCAAGTGGTACGCTACGATTTTGTCGTTACACAGTGCAAACATATCCGCCGGATCGAAACCCAGCGAGTTCGCAGACACTTTTAAATGTGCTACATCAATCAGAAGGCCCACGTTCTCAGGCATTCTTGCCATGATGGTCTGACACTCATGGGGGTCACACATAAGCAAAGGATTAGTCGGAAACTCGCGAGCGTTGTTGGCCGACAAGACGTTGTTCTCAATCATCAAGGCAATTCCGGCGCGATCTGCAATGCCGGCCAGTCGCGTCACGCGACCAACAAAGGCCTCAATAGACTGATCGCGATCAAACAGACTACGACTCGGAATGCGTTGCCCTAATTCATTAACCTTCGGGTCAAGTAAAAATCCGGCATGAAAACTGTAGCGATCACCTCCCAACGCTACACTCCACTCGAGAGCTTGCTCAACATGAGCAACGCTTCTGTCACCGACCTGTGGATCCAGTGAGCCGAGATTTAAAACAAAGGGGTCAGCTGGTGGAGGAAAATAGTTATGCACCTGAAACTGAATATTCTGTGACTGTGCTTTTAAGTCGGCCAAAAGCGTTTCCGAATAGGCTCCCCCGGAAAGCTCTATGCTATTCAGGCCCGAACTCAAAAGCTCCGCGGACACAGCATCTGCCGTTCTGCCGCGAAAACCGCCGGTTGAAATATAGATCATGTCGTCCTCAATTCCATAAGGAATTCAATGTTAAGAAAGCCGCGATTCAGGATTTAGAAAAAGTGTGTTTAGGCTGCTAATCTAAAACTCGATGAGCTCGTCTACGGTGAAATCTCGTCGAGCTGTTCGTCCAACTATGTCGTCCCAACGCATCGCCGAGATGCCAGTGCCGGGTCGTTTTGTCGTGATGTTTGAAGCGCTAAACGTCTCGCCCGCTTTGATGGCCTGGCTGGCCACAAGCGATTTTTGCATAACGGGTTTATTGCGAGCTTCGCTTGGTGTCAGGCGCTTAACCCCGTCGCCGAGCGCGGCCTCAATATTTCGAATGGCTGCCACCATGGCCGTAAGACCTTCGGGTTCAAGGCTGGCCTTATGGTCCGGGCCGGGAAGATTGCAGTCGAGGGTAAAGTGTTTTTCGATAACCGACGCGCCCATGGCAACAGCGGCGATAGCCACTTCGATACCCGGCGTGTGATCGGAATATCCAACCTCAACTCCAAAGGCGCTTTGAATGCTCTGCATTGCACGCAAATTGACTTCGGCCATAGGCGTTGGGTACTCAGTAGTACAATGAAGAACAGACAATTTCGAGCGCGGCGTTCCCGCCTGCACCAGTGCATCAATTGCCTCTTCAATCTCGCCCAGAGTAGACATGCCGGTAGACAAAATTACCGCCTTTCCGTGGCCGCCAATACGTCGCAGATACGGAAGGTTCGTTAATTCCCCAGACGGTATTTTGAAGTGATCCTGTCCAAGGCTAACGAGCAAATCAATGCTCTCCAGGTCAAAGGCTGTAGAGAAAAACCCGATTCCGCGTTTCTCACAGTGCGTTATGAGCTCGTTATGCATACCTTCATCAAGCTCGAGACGGCGCAACATTTGGTGTTGTGATTCGGACTTTCCGGTCGTTTTCGTCTGATACTCTGCTTTTTCGGCCGTGCGGGTAACAAGACGGTCAGCATTAAACGTCTGAAACTTAACCAGATCGGCACCGGCTTCAGCTGCGGCGTCAATCAGCTGTTTAGCACGGTCAAGGTCACCGTTATGATTGACACCCGCCTCAGCGATAATAAGTGTTTTAGGATTCATGTTTCCCGGCCTGTAAATTGAGTTTTGTCCGCCTGGTTATGTCGCACACTCAGGCCCATTCCTATTACGCAGTTACTGCCGAGCGTAATGCCGTCTTTTAGTACCGAGCCGCTGCCTACAAAGCAGCCTTGCCCGATTTGCACACTCCCATTGACCAGTGCGCCTGTCGATATATGGCAGTGATCTCCCACTGCGGCGTCGTGTTCTATTAGCGCTCGCGAATTCACGATGCAATTCTTACCGACTTTTGCACCCGCATTAACGATAGCGCCATGCATCACGATAGTGCCCTCCCCGATCACTGCATGCTTTGACACGTAAGCGCTTGGAGAAATGACAACCGGAAGAGCAAAGCCTAACTGAGCGACCTTGTCGTAGAGAGAAATACGAGCAGTCGCGGAGTTTATCTGACCTACTGTAACTAGCGCGTGAGTATAACTTTTGACCAATTCAGGAAGATCTGCGTCCACCGCAATTACAGAGTATCCGAAGTGTTTCGCCTCCACTTCATCGGGCATACCGACTAAACCGGCTATCTGGAACTCATCCTGTTGCTCTATGACGTCAATGCAGGCATGAGCGTGCCCGCCGGCGCCAATCAGTATTATGTTTGGTTTGCTCATGACGTTTCCGAAACCTCTTCGCGAAGCTTTCTGATCTCAACTTTCAGCGTTTCGTATTCAGACAGCTTCCGTTTTAAGTAGCGTGCCGTAATATTCGCTTTTTCTCTGAGGCCTTTTGGCGTCAGCACGTAGGCGTAGGCAATTTTGTTCTGATTGTTTTTGAAGTTACGAGCCTTGAGCCAGCCTTTTTCCATAAGACCCTTGATACAGTAATTTGTTTTCCCAAGGCTCACGCCCATCTCTTTTGCCAACTCGCGCTGACTTAGATTTGGGTGCTGCTCAATGAGCTTAAACAATTTGTGGGTGATTTCGTCGTTCATAGGTCTTCTTGAGATTAAGTTGCAATCGTTTAACCACTACCACACTGGAAATGTGGCACTACACTATTACGGTCGCGGTGTTTGGTAGTGATTAAGTGTCGAAAGGCTTTCTGTCTGTCTATTTTTAGCGAGTGATGCTCAGAGATTCGTTGAAAACGCGTTTCGTCATGAGATTCAACGGTTTTGAGATTTTGTTTTAGCCTCTTCAGGCACGCTACCGCCATGCCGGTTTGCTTCGAGGAGCAACCGGATTTTTGTTTTTCCCATTCTGAGCAGAGCGAAAGGCTTGGTGTACCAGGCCGGAAACAACGTGCGTTCAACTCTTGAACGCTGACTCATTAGACGCTTTCTCAAGGACCAAGTCAACAGCCATTAACATCTTAACCAGAATGTATTTATCTTAGCCAAGAGACAAAGAGAGAAACAAATCCCAGCATGCAGATTATGTCGCAAACGCATGACATCACCTTTAATTTAGGTGCTTAATAATCTCAGTTATCACCAATTCTGAACCCACATTAGACAGATGGTCGTCGTCGCTGTACAAAATGCCATCATCAGTTTGCACAATACACCGCCCCATCAAGAAGCTGTTACAAAACAACTTTTCGGGAAATACGCGAACAAGATTTGGATGCTCCTCGACCCCGTCTAACGCTTGAAAAGCAAACCTGTTGCGATGTTGATACACGTCGTAACTGGTAGATCCTGTACCTGGCGATAAGGCGCTAGCAGGATTCGATAAGTAAGAGCTGGTGATATGGCGAGGTACATGCCAACCCGCTTCGGGTATTGGGTAGACAAGTATCAGCTTCTTTCCTGTCGCTAACAGCTCTTCAATTGATCGTGTGTACGCTTGCTTGAATTGCTCCAAAGTAGTTGATGGCGATTGACCATTGACCAATTGACTTTTGTCTATATCAAACAGTAGTTTTTCCGCGTGCTCTACACCGCCTTCACCATTGTCAAAACGAAGACCTTCCATATAGAACGCCCATCGAGAAACCATCACGATGTAATCTACATCGGCGTTGTTCTTCAAATGTGAATACACTTCATTGTTGTGGCTATAACAACGCAGTTTGTCAGCTTCCGACTCGTAGACGTAGACACCTCGAACCGGCGGACATCCACGCTCAGTGAGACGAACAAGCCCAATATCAGCATGCTCGAAAGCGGGCTTAACTGCATCTGTCATCGCGATAGCATGCGAATCGCCAATAAGGTACGCCAGCTTATCTGTACTTTTCACCAACATGCACGAAGAATCATTCACCCTATTTAGAACTTCACTATGCAGGCATAGTTCTCGACCTGCATTTTTCATACGGGCATCTTCAATTAATACTTGGAGCCGCTCATCCATCCTTTGCGGCCATCCGTTATAAAGCTGCCCCGCCAGCCCGACCAGAATGAAAAAAGCAGTCCCCACTCCGGCAAATATAAAAATCTTCCTTCTGTCGAATAGCGTTTTATTTCTGAACGGTTTCTCGAAGTATCGCCAGCTCAGATAGGCCAGAACAATTGACAATAGGGAAAGTGCTAACAGAACGGTCAGACCAGGGGCCACAGGGCTCCGGTATTTTGCAAAAGCGAACAGCGGAACATGCCAAAGATAAGCGCTATAACTTACCAGTCCAATCCCTACCAATAACTTAAGACCCAGCAGTCTTCCCACCAATGTCTTAGGCGACGAGAACATAATGATCAATCCCGTACCAACAGTCGGAACCAGCGCATGAAGACCAGGAAATGGGACGCTCTTATCAAACATGAAAACGGCATAACCAATTAGCAACAACCCAACCAGGCTCATCAGGTTGTTAAGCCATAGACGAGAAAGCAGTGCTTCTACCGCTTTTTGCCGATACAAGAAACAAAAAGCAATCATCGCTCCGATAGCCAGTTCCCAGGCTCGCGTCACGATGAGAAAAAATGCGGCAGACGGATAGTAATGCGCCCCCCATTGAGCGATAGCCAAACTGGCAATGGCGATAACCGCGAAAGAACCCAGAATCCAGCTCCTTCGAAAGCGCCACATATACATCAAAAACAAAGGGAAAATTACGTAATATTGCTCTTCTACTGCCAGACTCCAGGTATGCAGGAGAGGAACCAGTTCATTGGCCGCACCCCAGTATCCGGAAGTTCTCCAGAAAAGAATATTGGACGAAAACGTTGAGGCAGCGATAAGACTCTGTGTAAAACTCACCATGTCTGCCGGAAGCAACCATAACCAGGCAAAAGGTAAGCAAAAAAGCGTAACAAGAAACAGTGCTGGAAGAATGCGCCGTGTGCGTCGCTCGTAGAAGTTTACGATACTAAAAGAACCCTGCTCGATTTCGGACAAAATAATCGATGTGATCAGGTAACCGCTGATGACAAAAAACACGTCCACACCAACGAAACCGCCACCAAACGCAGAAAAACCTGCGTGAAAAAGTATTACGGGAAGAACCGCCACAGCACGCAAGCCATCAATTTCTCTTCGATAATCCATACTGTATTTCTATTTCCTGTTTCCCTGGAACTGCGTACGCAATCCAAACTGGTATTTTCCGCTTTAAGCGGATCACCAAAATGCGTCTGTTCTCAATAAGACAGCTGGCTTTTCATAGATTGCAATTGCTTGAATAAGCGATATCAACTACTGAAATCTCTGACGCAGCCATCCGGTGAGGTCAATCAAATGATTCAGCCTGTAGAAACTGTAGAAACTCACCAGCAGCGTCACCACCGATCCAAAACTGTAACTCACTATAGTCGACACTCCGGCCAGACTCATGATTATCCCTCCTGCTAACAGCAACAAAACAGTCAGCAATGAGTTACGTCGTGACAACTTAAAACCAATCAACTTATAAGCCAGTAATGCAACTACGCAGAAGTAAACCAGATAAGCCATCCAGAAACCGGCCCCCGCCATAACAAGACCAAACTTTGGGATTCCAAAGAGCACGGGAAGGAGATAGGCCGCACTCCATACAACTTGAACGCCTATCGCAACGCCACCTCGACCGGTAGCCAAAAAGATGAACACCATTGGCACACTGACCACTTTCAGCATATCGCCCAACACTTGCCATCTGAGAATCTCTGCTGCTGGCCCAAATTCAGGTGCGTACAAAAGATGAATAACCCAAGGTGCAAGAGTGATCATGGCCATTAACGCAGGGCCTATAAGCAACAACGCCATTTCGGCCTGCTGATTGACCAGCGTTCGAGCTTCACCGTGGTCGGTAATCGACTTTGTCAGCCGCGGAAAGTAGTCCATTGCCATAGCGTTAAGAACGAAGCCCACATAGGTGAACGAAATAGCCCAGGCCGCTTGAAAAAAACCGCTGGCGTCAAGCCCGAGTTCGCGCAATACAATAGAGCGCACAGCGAGCTGAGTGATTAACGTAATCAGGCCTGCCGTCATTAGCGGGATACCGAGTTTCAACAAAGCAAGCCACTGCTGTCGTATAGCCGCGAGGTCATAAGAGGCCTGTGAGTTTTTAATACGACCTGTGTAATAACTCGCCACAAGGAAATTGGCGCCTGGTGCGAGCAGCACAAACCAGATCACGCCATCTTCGCCAAGGAAAAAAACGGCGAGTATCCCCAGCACAGCGCTGAAAAGAGCACTCAGAATACTGACCTTCGCCATATCACCAACGCGTCTCAAACCCTGGAGCGTAGAAGTTTGAGAACCGGCTATTAGAGACAACAAAAGGCCGAGACCCAGCCACCCTACTTCGCTTGTATGGGCTCCGTTTCCAAACACCCAGTGCGCTACCGACTCACGCAAAAGCCAGAGAATAGACATGCCTGATAGGCCTAGCATCAGCGCACCCATCCACATTGCCCGC